>CANKOY010000101.1 GCA_947484275.1 Planctomycetota bacterium | reverse complement strand
GTGCGTTGGACGCGGGAAGAGCAGCAGCTCTCGCGCTGGAAGCGCTTCAAGCGCGTGGGGGCGAAGAAGTGTGTTTCCGCGGCAATCGATCCTGAGCGCGCCTACTACCTGGACAGAAACCTCTCTGACAATCAGTGGTTCCTGAAGAAGGACGTCGTCGCACCCTGGCGCTGGGCCGAGCGCGCGTTCTCTCGCGCCTCGCAATGGCTGCACTTCCAAGGTGGCCTGGGTGGCTGATCGCGCTCAGGACGCCGCAGTGCAGAGCGCGCTCCCCATTCCTGGGCGAGTGGTTTTTCTGCGCGCTCTGATCGCTGCGCTGGCCCGTCCACCGATTTGGATCCTGACAGCGACCCTGACAGCGCTTCTGGCCCTGACCGCGGCGATTCCGTGGCTCGAGTGGTTCGACCAGGCGATCTCGCATCGCTATGCGCCGGGCGCGATGATTCGCGGATTGAGCGAGACGTTCAGCTTCGACTCGCAACTGGGCACAGGTTCCCAAGTGGTCGCGGCCCGCGGCACCGGCGCGGGCCTGGCGTTGCTTGCGATGTTGATCGGCGCGTTCTGCGCGGGCGGCTGGCTTCAGGTCTTCCTCGAGCGCACGCGCGGTCATTCTGTGCAGCGGTTTTTCCACGGCGGCTCGCGATTTTTCTTCCGCTTCGCGCGCGTCATTCCATTGACGCTCCTCTCGCTGCACGTGGCCGGTTGGCTTCTGTACGAGACGCCCTGGAAGTGGGCGATGTCGTTTTTGTTCGGCGCCGTGGACGGAAACCTGGAAGTGCTGTCTTCGGAGCTGACGGCGCGACGCGTGGTGTTCGCGCAGGACGGTTTGTACGCCGCATGCTTCGCAGTGGTGCTTGCATGGGGAACCTACACGCGCGCGCGCATGGCGCTACAGGACACGAATTCGGCGGTGTGGGCCGGCGTGTGCACATGGTGGACACTGTTGCGACATCCCGTGCGCACGCTCACGCCGCTGGCAGCTCTGTGGTTCGTGGAAGCGGCGGGGTTGGTCGGCGTGGCCCTGTCGGCGAGAGTCATGCAGGGCGGATTGGGCGCGCCCGGCGATTGGATGCCGGTGCTGTTCCTGTTCCTCTTCGGTTTGCTGGCCCTGTTGTTGCGCGGCATCGTGCGCGGCGCGGGCTACCACGCGGCGCTGCAAGTGAGCCTGCGTGTGGTGCCACCCCTGCCGCGTCCCGATCCCTGGAAGGACGCGATCGGCGGCCCCGGCGGCCCCCAGTATCCGATCGGCGGCGACGAGTACGGCGTGTCGCTGTGAAGTAACGGCACCAGGGTCGACTTCGGCCCATGTCATCAGTGTCGTTCGAATTCGCCAGACTCCGGGCGCGGATCGTCACCCCTCCACCTGAAGGGGATACGCTCGTCAACGGGAAAGACCATGCTGCTCCTCGCCGCACTCACACTGGCGCTCGTGCAACGCATCGAGACCGATGCGTCGCTCCAGCCGCGCACGTACGTGTCTCCGTCCGGCGAGTGGACCCTGCACGTCAATCCCAGCGAGAGGAAGGGCGCGGGCAAGTCGACCGTGAAGATCTCGAAGCAGGGCGTCGTGAAATGGACCGGCGAGAAGCCGTTCACTTTCCGCGACGCGGCTATCGGCGACGACGGCGTTAGCGCGGGCTACGGCTACCTCGACGGAATTTGGTCCCACAGCGGCGCGTTCGTCGTCGCGCTCCTGGGTGCGGACGGCAATACGCTCCTCGTGGACGAGACGCAGCGCGATGGGCGCTCGGATATGCACGCGCCGCCCGAGCCCCTGGCGAATCGAATCATCCTCCAACCCGAGCGCAAAATCGCGATCGTCTCTGTCGATCATCCGAAGGGGGAAGATCGCGACGAGGGTTGGTGGATCTACCAGCTTTCGCCGGCAAAGGAACTCGACGTTGTGCGCCCGGCGCGCGTCTTCGAGAAGCCCGCCGATCACTACTCGACCTTCGGGTTTGCCGCAATCCGCGGGACGCCATTGGTTCTCGCGCAGTGGGACACCTGGGGCGAAGCGCCGGTTCGCGGCGGGGGCGACGGATCCGAATTCGCGCTCTACGACGAAGCGTGGAAACTCGTTTGGTCGCTGCCATTGCCCGGGGATCTTCACATCGAGGAGGGCACTGCGTCCTGGCGGCTCTTCGAGGAGTTGCACGCTCGGAGCGCCATACTCGACACGCGCATCGACCGACGCTTCGAAGTGCGCCACGTGGCCTCGGCGCAGCGCGTCACTTACGAAGTCGCGCGCGATCCAAGCGGCGCCACGGGCTGGACGGTGCGCGAGGTTGCCCGTGCGCCGTACGAAGTCGACGTGCCAGTGGAGGCCGTGGCGCTTCCGATCCTCGAGCTCGGGGCGGCGAAGACGGTGGAGCTCGCCGTTCGCTTCGGAATCGCGCCCAATCCGCTGCAGCTGTCGGAACTCGGCGGCAGCCTCTTCGACGGGGCGGGCCGCTGCGCGCTGTGGGACCGATGGAGCTACGCGGTGCAGCTCTTTGGGCCCGATGCTAGCCTCGAAGTCACTTGCATCCCGGCACTGGCCGACTTCCACAATGCGTACGCGATCGACGCCGTGGTGACAGCCGCGGATGGGACGATCTACGTGCATCCAGACCACGGCGGTAGTGAGTTCATCGCCTTCGGAGCCGATGGCGTGCGCATTGGTCCAGTGGATCTGGGCGGCAACCGCATTGCCTTCGCGCCGCGCACAGGCGGGCGCTGGGCGGCGAGTCACGACTATCTGAACGGCATCCGACTGCGTCACTTCGGCGCGGACGGGGAGCTTCGCTTCGCCACCGATCGGCGCCCCGACGGAGACTTCTTCGAAGACATCCGCGCGCTGGCTTGCGGCCCTGACGATTCAGTGGCGGTGCTGGACCGCGGACGGGGGCGCCATGCCCACACCGGGACATTGTGTTTTTACTCAAGCACCGGCGAGCCGCAGGGCCAACTGCCCGTCACCGGATTCGAAATGTGGTTCGACGATCAACTTAAGTTCGGTGGGCGTTGGATCGCGTTCAGCAACGGAAAATCGTCCGCTTGCGTCGTGTCCGCGGCCGACGGCACGTGCAGCGTTTTCAAGATCCCCGGCGCAGACTCCAGGGGTTACCCATGGTCCATCAGCCTCGCTCCCGACGGGTCGGAGCTGTGGGCGATGAAGCACCGCGGGACCGTATTGCACCGTTTCGCGTTGCCGAATTGAACGTGGGTAGTCAGGCGCCGGATAAGCACCTGACTCCTGCGTCTACTTCGACAGTGCGACGGCGTCGATGCGCAGTGGGCGCACACGCAG
>CANKOY010000100.1 GCA_947484275.1 Planctomycetota bacterium | reverse complement strand
CTGCGACTCGCCAGGCAATGCGCCGCCCTGCGCGCACGCGGAGCGTGCGCGCGGCGGCATGTCCCTCGTGCCCATATCACGCGCTGAAGTCCAGTTCTTCGCTGACGCGCGCACGCGCGAGGATTGGAGGCTCACTCGGCAGTCCGAGCACCGGCATCAGCGCGGGCACTGGCCTGCGCCGTTCGATCGCATCGCTGGTTTCGAAGTCGAGCCTGGTTCGGTAGCTCCGCGCGCGAACGTTACCAGCCGAGTCCCCAACCGATTCCGCGGCTGGAGTAGTCCTCGAGGCGCACGCGCATCGACAGCGCGCTCTCGTTCTTCGGGTCAAGCGCCAGGCAGGCGCTCACCTCGCGCTGGGCACCCTTGTAGTCCGACTGCGTGGCCAGCGAGCTGGCGATGTGCAGGTGCACGTCCACCATCTGGTCGATGACCATCTTGCGGTAGGACGTGGCCTGCTCGCGCGTCTGGGGATCGGTGTACTTCTTCTCGATCCGGTCGAGTTCCTTGAGCACCGCCTCGCCATCGGCGAGCGCGGAATTGAACAGGCCCTTGGCTTGCGAACTGCCGTTGGACTGCAGGCCCTTCTTGGTCTTCTCGACCATCTGCTCGTAGCGCTGCTTGCCCGCGGCGACGTCCTTCTTCAGCGCGTCCGAGGACTTGGCCTCGGTTTCGGACATCTTTGTCGCGCGAGTCTGCGAGTAGTGCTGATCGAGCGCCGTCTTGGCCTGGGCAGCTTCGGGCTCGTTGGGCAGCTTCTCGATCAGGATCTTCAGCCAGCGTTCGGCATCCTTGAAGTCCTGTTTGGCCGCCGCGGCGCGCGCGTTCGTGATGCACAACGTGGCCGCCGAGTGGCGCAGCGCGGCCATTTCAGCGTCGACCGTGCCTTGCATCGACGGGTCGAGTTTCGCGGCGTCCTTGTAGCGCCGAGCGGCGTGGGCATACAGGCCGGCGTCGCGCGCGAAATTGGCGGCGAGCAGCTGGGCCTTGGCGTCGCCATCCGGAATGAGACTGGCGTTGACCAGATAGACGCTGCGCGCGTCCAACTGGTCCATGCCGTATTGCGCGTCCTTGCCGTCGTCCAGTTTTACGTACAGGGTCTTGGTGGCCGTGTCGTATTTCTGGACCTTGCATTGCACCGAGCTTCCGTCCTTGAGTTTCAGCGTCGCCGCCGAAGCAGGCAGGGCCGCAAAGGCGAACAGCAACAGACCCGTGAGTGTGGTACGCATGGCTAGTTCTTCTTGTCCGCGGGGATCTCGAGTTTCCCGCACACGCAATTGGGATTCTCAGGGTTGTTCTTGCCCGCGATGCACAAGGCATGCGCGCAGCCTTCCAGGTCGCCCATCGCCGTGCCGCAAATGCACGGAACATCCGACGGCGTCGACTTGCAGGACATGGGCACTGCGGCGAGCAACGCCAGCAGCAGCAGGACAAAAATTGATTTCATGGGGTTCGCTTCGGTTTGTTTTCGTGCGTGGAGCGGCGCGGCGAAGAGACTACCAAAGGAACTGCGCGCATCGCCACTTCGGGACCGAGTCAGCTACCCGACTATCCCACTTTTTCGGCGTGCCTGATCGCTGGGGCGCGCGTACAGGACGAAAAATGGGGTAGTCGGGTAGCTGACTCGGTCGTTCGGTACTACGCGCGCGAGCCCCGGCCACGCTTCTGCTCCAACGGCACGATCCATCCGGATCCGAGCAGGTACGCCAGTAAATGATCGAGGGGCGGCGCGAGCTCGAGATCGCCGACGTGCACGATTCCGTTGGTCGGAAAACTCACACTCTGCTTCTTGATTTCAGCACGCTTCAAGGCCGCGCGCAGCCTAGGCGCCGGCAGCGGCTCGACGAACATGCGCACCTCCTTGTTCAGCAGTTTGCCCAGCGCCTCGAACACTCCGCCGGCGAGTTCGCGCTCTGCGCCCGCGCGCAGGATTTCGACCAGCGTGTCGACGCGAACCGTGAGGATCACTGGCTCGCGGGTGTAGCGCCGCAGGAAATCACTCAGCTGGAATGCCTTCGAGTAGCGCGTCACGAGAACCGGCACGCCCTGCGCATTGAGCTCGGCGCACTGCCGTTGCAACGCAGCCGCCGACGGAACCCGCGAGTTCTGCGCGCTGAACAGCGGCAGCTCGAACAGCGCGAGCGGTGGACGCTCGAGCTTGGGAAGTTCGCGTGCGAGCTGGCGCGCAGCGCCGGCGAGGCGGCGTCCGGCGTCGGGGCCACCGGCGCGCGAAGTGCGGCGCTCGAGCACGATCGGGCTCTTGCGCAAGAACTCGCCCGGAGTCGCAAGCCGGCCACGCTGCGTGAATACGACGGCGTTGGCCAGGCCGGCGCGCGCGAGTTCGAGTCCCAACGCGCGCTCGTCGGCGCCGGCGAACGCGGGGCCGGAGAGCTCCACGAAGTCGATTTCGAGCCGTTCCAGCCCGAGGCCGTCGAGCAGCGTGGCCAGCGTGCGCCCGCGTTTCTCCAGCTTGAAGAAGGCCGCGTAGATCAGGTTGACGCCCACGATTCCCAGAGCCTGCTGCTGCAGCAAGTTGGTCGGGTCACGCAGATTCACGTGCAGCAGGACATCGCTCGGCGCGTCGCCCGGCTTGGCCTGGAAGCGCAGGCCCAGCCAGCCGTGGCATTCGTTCGTGCCGGAGTAATTGCGCGCCGAGACAGTGTCGGCGAACACGAAGAAGCGCGTCTTTGCGCCGCGTACCGGACCGAGGCGCGACAGGAGCAGCGGATACTCGTGGTCGAGCATCTCCTTGACCCGATCGCGGGAGACGTAGCGTTCGCCCTTGCCGTAGATCGCATCGCTGAAGACCATGTCGTAGGCGGAAATGGTCTGCGCCACCGTGCCGGCTGCGCCGCCGACTTGCAGGAACCAACGCGAAACTTCCTGTCCGGCGCCGATCTCGGCAAACGAGCCGTAGCTCGTGAGATCGAGGTTGACGGCGAGCGCGCGGCGGTGGGTGTCGAGAATTTCTGCCATGAGAGAGCCCTTGTTTCTGCCAGGAACGGCACCGATCTTGAGCTGGCGCGCGCCGCAAAGCAACGCGCAGGATGCGCTGAATGAGTACAGCCGCAACTTACTTCATGCTGTTGCGCAGATCGACCAGCAGGCTGTCGAACGCATCCACGCGCACCAAGCCAAGCCGTGGGAACTCGGAGGATAGGCGCTCCAAGCCCCTGATCCTTCATCCATGGTGGCACCAGCGGCGGTGATGGGGGCGGAGGCCCGGTGATTTGGGCCGGTTTCCGTGTCCCGCGGCTGGGTGTGTGGGCGATCGCGGGTCGTCGGACAGCGCCGGATGG
>CANKOY010000099.1 GCA_947484275.1 Planctomycetota bacterium | reverse complement strand
TCGCAGCACAGCGAACCGGGCACGAATTGCGCGCGAACGTCGCTGCGCCGACCCAGGCGCGCCGTGGGCGGCTGGCTCTCGGCGGGCAGTGCGGCGCTGTTCTGGACAGAGGCAGCGCTGATCAGCGCGAGCAGATCGGGCTCGGACGAGAGGCCTGGATCCTCGAGGAGCTCGGCGTCGACTTCATCGACGAGAGCGAGGTGCTCACCCCCGCGGACAGCGAGCATCACATCGACAAGGCAAGCTTCAAGGTCCCCTTCGTCTGCGGCGCGACCTGCCTGGCCGAGGCCCTGCGCCGCATCGGCGAGGGCGCGGCCTTGATCCGCACGAAGGGCGAGGCGGGCACCGGGAACATCGTCGAGGCGGTCCGCCACCTGCGGCTCGTCAACGCCGAGATCCGTCGCGTGGCCGGCGCGCCGCGCGAGGAGCTGATGGCCCTCGCCAAGGAGCTGCGCGCGCCCTACGAGCAGGTGCTCGCCGTGCATGCGCTCGGGCGCCTGCCGGTCCCGAACTTCGCGGCGGGCGGAGTCGCGACGCCGGCGGACGCGGCCCTGGTCATGGCGCTCGGCGCCGAAGCAGTGTTCGTGGGCTCCGGCATCTTCAAGAGCGAAAACCCCGCGCGCACGGCGGCGGCGATCGTCAAGGCGACCGCGGGTTTCCGGGACCGCCGCGTGCTGCTCGAGGCGGCGCGGGAATCCGGCGCGGCGATGAAGGGGCTGTCGATCGAGAGTCTGGAGCCCGAGCAGTTGCTCGCGACGCGCGGGTGGTGAGGACGCGATGGCGCGCGCGAAAAAAGTCGGCGTGCTCGCGCTGCAGGGCTCCTTCGAGCCGCATGCGAGGGTCCTGCGCCGACTGGGCTTCGAACCGCTGCTCGTGCGCGGCGCCGAGGATCTGCGCGATCTGACGCACTTGATCCTCCCCGGCGGCGAGTCCACGACGCTGCATCACCTTCTGGAACTGTTCGGAATCGGCGACGCGATCCGCGCGCGCCACGCCGCCGGCGAGTTGTCGCTCTTCGGCACCTGCGCCGGCGCGATCCTGCTCGGCCGCGACGACGGTTCGCGTCCGCCGCGTCTGGGTTTGCTCGACGCGACACTGGAGCGCAATGCCTATGGACGCCAAGTCGATTCGTTCGAGGACGAGATCGCGATCGACGGGCTCGACGGCGGCCCGCTGCGCGCGATCTTCATCCGCGCGCCGCGCTTCGCCAAACTCGGTGAACGAGCGCGCGTGCTGGCCCGTCGCGGACGCGAGCCGGTGCTAGTCGAGCAGGACGGCCTGCTCGCCGCGACGTTCCATCCAGAACTCTCAGGCGACGATCGATTGCACGCGCGATTCCTGTCCGTGAGTGGACACGGCACCGTCGACCTGGATCCGTCGGACTCTTACCGTGGCTCGCAGCCGGCCCGTTACTCGTTGTCAGGATCGGATTGCTTGTTCGCCTTTCTTGCAGCTGCACGCGCGGCTACATCTAAGTAGCGCGTACGCTCCGTCTCAAAATTCCGGTTCATCTGACCCGCTGGCAGACTGGCCAAGGCCGCAATGTTTGCCTCCCTTGCGAGGTAGACATACTGGGTACTCATTGCCGTGATCGCAGCGTTTATCGCCATCGCCAGCAAGCTGCCGCTCGCCTGTGATTGGATCGTGCGCTTAGCATCGTCCTTCCACAGCGTGGCGCCGGTTGATGTGTCGACCAACTGGTAGGTCATCGCCACGGTTACACCGCTGGCCAGGACGGCGTAGCTCGTATCCCAGGTGTGCAGTGTGATGTAGAGCACTGCGTCAGCCCCGAGCAGTTCCTTAAACCGAGCCGGCGGCGTTCCGACGAGCTCCTCGCCTTCGAAGATTCCTTCGGCGCGCATCACGTCCAGCGTGGGCAGGACGGGAAAAATGTAGTACCCGCGCTGGATCAATGGACTCGCAATCGTGCTCTGAAAAGCTCCCGGTGCCTCCGCCGAGGTGGTTTCGTTGCGCACCGGCAACACCAGGATCGTCCTCGGTTGGTGCTCGTAGAATGCGGCGTAGTCATCGACCGCAGGCGTCGCTGTGCAGGCGCAGGCCAGGATGACGACGAACAAAGCCAATGCGAGCTGCCTCATGGTGTTGCCTTGACGGCTGCGGATGCTTCGTGCGGGATGACGAGTTCACGCAGCGCGGCGACGAAGGCGGCTGACTCGGGGTAGCGCTTGACCTCAAGATCGAACAAGACTTGCGCCTGATCAAAGCGGCCGAGGAGACCAACGTAGAAGCCCTCCTCCGCTGCGAGGCCCGGCGGTAGGCCGCCCTCATCCCCGCTCCACGCCTCCAGCAGTTTGGCGTGCGCTTCGTAGGCAGGCGCGCCGGGTTCGGTTGAGATCGCGTAGAGCGAAGCATCGTAGTTCGGCCAGCGCTGGCTCACGCATGCCGTCGTCAGAACTGCGAGCGCCGAGAGTATTGCCACCCTCATGGCAGCACCACCTCGAACACCTCGCCGTGCGAGACGAAGACGACGCGGTCGACCACGATGTCTTTTCCGCGCCGCACGCGGACGTGACGCCGTCCAGGAGCAATTTCGAAGCGCACGTCACGACCTGAGATTGCGAGAGACCGCGGTTCGTTCTCGTCAACTTGGAGCAGCAGCCCGCCGCGTTCACCGCGGAAGGATAGGTATCCGGTGTCCACAGTCTGCGCTGTCGTTCGCTTGAGAGCGCAGCCCACACTGATCGGACCTGCCAGGGCGAGGGCGAGGATCAACACGCGCGCGTTCATCGGATTTCCTCCACGATCAGGTCGGACAGCGCCAGTTCCAGCAAGGAACCGTCGATTAACCGGCATACGGAGCCCTGATCGTCGGGACCTGCACCGAAGAAAGCCGTGACCTCAATCCTGGCGACAGCCGTCCGCGGCAACTCGATCGTTCCGCCGGACTGAGGGTTTGCCACAAACTCGCCGTGCTTCATGATCGCAAAGCGATCGCCCAGTTTCAGGCCCTGCAGTTCACCACCAGCGATGAAAAGAGTCTCACCGTCGACCTTAAGCACGCCCGTGTGCCACGGCGCGTCCATCATGTGTTCGAGAATGTTGCTGACCAGTTTGGAAATCGCAGCGGAGATTGCCTTGTCGTTGAGCGATGAGTCGTAGCCCGCGTCAGCGCCGACACCGAGCACGCGTCCAACCTCGACCTCAGCCGTGCCTGAGCCTTCTTCGGCGAACACCGCCTTGCCCGTCCTGCCGTCGATCAGTCGCAGGTTTACCGCCGCGTGAGCAACCTGACGTTTGCTGCGGCTGAAGACACCGGTGTCGCTGGTCGTGCTGCGCCCGAATTCCGACACCGAGCCCACAATCGCGAAGTCTGCTCTTAGCGCCGCCAAGTTCGATTCACCTCCGAGGAAACCCTCGGTGTCGATCAACACGACCTTGTCCGATTCGACGAGGCGAGTCTTCAGGATGTCTGCCGCCTGCTCCTCGATCGGAACCCCGAATGCACCGCCGAACGCACCGGTGCCGTACTTGGTTTCGTTGGAGAATCGCAACACAGCTACTCTCCGTTTCAGGACTCGCTGTGCGACCTGTTTCAGAGTCGGACTGGCCGCAGCGTCCTTGGCCGCACCAGCATCCGAAACAACCGAAGGATGCACGGTTACGCAGCCCGTGATGGTCAGCGGGAGGACCACGAAGCTCAGTGCCGAGGCGATGCGGTTCATCATGGCGAGGTACACCAGAGACGGCTGGGGCGAAATGGGCTGTCCTGCAGTTCGCGTTTGCGGCCAGACGGTAGGCGCGCGATTTCCTGACCTTGGACCTGGAAGCAGCCCGATGCCTGGCTGCGCACAGGAGCAGGGTAGCACAGAGGATAGGCGCTCCAAGCCCCTGATCCTTCATCCATGGTGGCACCAGCGGCGGTGATGGGGGCGGAGGCCCGGTGATTTGGGCAGGTTTCCGTGTCCCGCGGCTGGGTGGGTGGGCGATCGCGGGTCGTCGGACAGCGCCGGATGG
>CANKOY010000098.1 GCA_947484275.1 Planctomycetota bacterium | reverse complement strand
GGCTCGGGCGACGGATTCAGCGCATCCAAGACGCCGAGGAAGTCGTGGACCACTGTGGCCAGCTGGATCGTGGCCTTGAACGGCGCGTCGGCCGGCTCGAAGTACTCGAGCACGATTTCGTCGCCCTCTAGCGGCTCGAACGCGAACGTGCCATCGGGATTGGCGTTCAGATCGACGTAGGCGCCAAGCGTGCGCGAGTCGCCGGGTGCGTGGACGTACAGCTCAGCGCCGAAGGGCGTGTGGAACTGGCTGAAAACCGCGGAGAGCGAGCGTGCTCCCGGCGAGCGGATTGCGCAGCGCCAGACGAGATCGCGGCTCGGCAACACTTCCCATGCGCCGATTTCATCGGTGGTGAGGTCGACCGGGACCACAACTCCGTAGCGCTGCGGCTGTCCCGGTCGCGGCCGGGCGTGTTGCGCGAGTTGTGCGTTGTTGTCGATCGCAGGAAGTTGGAGCACCTGCAAAGGCTGCTCGAATTTTGTCCAGCGGCTCGGCGGCACGCCGCCATTCGACATCTGTGCACTGGCGGGCGCGGTGAACGAACCGGCGACCAGGAACGAAACACACGAAACGAACGTACCGAATCTGATTCGCATGGGACTCCTCAGGGGTAGGGACGAATGCCTCGTGAAAAACGCTCCCCGAGGCGGACTTACGGTAGCACAGGCGCCTGACCGCGGATCAAGCGCGAAGGCCGGAGTTCGATCGGATGCAGCTTTGGTCGCAGGCCAGGGAATCTCGCGCCCTGCATCCCTAGGGGAAGGACATCGCGCGCTATGGTCGCGAGTTCGTTTCGCCCGCAGGCATGAGGTCGCCCGTGCCCGGAGCCTAGCCAAACATCTGCGTCCACAACTGTCCGCCGCGGCCAAGTCCGATGCGGCCGAAGTTGCCGAGCATGTTCTTGTGGTGACCGGGGCTGTACCACCATCCGAGGTTCGCGCCGGCGCCGGTGTCCTGGCCCCCAGCGATGTTCTCGGCTGCGGCGCCCGTGCCAAAACGCGCCGCTCGATCCCAGGGCGTTTTCTTGCCGTCGACCGGCGACGTGTGGTCGAAGAAACCCAACGCGCGCATGTCGTTGGAATGATCGCGCGAGGCGGCGCAAAGTTTGACGTCGAGGGCTAGGGCGCGAAGGCCCAACAGAAGGCGCAGGCGATTGAGATCGAGCACGCCCGCCGCTTCTTCGGGATCCGTGAGTTGCGCCCCGAGGACGCGATTCTGATCGAGAACAGCGCGGTCAGCGTCGGCCATGGGCGTGGTGAGGATGCAGACCCAGTGTTCCATTTCCGCGAGGTCCACGCCGCGCTGGGCAGGATCGGCGAGGGACTTCGAGCGCTTGCTCTCCGGCAAGGCCGCGTTGCAGCGCTGCCACTGGCCGAAGATCTGGACGAGCATCTCGAGGTCGAGAATCTGCGACTGCTGGATCGCCGCCAATTCCCTGTCGTGCCCCATGACCGCCGCGGGCTCCACCTGCAGAATTTGCGCGAGCCGTTCGCGGGCGGGATCGCCCTCTGCGTGAATGCGATCCTTCGTCAATCCGTCGTCGGCGCGCAGTGCGTTCACCTGCTTGCGCAGTTGTTCAACCTCTGCTGTGGCCGCGCGATCGAGGCGCGAATCGAGGAGTTTTTTTGCCGCGCGCTCTAGACGGGTACTGTAGCCCTTCTCGGCCCTCTTCACGCGCTCCTCGATTCGTCGCGCGCGATCTTCGAGATTGTGCTGCAGGGCGCGCGCGCCATTCTCGCCCAGGGCCAAGAGCCGCTCCTCGATCGCGGCGCGATCTTCTGGAGACAGCGCTGGATTCCGCAGGCGCGTGGCAAGTTCGCCAACCGCCTCGTCGGCCCCGGCCCGCGCGCCCGAGCGAGGCGCGCAAGTCGCAAGCGGGGGCAGCATTGCGCACAGGCTCGCGAGGAGCATCGAAACGGCGATCAGCATCTGCGCAGGATAGCGCGAAGCGCATGCAGCCGTTGCGCGAGTTGCTTCTCGCGGAGGACCTCGAACTTGCGATGGCTACACCGGCGAACCGCCCTTCCCATTCGCCGCTTGGTCACGGTCCGACCGCAAACTCCAGACCGTTGGACAGCGTCGCGTTGTTCGGCGCGGGGAAGCCGCTGTCGCGGCCCCAGAATTGCGCGTCGACCACCGAACCGGGGACGATCAGGAAACCGGCGGGTGTTCCGCCCAGGGCGCCCACGGCGAATGCGTTCATGTCGAGCGTGTACACGCCAGAGCAGTTGTTCGGCGGCGGAGATCCCGCGGAATTCAGCGGGATCGAGCGCTTGATCGGGGCGTTGATGCAGCGCAAGCCGCCGGAAAACGCGACCGCAGCGCGACCCGTGTTGCCGTAGATCAAGAGGCCCGGCTTGTTGTTGATCACGCCCGAGGCCGAGACCGCGAAACCGCTGCCCGTGCTGGCGCTCGAAACTCCGCTGCCAAAAATCGCCGGCGTGCAACCGAGTGAATTCACTTTCGCCGTGCAATAGGCCGTGGGCGCCGGGCACGTCCCCGCGAACAGGCAACCAACCCACTCGGGATGGTCGATGAACGGATTGCGGTTCTGCTGGTAGGCAAACACCACGTCGTTCTTGTGCCTCTCCCAGGCGTCGGGCGGATCCTGGAGACTCCACTGCACCAGCACGGCCTTGATGCCCATGTAGGCGATCGACTCGTTGCTGCCCGTGGCCGAGTTCGCGATCAACGTCTGGCTGTCGGTGACGATCAGATTCGGCTCCGCGCAGCCGTTGCTTCCGTGGGTGCCGCCCTCGTAGCGCACATCGGCGTACAGGATCGCGCGAGCCACATCGCCGCGCCGGCCGATCCAGGTTTCGAAGTTGCTCGCCGAATCCGAGCCGTTGCTCCAGTTCGAATTGCCAACGTAGACTCCGCTGCCGCCGCCCAGACCGTTGTTGAAAAGCGTGGTCAGCTCCGAGCATCCCACACAGGCGCGATAGGGCGCGTTGCCGCGCGTCGCGTTGTACGCGATGTCGCACAAAAACAGCATGTGGCAATCCGTGTAGGCGTAGTTGCACGAAGTGTCGTCGGGGAAGCCGTAGCTGTTGGGCCAGGTGTGCTCGCGGTTGTAGAAATTGTTGCCGCCGGTCTCCTTGGTCAGACTCTGATTCTTGTAGAGGTCGAGGATTTTCGACGTGTTGGTCGGATCCTCGCTCGCGAGATTGAGCACATCCCACGTGTCCGTCGCGGTTGCCGTGTAGGGGATCTTGACGTGATCATCGATCACGGCGTGCAGCGTTGCGCGCAACGTGCTCGCGCTCGTCGTATTCACAGAGGAGTAATAGCCCGGCGGCCCTTGGGCGAGGAGGCTGGTGGATGCGCTGGCGAGGACCAGGGCCCTGAGCAGGGTGGCTTTCATGGACGTGGGGGTGAGTGACGCCATCCAACGTACCCCGAAGTGGAGCGAAGTGGTGAGTTCGCTCAGGGATCAAAGCGACCGGTCACGCCCCAGGGACATTACAGGGTCGCCATGGGCCCGAATTTCGTTCGTGGAAGCCGAGTTCGACGATCCCGCGCGGCGAGCGATCCCTCAGGCCGCGTTTGGCTTGGTCAGCGAGCTGTCCCACTTCGAAATCTCATTGGCCCGGTGCACGAGCCAGGAATTCAGCGCCGCCGTGTGCTTGGAAATCCCCTGTTCCTGGAGCAGATCGAAGGCCAGGCCGAGGGTCACCATGTCGCGGGACTGGACTCGGCGGAGAATCGCGCCGCGCCCCGAGATCTCCTCGTTGCGATTGGGCAATTTGAAGCGCAGGGACACGTGGTTGCAGCCGTCGAGTTCCTTGACGAGTGCCCGCGGTGCGCGAACCTGCATGCCGTGGATCGACATGTCGATCAGTTCCGACTTGATCTCCCCGCCGGTCATGAGGGCTGAGCAATGTCTTTTCTGTAATTCGCTCATCGAGGCGGTTTAGCCGTTATCCAGTGTGAGGTAGATGCGTCCGGTCTCCCAGTCCTCGCTGATCTCGGCCAGCACGGCGCTGACCAGTCTGAGCAGCGAAGCTTCGTTGGGGAAG
>CANKOY010000097.1 GCA_947484275.1 Planctomycetota bacterium | reverse complement strand
GTCGAAGCTGAACGTCTCGCTCAATCCGCGAATCATCGCGCCCGGCGCATAGCGATGCGAGATCGCCTGGTCGAACCACTCGAGCCACGGAATCGCCGCGGTCAGGGCCAGAAGCGCTGTCAGGGTCGCCGTCAGGATCCAAATCGGTGGACGGGCCAGCGCCGCGATCAGAGCGCGCAGAAAAACCACTCGCCCAGGAATGGGGAGTGCGCTCTGCACTGCGGCGTCCTGAGCGCGATCAGCCACCCAGGCCACCTTGGAAGTGCAGCCATTGCGATGCGCGAGAGAACGCGCGCTCGGCCCAGCGCCAGGGTGCGACGACGTCCTTCTTCAGGAACCACTGATTGTCGGAGAGGTTTCTGTCCAGGTAGTAGGCGCGCTCAGGATCGATTGCCGCGGAAACACACTTCTTCGCCCCCACGCGCTTGAAGCGCTTCCAGCGCGAGAGCTGCTGCTCTTCCCGCGTCCAACGCACGGTTTCGCTGCTGCCGTCGTCGAAAGTCCAGCGCACGTCCACGGGCAGGCACAGTTCGCCCGCGCGGCGGACGAGGACCTCGAGCTCCTGCTGCACGTCATCGGCCTGCGTCTTGGCGCGATGCGCAAAGGGCGCTGCGGACTCGGGCTGGAAGAAGCCCATGGGTTGGGGGAACTCTCGCTCGCTGACTTCGATGCTCCAATCGATCGTGCCGGTGCCGCGAAAGAGATCGTCGAAGTACCAGCCAAGATCGGCGTCGGCACCGGCGCTGAATTCGCGCTCGAAATCGGCGCTGCGCGCGTGGCGAAAGCGCATCGCATCGGCGTAGCGTCGCAGGCCGCGCAGCAAGCGCTCGTCGCCGTTTTCGCCGAGGACGCCGGGCACGGAGCGCAGGGCCACGGCCGGTTTCATGTACGAGCCTACGCGGTAGGTCTCACGGCTCTGGTACGACCAGCTCACGCCGAGCGGATCCGTCGCGGGCGCGCGGAGGTAAGCAATGCGGTCCGCCCAGCGCTGATCCACCGCTGACTCGACGAAGGTCAAGAAGGGCATGTCGCGCCAGAAGTCCACGAAGCCACTGGAGCGCAAAGGTCGCAGGCGAAAATCCGTCCAGGGCAGGTCGAGCGCTCTGCCCGAGATCAAGTTCGCGAAGCCGCTGCCGCCCGCGACCGGAAACGGCGTCACGCCTTCGTAGTGCAGCCCAGAGTAGGCCGTGGTCTCCACGCGGGGGCCATAGCTCCGGATCAGCACCTCGGCGTCCGCCCAGGAGTTGATGCCCTCGTCGAGCCACGCCTCTTCGAACTCGTTGTTGGCGACGACTCCGTACAGGAACTGGTGACCAGCCTCGTGGACCGTCACGCCTTCGAGGCCCTGCTGCGCTTGAGCGACGAACAGTGACGCGCCACAGGTGATCAGAGTCGGATATTCCATGCCCCCGGCCTGGCCGCCGCCCCAGGGAGGATCGACGAGGGTCAGGCGCTCGAAGGGGTACTCACCAAACCACAGTCCGTAGAAGAAGAGCGCGCCTGACGCGGCTTCGAAGTGTCGACGCCAGAGTCCTTCGCGCTCGGGCTGCATCAACACAGAGATCTCGACCTCCGGGAGATCAAGCTTGCGGTCAGGTCCGAGAGCAAGCTGCGCGCGCGCCACCTCGTCGGGATAGCGCTGGCGCCACTCGTCGAAGTGAAACGTGTCCCGCCGCGCTTTGACGTCGGGATCGGCGGTCCACGCAAAATCGTGAACCATGGGCGTGCGACCCGCGGCGTCCAGGCGTGTGCGTTCCTTCGCGGACGGCGCTTGAAAGCGCGTGATCACACGCTCACCGCGGCGCGTCGGCGGCGACGGCGAAACGCCGCTGGCGAAGACGTGGCCCTCGTAGCGCACCGGCAGTTCGAGCTCGACGTCGTACGTGCCGAAGTTGCCGAAGAACTCCGTGTGCTCGTGGAACTCATGGCAGTTCCATCCGCTTCCGCCTTCATAGACACCGAGCTTGGGGAACCAATGCGCGACCATCAGGAAGTCGTCCTTGTATCCCGTGCGGCGACGCAGGCGCGGCATCTGGGATTCCCAACGGATCGTGACGTCGACGGTGGCGCCGGGAGCCAGTGGACGCGCAAGTTCGATTGAGAAAACGGTGCGGTCCGCGGGCGAGCCTCCATTGGGCTGACGAAAGCGCAGGGTTCCGACGCGCTCCTCACCCTCCACCAGGACCGAGGTCACGCGTTGCCAGCCCCACTCGGATTGACCTGGGCTGCCGCTTTCCAGTGCATGGTCCCGCAGCTTCCCCTTCGACTCCTGGAGCAACGTGCTCTGGTTGTTCGAGAACGCGTTCCAATAAAGGTGGAACCACAGGTCCGGGACGCTGTCTGCGGTGGGGTTGGTCCAGACCTGAGTGACCGTGCCGTCGAGCCGCCGGCCCTCCTCGCTGTACGAGGCCTGGATCCGGGTCTCCACCTTGGCGGTGGGCTGGCCCGGAGACTGAAGGGCACCGGCGACACCGCCCAGTGCCCAGGCACACAGGCCCAGGGCGCCTGGTGTCAGGATCCAGCGCACCCGGCCACGGTCGTCCATGTGTTCATCTTGTGCATTCGGCCCCCGGCCGCGCAAGGGCAGGCTGACGTAACCTGTTGTGAAAGAGAGGATTGGATCGCTCTGTGCCCGAAAATCAGGCCCGGGACTCATGCCCCTGCCCGGGCCGCCGAAAACCCCTGTGAAGCACTCTCACGCAATCGGCATGCGCGGCCTGGCCACCCAGGCTGGGAACAAAATAAATGCGCACTCACTTCCCCCTCCCGCCCGTGCCGATAACGGAAGAGAACACGAGCCCTCCCCACCTTGGGGTAGGAGACGACAATCATGGAGATTCGGAACAACAACACGCCTAACGCCGGACCGTCGAAGATCGATCTGACGAAGGTCAATCGCGATTCGATCCACGAGCGGATCCCGAGTCCGCCCGTTCAGCCGCCGCAGACTCCGACTGGGGATTCCGAGCTTCCGGGCTCCAAGCGCATCAAGCGCGCCCGGGAGGAATTCGCCGCGGCCCAGTCCGTCCACAAGCGCATCGAGGCTGCGCGCAAACGCCACGCCGCCGGACAGCCTGACCAGCTCTCGGTCTCGAGCGGTGCGCAAGTGCTGGCGGACACGGCGATCAGGGCTGGCTCGACGCAGAGCGATGCGGCCACACGCGCCACGCAAGTCAGTGAGCTGAAAGCCATGTACAGCGCTGGCACGCTCGACGTTTCGGGTCTGGTGGCCGAATCGGCATACCGGATGCTCTCGGGCGAGTGAGCTCGGGACCGACACGGTCCCCCCGAAGCCATTAAATTTCTCCGGCCCGGTGCGAGCGCGCGCGCTTGCACCGGGCCGGTAGTTTTTTTGTGACTGAAAACTCGAGGCGTTCGCCTAGCGAATCCGCGCTGCATCGCGCCCGCTGGCCGAGAAGCAATTCTCGGCCAAAGCTGCAACCGCCGAGTGGTGAGCGCTCCACATGGCCCAGACCTGATCCGCCCACTCGCGCACCTTGCCGGCGTGCTCGCGCGAAGAAGCGGCTTTCAAGACGTCGTGTGCCGTCAGTGCACTTCCGCGGCCAGGAAGCGAAAAATGCGGCCAGGACGGCGCGCTGGCCACAAGGCTCTGCAGGCGCGTCGGAACTTCGAGGACCTTGAAATCGCGCTCCAGCACGAGGTGCAAACCCACCAGGTGAACGCACACGGATTTGTCCGGATGCTCGCCGCCCGCGTGCTGCACAGCGTAGGTGTCCACGGTCAACTGATGGACCTGTGCGAACAGGACCGGGTCCTGGTATTCGACAGCGAGCACCTGCGTATAACCAGCCCAGCACTCGGACGAGGTGTTGTAGTAACCGCGATAGGGATGCGCGCCGGCGGCGAGTTCGACTCCACATCCGGCGCAGCGGCTCTTGGGAGTTTCCATGGGCGCCGATGCTAGCCGAGTTGCGGATTCTGGGGAGAGTGTTTGCGAGGAGTCTCACGAAGAGCGCCCAGCGCAACGCGCGCACAAAAATCGCGAGCCGCATCGCGTCGGAGAAGTCCGCGCGGTCTTCCTCGATCTCGCGGCACGTGGATTGCCACGCATCGACGCCGAGCACCGAGCGCGTTGCCGCGGCGCGTGCCTGAATTGGGAATTCCCGCGCGAACGGTCCTTTGCTCCGCGAAGTTCCACGTCGCGATCGGCGATAGGCCGCCGCAATTTCCGGTCGTCGGTCCGAGATGGCGCGCTCCTCGTCCGGATCGCCGCGAAGGTCGTCGAGTTCGGTCGGTCCATGCGGATTCTCCTTGGCGTGGCGCGGCCTAGAGGTTTCCGGCTAGTGCGGCCTGCCACCCACCGGCAGTTGCCATCGATGAACTGCTGCGCCTCCTCGCGGAACAGCTCCGGAGCATGGACACCGCCGGTGACTGCGCCGGCCAGTGGCCTGCGCCAGTTGCGGGGCAGCTCGATCAGATCCTGGCTGCCGTGAAGGAAGCCCGGGCGGTGTTTGTGGCCCTGGCGCTTGCACAGGCCGCCGATAACAGGTCGCAGCCGTGCTTGGCGGGTTCGCCGCTCGAACCCGGCGGCCCCGAGCCCCCCCTGCCGATGTCGGTCGTGGCGTAGCCCCTGGCCAAGAGCAGCCTGGCGATGGTGACGCTCTCGGGCGGCAGGGGTTTCCG
>CANKOY010000096.1 GCA_947484275.1 Planctomycetota bacterium | reverse complement strand
TTGAAAAAGTCCCGTCGCGAGGCGAGGCGATCTTCGTCGTGGCTAGGAACGCGACGGAGGGACGGCGGAGGCGGCCTTCCTGGCCGCTGAGCACGGCCCGACGAGCGTGACGACGCCACGGCGAAGATCGCGAAGCCGCAGCAGGGCACCTTTTCAACGGGCTGCTAGACACCCGTTGGCCTGAGCCTGCCCCTGGTTACACTGTTCGCCCGCGTTCGCGCCCTTTCGGTGCGGCCGCGGGTTCTCATCCCTGCGCCGCCCTTGGCGCCGACTGCTTCGCGCCCCCAAACCGGCGCACCGCACCCATGGAATTCCGCCCCGGCACCTGCAGCGCCTGTAAGGCGACCTTTCGCATCCCCGCAACGTTCACGGCCAACAAGGCCAAGTGCAGCAAGTGCGGAGGCGCAGTCGACATCGGACCGGTGACGAGCGACAACTCGCCCGCGGCAAAGCCTGCGGAGCCCAAGCTTCCCGCCAAAGCGGCCGCCGCGCCCGTAGCAGGTGCCGCCGCGCGTCTGGCGGCCAAGCCCGAGTCGACGCCCACCCCGGCAGCTAAACCGGTCCCCGCTCGCGCGGTTCCCGCGTCTGTGCCGGCCACGCCAACGGCACAAAGGCCGATCGCCACCGCGGCTTCGTCAGCACCGACGAAACCCATGGGCAAACCTGCGGCAGAAAAGCCCGCGGCGAAGTCCGCCACAAAGCCCACGGCAAAGGCCGCTGCGGATTCGGGCTCGGCAAAGTCCCGCGCGAAGCAGAGTGAAGCGGACCTCGAGGCGGAGGAAGCCCACGCCAGCCGGCGCGCGCGCATTGCCAAGAACAAGAAAATGAACCCCCTGCTGCCCATCGGCGCCCTGGTGGCCCTTGGAGTGATCGGCGCCGGCGTCTGGATGATGTACAAGGACGAGTCCGCGGCAAAGCTGGCCGATCAAGCGCGCGTGGAAACGGAGCGCGTCGCGAAGGCAGAAGCAGCGCTAATCGAGAAGGCGAGACTCGAGCAGGAAGAGCTCGTCGCGACCCAGCAACGAGAAGAGAAGGCCGCCGCCAAGGCCACCGCCGCAGCGGAAGCCAAAGCCGCGGAGACAGCGAAGTCCATCGGGGAAGCCGAAGCAGCCAAGGCCGCCAGGGCCGCCAAACCCGTGGAAGGATTCGACGTCTCGACGATTCCGGACTTTGAGCCGTTCCCGGGCACGACCCCGGAACAGTGGACGGAATTGCAGGCACTGGCTGCGCTATTCGTCGACTACTCCGCGGGCGCGCGCGCCAGTCGCGCGGGATTGACCATGGAGAAAACGCCGAAGCAGTCCTTCCCGGCGATTCTCAATCAGTTCAAGCGCTTGAACCTCGAAGATGAGACCGGTTTCCGCATGGCGGACGCCACGCAGAAGATGCTCGAGCGCATCTGCAAGGGGAGCAACTTCGGTTGGAAGTACCAGCAAGATGAGCACTGGCTGCAGTACGACCAGAAGGCGATCAAGTCCTGGTGCGACGCCTGGCGCAAGGCCAGCACCGACGAGGCCTACTGGAAGAAGTTGTCCAAGGAGACCGGCGGCGAAGAGGACGCACCCGCTGAAGGCGACGCGCCCAAGCCGGCAAAGAAGAACGACGACTTCTAATCCGGGCGCAGTTGCACGGGCCGGCCCACGCGCGCAGCGCTCAGCGCTGCACGGAAATCGCAGAGCCGGTCCCGCGCGAGTCGCTGACCCCCTCGACGATGCCGTCGTCGGAGACACTCACTGCCTGCACGCGGCCCCAACGAAGATCCGGAGTGCCGATGACGTGCCCGCGCCGTCGCAGGGCATCAAGCAATTCGACGGGCCAGCCAGGCTCGAACTCAGTCAGCGTGGGTCGCCACTGTTGATGGAAGCGCGGGGCAGCCACCGCTTCGCTCAACGTCTCGTCGAACAATAGGGTGCGCACGATCACGGCGGCTACGGAGGTGATGATCCTCGGGCCCCCCGGCGATCCGATAACCAAGGCGACCGAACCACCTCCCCGCCGCAGCACCGTGGGCGTCATCGACGAGAGCGGTCGCTTGCCCGGTGCCAGGGAATTCGCGTCGCTACCCACCAGGCCGAATTGATTGGATGCCCCGGCTTCCAGCGCGAAATCGTCCATCTCGTTGTTGAGCAGGAAGCCCGCGCCACGCACGAAGATCCCTGAACCAAAGCTCGAGTTCAGCGTCGTCGTCAAGCTGACCGCATTGCCGTCGCCGTCGAGCACCGACAGGTGCGTGGTTTCCTGGCCTTCGCGGGCAGGCGCCTGGGCCTGGATGTCCGCCGACGCGGCTTCGCCGATCGAAACCCGCGCGCGGGCGATCCACTCCGGCGACAACAATCGATCTATGGGCACCGCGACATGGTCCGGATCCCCTAGGTGCAGCGCGCGCTCCGCGAACGCGCAGCGCAGGCCTTCGATCCACCAGTGCAGCGTCCGTTCTGGAAGAGCGACCGATTTGGGTGCGCTGCCCGGCGCCGTCGCGCGGCGTTCCGCCTCGATCGGAAATCCGTCGAGCACCGCCAGGATCTGCAGCAGCGCAATTCCGCCAGAACTCGGCGGCGGAACGGTGATCACTTCCATCCCGCGGAACCAACCGCGGAGGGGCGAGCGCCACACAGGTAAGTAGTCGTCGAGATCCAGGGCAGAGACCAACCCGCGGGCGGACACATCGGCCACGCTCTTTCCGGTATGCAGTTCCGCCTGCTGACGCAGTTCGGCGCTGATTTGGCGCGATGTGAGTCCGCGATAGAAGAACTCGGGCCCCTGCTTCCCAAACATCTCCAAGGTGACCGCCAATTCCTCCTGAACGAAGCGCTCCCCTACCGCCAGGGACTTGCCCGAGGGATAAAACTGATCGCGCGCTCCGGGGGAGCGCTGCAGTCGGGCTTGCAGGTCATCATCGGCAAGCAGGCGTACGAGCGACGCATCCACCGCAAATCCCTTGCGAGCCAACTGCACCGCGGGCTTGCACAGGGCCGCGAAAGTGAAATTGTTCGACCCGAGGCGTTTGTGCAATTCAAAGAGCCCAGCGGGCGAACCCGGCACGGCGACGGACCAGGGACTGGAGAGTGCGAGCTCCGTGGATAACTTGCCCTCGGCATCGGTGAAGCGGTCAGCGGTTGCGGTGGCCGGCGCGCGCTCGCGAAAGTCGAGGAAAAGGGGCTCGCCCTCGTGGGGCACGTACAGTGCAAAACCCCCACCGCCGAGGTTGCCCGCCTGGGGATAAACCACCGCGAGGGCCAAGGCCGTGGCGACCGCGGCGTCCACAGCGTTGCCGCCCTCACGCAGGATTCTTGCGCCTACCTCGCTGGCCAAGGGCGACTCAGAAACCACCATGCCGGAGCGCGGCTTGGGCCGCGGCAATTCCGGTTCGAGGTCCCGCGGAGAGCCGCAGTTGACTTGAAAACAAACCAGGACCGCGACCAGTGCACCCGCGACGATCCTGCCCGGGTCAAGGCGCCCAGATGGCCGGGCCCCCTCGCTCACGGCCGCTCGTCGCCGTCGTTCATTTCCTCGACCTTGACTCCACGCTCGCGCATGTAGCCGATCGACTGCTCAATCGCGCCTTCCGCGCCCTCGATCTCCACCGCCACGAGGGCGAGGGTGTCACTGATGCTCGCGGCGCGGATGTTGGGAATCACGCCGAACTTCGCCCCAAGGGTGTGGCTGATGATCGGCTCGGAGATCAGGTGCTGGGGGAAGGTGCAGAAGTATTTGCGCAGGGCCATGGCAATCAGGCGCTCCTCACTACGACCCTCGCGGCGCGAGTGCCGCAGAGCGCGGCGACCACTGGCGAGGGATCCGAAGATCGCGGAGTTTCCGGACGGTGTATCCCACAGAAGTGCTGGCGCGCTCGCAAGCCAGAGGAATGCCATTCAGCGAACTTGTGCCCGCTGGCGTCGGCGATCCGCAGCCCACGCGCAGCACAGGCCCATGGCCAGGGCGCCAACACCGGCCCAGGGCGAATTCCACGGGCTGCGCTGAAAGCGGTCCGTGCCTACGTCTGCGTACAGCGATCGGTGCCAGGCCATGTCGCGCACGGCGGACGCCTCCCCGAGGAACACATAGGGCGACAGATCGAGCAGCGCGCTCGCCGCCCGCGGCGGCCAGGGCTCACCCGCGATCCCGCCGCGCGACGGCAGTCCCACGAGCAGGACTGAGATCAGAACCAGGGCAGCAGCGGAGGTCGGCCCCGAACCGGTGCACCGCCCGACGGCCATGCCAGCGAAAAAAAATCCGGTCCACGCAAGGGCGCCGTAGGCCGGCGAAGGCAGGCTCGCCTGTTCCTGGCTGCCCTCGACCAGTGCCAGTGCCACGGCCCAAAGGGCTGGAGCCACAGCGCCAAATCGCAGCGGGTCCACCCCCGCGGCGCCGAGAAGGGCTCCCGCGCCAGCGGCCAGGCACGCGATCCACACCAGCAGGGCGAAACCGTCGCATCCCGGGAGCACTGCGGGAAGTGCCCCAAGCGCGCCAAGGGCGAGCCCAAGACTCAATGAAACAAGCTGGGTCGGGCGCTGCCCGGCCACGCCGGTCACTCCCGGGTCGCCCGCCGCCTTCTGTTCGCTGCCCTCCACGGCCGAAGTATAGGGCCAGCCCATAGCCCACGGCACGGACGGCGCCCCGCGCCGCGCCGGAGCGCCGCGGGACGGTCCAACTGCCGAGGTGTGAGTCTGTGCAGAATCGCAACAAGATCGACTTGCAGAAGGTCCAGAACGACGACCGTCGCGCGGCCTACCGCAGGCCCCAGACCCAGGCCCATCGCCTGAGCATCGTGGCCCGCACCCGCTCGGGCGAGGAGTTTTTCGGCACCTTCGAGGACCTCTCGGTCGGCGGCGCCTCGGCGAAGTTCGCCGTCAACGAGCGCGCGATGCGGCCCGGGGACACGGTCACGCTCATCATCAGCTCCCTGACGCGCCCCGCCAAGGTGATCTCCCAGGCGCGAGTGATCTGCAGCAGCGACTCCCCCGGCGGACGTCTCTGCGGCTTTCAATTCACTGAGCCCGCAGCGCTGCTCAAGCAAATCGACAGCTTCTACGCGCGCTTTTTCAACCGGCGCAAATCACAGCGTGTGGGCGTTCCGCTGGACAAGAAGATCATCGTGCAGTTGCTCATGACGCTGGCGTAACGTTCTTTCTGTAATTCGACCCTGCTGATCTCGCGAAGCTTGCGGAGCTTCGGACGGTTCGAGCGATTCGTGCGGCCTTGCGGCTGCGCGGAGGCGAGCGAAGCGAGCCGGAGCGCGGCCGCAAGGCCGCACTTGATGA
>CANKOY010000095.1 GCA_947484275.1 Planctomycetota bacterium | reverse complement strand
TGCACGTGGCGGGCTTCGTCCTCGCTCACCGGCCTGGCAAGTACCCGCGCGTGGGGACGGCGCTGCTTGCGACCGCCGTTCTGTCCTACGGCGGCGGGATTGCGCTGATCGCGCAGATCTACAACCTGAGTCCAAAGTATCCGTGGTCGATTCTGCTGTGGGCGCTACTCAATTTGCCCCTGGTTTTGCTGACGCGTTCGGTGCTGCTTCTTTCGATTGTCAGCACGCTTTTCGTTGTGTGGTGCTTCTGGCACGCGGGCGTGCATCTCGAAGATTTGTTTCCCTCCGCGGACGAGCGCCTGGTATTCCCGTTGCTGCTCTTGAGTCTCGGTCTCGGCGCGCTGATGGCCGCGTTCGGCGGGCGCGCTGAGCGCACGCGCTTCGCCATATTCCAGCCGTACCTGCGCGCCCTGGGACGCCTGCTCGCCCTGGCGGCGATCTACATTCTGAGCTTCGACTTCATGCCGAAGGCCTGGGGCATTCCCGTGACGGAGTCCTGGACCCAGAGGTGGAGTTCGACGCTGTCGCACCAACTGCTGCCCTTCGCCATCGCTAGCGCGGCGGCATGGCTGTGCATGACGGTACGCCTCACTCCAGGTGCCGGCGCAAAGGCCCAAAGCACGGCGGTGTGTATCGGAGTCACCGGTCTCTTGGTGGCCGCGCACTTCACCCTTTGGCCCGCGGGCCTGTTCCTGTTCGCAAACTTGATGCTGCTCGTCGCGGTTGGGCTCCTGATCCAGGCCGGCGTGCGCGAAGGCCGCGCGGCCGACATCAATCTCGGACTGGGTTTGTTCATCCTGTGGCTCGTGTCGCGCTACATGGAGTACCTGTGGGACAAGCTTGAGGCAGCGACGGCCTTCATCGGCCTCGGCACGCTCCTTTTGGTCGGCGGGTTCTACCTCGAAAAGCGCCGCAAGCACTGGATCGCCACCAGCCAGCGCGCAGCACCATGAAGAACTCCACCATCTGGTTCGCAACGATTTGCATTCAGGCGCTGCTGCTCGTGGGTCTCGTCGTGCGCGAAGAACTCGTCCTGCGCGGCGGCGCGCGCGTGGTGCTCGCAGTCGATGCCGTGGATCCCATGGACTTGCTCTCGGGCCGCTACATCCGCGTGCCCCTGGGCATCCAGCGCATCGACATTCAGACCGTCGCCCACCCTGGTGTCACGCCCAGTGCTGGCGAGACCGTGTACGTGCGACTCGAGGAGCAGGCAGGCCAGTTCGAAGCCGTCGAGATCTCCAGCGGCCCGGTCGATCAGGCACGCGGTCCGTGGGCGCGGGCCGTCGCCATGGCGCCCTGGACCGGCCAGCAGAATTCGCCCTGGCTGCGCTTGGATTACAGCGTCGATCGCTTCTACATCCCTGACACCGGCGGCGATCCCTCGGTCTTGCGCCGGGAGAACGGCGAGCGCTTCCGGATCCAGGCCGTGGCGCGGATCGCAGGCGACGGCCGGGTGGTGATCGAAGATCTGCTCGTGGACGGCGTGCCGTACGCGGAGTGGAACGCGCAGCGGAAGGACTGATCCGACGACACGAAACGAAGTTCCCCGCTGGGGCAACGCTGATTCCAGCGTGCCCCAGCGGGGAACTTGACTTCCGTGTGCTTAGAGCACGTCCTAAAACCTGGCCGGCCGCTAGGCCAATTCCAGGCTCGCCATCGCGACGTTGCAGCTCCTCCGAGTATTGCAGGCGAATACGCGTCGTCGCTGCGCCTCGCGGCTGGCGGCCTGGAATCGCCCAAGCGGCCTGCCAGGTATTAGGACGTGCTCTTAGTTCCGTCGCGAGTGTGCCGTCATAACCATGGTCTCGCCCTTGGGCGGAATGGTGTCGTACATCTCCATCATCGACGTCCCATCGGGCAGGTCCTTGATCACCATGCGGAACGGGCGCGCGCCCATTACGTCGACCATCGTGCCCTTCAGTTGGATCACGCCGTTGGAATCGGGCTTGCCACTGGAGTGGACCATCCAGGTGCTCATCGTGTCCATCCAGTGTGACTCGTACTCGCCCGACTTGTTGTTGTAGCCGAAGATGTGCACGCCCTTCATCGGGGGGAAGTCGGGGAGGTTGATCGTCGATTCCTCGTAGAGGTATCGACCGTCAAGGATTGTTTTCGCATGGGTGAGGCCTTCGCTCTCCGTCCAGGGCGCGTCAGGTCCCATTTGGTGCTTGTACTTGACGGTCCAGGTGCCGACGCGCTTGGCGATTTCTGCGTGTTCCGGGCCCGGCGTGGCGAGCGTCGTCATTTCCGCCATCAACTTCTCCATGTCGAACTCCGGCGGCGCGCCGGAATGAGCATCGGAAGTGCTGGCGCAGCCGCCGAGCAGTGAGGAGGAGATCAGCAGGCAGTGAACACGGACAAGCGCAGGAGGTTTTTCATGGATAGAAAGAAGGGGAGAGGAGACAGAATCAGCCCAATTCAAGCGTAAAACGTCGCGCCGGTCGGGCGGGGATCAGGCCACGGGGGTCACTTCGAGCAGCCACTTGTCTTCGTGCCGCATGGCTTCGCCCTGGGCGAGGTGCAGCGGTGAGTGGAACAGCGGACCATCGGTGACGATGGTGTGGTACTCGCCGCGATCACCGCAGGCGTCCACTCCAAGGGCTTGGAATTCGTCGAGCAATTCGAGATCGAGGCTGCGTCCGAGGAAGGCGCGATCGAGTACATCCGCCCGCACGGCGACGACGGTCGCGCGATAGCCCTTGTTGAGGAATTCTTCGATCAGTGCGCGGCTCGGCTCGTGCCAAAGCGGATGCAGAGCGCGCATGTCGGAGGCCTGGCAGACGCGATCCGCCCAGGCTCGCTGCTCGTCGAAGGCGACGTTCCCGAACACTCCAGTGGAAATTCCGCGCAGTCGAAATTCGCGCCAGGCATCGACGAACACGACTTCGTAGTCAGACTCCGAGGTGTTGTTGGTGAAAAGCCGCAGTCCGAGGGCCTCAGCCTGGGCGCGCATCACGGCGTGGGTCAGGCCGTGGAAGAGAGAGCGCTCGCCACCCTCGCAGAACATCGTGAACAGTCCCACGGGCTCGAGACCGGCTTGCTTCGCCCGGTCGAGCGCCAAGCAGGAGCCCTTGCCTCCGCTCCAGGAGGTGACGAACATGTTGGCTCGCAGTCCCGCGCGGTCCACGCGCGCATCGCGATCCTTGTGGCTCCCCAGCGACGCCGATGCGTCGATCTCTGACGTGTTGAGCAGCGTCGGCGCTGAGTCCGATTGCATTGCTAGGGGGCGATGCCGAAGAAGGTGGGGGACGCGAAGGCGCCGAGAACCGACTCGGATCAGGTTGTGTCAAGTGGGGGGGACGTCGAGGACGCTAAGTGAGGAGGCCTGTGGTCGTCAAGGTCCCCGCATATGAGCGAGCTCCGCCGACCGGAGTTGGCGGTAGTCTCGAAGTCTCCAGGGCCGTACAAAGTGCGCTGTGGAACTCGCTCTTCTGGCACTTACCTTTGCGTTCTTCCCGTCTTCACAGGCGCAGACCCCGGTTTCGCCGCTGACACCAGAGGAACAGCGCGCAGGCTTCTTCCTGCCTGTGGGAATGGAGATCGATCTGGTGGCCAGCGATCCCGCCATCCAAAAAGTCGTCGATATCGCCTTCGACGATTCCGGCCGGATGTGGGCCGTCACTGCGGTCGAGTACCCCGTCGATGGCAATGAGACTCCCGGCGCCGCGGAGCTCTACGAGAAGGAGGGCCGCGATCGGGTGCTCGTTTTCGACACACCCTGCGCGCGCGAGCCACAGACGCCGCGGGTGTTTGCGGCGGGCATGGTAATGCCGATGAGCGTGCTGCCCATCTCGGACGGCGTGCTCGTAGCCCAGGGCTCGAAGATCCTGATGTTGCGCGACCGCGACCGCGACGGAGTCGCCGATCAGCGCGAGGTAGTCCTCGACGGATTCGGGATTCAGGATTCACATCTGATGCCGCACCGCATGCTGCGCGGGCCGGGCGAGTGGATCTACGTGATGCAGGGTGCCTTCAACTCCTCGCGCGTCGTCACGAAGTTGGGCGAGATCATTCCCTTCGATCAATGCAAGATTGGCCGCTTCAAGGCCGACGGGTCGAAGTTCGAAGTCGTCGGCACGGGCCTCAACAACATCTGGGGCTTCGTGATCGACCCACGCGGTGAGATGTGGATCCAAGAGGCGAACGACCTGGGCTTTCCAGTGGTGCCGTTTTCCATCGGCGAGAGCTATCCGGGCATCGGCGATCATCGAGCGCAGCCCTACGCGCCATGGTCCGTGCCCTTGGCGCGCTTTTCCATGGGCGGCACGGGCTTGTCCGGACTGGCCTTGAGCGGCGACGCAGGCGGATTCGCGGCGCCATTCGATGGAGCGATGATCCTCGCCAATCCGATCGCGCGTTCGATCCAGGCCGTGCGCGCGACCGAAGCCGATGGCTTGCGCGAGCTCGAAAAGCTGCCGGACGTCGTGACGTCGAGTGACGAGTGGTTTCGTCCGATTGCAGTCCACTTCGGACCGGACGGGTGCCTGTACATCGTCGATTGGTACAACAAGATCATCTCGCACAACGAGGTGCCGCGCGACGATCCAGCTCGCGACCGCACCCACGGTCGCATCTGGCGCCTGCGACAGAATACGCAGGTTTTCTCGGCGATTCCTGACGTGGCCGGGGCGCCGGATTCAGCCTTGAGTGAGCACTTGTGTGCCAGCTCCACTTGGGAAGCGCGCGCGGCATGGCACCAAATCGTCGATCGACGGGCGGCCGTCGCCGTGCCGCGGCTGGCGGAGCTCATGCGCGAGGAAAACGTGCTGACGCCCACGCGGCTACTCGCGCTTTGGTCGCTCGAAGGGCTCGGCCTTGCAAATCAAGCGGTGGACGCGGAGCTGCTCGCCGACAAGGACCCCGCCATCAGGCGCGAAGCTGCCCGCGCCTTGGGCGAAGCGGCCCTAGACGGCGCGACTCTGGCGAGCATGCTCGCGCCCTTGGCGCAGGAGCGCGATCAGAGCGTGCGCCTCGCGGCGATTCGAGCCCTGGGTCGCGTGGGCGAGGACAACGAAGCCGTGGCGGCGCTGCTGCTCGCCTTCGTCCGCCCCGCGCCGACGGTGACGCCATCCGCCACAGATCCGCGCGAGAACACGCAGTCCGAGCAGCTCCGCTACCAGCGCGAATTCGAACGCAGCCAGATTCGCGAAGGGCTCGAGCGCCAGCGCGTCTCCTTGGCCGCGCTGCTTTCATCCGCGGAAGGAACAGCGCTGTCGCCTGAGATGCGGGCCCTGGCCGCCCTGGCATTGACGCCGGCCGCCGCCGCGAGTGTCTTGGCCGAGGCGCTCTCGAAGTTGACGCGCGCTCCATCCCAGGAAGAGGTCGCGCTGCTCGCCGGCGGTGTTGACGATCCCGGCGCGCGAGCCTGCCTCGATGGCCTGCTGGCCGACGAGTCAAAGCGCGAAGGCGTGCTCGAACATCTTTGGGCGCTGCGCGCGCGACTCAACGCCGTGGA
>CANKOY010000094.1 GCA_947484275.1 Planctomycetota bacterium | reverse complement strand
TTCACGTTCTTCGCTTCCGCGGCGTCGATCGCATTGATCGGCGCGAAGCCGGTGCTCGCCGACGTGGACTACGACACGGCTTTGCTCGATCCGAAGAAGGTCGAAGCGGCAATCGACGCGAAAACCACCTGCATCCTGCCGGTGCACCTCTACGGGCAGCTGTGCGACATGGGCGCATTGCGCGCGATCGCGGACGCGAAGAAATTGAAGATCCTCGAGGATGGAGCCCAGGCCCACGGCGCCGCGCGCGACGGCTACGGCTGCGGGGGCGTCGGCGACGCGGGAACGTTCTCGTTCTACGTCACCAAGAACCTCGGTGCCGCCGGTGAAGGCGGCATGGTGCTGACCAACAGCGATGCCACGGCGAAGATCCTGCGCCAACTGCGCGACCACGGTTCGCCGGCGAAGTACGTGCACGAGCGCATCGGCACGAATTCGCGCCTGCACGCGCTGCAGGCGGCGATCCTCAACGTGAAACTGCCCTACTTGGAGCGTTGGAACGCGCGCCGGCGCGAAGTGGCCGCGCGCTACGACCAGGCCTTCAAGGGCTCGACGACTGTGGTGCCGATGAAGGTCGAGGCAAGATCGACCCACGCCTACCATCAATACGCCGTTCGGATTCGCGGCGGGCGCACGCGCGACGCAGTGATGGCGGCCCTGGCGGAGCGCAAGATTTTCACCGCGGTGCACTATCCCTCACCGGTTCACGTGCAGGCCGCGGCAAAGCCCTGGGGCTACAAGCAAGGCGACTTCCCCGTGGCCGAGAGGTTGGCGCGCGAGGTGCTGTGCTTGCCTGTGCACCCGTTCCTCTCCAACGCCGATGTGGATCGCGTCGCAGCGAGCACGCTCGAGTTGTCCCGTGCCTAGGGGTTTGCTCACCGCGCGCGCACGCAAGTGGTGCTTCGCGGCGATCTGCCTTGCCCTACCGTTCGCGCCGAGCCTGTCGGCGCAGTCCGACTACCAGAAGGACGTCGATTTCGCGCTCGAATCCATCGCACGCGAGTGCGGCGACTTGATCGCGCAGAAGCAGATCGACTGGAAGGCGATCAGCAAGGAATTCAGCGCGGCTTCGAAGACCGTGAACTCGCATGCGGAGCACCTTGTGCTGCTGACGAGGCTCCTGGCGCGCCTGAGGGACGGCCACGCCGAAGTGCTTCCGAGCGAAGCCACCAAGTCAGTCCGCTGGCCTGACGCGCCGGAGTTGGTGGGCGCCGGCATGTTCTTGTGTCGCAGCGGCAAAAAAATCCTGCTCAAAACGGTGTACGGCTCGGCCAAGGAACTCGGCCTCGAAGCGGGCAGCGAAGTCGTCAAAGTGGACGGTCAACCGGTGGATGCCTGGCTCAAGCGCCGCGTGGCGGAACTGAGCGAGACGCAGTCTTTCTCAACGGACCAGCACGCGTTCTTCCGCGCCACGCACCAAGGCCTCGCTTTGCCCAAGGGCACGCGGCTCGACCTCGAACTCAAGGAGCCGGGCGGCAAGACGAAGAAGCGCACGATCACTTACACGCGCGGCAACGCCACGCCCTGGGGCCCGGCGGTCGCAATCGAGGGCCTGGAGAGCACGGACGATCTCAATTTCAAATGGCTCGACGACTCCGTGGCCTACGTGCACGTTCGCAGGTGCAAGGAGACGCTGCCCGCGCAGATGGACGTGGCCCTGGCGAAATTGCACACGGCCAAGGCGATGATCCTCGATTTCCGCGCCAACTCCGGCGGCGGCTTTGATCACGCCGAGTTCATGGGCCGCTTCGTGCCCGCCGGGGAAAGACTGTCCTTCGGCAACACCTACGAAAGCCGCGGCGAACATCCCTTCGCCGGACCGATCGTGGTGATCGTCGATGGCACCGTGGTCAGCGCCGGTGAGACCGGCAGCGGCAGCTTCAAAGAAGACGGGCGCGCCTACATGATCGGCGAAAGCGCCACGGCGGGAATGTCATCGCAGAAGACCACACTGGCGCTGCCCAGCGGTCTGTTCAGCCTGTACGTGTCCACGCGCAGCAACAAGCAGAGCTTCAACGGCGGCCGCGGCCTCGAGGGCATCGGGGTGCTCCCCCACGAAATCGTCCCCTACGAAGCCAAGGATCTGGCGGCGGGTGTGGACACGCTGATTCGGCGCGCGACCGAGCTCGCGGGGCGCTTCCCAGCGGACAAGGTCCCCTACCGGGCCCCCTGAGGTCCCCGGATCGGGCCTGCGGACTTTTTTTCCGACGCGACCTAAGTCCTTGTGGCCGAAGGGCGGGGCGCAGGCGGGCCAGGTTCAAGTGCTTGTGGCGCAATCGCTTAGGTGCCGGATTCGGCTCGGAGGGGCAGGCCAGAACCCCGCTTGAGCCGAAAGGAGGGGAGATCCCCGAGTCGCCTGAGCGCGGCCCCTGAGTCGAACACCACGTGAACCACGAACGCCGCAATCAGGATGAGCCGGAGCGCTGGATCGACATGCTGCGCGAGCAACTCGGCCCAGCGTGGAACGCTGAACTTGAACAGCGCCTGCGGCGCGAGGTCGGTCGCTTCGTGCGCGCACCGCGCACGGAAGAGCTGCGCCAGATCCGCGGCCTGATCGAACTCTCGGCCTGCTCCGAGCCAGCACGGAGCAAGGCGCTGCGCGAACTCGAACACCTGCGCCGCGCCGCACCCGGTTCGCCCGAGGCCGCGCAACTGCACAATTGGATCGAGTGGGTCCTCGAACTGCCGTGGACAGTCTCCGCAGCTGTGCGCGAACCGGAAAACCAGGCCCTGGCGCGCGTCAGCAGCGCGCTGGCCAAGAGTCACGCGCGCCTCGCCGAGGTCAAGAACCGCGTGCTCGAGTACCTGGCCGTGCGCCACCTCGAAGGCGAAGCGCGCGGAACCGTGCTGTGCTTCCAAGGTCCGCCCGGCACCGGAAAAACATCAATGGCGCGCGCCGTGGCCGAAGCCCTCGGTCGGCAATTCGTTCACGTTCCCGTCGGAGGCGTGAGCAGCGAACATGAGCTGCGCGGCATGCACCCCAACCAACCCGGCGCCGTGCCCGGCCGCATCCTTCAGGGCGTGTTCCGCGCCGGCACCACGAATCCGGTGGTGCTGCTCGATGAGATCGACAAGGCCAGCTTCGGAGAGAGCCGCTCGGCGGCGGGCGTGCTACTCGAGATCCTGGACCCCGAGCAGAACCGCGAATTCCTCGATCACTATCTCGGCGTGCCCTACGACCTGTCGCGCTGCGTGTTCCTGGCCACCGCCAACGACCTTGAGGGGATGCCCGAGGCCCTGGTGGACCGGCTCGAGGTGATTCGCTTCGAGGGCTACACCGAGAGCGAGAAAATCGACATCGCGCGCCACCATTTGATCCCGCGTGCGCGTCGCGGCGCCGGACTCTCTGCGACGCAGCTGAAGATCTCGCCCGCGGCGCTGCGCGAAATCATCCGCCGCTACACGGAGGAGGCCGGGGTGCGCCAATTGCAGCGCGTTCTTGACAGCCTCGCGCGCAAGGCGGCCGTGCGCGTGGTCCACGGCGATCCCCTGGCCAGCGTGCGGCGCGGGCACCTGTTTGAATTGCTCGGCCCCGCGGCTGCCGATGAGGAACTGCACACGCGCCGGCCGCGCATCGGTGTGGCGCGCGGGCTCGCCTGGACCGTCGCCGGAGGCTCGCCGCTGCCGATCGAGGCTTTGGCTATGCCGGGCGCGGGTCGCACGATGCTCACTGGATCCATCGGCGAAGTGATGCGCGAGTCCGTACAGACAGCGATGAGCTACGTGCGCACGCGACTTCGAGAGCTCAACGTCGATCCGGAATCACTGGACACGCTGGACCTGCATCTTCACTTTCCGGGCGGTGCGACTCCTAAGGACGGGCCTTCGGCGGGAATTGCCATCGCGACATCCCTGGTCAGCCTTTTGGCCCACGTTCCGATCCGCCACGACGTGGCGATGACCGGAGAACTGACGCTGCACGGCGAAGTACTTCCGGTCGGCGGACTGCGGGACAAGATCCTCGCCGCCGCACGGGCTGGCATGCGCGAGGTCATCCTCCCCGCCCGAAACGGCGAGGAGTTCCTTCGGCTCTCGCCCGAGGTGCGGCGCGGCTTGACCTTTCACCTCGTCGACCACGTGGACGAGGTTTTCCGTCATGCCCTGCAGTGGAAACGCAGCGGCCCGGGCCGTTTCGGGACGATCGGCGCTCCCGCCCTTGGGCGCGACCCTGCGCGACGGGCCGCGGGCAAGCGCGCGGATTCCTATGGCAGCCGCGGTGGGAAGGGCCGCCAGCGTGACAGGCGGGCACAGTAGCCAGAGCCCGCGGCAGAGGTTTCAATGCACGCCACGCCCATGAAGTTGACGATTGCCTCCACAGCCTTTGGGCTCCTGACGGCGCTGGTCGCGGGCCAGACCCCTGAGACCCCCAGGCAAAATCCCCAGGAACCCGCGCCCCTGGCCGACGAAGCGCAAGAAGCGCTGCTCGCCGAACGCCGCCGAGTCGCACTGGCCCTCGAGGAGGATGAGTTCTTCAAGCGCTGCGATCAGAACGGAAATGGCTGGATCTCTTTGCGCGAGGGCGAAGAGACGCTCGGCTTGTCCACATCGACCTTTCGCTCCTACGACGCTGACACCGACGGTCGCATCAGCCGCGAAGAATTCGGAATCCGCTATCGGCTGTCCGTGGTGCGCGTCGGCGCGTTCAAGCCGCCCGTGGCAGCGCCCCAGTCCGTGCGCGCACCCACGCGCAACGCGGAGCAACTGCGAAACGCCTACGACAAGAACGGCGACGGCGGGCTGTCGGCTGCAGAGATGAAGGTGTTGCTCGTCGACTACGAGCGCCAGGAATTGCCCGCGGAACTGGCGCTCGAAAAGCTCGACCGCGATGGTTCGACACGCATCGACGGCAGCGAACTGGACTTCCTTGCGCGCTTGCTGACCGCGAGTGTTTCGCCCGCTTCCGCGGATCCCAATGCGCCCGCGGTGCGACAGACACTCGAAGAACTGTTCGGGGGCATGCGCGATCGCTCCCGCGGGTTTCAGGCCGCGCCGATGCCGCCGCAGATCGACGGGCCGGTGCGCCACTTCCGGCGCCTAGACCTCGACGGCAGCGGGAGGATCTCGACCGAGGACTTGCGGCGCCTGCAGGCACCCCTGGGGCTGCCCGCGCGCGCGCCCGCGGTGCTCGCGGCACTCGACCTCGACGGCGACGGAGAATTGTCGCCGGACGAATTCGCGGCGGCAGTCGGGGCCCAGGCTTCGGGCAGCTAGGGCCACGCAGCGAAAGCACCTCGGCGAGGTTCGGCGCGCCGGGTCCTCGCCGGATGCAATGTCACTCCTCTGCGTGTTGCCGTGCTCACGCCACGGTCATGCTGCAAGTGCCTACTGGTCTGGAAGTCGCGTTCGGGCCGCCCGGGTCGACGCAATTCCCGTGCAGGCCTAGCAGCCAGTTGAAAAAGTCCCTACTACGGCAAGACGTGCTTCGGCGCCGCGGCGTCGCGCTCGGAAAGTCGTGCTCAGCGGCCAGGAAGGCCGCACCCCACTGAGAAGGCTCCGCAGGAGCCTTCACTACGAGCGCTTCGCGCTCTAACGCGGGGACCCCTGCCCAACTTTCTGTCGCGCTCCTTGCTCCGCCTTCGCACGCCTT
>CANKOY010000093.1 GCA_947484275.1 Planctomycetota bacterium | reverse complement strand
GGCGGCCAGCAAGCGATGCTTCCATTCCCCTGCTGACGGGGGAGATACGAAGGATTGGCTCCTCCGGCCGGATGCCCACAGTCCGGTACTGGGTCCACGGGCCCCAGCCCGCACGAGTTCGTCGCGGTCACACGCGTCCCCTCACAATCGATGTCGGCGATCACCGGACGAGCAGGCCGACTCCACTTGCCACGCGGGCGCGCGGTTTGCGAGCGGCGTGAGCGCCACCACCGCCGACACCGAGGCTCAGGGCAAGAACTTCTTCACGTCCTTCAATTTACGCGGCAAGTATTCCTCGAGCACGAAGTTCAATCCCCACTTCGCCAAGGCCTGCTGCTCGGCGCGCACGCCCATTTTCAGCATCTGCTCGATTGCCGCGATCCACGGTTTGTGGGCCATGAAGAACGGATCGTTCTTCAGCGCGTCCTTGGCGCGCTTGATGTCCACATCCTGCAGCGGGTGCGTCGCGTCCTCGAGTTTGAAGTCGTAAATGTCCTGGGGTGTGACGCCCAAGTAGCACGCCTGGGGCACGCAGAAAAAACGATTGATGTGCGCGGCGTTGCCCGAACCGACCTTCAAGGTGCGGTAGATGTTCGCGATCCCGTACGGGTCGCAATCGACAAACGCATAGACCGGCAACTTGCACTCATCGGCCAAGCGCCGCACGAACCTGCGCGTGGCGCGCGTCGGCACGCCGCCGGTTTCCACCAGGATGCAGTTGACCGTCTCCCAGTAGCGCTTGTCGTTCAAGCGCGAGTACATACCGCCGGTTTCCACCGCCAGGATGAACTTGGCCTTGGTTTCGAACCCCAAATGCTCGACGGAATGCGGAATGCGATAGGCACCTGAGCCCATGCGGCTGACGTCGATGCGCATCGATTGGCCCGAGCGCTTGTCGATGTCGAGCACGATCAAGTTGCCGGCCACCGCGCCGCCGTGTTCTTCGGGGTAGTAGCGCAGTTGCTCGCGCGACAATCCCTCAAGGCTCGCCAGTGCCTCGATGTCGTCCATCACCGTGTCTGACTCGACTTGCTCGTTGAACTTGCACTCGCCCCAGTTCTTCGACACGTAATACGCATCCCGTTTCGTGGCGAAGTCGCCGTTCTCGACCATCTCCTTCGAGAGCGCCATCAGGCGCAGCGTCTGCGCAAAGGTCTTGACCGTGTTCGCGGTCAGCATGCGCTTGGTCACCGCCTTGCCCAGCTCGAAGTGGCCGACTTTCTTGTCGTAGCGCACGTTGCCAAGCGAGCGTGTCGGGTACTTCAGCTCCGGCAGGTGCTGGGCGACGATCGTGCTCTTCACCTTGCTCGCCGTGTCCTGGATCACCTTCAGCGTCTTGTGATCGAGCACGCTGAGTTCCGCGCGGGCGGGCGCGGGCTTGTGGCCACCGGGGGGCACTGCACCTGAGTTCGATTTCTTCTTGGCCATGGCTCAGACCTTCCGCGTGCGGCTCAGGGTGGATTCGAGCGAGCGCACGGTCTCGTCGCGCTCCGCGTCGCCGAGGTCGAGGATTTCCTGCAGCGCGATGCCGATGTGCGGCAGGTATTTCTCGATGTACGAACGCTTGTTGAACTCGCTCTGCAAGCGTCTGCCCTTCCTTATATAGGTGGCGAGCTTGCGGCCGCATTCCTGCAGGCCCAGGCGGATCTCCTTCTGGATTTCCTCGTAGCCCGCAATCGCCTCCTTGGACTCAGAGGTGAACGGCACCCAGGCGCTGGCGATGTGCACGAGCACGGCGCAGGGGCCGATCGGGAGCGCGCCCTTGGGCTGTTGAAGGCCGTAGGACTTCCAGTTGGTGGCGATGACGCTGCGCGTGATGCCGCAGGCGGCCTGTTGGTGGAGCAGCGGGACGCGGTTCGCGAAGCGCAGCACGCGAATCGGTTCGTCGGCGTTGCCCACCAGATCCTCGGTCTGCACCACGGTCTTGCGTTTCTGGATGCGGCCCTCGTCCGTGAGCTCCAGCCCGACGCCGCCGGGCTTGCCGTAGGCGATGCCGACTTCGATCGCGAAGGGATTGCCGCGGTACACCGACGGCGGCCGAGAGCATGCCACGTAGAAGTCAGCTTCGATCTCTTTCTTCAGGCCCGAGGTCACGAGCTCTTCGCCGATGGGCGAGATGCAACTCGTGGGCGGCGCCATGATCTTAGTTGCGGCGATCGCGGCGTGCAGCGCCGAGGCCTCTTCGCGCGCGATGCGGCCGGGATTCGCCTTGGACGAAACCTTGGCCTCCTTGCAGATCGATTCGGCGACGCGCGGGCCCACGCGGCAGAATTCTTCCTGCAGGAAACCCGACAGCGTGCGCGACTGGGTTTCCTTGAGCATCGCGATCAGCGCGCCCAGTTCCACGCCGTGGGGGTGCGGCTTGATCTCCTCGGCTGCCGGCGGAAGCTGCTTGGTGCTGCGCAGGTAGCTGATGGGCTGCGAGCCGTTTTCCTGGCCCACCGTCGGATCCGAGTAGTGCAGCGTCAGATGCGGATTCGCGATTGCGGTCTGCTTCAGGAACATGTCGACGGAGCGCAGACCCTTCTGGTACTTCGCCTCCATCTCGATCTCGACGCGCGTGCCGTGCTCCTTGGGCTTGCCGTCGCGGTCCCAGGCGATGACCTTCGACTCATGGATGTCGGGCTTGTTGCGCGCGGTGTCGATCGACATCACGAACTCGTGCGCGTCGGCGCGCTTGCCCGTGCGCGAGAGGATGCGCACCGGTTTGCCCGTGGTCAGCTGTCCGTACATGCCCGCGGCGCTGATGCCGATTCCCTGCTGTCCGCGGGATTGGGCCAGTTTGTGGAACTTCGAACCGTAGAGCAGCTTGCCGAACACCTTGCCGATCTGTTCGGACACGATCCCCGGGCCGTTGTCCTCGACCACCATGCGGAAGTGGTCGGCGGCGGTGGGCACGAGCTCGACCCAGACCTCGGGCAGGATGCCGGCTTCTTCGCAGGCGTCGAGGGAGTTGTCCACCGCTTCCTTGACCGCGGTCAAGAGCGCTTTGAGCGGCGAGTCAAAGCCCAGCAGGTGGCGATTCTTCGTGAAGAATTCGCTGACAGAGATCTCGCGCTGGCGCGTCGCCATCTCCTGGGCATTCGAGCGTCGACCACCGATTGCCGCCGGGGTTGACGAGGACGCGTCGGATTCAGGCGCGTGCGCGGGCTCGGTGGATTCGGGGGACTCGGCGGATTTCGCAGCGGGCGACTTGCGACCTTTCGCAGCCATTTTGGGCTCTCTTTCGGCCGTGGCGGCGGGGGACTCGGGGAACAGACTGGCGGTGGTGTCGGGCATGTTGGAACGGTGCGCGGAGTTGTTCCTGGTGTAGGAACGCGCGCGCGCGGAATCAAGCGCGCGCTGGCTACGGAAGGCACTGCCACAGACCGTAGAGTCCGAGGCAGAACAATACGAGCGGCGGCGCCGAAGTCAGGCAGCCGACCTTGAGGAAGCGCTGGTTGATCGACGCGGCGCAGACGGGGCACGAGCGCGGCTTGGGCACCGGCAACTTGGCTCGGCAGTGCGGACAGTAGGGGCTGCTGATCAAACGCGGCATGGTCGGGATTTTCTACGGACCCAGGACGCGCGGTTCGAGCGCACCGTCGGCTAGGCCCAGGGCCGCGGCCTCGTCGCGGAAGCGGCGCAGGGCCGGCGCAAAGTCGAGGCCGGGATCATAGCGGCATTCTTCCTTCAGATACCTAAGGCAGGCGCTCACCGGGAGCTTCCACTGGGCTGCCCCAGCCGCCGCCAGCTGCTCGAGCGCTGGCGCAGCGCTGCCGCGCTCGCGCGCGCCGGAGAAGGCTGCCAACTGCTTTGGCGTGAGGTTGACCGTGTCGCGCACGACCCAGGCTGCGAACACGAAGGGCAACCCGAAGGCCTCGCTCCAGGCCAGGGATGGATTGAAACTTGGCGGCGCGTTCGGCGACAGCGTTCGGACCAGGGCCGGGTCGCCGATCGAGAGCCAGGCGTCTGCGCCGGCGTCCTCAGCGGACGAATTCGAAGGCTCGAAGGCGCGCGGAGCCGGCTGGCCCAGGGCGCGGGCACGGCGCGCGAGCATGATCTGCGCCAGGGCCTGAGCCGTGCGACTGGCCGGGTCCAGGGCCAGGCTTCGCACCTCGTCCACGGGCTTGTTCAGGAACACCTGCACGCTGGCCACGAAGCCGCGTCCCGCAATGGCCGAGCCCGCGAGGTAGCCGTAGCCCGGTCGGCGGAACAGCTCGATCGAGCTGACCAGGGCCACGTCGAGGGATCCGTCGCGCAGGCCTTCCACCAGGCGGGCGGGGACCGCGAAGCTCAGGTGAAAGCCGTCTCCATCGCCAAGACCGGCGATCAGCGGCCGGCCCACAAGGTAGGGGACCGCACCGACGCGCAGGGACTTCGCGGGGCGCCCAGATTGCATGGGCGCAGAGCATGGATCATCCCCATGCCACGCGCCAGAGTAGAGTGCACCGCCGTCGCGCCCATGTTCCCGCAGCCTGAGTTCCCCGACTACGCCCTGCTCGACTCCGGTGGCGGCGAGAAGTTGGAGCGCTTCCAAAACTATGTCCTGCGGCGACCCGATCCGCAGGCCCTGTGGCGGCCGCATCTGGAGCCAAAGTCCTGGGACAAGGCGGACCTGAGTTTCGAGCGCGATCCCGCGAGCAACGGCAAGCGCGGCACGTGGCGCGCGCGCCGCGGCGACTCGAGCGCCTTCGCCCAGTGGTCGATCCGTTGGCGCGCAGTGAGCGTGACCATCGAGCCGACGCCGTTCAAACACGTCGGCATCTTTCCCGAGCAAGCCGCCAACTGGGATTTGATCGAGCGCGCAGGTCCGTGCTTCGCGGGCGAGAAGCCGCGCCTCCTCAATCTGTTCGGCTACACCGGCACGGCGAGTCTGGTGGCGGCGCGGGCTGGATTCGACGTGACTCACCTGGATGCGTCGAAGACATCGCTGCGTTCGTTCAGCGCCAACATCCAGGACAACGGCATGGGGGACGTGCCGATCCGCATCGTGCTGGACGACGCCTTGGCCTTCGCGCGCCGCGAAGTGCGGCGAAAGTCGCGCTACGCGGGGATTCTGCTGGATCCGCCGCACTACGGCCGCGGGCCCAAGGGCGAAGTGTGGCAGTTCGAGGAGCACCTGGCGCCGCTGCTCGAGGCTTGCGGAGAATTGCTCGAGGAGCAGAGCTTCCTCGTGCTCTCCAGCTACGCGATCGGATTCTCGCCGCTCGCTTTTTCCAACCTCCTGTCTGAATTCAAGGGCGGGCGCGTGCACTCAGATGAGCTTGCGGTGGCCGAAGTGCGCGACTCCGGTCCAGCGCGCTATCTCCCCGCTGGTTTCTGCGCGCGCTTCGCACGCGGCATCGACCTAGCGATTGAAAAATAGCTGAGGCATTCCGATCACCGCCTGGACGATCCTGCACGACGACAACCACGTGCTCGCGCTGCTCAAGCCCGCGGGCGTGCCGAGCGTGCCCGATGACAGCCGCGACGAGAGCGCATTCGACGCGGCACGGGATTTCGTCAAGGAGCGCTACAAGAAACCAGGGGCCGTGTTTCTGGGTGTCGTCCATCGTCTCGATCGGCCCGTGGGCGGCGTGCTTGTGTTCGCACGAACGTCCAAGGGCGCGTCGCGGCTCTCGGAGGAATTTCGCACGGGTCGTGTGCGCAAGACCTACTTGGGCCTGGGCGAGGGACGAGTCAAGGGGCGCTCGGGCGAGATCGAGCAGTGGCTCCTCAAGGACGAGGAGCGCAATTGGGTCAGCGAAGTGGACGCCGAGACATCCGGAGCGAAACTGGCGCGCACGCGCTGGCGCGTGTTGTCGTTCAGTGAGAATCGCACGCTGTTCGAGTTCGAGCCCCTGACCGGCCGCTCCCACCAACTGCGCCTGGCCGCGCGCTCCCTGGGCGCTCCCTTGCTCGGCGATCTCAAATACGGAGCCTCGCGCACCATGGCCGACGGCAACCTGGCGCTGTTCGCGGTGCGCCTGGAATTCGAGCATCCGACTACCCGCAGGGAGCTTGCGATCGAAGTGCCGCGGGTGAGTCTCCCGGATTGGGCCGGGGCCCGGAGTTGAGAGGCCAGCTGGTGCTTTCGACCTCCGGCCTGCGTAGCATTCCAAGATGAGCACCACCGCGACCCGTTCCTCGCACTGGACAATTCTGTTTGCGCTCTTGGCGGGCGCCGCGTGCGGAGCGGGGGCCAACGCCATGGTGGGCGAGACCGGTAACGGTCGCGAATGGCTGACGCGCATCTCCGACGGCGTCGCCTATCCGATCGGCCAGATTTTCCTGCGCGGCCTGATGCTGGTGGTGATGCCGCTGGTGTTCGCGTCGCTGGCCACCGGCGTAGGCGAGTTGCCGAACCTGCGCAAGCTCGGATCGCTCGGCGGGCGCACGATGATGATGTTCGCGCTGACGAGCATTGTCTCCGCCGTGCTCGGGTTGTTTGTGCTCAACATGTTCAATCCAGGCCAGGGCTTCGACGTCGCCACGCGCCAGGAGTTGATGGAGGAATTCGGCGGCGATG
>CANKOY010000092.1 GCA_947484275.1 Planctomycetota bacterium | reverse complement strand
TAGTCAGGCGCCGGATAAGCACCTGACTCCTGCGTCTACTTCGACAGTGCGACGGCGTCGATGCGCAGTGGGCGCACACGCAGTGAAGTGATGCGCACCTTCGATCCGGCGGGAATCGACAAGCCGAGGCCACCGATGCGCGCGTTCTCGCCTAGGGAATGGACTTCCATGGGCGTTTTCATCGCGCGATCACCGCGAATTTCCAAATTGGCGCCGATCACGCGTCGGTGGAACGACAGGGAGCGGCCGGGCTCCACGAGTCCCGCGGGTTCGCCGAGGTGAACCGGCGGAGCGTTGCCTTGAGTGAACATGTAGCTGATCCAAGCGCCGCGACTCCCGTTGCCGCAGCGATCGACAAGGGCCGCGCCGCCGGCTTCGATCGACAGCTCGATTTCCACGTCGTAGTCGCGCCAGGCTTCGTTCGCACCGAACGTGATCATTGCCTGAGATCCCCAATCCGCGGCCGTCCCGGCCACCCCAGCAGGCTCGAGCGTGAGCCCTTCCGCTCCGAATTTCGCGCGGGTGGAGCCCAGGCCCGAGAGATTCCAACCTGCGCGTTCTGTGGGCGACAGAGCATCGCGCCAGCGACGGGACGCCATGAATTCTTCATCGCGAATCAACTGCGCCGCCGTGTCGTCGGATCCACCCCGCGTGCGCATCTCGTCCGGGCCCCATCCCTCCGAATCGAGCTGCGAGTAACGCGCCACTGCGTGTTCCGCGCGATCGTAGATCGCCAAGGCCGCAAGCCGTTCGTTCGCAGACTTCGCCTTGGCGGCGTGCTCCTCCGCGCTCGTCACCAACGCCTCCCAGGCGCCGCGGAGAGAGTCCATTTCCATCGCGCGGGCGTAGGGCAGATCTTCCAGTGCCCGGCGAGCGCGCACGGCCACCGGCGGTTCCCTCGGCACTTCCGCGCCGTAGATCTCGCTCAAGGCCGACTCGGCGGTGGCGCGCGCGGCGGGATCCGTGCTCCACAACAGGCCGAGCAACAGTTCTCCGCCACCGCCGTCGCCCATGCGTGCCCGTGCTCGCGCGACCACGGCGCGCACGAGATCGGCGCTGCCCACCGATGCGGGAACGCGTCCGCTGAGGGCCAGGCCTTCGAGGCGCTGCTCGAATTGCAGCGCGGCTTCGTTGCCCGCGGGATCGCGCAGCATGGAGAGGCCCTCGATCGCCCACAGCGACACGGCCATCACCGGATCGCGCGAGGTGTCGATCAGCGCCGCGAGGGCATCGCTGTCGGGCGCTGCCGCCAGCGCCATAAGGACCCCTGTGCGTTTGGCCGTGAAGCCCGAGGGCCACTTGAGTCCGTCGATCAACATCGGCGTCGCCGCCGTGCCGATCTCCTTCAGTTTCGCGAGGATTGCGAGGTCTTGCTCCGCACTGCTCGTGTGCACGTCGTCGCCGCCGATGTCCTTGATCAACTTCTCGACGTCCGCGCGCAACTTGCTCGAAATCGAAAGGCTGCGCGGGGCACGCAGGGCCTTCGCGCCGCCCTCGGTGGCCCACCAGTTGCGCAAGTTCGCCAGGGCGTACAGACGCTCTTCGGACGGCAGCATCGGCGCGTAGCCTTGGCTCGCGCCCGTCAGATCCAGGAAGTTCTCCCAGAAGGACTCGCGCACGAGATCGTCGCGATGGTCGAGCCCGTCGAGCATGAACTGCATGCCGTAGGTGTCGCCGAGCGCCCCGAGGGCCCAGGCCAGATCGCGGCCTGTTTCATCGCTGGCTTTCACGCGGTCGAAGGTGAAGCGCAGTCGCGGCAGGGCCTGCTTGTCGCCGATGGCCCCGAGTGCGCGCGCGGCGATTGCGGCCACATCGAAGTCCAATTCATCGAGCAGCGGGCGCAGCAGGACCGCCGCGTCCTGGGCCTTCAAGTTGCCCAGCGCCTGGGCCGATCCGGCGCGCACCAGTGCGTCCTCGGATTTCAATCCCTGCTTCAGGCGCACGATTGCGTCGGCGCGGTCGGCGCCGAGGTCACCGAATTTCGTCAACGCTTCGAGCGCGTGCAGACGCACGTACAACTCTGCATGCGAGAGCGCGTCGACCACCGCTTTGCGACCGACATCGCCCATGCGGCCGAGCACGTTCTTCGCCTGGGTCCAAGTCTTGCCGTCCCAGGAGCCGAGCGCCGAAACCAGTTCCGGCGTCGCCTTGCTTCCCATTGACACCAAGATGTCCTGGGCCTTGCGGTTTGCCTCGCCCACGGGGAACTGGAACAGCGCGATCAACTTCGCGACGTCACCATCCTTGGTTCCATCGGGAATCTCGACATCGACTTTGCCGATCTGCGGGCGCGCGAAGTCCACCAGATTGCCGGGGCTGGCCGCTTCGGCCGGCAAGGCCTCGGGCAAGTTCGCGTGCAATTCCGGCACGCGCGCGACGACTTTCTTCGACGGCGTGATTCCGCTGAAGGGCACAACGCGCGTTTCCAGGCGCCGCGAGAGTGTCGGATGCTGATCCTCGATCGGGTAGTAGAGCTTGTAGTAAAGCGCCGTCTCCACCGTGCCCGCCGCGATAGTCAGCGGCACGCGGTGCTCGCGCGTCGCGCCCGAGGGAATCTGCGTGTTGACCGGCAACATGAGTCCGTAGGGCCGCTTGTAGGGATCGCGGTGGATCACGCGCGAGTTCGCGACTTCATTGCCGTCGAGATCGCGCACGATCACCACGGATTCCACGGCGCGCTGCTTCAGCTCCGTGGGGAAGTTGTGACCCGCGCCTTTGTTCTCGATTGACACCACGAACTCGTTGTCGTCGATCCGCGTGCGGTAGGAATAAGCGCGCCGCAACTGCGACTCCGAGCGGCTGGCGAAGAACGTATGGCGGCGAGTTTCGCGCGGCGGCGAACCCACGGCCACCGGGCGCACGACCTTGGGCATGTGGCAATCGACGCAGGTGTTGCCCTCGAGCTTTCCGTGGGCCGCGTTCTCCCATTGGTAGGGCGTGCCATGGTTCTTGTGGCACGAAGCGCAGGCCTCCACCATGCCGACGCGCTCGTCGAAGGCTTCCTTGCAGTCGTGTGCACTGCCGTTGAAGGTCGAGAGGTCATACCCCTTGCGCGCGTGACACGAGAAGCAATCGTTGCCCTCCTCCAGGTGCGCAAGCCGCTTCTTCGGGTTCATCCCAATGCCGGTCTCGAAGATCGGCCGCGGGGTGTGGCAGGGGATGCAGCCGTCGATGGAAAAACGCGCGGTCGCCAGGCGCACTTCTTCATCGGAGAATGCGCGGCCGTGGGTGTTTTGGCGGTGCTCGGCGGTGGCCTCGGGGTGACATGTGGCGCAGTAGGAAGCGCGCGAGACCAGGTCGAGGTGGCGCGTGCGCTCGACGAGTTGCTGGTCGGCGTCCATGGGTGCCGTTGCGACGTTCATCGAGGACGTGTCTGCGCTGGCGCGAAATTCCGCGGCATCGACGGTGCCCACGGTGCCAACTGTGCAGGCGACGGCGGCGGCGGTGGACAGAAGCAGCGCGAGCGCCAGGGCTCGCGGCGAGGGGAACTTCATGGTCATGGGACGTTGCACATAAGGAAGGGCGTTGCGCGACGATAGCACCCTAGGCCGTGCCTGGTCACACCCATCGCGCCCGATCCAAGCGCACTTCAATGCGCCGGTCGAGGATCAGGCTGTCGGGCCGCACGCGGGCGCGGTAGGCCAGGATTTCGACTCCGGCGTCGGCGGCTTCGCACAGCCCGCGCGCGTAAGCGGGGTCGATGTCGCCGGCGGGCTCAAAGCTGTCGACGTCGACTCGGCTGACGAAGAAAAATTGCACGGCGCGCTGGTTCTTCAGCCGCGCGACCTTCGAGAGTTCGCCCAGGTGCTTGAGACCGCGCTCGGTGACCGAATCGGGGAACAGCGCGACGCGACCGCGGGCCAGCGTCGTGTTTTTCACTTCGACATAACAGCGCGCGCCGTCCTCGCGTTCGAGCAGCACGTCGATGCGGCTGTTTTCGCCGTACTTCACTTCTCGCCGCGCGCTTGAGTAGCCGGCCAGCTCCGAAATCTCACCGGCCGCAGCCGCGCCGTGCACCACTGCGTTGGGCAGTCCCGTGTCGACGTTGACCCAGGTGGATCCGACCTTGAGGGCCTGCAGCACGTAGCGCAACTTGCGCTCCAAGTCTCCGCTGTCGCGCAGCACGGCGCGCCGACCGGGCTCGAGGCACCCGAGCATTGAGCCTGTATTGGGGCAGTGCGCCGTGATCAGCGTCCCGTCGTCAAGTTCGACGTCTGCAAAAAAACGCTTGTATCGGCGCAAGAAACGGCCCTGGAGCGTCGGCAGTGCAATCTTCATTGGTGCGAGCGGAGCATTGCACGCTGCGGCGGACTCGGGCGCCAGCGTAAGGCCCGAAACCGTCGCGGCTGCTATGCTCGACCCATGCACTCACGACTTCTGCTTGCCGTTGTGGCGTTTCTTGCGCTTGATCATGCCGCTGCACAGGGAACCTCCACCGTCCCCCAGGGGCAAGGTCGCGCTGGGCGTGGAACCGAAGGCCGGCCCCTGCCCATATTGGGCGACGAGAGCGGCGGCGGGCCGGTGTGCGGATTGGGCAAGGCGTTCCACGCAGGCCGACGCGCCGAGCTCGCGGCGCGCCTGAAAACCGGACTTGTGATCGTGCGCGGTCTGTCGGACACGCGCGACTACGTCGTTTTCCGTCAGGACAAGAACTTCTGGTACCTGACCGGCATTGAGAGCCCCAATGCAACGCTTGTGATGGACCTCGACAAGCAGACCGAGACGCTGTTTCTGCCGAAGCGCGACACGCGGGATGAGGCCTGGGAGGGGGAGAAGTGGGACAGCGAGGACGGGTGGGTCGCGGGCTTGACCGGGTTCACGGACATTCGCACGGGGACGGACAAGGAAGTGCTCGCCGCCCTGCGCGAGTGGATTCCCGAGGGCCGCAGCGTGTGGATCAACACCGAGCCCCACATCGGTCTGTCCGGCTGCTACGACCGCGCGGAGCCCTTTGATCGGCGCATCGCCAACGACCCGCTCGATGGGCGCGCGTCGCGCGAGTCGAAGCTCGCCGAGAACCTGAAAGCGAAGTTCAAGGCCGAGATCAAGGACATGCGCTTCACGATGTCCGAAATGCGGCGCGTGAAGACCGCGGAAGAAGTTGCGGCTCTGGAAACCGCGAGCCGTATCGGCGCCATGGCCATGGTCGAAGCGATGCGCTCCACGTCCGCGGGTCGCGGCGAGTGGGAAATGGCCGCGGTGATGGAATTCGTGCACCGGCGCGAGGGCGCTGCGGGGCCGGGGTACGACGCGATCGTCGGCAGCGGCAAGAACTCCTGCGTGCTGCACTACAACACGAACCGCCGCCGCATGCAGGCGGGCGAGGTGCTGTTGATCGACTTCGCGCCAGAGTACGACCACTCGGTGGTGGACATCACGCGCACATGGCCGGTCAACGGGAAATTCAGCGAGCGCCAGGCCGCGATCTACGACGCGGTGCTCGCCGCCCAAAACGCGGGCATCGCGGCCGCGAAACCCGGCGCCACGATCGCGGACATCGAGGCCGCCTGTTCCAAGGTGATCAAGGCGTCCGGGTTCGAGAAACTGCGGCGGCACGGCGCGTGTCACTGGGTCGGGATGGAAGTCCACGACGTCGGCGACTACTCGCAGCCTCTGGTGCCAGGCTGCGCGTTCACGATCGAGCCGGGGCTCTATGACGAGCCCGCCGGCATCGGCGTGCGCATCGAGGACGTGATCGTGATCACCGCGGAGGGGTGCCGCGTGATCACCGCCGGCGTTCCCCGCGAGCGCGCGGCGATCGAGGCCTTGATCAGCGACAAGGGCCTGCTCGACGACGCTTCGACGAAGGACTGAGCTCTCGGGGCGACAAAGAAGAACCCGGAGGGGGCCCGCTTGGTGCGGCACCTTCTCAGGGAAGTTTTCTATACGGTGTGCGACTCCGTACGGAAGTCTCGCGGGCGGTGTGCGACTCCGTACGCTATCCTCTGCGCCCCATGCCGTCCCTGAACGAGTACCAGAACATATTGGAGACCTCCCTGAGCCGGCTCGAGCAGCTCAAGGAGGGACTTTGACTACCACCACAAGAACAAGCGCCTGGCGCTGATTGGGGAGTTGGAGAATGGTCCTGACTTCTGGTCGGACCAGCAGAAGAGCCAGAAGCTGATCGCGGAGAAGAAGATCTCGCGCAGCGTCGTCGAGCCGATCGACAAGCTCGCCACGCACCTCGAGGAGCTCGGCCTCTTGATCGAAATGGGGCGCGAGGGCGCTGAATCGGAGGTGACGGGGGACTTGGCCGCAGCCAAGACGGCGATCGAACAGGATCTCGCCGACCTGGACTTTCGCGTGATGCTCGGTGGGCCCCAGGATGCGCGCAACGCGTTCCTGCAGATCACTGCCGGCGCCGGCGGCGTCGATGCCTGCGACTGGGCGGGCATTCTGCTGCGCATGTACATGCGCTGGGCCGAGGCCAAGGGCTTTGCGCTGGAGGAGGTCGAGCACGCCGCGGAGGACGAAGGCGGTATTCGTACCGCGACTCTGCGCGTCGAAGGGGCCTACGCCTTTGGCTACCTGAAGGCCGAAACCGGCGTGCACCGGCTCGTGCGCATCAGCCCCTTCGACTCCCAGGCGCGCCGCCACACGGCCTTCGCATCCGTGGGGGCGACGCCCGAGCTTGACGACGAAGCGGACATCGTGATCAACGAGGCCGACATCGACTTCGACACCATGCGCGCGGGCGGTGCCGGCGGTCAGCACGTCAACAAGACCGAGTCCGCCGTGCGCGTGACCCACCGCCCCAGCGGCTTGGTCGTGCGCTGCCAATCCCAGCGCAGCCAGCACAAGAACCGCGAGATGGCG
>CANKOY010000091.1 GCA_947484275.1 Planctomycetota bacterium | reverse complement strand
AGCGCGAGTAACGCCTCGCCCGAAACCATCGGGGGCAGTCCGTCCTCGCCAACGGCGGAAACCGCTGCAGCGGCCGGAGTTTCTGCTGCAACGACCGCCGGAACTTCGGGCGTCGGACTGGGCGCGGGAGCAGGCTCGCTCTTGCCGCACGAGCAGGAGCTGACGAATACCGCGAGGAGCGCGAATCTGAGGATGGTGGTCGGAGTCATGGGCGTGTCCAAAAGGCCTGGTGGGAAAGATCCAGGATACGCAACGGGACTCTGGTTCGTTGGACGTCCATCCAAGACGGCACGGGCTAGAGCCCCGCGGGCAACGCCCGACCAGGTGGATCGGGCCCGCTTTCTGAGGTACTTTCAGGTGAATTCCATGGCATCACGATCGAGCCTCCTCCCCGCGATTCGGCCCGCGTTCGCCGCCCTGATCCTGATTGGCACGGCGCTCGCGGCCCCTGCTCCGGCCCAACGGCCCGGGGACGCGGTACACCGCGAACCCTACCCCATCCCCCTGGCGCCGAGGGTCCCCGAAGACAAGGAACTCGTCACGCTCGCGTCTGGTGCCAGCTACAGCGTGCTCACGCCTGACCCCGCGCCGAACGCGAGCAATCGCCCGCCCACGGGCGGTGACTTCTTTCGGGCGCACTACACCGTCTGGTACTCAGATGGACGGCTGTACGACTCCAGCGTGCTCAGGAACACGCCGCTGAAGTCCTGGGTCGGCAAGTCGTTCACGGGTTGGAACGATGTGTTGCAGTTGATGCCAGTGGGTGGACATTGGAAGGTCGCGCTGCCGGCGGAGTCCTGCCGTGGCGCCGCGGGCGCACTTCCGGAGGTTCCCGCGAATGAAGCACTGATCTTCGAGATTCAATTGCTCGAAGTGATTCGCGTTCCGACGTTTCACGCGGAGCGGCCCGCAGAGAGCAAGACGACGCCGGGGGGGATCAAATACGAAGTGCTGCAGGCGGGCGAAGGTTCCGAGCCTCCCGACAAGAACCGCGTGCTGAGCCTCGACTACGGCCTGTGGAACACATCGGGAACCCTGCTTGACTCCTCTGCGCGCCAAGGCGCGCTGTTCGAGATCAAGCGCGCGCAGATGGAAGTGTTCTGGGATCTCAAGTTCATGAAGGAAGCCTTCGAACTGCTTCGGCCCGGCGCGCGGTTGCGTTTTGAAGTGCCGCCGGATCAATGCTACGGGGCCGCCAACATCCCGGGATTGCCCGGGGGCTCGACGACGATCTGGGAGTTCGAATTGGTGCGGGTTGCCCAACCCCACTCGACGCCCGCCTTTGGGGAACCCGACCCGGCCAAGTCCACGGTGACGGAGACGGGCTTGCGGGTCGAGTTAGTTCGGGAGGGGACCGGCCGCAGGCCGGTGGCCACAGGCAAGGTGACCGCTCACTACGCCCTCTGGTTGACCACCGGGAGACTGTTCGATGCCTCCTACGAGAGCGGGCAACCGACCCGGCTCGATCTGGCGGATCCGGGCCTGCTTCCGGGGATTCGGGAGGCCCTGCTGCTCATGTCCGAGGGGGGGGCCCTCCGCTGCCGGCTGTTGCCCATGCACGCCTACGGAGGCCAGGGCTGGTCGCCCTACATCGGGCCGAATGCGGATCTGCTGCTCTACCTGGAGTTGATCTCCGCAGGCTGAGCCGAGTCGATCGGCCCCAAGGCGCCTCCGCCGCGTGCCCCAGAGGGGGGGCGAATTGGGCGGGCAGGTGCTATTCCCGAAGGAAAACAGGGGTTGCCTGGTTCTTCTGAGGAGGGCCCCTTGGGATCTCCTCGGGGACTCCTGCCCAGTTCGAATCTCATGGTGTAGACTCCAAGGAGATGCGCGCGCTTCAGGAGTGTGCGCCATTTCCACCTCCAACCAGATCTGGACACCCGATGAAATTCTCGACGATTGCAGTCTCCGCTGTCGTGATCGGCCTCGCCTCCGCGGCGAACGCCCAACAGCTTCCGATCAACGATGCGGCCGACTTCCCGGCGGCCCTTACCAGCGTTGCCCCTGGCAACGGCTCCTACCTCGCTCAGTACCCCCTCGTGCGTACGTTCGATGCGGGTACGCCCCTGGGCGGACTGACCGGAGTCCTCGGCGTTGAACACGCCTGGGGCGAGTTCTGGATCTCTTCGCGCGGCGCGGTCGCCACCGCGGGCAACCACGTGATCGGCCGGTTCGACATGTCCGGCGCGCTGCTCAACACCACGATTCAGCAGAACACGGGCGCGACGACCTGGGGTCTTCGCGACCTTGAGTCCGACGAGGCCAACAACAAACTCTGGGGTGGACATGAACTCGGCCACATGCACGAGTACGACCACGCTGCCGGCGTTCTGACCTTCAACCAGTTCTACGTTATCCCCGGAATGACCACCGTCCGCGCTCTCTGCCGCGACACGTCTGGCATTTTCTACGCAGCCAACTTCACGACGGCGATCACCCGCTGGACGTTGCCGCTTGCGACGCTGCCGGCGCTGCCGGCGAACGGCAAGGCGCACTACGGTCTTTCCTACGACAGCGTCAGCGACACGATCTGGTCCTTCCATCAGAACAACACCACCATCCTGCCGCCGGCCCCGACCGCCGGTGACCTCGTTGAAATCAGCGAGTTCGACAAGCTGACCGGAGCCTTGACGGGCAACGGCGGCTGGAGCGTCACCTTCGGTGTCGCCAGCAACAACCTCGCCGGCGGCACGGACATCTACTCGGGCGACCCGCTCAACCTGGGCAAGCTGACGATTGCTTGCTTGCACCAGAACACCATTGACACGATGTTCGCGCTAGACCTGGGCATCTTCACCGGTCCGCAGCCGGTCGTGTACTGCACGGCGAAGGTCAACTCGCTCGGTTGCACGCCGACGATCGGGTACACGGGAGTCTCGAGCGCCACCCAGGTCTCGGGCTTCTCCATCACCGGCTCGAACGTTATCAACAACAAGCCGGGCCTGTTGCTCTACACGGACGGAGGTCAAGCGGCGGTTGCCTTCTCGGGCGGCCTCCGGTGCGTCGCAGCGCCGGTCAAGCGCTCGGTCGCGTTGAACTCCCTCGGCAATCCTCCGCCGAACGACTGCTCGGGCCAGTACTCGATCGACATGAACACCTTCGCCTCCGGCGGTCTCGGTGGAACACCGCAAGCGTACCTGAGCTCGATTGGCCAGGTTGTGAACGGACAATTCTGGGGTCGCGACAATGGCTTCGGCGCACCGAACAACACGACGTTGTCGGACGGCTTGGAGTACACGGTCGGGCCGTGATTCAGACGCGTTCGCCAGCCCCGTGCTGAGCGAGCGCGCCGATTCGATATGCTGGGGCCGGTCGCAATTGCGGCCGGCCCTGGTTCATTTCCGGCGGGACCTGTGATCCTGCGCGCCAGGTCTGCGCGCCGATCCCCTTCCGATGCCAAGCTTCTCTCCATGACCACACCGCGCAGACTGGTGTTGTTGCTGCTCGCATTTCTCGCCTGGGCCGCGCCAGCTACCGCGCAGGGCGACCTCGAGCGGGCGCGCGTCAAGTTCAGTGAGTCCCCGGAGGCGTCCTGCAATGAAGCGGCGGCGATCTGCGTGCGCTTGAACAACGTCGCCGCAGTCGAGCTGATGCTCGAGGTGCTGCGCAGCATGGACGACCGCGGCGGATTCCTGCCCCAGGGGCACTATCGCGACATTGCCTGGGGCGCCCTGGGCCAAATCACCGATCCATACGCGCGAAAGCGCGTCGAAACGGAGATCCTGGCGCATAAGTCCAATGCATGGACGCGACAATGGTGCGCGGAGCTCCTGGGGATCTACGGCGACCGCGACCTCGCCGGGACGTTGTTGAAAGCCCTAGGCGACAAGGACATCGGCGTCCGTCGCGCGGCGGCACTCAGCCTGGGCAAGTGCAAGTACACCGCGGCCACCAAGGCACTGCTCGCAGAGGCCAGCGACCGCGACGAAATCCTGCGCACCAACGCCCTCGACGCACTGATGCGCATCGATCCTGCGGCCAATCGTGCGCTGCTCTTGCGCTCGCTCAAGGACAAGGACGGGGGCGTGCGCTGCGCCTTGCTCGCCGTTGTGGCCCAGACCCTGCCGCAGGATGCAGAGGCCGTCTCCGCGGTCGCCCTGGATGACACGGATTGGCGGCCCCGTGCCCAGGCCGTGGACAACCTGGGCGCGATTCGCACGAAGACGGCCGTGGACGGGCTGATCCGCGCCCTGGCTGACGGACGCCCCACGGTCGGCGCGCGGGCGCAACAGCGACTGCTACTGCTGACGGGACAGAAGCACCGCAGTCGCCCGACCTGGGAGGCCTGGTGGCGCGACAATCGCGAGACCTTCTCCTTCCCCGAGGGTCCCGTGGAGGTCAAGGCGGGCCCGGGTGCAACGGTGGCCTACCACGGAATCGATCTGTCCAGCGACCACGCGGCGTTCCTGATCGATGTCTCGGACGAGATGGCGGAACCCTTGAAGTCCGAGTCGAAGTCCAAGCGCGAGGCCGCTCTGGCGGAACTCGGCAAGGTGCTCGAGAAACTCGAGGGCCGCCTGACGTTCAACGTGTTCTGCTATGCGGAGAAGACCGAGGTGTTTGAGGAGGAGGGCGCGGTCGAACTGTCACCGCGCTCGCGCAAGAAGGCGGTGGAGTTCGTCGACAAGGCCACCCGCGGCCTACAGAAGGACATCTGGCGCGCCCTGAGTCTGATGCTGGAGGATCCCAACCTCGACACGGCTTTCCTGCTCTCTTCCGGCGAGCCCGACATGGGCACCTACGTGCATTGGAACCGCGTTACATGGCATTTGGCGGACCTGAATCGGTTCCGCAAGGTGACGATTCACACCGTCGCGTACACGGACAGCAACTGGTACCGCGAACAGTTGGAGAAGATCGCTGAAGTCACCGGGGGCGAGTCCAGATCTTTCGAATGAGCGCTGGCCCCGGGCACTACACTGGGCCCGCGCCGAGCCAAGACTTGCCGCGGCGATTTCCATCCATGGTTCGATCACTTCTCCGCGTGATTGCGGCGCTTGCCTTCTTCCCTTCTGGGCTGCTTGCGTCCCAGGACAGCGCGCCGCCGTCGCGGGCCTTGCTCCTGGAGTTGACCGCTCAGCCGCGTATGGCGGGAACCAGCGGTTCCGAACGCGCAGCGCGATTCGTCGGCGGCGTCCTTGAAGGAGCTGGCTGGAGTGTCGAGTACGACGATCGCGAAGTCATGCTGTCGATGCTGCGCAAGATCGACTTCCTCGTGTACGCCGATGGGAACTCGCAAGCGGCGCTGGTCGAGCGGCACGAGCGCTTCGATCCCGACGCGATTCCGGCCGGTGACGTGCCCGCCTATTCGGCCTGGTCCGCCAGTGGTCGCGTGCGCGGCCCCGTGGTCGACGCGGGGTATGGGCTGCGCGCGGACTTCGAACGGCTGAGTGGCCAGGGAGTCGCCTTGGCCGGAACCGTCGCGTTGGTGCGCTACGGCAAGAGCTACCGCGGCGTCAAAGTCGATCTGGCCAGCGAGTTTGGTTGCGCGGCCGTGCTCCTGTTCAACGATCCGGCTGAAGACGGCCCCGCGAAGGGCCCCACCTGGCCCGACGGACCGTGGAAGCCCGACACCGTGGCCCAGCGCGGATCGATTTCGCCCATGGCGCGCGCGCCCGGAGATCCGACCACGCCGGGTTTCGGTTCACCGCGGCCCGGCGAGCGGGCGGCGCGGCTTTCGCTCGCGGAAGTCGAACGCTCGCTGCCGCGCGTCCCCTGCATTCCGATCGGCTCGCGCGAAGCCCTGCTCTTGATCGACGGCATGAAGCGCGCGGACAGTTCGGGCATTGGTCCCGGCCCGATTGAAGTGGACCTCACCGTGGACGCTCCGCGCGAATTGCGCGCAATCGTCAATGTCATCGCGACGCTGCCCGGCCAAGACTCGCAATTGGTGCTCGCCGGTAATCACCGCGACGCCTGGGTCCGAGGCGCCCACGACGCGGGTTCGGGCACGGTGGCGCTGCTGCGTGCGGCACAGGCGCTGGGGCAGCGCGCCAAGAACGGCTGGAAGCCCCTGCACACGCTAGTGCTGGGCTTCTGGGACGCGGAGGAATTCGGCCTGATTGGATCGACGGAATGGGCCGAGGCCAACGCCGCGAACCTGAAGCGCGAAGCCCTGGTCTACATCAACGCTGACGCAGCGGTCAGCGGCACGAACTTCAGTGCATCGGGAACACCGGGGTTGATGAACAGCCTGCTCGCAGTGCTCGACAGCGTGCCGGCACCTGCGGAAGGGACGACGCTGGGCAGTCAATGGCGCGCGGGCTTCAAAGACCGCCCACCGACCTTCAACCTCCCTGGATCGGGCTCGGATTTCGCCGTGTTCTTGCACCATCTGTCCGTGCCGGTGATCGACTTTGGTTTCGGCGGCAATCCAGGCGGGCAGTACCACACGCAGTTCGACGATTTCCCCATGGTCGAGCGCCACCTCGATCCCGGATTCGTCGGACACGAATTGGCGGGGAGCTTCGTCGCGCAGTTGCTCGCGGCATACGCCGATTCCCCTAGCGGGGGTTTTGACGACGCCGAGGCCGCGCGGAGCCTGGGCGAAATTGCGCGCGACGCCGGGCGGGAGAACGCGGCGGAAAAGTACTGGCTCGGCGAGCGTCGCTCGGAGCGCCTGGCGCGTGCCTTCGACGATCTGGCGAGCGCAATTGAAGCCAGCGCAGGAGCGCCCGCGCGCGGGCCGCGCTTGCTCGGTGCCCTGGCCGAGGAGAAGGGTCTGCCCGGCAGACCCTGGTACCGAAATGCCCTCTGGGCGCCCGGCCTCGAGACCGGCTACAGCTCCGAGACACTGCCGACACTGCGCGCGGCGGCTCGCCGCGGCGAAGCGTTCCTCGAAGCAGAGGTAGCTCGGCTTGCGGAGCGCGTGGCCGCGCTGACGTCCGCATGGAACAAGTCAGACCGCTGATCGCCCGCGCGTGAGTCCGCTCGTCGCATCGTTTCGCCGTTTCCTGCGCTACAAGCGGCCGCTGGCGCTGGGAATCCTGTGCGTTCCGCTCTCGTCCCTCGGCGACATCTGGATCACGATGCTCGTGGGCGACGCCTTGGATCGACTGCGGGCCGGCGGCGATCCGGAGTTCTTGCGCGGACTGTTCTTGCTGCTGCTCGCGATCGCCTTCGCGCGCAGCGTGTTTCGTTTCCTCCAGCGCTGGTGGATCGTGTGCGTTTCGCGCTATGTGGAGAACGACCTCAAGCAGGCTCTGTTCGACAAACTCACGCGACTCTCGTTCACCTT
>CANKOY010000090.1 GCA_947484275.1 Planctomycetota bacterium | reverse complement strand
GCGGCCGCGCTGGCCAAATCGGTCGCGAACAAACCCGTCACGGAAGTTGGAGTCGCGTCCGCCCGAAGCAGCGCGCCGTAGTGCGCCGGTCCCGGCCCCGGCATCGGCGGCGGGAACACGCCCCACAGGGGTGCGAGCGGCGGCGACTCCAGGTCGAGCGGCGGCAGAGGGCGGGTGTCGCTCGGGGGCGAGAACAGATCACGGGAGAAGCGCCCGAGGTCGCGCGCATTGGGCGTCGCAATCCCCACGTCGGGGATGCGCTGGACTTCCAGCTCCGGCCGATTCGCCCGGCGCGTGCCCGCGGACTTGGGCTTCGACGGCAGCGCCGAATAAGCGAGCAGACCGATCCCAATTACGGTCGCCACCAGCACGATCGGTTCCTTGCGCGCGTTCAACCTAGTTGCCTTTCGATGGGGTGGGCTTCGGGCGAGGCTTCGGGGACGCAGGGTCCTCGCTCTTGGATTCGTGCATGCGCACCGCGCACAGCACGAGTTCGAGGCGCGCGTCTTCCACGCGGGCTCCGCCAGCAAGGAACTTTGCGCTGTCGAGAACGCCGACGCGGGCGCTTGAGGAACTCTCGAGCATCAATGTCAATTGCGTCAACGCTGCGGCGTTCCCGCGCAACTTGAACGTGACGTGCGTCTTTTCCAATCCGTCGAGGGGTTTGCCCGACAGGAGTCGCGCGTCGAGTTTGATGTCGATGCCCTCAACGCGTCCGATGCCAGCCTCGAAGGCCAGGCGCAAGGTGCGATCGATAATGTCGAGCGCGTCGAGATGGCGCGCGATGTGTTCGTCCTTGTTCGGCGCCAGGGCAGGCAATCCGATGTCCTCCGGCACGGCGATCCCCGCGCGTCCCGCAGCGGGAAGTAACTCGCTGCGCGTGGCGTCGACGACTTCGAAGTAGCGTGTGGCCATCGGGCTTGAGTTCGGCGCGAAAGCGGGCCGCGCCTGGAACGTGCTGGCCTGCAACAGACTCCCGTGCGCGGCGACAAGCTTGGCGTTCTCCGCGCGCAAGGCGTCGAGTTCTGCCTGAGCGTACAGCGGACCTGCCAAGGTGTTTTCGGCCTTGGTCTTGCGGCGCTCTTGATCGACGAGCTCGGCGCCGTAGATGTTCTTGATCAAGAGCACGCTGGTGAAGAACACGAGGACGCCGCCGCTCACGGTGAGCACAAAGCGCTTGTTCTCCTGCCAAAAATCATTGACGTCCATGGCTACTGCACCGCCTCGGTGACCGCGGCTTGGGGCGCGAACAACGTCAGATCCATGGTGAACTTGGCGAAATTCGGGCTGGGATTCTGCAGCAGGACCGTGTCGGGCCCCAGACGCGTCGTGGTCCCCGCGATGAAGGCCGCGAACAACTGTTGTGGCGAGGCCGTGCCTTCGCGCGAGCGCCCTTCGACGTGCACGATCGGGCGCTCTTCGCCGCGGCCGATGCGCAGGTTGTCATTGAAGGCCCAGGTGCTGGCCAGTTCCGCCAGCCAAAAGTCCCCGGGGATCGTCTCGCCGATGGCCCACAGGGTGCGGGCCAATTGCTCACCCGCTCCCGCGACCGATTGCAGCTCGAATGCGCTGACGGAGAGTTGCTTGTTGACCGCAATCAAGTCGCGCGCCTCTCGATCAGTATCGTTGGCGCGGCGCACGCGCCGCTCGAGGTCTGCGACCACCTTTTGCGTCTCGCTGAGCCGCTGCTGGGTTGTGAATCCGTACCAACCCAGGTACGCCAAGGCGATCGACGCCGCGACGATCATCCACAAGGTGCCGCCCATGAATTCGCGCCGCTTGCGCAGGGCCAGCGGCAGGATCTCGACCGAGTAGGCGTTCGGGTCCGAGGCCATGGTCGCCAGGCCCAGTGCGATCACGGATTCCAGGCGATGGTCTTCCAGCAGCGCGGCGCTCTCAGGATCAAGAGAACCGGTCTCAACCACGCGGAACGGATCGAACAGATCCACGGGCACGTTCATGCCGTTGGAGAGGAACTTCGGCAGGCCCTTGAGTGCCGCGCCGCCGCCGCACAGGAGCACGCGATCGACGCGCAGGCTGGTCAGCTTCACCTGACTCTTGCAGAACATCACGGTGGACTGCAGCAAGGACAACAGTGCGCCCGCCGGCGCCGAAGCAGAGCGCGAGGCCTTCTCGGCCGTGGGATCCTTGGACTGCGCGCCGGGAGTCAAGTCAACGATCTTGCGCTTCAGCTCCTCGGCCTTGGTCGCGGAGACGCCGAAGCGCTCCGCAAGTGCGTCGTCGAACAATTTCGACCCGCCGCTGAGGTTGCGCGCGAAAAGCAGGTCCGCTCCGCGCACCAGGATCACGTCCACGTTCTCGTGGCCGATGTTGGCGAGCAGGATCGTGTCGTCCTCGATCACGCCGTAGCGCAGCCACGCGTTGTAGAGCGCCAGGGCGTTGGGCGAGAACGCGTCGAGGTTGCCGCCGGCGGAGGCCAGGCCCTGGACGTGAGTTTCGAGCAGCGACTCGCGCGCCATGGCCAGCAGCACGACGTCCTCGCCTTCGTTCTCCGCTTGGGCCGGCAGAACATTGAAATCGCTGGCCACTTCGGCGCCCGATTGGCCGCCGATTTCTTCGACTTCGAAGCGCATCAGCTTCTTCAGCTGCCAGTCCGGGACCTGGGGCACGCGCGTGTAGCGCAAGTTGACATCGCGTCCGGTGACGCCGATGCGCGCGCTCTCGGGCTTGAATCCGGAATCAGCGGCGCCCCAGGCATCGGCGATGCTTGAAGGCGCGTGTGCCACGTACGAGAAATTGCTGACGTGGAACGTGTTGCCCTTGTAGGAACCGCGCAGAAACTTGTTCGCGCGCGTGCCGATGTCGACGCCGGTGACGGTGCGTGTCATTTATTTGACTCCCGCCTGGGGCGCATTTGAGCCTGCCTGGGGCGCATTTGAAAAAGACGCGGGATCGCTGACCTGGAATCGTGTTTTCAATTCCTGCGCCACGCGCTCCGCCAGTCGCGTCTGTCCGCTGGCCACGAGCGCGGAGTGGATTTGCGCGAGGCGCCCGGCCTCGAGCTGATCGAGATCGCGCGCCAAGAGCTCGATGTCCTTCGCGACGTTTTCTGCCAGGGCCAGGGCACTGCCTTCCACTTCGCTCCCCGCGTAGGACTTGGCGATCTTCAACGCGCCTTCGCGGCACTCGCGAAACAGGGCCAAAAGTCGGAAGAAGCGCGCGCGCTCCACTTCGCCGCGCACGGCCGCCACTTCCGCCAGGCCACCGGAGAGGGCCTTCGCCCGACCGGCTTCGGCCTCCGCGATCAGTTGTGCGTCGATCGGATGTTCGTTGATCAAGCGACTCCAGATCGAAATCACCTCCCCGGGCGTCCCGCTGCGCGCCGCCGCTCGGGCATTGCTGGCGAGGGACTCGGCGGCGACGCGTTCTTCGTTGAAAGTCACCTGGACCTGAGCGCTTGTGGCGCCGATAGCCTCCAACAGGAAACTCGCGCCAGCTTCGGGGCGACCGCGCACGGTGACCGGCGGGTTGAACCGCAGCCGGACAAGTTCGCGGCCGGCGCCGACTAACAGGCTGTCGACGTCAGCGCGCTCGAACTGCGCCTGGTGGGTCTTGAAGCCATCGCGGCCCGTGGTCGAGATGCCGCCGGCGGCCGTCCCAGCCTCCGCAACGAATTCCAGCTTGGCGGAGCTCTCCTTGGTGGAGATCCGCATGCCGAGGGGGTCCTGCTCGGCCGCGAGCGCCGCCTCGCCGCCGTTGGCTGTCGCGAAGCGAATACCGCTCAGCAGCGGATGATCGATCTTGAATAGGAACGCGGTACCAGAGGGTTCGCCAAGCAGCATGAGTTCGACATCCTCGAACTTGACCGCGCGGGCGGGAGCGCTGGCCCCGGAGAGGATCGAAACATTGTCGAGCAGTGCGACTCCGGCTTCGGTGCCGCCGCGCGCAGCGATCACGACCCGCGCGCGGTCGTAACAATCCGGCACGGCCGCCTGAAATTCGTAGTCCTGCAGCCCGCCCTCGCCTGCGGATCCGAGCCACGGCCCCCATGCCTCCACCGGCAGGTAGGCACTGGAACTGGCCTCAAAGCGCAAACCCGCGCGCGCTTCCACAGCGCCCTGAGTTCCGAGAGAGCAAGCGAGCCTGGCGCCCTTCCTGATCTGCACGATTTCGGACTCGAGGCGCGCGTTCACGGCCGGACTCACTTCCGCCGCCAAGCCCTGCTTGCCGCTGGCCCGCGCGGCGCGATCCGTCTCGAACACTGATGTGGCGGAGCTGTGGTTGCTCCAGCCGTCCGGCAGCTCCGGTCCCTCGAAGGAATAGCCCGAGGAGAGCAAGTTGCCGGGCACATCCACCACAGCACGGTTTTGGGCGGTCGTGCCACCGGATTGACGGCCCGAAGTGAACCACCAGGCTCCGGCGGCACCGCCCCCCAGCAGGATCAAGACCACGGCGGCGACGGCGGACTTCTTTCCCGATTTGGCCAGCTTGTCGGCGCCGATGGAGCGCACCGCTTCGCCGGCGTCGGCCTCTCCGCCCGGGTTGCGAAGGGAATTGACGATCATCGTGGCCTCGACACCAGCCGGACGGCCAGTGGGCCTGGGCAAGGGCTCGTCGGCTTCGAGTTCAAGGCCGATGTCCTCGGCCTCTCCGGGGGCCGCTGGGCGCGCGGCGGATGACGGCGCCGAGGCGTCCAGCAGGACGAAGTCGATCGTCCCGAACATCACTCGGTCGCCGAGCTTGACGCGCTTCTCGGAAATTCGCTCGCCGTTGACGCGCGTGCCGTTGGTGGAGCCTAGGTCGCGGACCAGGACGCCATCTGCGTCGACCAGGACCTCTGCGTGCTTGCCAGAGACAGAGGCGTCGAGCACCTGGACGCTGTTGCCAGGTTTGCGGCCGAAGGTCGTCGTCGAGCCCGTCAGGGCCACGATTTCACCCCGCCGCTCTCCCTCCTCAAAGCGGAGCGCGTAGCGATTGGTCATTCGAGGGGACGTCCGAGCAGGAGGGTCGTAGAAAAGAAGGCGCCGACGCGGGGGTGCGCGGGCTCGGGACGGACCGGTTCGAAACCTACCCAAAGGAACCGTCGAGGTTACCGTCCGGGGGCCCCACCGGCCCTTGCGACCGCAGAGGATACCCCCGAGCCGCGCCGCCACAACTGCGGCGAAGAGACGTTTCGCCGGGTGCTTCCCCCGCGGGGTTCGCCCCGGCAGACTCGGCGGGGTGGAGCCCGCCGCCAGCACGCGCCGTTTCTTCCTTGCCGATCCGCAGGCGGATCGACCGCAGCTCCTTCCCGAGGAGTTGCGCCATGCCCTCGGCGTCTTGCGACTGGGTCCCGGCGATCCGCTGCTCGGACTGGACGGCGTGGGAGGCCTGCACCCCTTGATCGTGCGTCGAGCGACACGCTCAATGTTGGAGCTAGAGCGCTGCGGCGAAGTCCAGCGGGAACCGCGGCCAGGTACCGCCGGTGCTCCTATGGCCTGGATCGAGGTCGCCGCGGCCCTGCCCAAGGGCGCACGAGCGGAGAGCACCCTCGGCCGACTGACGCAGTTGGGCATCTCCGCCTTTCAGCCCCTGGTCTGCGCCCGCGACCAGGGATTCGCCAGAGAGAAGGTCGAGAAGCGCGGCGCTGGCCTGGAGCGCGCCTGCCGCGAGGCATGCAAACAGTCGCGCAGGGCTTGGGTGCCCGAGATTCGGGCCGGAGTACGGCCGGCGCAGCTGAAGGAGCTCTACGGGAACTTCGATGCCGTGCTGCTCAGTCCTGAGGCCGCCTTCGGTCTCCTTCATTGGTGTGCAACGCCACGCAGCCGCCCGGTAGCCCTGATCGCGGGCCCAGAGGGCGGCTTCGACGGAGCAGAACTGGCCGAACTTGGCTTTGCAGCCCCGGCAAGGCTCGGGCCCCACATCCTGCGCATCGAAACCGCCATCGAGGCGGCCGCAGCCACCGTGGCCCAGTTCCCGTGGGCAGCCCGCGCTTGACCTAAGAGCACGTCCTAACACCTGGCTGGCCGCTAGGCCAATTCCAGGCTCGCCATCGCGACGTTGCAGCTCGTCCGAGTATTGCAGGCGAATACGCGTCGTCGCTGCGCCTCGCGGCTGGCGGCCTGGAATCGCCCTAGCGGCCAGCCAGGTATTAGGACGTGCTCTAAGGGCGCCCCTGCCAGGCCCCGCGGCCCCGCAGCGAGACGAAGTCGGCGTGGCCCACGACGATGTGATCCAGCAGCGGCACTCCGAGGAGTTCCCCCGCCGTGTGCAGGCGCTCGGTCACGCTGCGGTCCTCCGCGGATGGCTCGGGATCGCCGCTGGGGTGATTGTGGGCGATCACCACCGCGCAGGCGCCGGAGCGCAGGGCAGGGCCGAACACCTCGCGTGGGTGAATCAGAGATGCAGTGGCGGTCCCGATCGAGACCTCGTGCAGCAACAGCAGGCGATGACGTCCGTCAAGGTACAGGGCAACCACCGTCTCGCGGTCGCGTCCGTGCAGGAGCTCGCGCACCAGTCCGTAGGCATCGCGAGGCGTGCGCACCGCAGGGCGAGCCAGCGTCCTCGATGCCGCAGCTCGTCGTCCCAATTCAAAGGCGCAGGCAAGGCGCGTGGCCGCGCGCATGGGAAGTTGCAATCGCTGGGCGAGCTCGCACGGCGATTCGCGGGCGCGACTTGCGAGGAATTCCGCTCCGATGTCGCGGCAAGTGACCGAGTGCCGGGCCGTCGAAATCCCGGCCACAAGGCCGACCAATTCCACCGTCGCCAAATGCGCCAATGGGCCCCGTGGGAGCGCAACGACGTGGGCCTTCACCGGCGCTCCCGCACGCGGCACAGGCCCGAGGACTGGTTGCACTTCTTCGACGTCGCCTGGGCCCGCAGTGTTCGCTTCCATTGTGAGCTTCGACCGACGTTCCCGGCCCTGGTGGCGGCTTTCGCGCGCTTTTTCGGACCAAATCCGAGAAGGTCGAAGAAACTCGTCGTGAATCTCCGTCTAAGAAGCACGTCAGTTGGCTGAACTTCGGAAGCTGTACCGATCAGTCTCTTAGGGAACGTATTTCCAACACCGCGATCGAGAGGTCACCCACATGAGTATCCTGGCAGTCAGTGCCTTCATCCTCCTGGGGTTGTGGGTGATCGAAGCGGTGGCGTTCTTCGTGTCCTATCGGCAGAGCGCCAAGGGGTCGGCGTCGGAGACAGTCGAAACAAATCTGTGACAGGGCACTAGGGAAGAGCGTGTGAGCGGGAGGTGACTTCTGTCCGCACTGAGGCCAAGGGCGGCGATCCTGACGCTGCGCCAAGGCAAACGAGCGGCCGTGATCCTGACACGGCCGCT
>CANKOY010000089.1 GCA_947484275.1 Planctomycetota bacterium | reverse complement strand
GCAAGAATAACTTGACCATTTCGCCGGCCCTCGCCGCCGCTGGCTGCGTTGCACCTCCTCGGAAACCATCGAGGTTGCCTGCGTCGGTGCGCCTTGCCAGCAGCGACGATGGCTCGGCGAAATGGCCAACTTATTCTTGCGCGAGCCCTAGGTCGGGGATCCGTCCGGCGCGGACAGGCGCTGAAGGCCTGCGTCGATTCTGGCCAGGGCGTGGTCCCCGCCGAGCAATCGGATGAGGTCGAACAGGTCTGGCCCGCCGGGCTGACCGGTCAGGGAACAGCGCAGGGGCTGAAACAGCACGGGCATCTTGATCCCGCGCGCCGTGACCCAGGCTTTGGTGGCGTCGCGCAACTCCGCCGTGGACTTGCCCTGGGCCAGCGCCTCCGCGAGCCAAGTTCTGTAGTCGGCCAGAGTCGCGAGGCCCGCGGCCTGCTTGCGCGCGTTTTTCAGCGCCTCAGCTTCGTAGGGCACGGCACCGTCCTCCGCGAACAAGAACGCAATGCGCGCGGGCAACTCGGCGAAAGTGCGGATGCGTTCCTGCTCGCCGCGAACAACCTCCAGGTACCAGCTGCGCCGCTCGGCCAGCTGCGCCTCGCTGGCCAGGCCCGCCCTGACGATGTAGGGCGTGCATAGATCCGCCAGTTCGTCGACGCTGTACTTGCGGATGTACTCGCCCGACATCCACTGAAACTTGTCGATGTCGAAAATCGCGCCGGCCTTGGTGACATCCTTGATGTCGAAGTTCGCCACCAGCTCCTCGATCGAAAAAATCTCCGTCGTGCCGTTGAGCGCCCATCCCTGCAAGCACAGGAAATTGACGATCGCCGCCTTGGGGTAGCCGCGCTCGAGGTAGTCCTGCAGCGCGGTGTCGCCCGTGCGCTTGGAGAGTTTCTTGCCATCCGTCCCGAGCATCAGCGGCAGGTGACCGAACTCGGGCGCCGTCGCGCCGAGGGCCTCGTAAAGCAGCACCTGCTTGGGGGTGTTGACCAGATGTTCCTCTCCGCGGAACACGTGCGTGATGCCCATGTCGATGTCGTCGCAGACGACAACGAAGTTGTAGATCGGCATCCCATCGGCGCGGACCATGATCCAGTCGTCCACTTCTTTGTTCTCGAACGCGACTTCGTCGCGGACGTGATCGATGAAGCGCGTTGTGCCCTCGGGAACCCGGAAGCGCACGACGGGTTTTTCACCGGCGCCACGGCGAGCGGCCACCTCCTCCGCGGTCAGACTCGCGCACTTGCGGTCATAGGCCGGCTTTTCCTTGCGAGCGCTCTGGCCCTCGCGCAGCGCTTCGAGGCGCTCGCTGCTGCAAAAGCACGCATAGGCCGCGCCCGTGTCCAAGAGCTTCGCGGCGTAGGCGCGATGTCGTTCAAGGCGTTCGGTTTGGCGATAGGGCGCGAAGGGACCTCCGACGTCCGGACCCTCGTCCCAGTCCAGGCCCAAGAGGCTCAGGCCCTCGAGAATTGCGCGCTCATGCTCGAGCTTGGAGCGCTCCAAATCGGTGTCCTCGATGCGCAGAATGAACTTGCCACCCAGGCGCCGCGCGTAGGCCCAATTGAACAGCGCGGTGCGTGCGCCGCCGATGTGCAGGCGGCCGGTCGGACTGGGAGCAAAGCGCACGCGCACGGTCTTCATTGCGTCGATTCCGGTGGGGTTCGGTGGGGCGGTCCCCGTGGATCGGCCGGCAGTATTCGGGACCCTTGCCGGAGCGGACAGAAAGTCCTCGGGGCGAAAGAGGATACGGCGCTGGAGAGGCCCCCACAACTTCGGGGCGCTTCAACCGCGGCCAGTTTTGGCTATCGTTTGCCCATGAGTCGAACGCCCAAGTCGCCATCGCCCTCCCGCGCCGTCGTCGCGCGCGCCCCCAAGGTCCTGTTGCACGAGCACCTCGACGGTGGCCTGCGACCGCAGACCGTGCTCGAACTCGCCGCCGAAATCGGCTACGGCGAATTGCCGGAGAGCGATCCAACGAAACTCGCGGCGTGGTTCTTCGAAGGCGCCAACCGCAAGACACTGCCGCTCTATCTCGAGGGCTTCCGTCACACGATCGCGGTGATGCAGACCACTGGCGCCCTCGAGCGCGTGGCCCACGAGTTCATGGCCGACATGGCCGCTGACGGAGTCGTCTACGCCGAAGTGCGTTTCGCGCCACACTTCCACACTCAGCGCGGCTTGGGACTGGACGCAGTCATGGCCGCGGTCCTGCGCGGACTGCAGCGCGGCAAGGAAGAATTCAACGTCGGCTACGGCGTGATTGTTTCGGCCATGCGCAACGAGCCCGAGTCGCTCTCGTTCAAGCTGGCGGAACTCGCAGTGGCCTACCGCAGCCATGGCTGCGTGGGCTTCGACCTCGCGGGTGAGGAAGCGGGGCACCCCGCCAAGGAACACGTGCGCGCCTTCGAGTTCGTCAAGCGCCAGAACTTCTCGATCACGATCCACGCGGGCGAGAGCTTCGGGCCCGAGAGTATTTGGCAGGCGCTGCAGTACTGCGGCGCCCATCGCATCGGCCACGGCACACGCCTGATCGAAGACATCGTCGTGTACGACGGCAAGGTGATCAAGCTGGGCCACCTCGCCCAATACGTGCTTGACCACCGCATTCCGATCGAGGTTTGCCTGTCGTCGAACGTGCACACGGGCGCGGCGCGCTCCTTGGCGGAGCATCCGTTCATGGTTTTCATGGACCAAAAATTCCGCGTGACGCTGAACACCGACAATCGCCTGATGAGCAAGACGTCGATGACCGACGAATGCATGCTGGCCGTCGAGCACTACGGCCTGGGCCTCGCAGACTTGGAGAAGATCGCGATCAACGGAATGAAATCCGCGTTCGCCCACTACGACGAGCGCGTGCGCCTGATCTACGAACGCATCAAGCCGGGCTACGCGAAGCTGCGCGAGCCAGGCTAGCCGTGGCGCGCGCCCCTCGCATCCAGGAACTCGCGGCGGGCAACGTGGAAATCCACGTCGTCGAAAGCCGCGTGCTTGCGGGCAACACCGCCGGCGATCCGGCCGTGCGGGAATTCCCGCTCTACGTCCCCCACCAAGCGTCGAAAGCCGCACCGCTCCCGGTGGTGTTCTTGCTGTCGGGTTTCACCGGCAACGGCCTCGACTACCTCGAGAGCCATGCGTGGCGGCGCGGCGTCGTGCGCGAGTACGACGAAGCACTGCGTGCCGAAAAAGTCCCCGCGGCGATCCTGGCCCTGCCAGACGCCTTCACGAAGTACGGCGGCAGCCAGTACGTCGATTCGGGCTACCTCGGACCCTACGCGCGCTACGTCGCTCTGGAATTGACTGCGTTCGCCGAGCAGCACGCGCCCGCGCGGCCCGATCGTCGCGGCGTGGTCGGAAAATCCTCAGGCGGCTTCGGTGCCTTGCACCTTTCCATGCGCCACCCTGGCGTGTTCTTGGCCGCGGCCTCGATCAGCGGCGACGCGGGCTTCGAGGGCTGCCACGCACCGGCATTCTGGGAGTTCGCGCGGGCCCTGGTTCCCTACGGCGGCGATGCGCGGCGCTTCCTGGCGGACTTCATGCTCACTCACGACCTCAGCGGAGATCGATTTGGCGCCATGAACACGATTGCCATGGCGGCCTGCTTCTCACCCAACCCAGCGTCGCCGATCGGCTGCGACCTGCCCGTGGACGCGAGCACAGGCGTGCGCGACGAAGACGTTTGGCGTCGCTGGTTGGAGTTCGATCCGATCGTCGCCTGCGTGACCTACGCCACCGCGCTGAGGGCGCTGAAGTTCCTGCACATCGAATGCGGCCTGCGCGACGAGTACAACATTCAATTCGGCACCAGGAGGCTGGCGGCGAAACTGCGCGAACTCGGAATCGCGCACACCCACGAGGAGCACCCGGGTTCACACCGCGGGATCCAAAATCGCTACCTCGAGGTCTTGCCGCGCTTGATCGGCGCCTTGGCCACGTAGTTGACTTCGATCACGGTGCGAATGCCGCCGCGCACCATGAAATCGCCTTCGACGGTCAGCCTGCGCGGTTTCATCGCGGCCACGAGATCGTCGAGGATCTGGTTGGTCACCGCCTCGTGGAACGCACCGTCGTTCCTGAATGACCAGAGGTAGAGCTTCAGGCTCTTCAACTCAACGCAGGCGCGGTCGGGCACGTACCGAATTCGCAACGTCGCAAAGTCCGGTTGCCCCGTCTTCGGGCACAGGCAGGTGAACTCCGGACAATCGAAGCGGATCTCGTAGTCGCGCTCCGGATTGGGGTTCGCGAAAGTCTCGAGTGAGCGGTTGGGTTTCGTGGTCATGCTGGAAAGCGCGGGATTCTAGCGCCAGAGATCCCTGGGCTCGCAGCGAATGCCCTGGAAAAGCCCATGCGGACGGTCCTGCCTCGGTCGGCACCCCGAGCCTGCGACCCGAGCCTGCAAACGGATCGGCTAGCGCCCGCCGGGCAGCACCAGTCCCTCGCTGCGGGCCAGCGCGACTCCGCCCACCGTGAACTCGACGCACCAGGCGAGCTGATGCCCGAGGGCACTCCAATTTTTCGCCGCGAGACCTGCGCCGCGGGCCAAGCGCGCTGCGGTGGGTTCATCGGACAGCAGGGTCAGCTCGAATCGCTCCTGCTCCAGTGTCTCCAGATCGCAAAGCAACAGAAGCCACTCACCGCGGGCCCCCTGCCTCTGCAGCGCGGCCTTCGCGGCATCCACCTCTGGCGACGAAATCGACACCAGGCGCCAATCATCGCCCGCGGTCTCGGGCTGCGGCGCGGGCTCGAAGCCTGGCAGGATCTCCTGGGCATCCGGCTCGCTCAGGTTCGACCAACCAAAGGACGGCCACGCGAGCCTGACACGCGACGCGCACAGCCATGGCACCACACTGGACACATCGAAGTGCGCCTGGGGCTCGCCGGCCTTGTCGATCCAAACGCCACGGATCTCGCCGGCGCTGAAAGCCGCGCCTTCATTTCCCGCGCTCCAGCCAAGGAACGGCGCGCTGGAGATGTCCGTCCCCCGTGGCGCGCGCGCGCTCACGAAGCCGATGGTCAGCGGATCCCAGTCGAGGGCACTGGAGGCACCCTCGCGGTACCAGCGTCGCGTGCCCGTCGTGGGCGCGGACGCCGGCAGTCGCAGGACAACACGTTCGCGAGCGCCTCCTTCTTCCACAGCGACCGCGACACCGGAGTCCCGCAGCTGCTCGAAGCGTTGGGTGCGCGCGAACTGGGCGAAGGCGCTGCGGGTGGGCGCAGCGATCAACTCCGTCCGGGACTCGCGTGCGCGCTCCCGCAGCAGCTCCGCACCGTCCTTGGCCAGGAACTGCGCCAAGCCCAGGTGCGTCAAATTTCGCGAGCGATCCAGGGGCGCGATGCCGTGAACGCGCGCGGGCACATCGACGATCAGAATGGCCAAAGGCCGCGGGTCCTGCTCGAGTGCGCGTGCGATGTCGCGCCGGGCATTGTCGAAGCTTTTGACCGACGTGAGCCAAGCATCGGCATGCACGTGGGCGATCGCGGCAAAGCCAGTGGCCAGAATCGCCGGCATCAGCGCGCGGCGCATGCCGGTCAGCGCAGTGGCGGCCACGGCCAATCCACAGGCGGCCATGAACAATCCCGGAAGCAGCGCCTCGGCGCGGGTGAAATCGGCGGGCTGTACGCGCGATCCGCTGTGGGCGAAGCTCGCCCCCAACACCGACAGGGCGCCCACGGCCAAGATCAGGCTCCACAGACGCGGCGCCGAGCGCGCAGCGGACAAGGCGGGCTCGAGAGCAACCACCAAGAGTGCAGCCGCCAACAGGTATGCGGCAAAGGTCAGGGACTCGGTGTTGATCGGCAGGGCGAGCACGCCGAACTTTTCCAGGGCCACGGCCACGGACTCGATCGCCGGCCGCGGAGTCACCGTGCCTGGGACTCCCAAGTTGAGCGCAGCGCGCAGCAGAGGCTCCGCCAGGGCGCAGGAGCCATAGACCGCACATGTCACCAGCGCCGTTCGCGCACGCGCCGCGAGCGTGCGGTAGCGGCGGCCGGCGATGAACTCAGCGGCGGCGAGCATGAACGGAAATCCAAGGGCCAGGGAACTGGCGAAACCCGCCAGCAGGACGCCAATGCCGGCAGCGCCCGCCGGGCCCGCAACAATCGACGCGCGCGGCGCGCGCATTTGTCGCGCGCGAAGGAACTGGGCTCCTGACCACGTGCACAGGCCCAAGGCCAGCAGATCCCCGCGTGCCGCGAGCGAAACCAACCCCGCGTAGGCGAGAGGATGCACCACGCACAACACGGCTGCGACCCAGGCCGCTGCGCGCGCGTGCTCATCCCCCAGCCAAGGCAAAATCAATCGACGCAGGAACACGCCTGCTCCCGCGGCGGCGATCAGGAAGAGCAGGAAGTTCTCGATCCGCATCCCCAGCGGACTCGCTGCTCCGAGGGCGCCGCCGTCCGACCACAGCGCGGTGGAAAGCGCCAGACTGAGGGCCCCCAGGGGTTCGATTCCCTCGGACTGGGCCGCGAAGTAGGGCCGGTGGTCCAGGCTCGGGCGATTGTTCTCGAGACAGTCCGCAACTCCGGCCAAGGCCCGCAAATCCGAGTCCGAAAAGCCAGTGCCCGGGGCCGAGCTCACCGCCAGCCGGCCGTGGGCGTGCAGCACCAGCGCCAACGCGAACAGCGCTCCAAGGGTCCAAGCAAGCCAACGCGGCATGGGAGAATCGTAACGATAGTGGGTCCGCGAACGCTGCACCGGAATCCGCGCCGGGGTGCGCGGCGCGAATTCCGCGCGAGTCTCGCGCCGAAAGGAAGCCAGGTGGAGGGCGGCGCCGGCGATGCCCGAATGCAACCGAGCGCGCGCTTTTGGCCCATCGCACGTCGAATGCCCTCGCTCCCGCGCGCGACGTCCGAGTTGCGGCTTGTGAGTTCCCGGGCTCCCCGGTGCAATGAACTGATGATCGAAACCTTTCGTCCGCTGCTTCAGGCCGCCCATGGCTTGGACCTTTCCAATGTGACGGCGGCCCGAGCAGAACTGGCGCGTCGCTTCGACCCGAAATCCGCGGCAGCGCGCGAACTGGCCGCCGCGCTGATTCGCCTGTCCAGTGAGGGCAAGATCGCCGCGCGCGGCGAGCTGCCCGTGAAATGGGGCCGCGTTTCCAAGGCCACGCCAGAGACGCTCGATCAGTCGATTGACGTGGTGCTGATGAACGGCGCCGGCCCGCGCCACCGCCACCCCAGCGGCGAGGTCAATTTCTGTATCGCCGTGGACGGCGCGCCGACTTTCGAGGGCCAACCCGCAGGTTGGGTGGTCATGGAACCCGGTTCGACCCACGTGCCCACGGTGAGCGGCGGAACGATGCTGATTGTCTATCTCCTGCCGCGGGGCGAGATGGAGTTTCTGACCTGACGGCTCGACCGCCGCAACGCGGCAGCTGCCAGGTCCAGTGGAAGTCGCGACGATTCTGATCTCCACACTCGACCTGAGCCACGGCCCCGCTGGCGATCGCTCGCGGACCGGCCGGCTTCCCGAGCGGCGAGGAGGAGGGTCGTGGACCTAGCAGTCCGTTGGATAAGTCCCGTCGCGAGGCAGGGCGTGCGAAGGCGGAGCAAGGAGCGCGACAGAAAGTCGCGCAGGGGTCCCCGCGTTAGAGCGCGAAGCGCTCGTAGTGAAGGCTCCTGCGGAGCCTTCGCAGTGGGGTGCGGCCTTCCTGGCCGCTGAGCACGACTTTCCGAGCGCAACGACGCGGCGCCGAAGCACGTCTTGCCGTAGTAGGGACTGTTTCAACGGGCTGCTAGG
>CANKOY010000088.1 GCA_947484275.1 Planctomycetota bacterium | reverse complement strand
GAGCGCGAAGCGCTCGTAGTGAAGGCTCCTGCGGAGCCTTCGCAGTGGGGTGCGGCCTTCCTGGCCGCTGAGCACGACTTTCCGAGCGCAACGACGCGGCGCCGAAGCACGTCTTGCCGTAGTAGGGACTGTTTCAACGGGCTGCTAGGGGCCTGGCGGTCAGGGCCGGCGCAGGGGATCGGCACCCAGCCCCGGTCCGAGCACGATCGCGTTGGACAGCAATCGAGCACCGCTGTGCCAGTAGCTGCGGAAGTTCGGCTGCGCGGCGAAGAGGATCACTTGCCCGCGGCCTAGGCGCTCGACGGTCAGCCACGCCGCGCGCGAAAGTCGCTCGCGCGCTTCGGGCCACACCAGTCCGGACAGGCGCAATTGTTCGGCAGAGGCCAGTCGCACTGCCGTGCGCACTGGCGCCTTGGCCTGCAGGACTCCGGACCCGGAATAAAACACGGCAAGTTCCTCCGGCGTCCCCGCGGTGATCCACGCCAGCGGATCCGTCCGCGCGCGCAGGTTCGCACCGCTGGGGGAGAAGCGGCGCTCAAATTGCTCGCGACGCTCGAGGACTTCCTTTGAAGGCGTCTTCACGTCGGGCTTGGCTTTATCCTCGGCCGCGTCGGAGTCCTTTGCCTCGGCGGGTGTGTCGCCGTAGACCAACGCTTCGTCGATCTGGATCTTGCGCGACTGCTCTTCGCGCTGGGCCGCTTCGGCGTAAATCGACAGGTCGCCGAGCACGTCCGAGCGGTTGCGAACCTGACTGAGGCCGAGCTTCTCATCACAAACGGCCAAGGCCGAATCATCGAGGGCGATCAGCGTTCCACCCGAGCGCACCCAGGCGCGCAAGTCGTCCGCGATCGAGGCCAAGTCCAAATTCCCAGACGGGAGCACTACGACTTCGTAGCGGCGCAAATCCACGCCCGACAGGTCGGCCCCATCGACCAACGTCGCGGGCAGGCCCAAGTCGCGGTCGATCAGGTGCCAGACGTGTCCAAACCCTTCGGTGCTAACGGGTGATCCGCCCACCAGCGCGATCCGTCCAGCAAACAGCGCGCGAAAATGTTGTCCGCCCAGGTCGGCGCTTTCGTCGGGCGAGCGCGCAGTAGTGAGCGCAAAGGCCAGTGCACCGCTGTCGGCGGCGGCTCGCTCGACGTCGGCCTGGGTCTTCCCAGGATTCTCGTGGCCACGTACCAGCAGCGAACCCCGCGAAAAACGCCGTCCCCCGGCGCTGAAGGCTTCGTCGCTGGCTTCGACCGCTAGCCCGCTGGCCAAGGCGCGTCCTGCGAAACGCACCGCGGAATCATCGCTGGCGTCCACGGCCCAGCCGTAGACCCGCGCGGTCGGATCCTGCGCGGCAACCACGCCAGAAGGCAGTGGCTCGAGTTGGGCCACGCGCCGACCCGCGCTAGGCGGTGCCTCGCCCCAGGCGCAATCCAAACCCATGGCCTGGCCCAAATTCCAGGCGGTGACGTCGTACATTTTCGAGCTACCGCGCGTCTCGAGCTCTGAGCGCTCCGCCTGCAGCAAGGTCTTGTCCAACCGCGGATCGAAGTTGAGGAATGCGCGCACGAGGGCGCCCTGGGGCTGGGCGGCGGGAATGATCCAACTGCCGGCGGCAAAAGTGCGCTGGCTCGATTTCGCGCCCAGTGAGTCGACCGTATCCCGCGCCTCGAACTCGGCGCCCGCGCGGAAGACCTCGATGCCCTGGGCCATCAAGCACTCGATCAGCCAGCGTTCGCGCGTCGGTTGTGCGCCGCCGGCCACAATGAATGAGCGCCCGCGGCCGGGCAGGCTCTCGTCGCAGTTCGCGCGGCGGTGAGCGAGAAAGTCCGCGAGCACTTCCTGGCGGTGGCGCTGCAATGAACGGAGATTCGAGACGCTCGAAACGAGTTGATGTCGCACCGCATCGCGGTAGGTTGCGATCTCACCGGTCTCCCGCCGCACGGCGGTGCCGGCATAGCGGGCCTGCTCGTAGAGGATTCCGATCGCGCCGTTGAGTGAACCCCAAGCGTCGGAATAGAACGGCCCAAGACCGTCGGCCCATTCGCGCGAGTAGTAGCTCCAGCCGTGCTCGTCGAACGCGCGGCCAGCTTCGTTTGCGAACAGGTCGTGCCACTTCGCAAGCGTAGGCGCGAAGTCCTCGTTGCGCGGTGCGGCTTGTGGATACATCAGGAAAGTGTCCATGCCGCCCATCTCGTGAGCGTCCACGAACAATTGCGGAACGTACTTGCGCACGCCTGCCCAGCGCGCGCGCGTCTCCGGCGCGACGCCGCTCATCCAATCGCGGTTCATGTCGAACAAATAGTGATTGCCGCGTCCGTAGGGCCAGCGTCCGCGGGTCATGCCGTCGTTGGCGAGGTCGAGTACCGCGCTGGCGCTCGATTCGAGCATCGCGAGGTAGCGCTCGCGACCGTCGGGGTTCTGCATCGGATCGAAAACGACCACGAGGGAATCGAGCAGCGACTGGGTCTCGGGACTTTGATCGGCGATCAACTGGTAGGCGAGGGCCAGACCGGCATCGACGCCCGACATCTCGTCGCCGTGGATCGAGTAGGCCATCCATGCGACGGCCGGAGAATTCGCCACCAAGTCCGTGGCTTGCGCTTCCGAAAGTCCGCGCGGATCGGAGAGCTTGCGCAGGCCGGCGAGGATTTCCGGCAGGCGCGCCTGGTTTGCCTGCGAAGTGACCACCCCGCACAGAAGTTCGCGGCCTTCGTGCGTGCGGCCGAGGACTTCAAGCTGCACGCGCGGGCTCGTTCGTGCCCACTGACGCCAGAGTCGCACGACCTCCTCGTGGTGCGCCGGACGGCGACCGGCTTCCACACCCAGGACGCTTGCGATCGTCGGAACCGCGGAGTCCTTGGGGCCGGGCGGGAAAAAGTCAGTGGCGTCGTTCAGTTCCTCGGGGACGCCGAAGGGATTCGTGCGCACAGCGTCGGACGCCGCCTGGGCCGTCTGGGCCTTGACGGCTTGCGCCACAGGTTGCGGCGCAATTTGGGGCTTCACTGGCGCAGGACGAGACTCACTGCGCACGGACTGGGGCAAGGCCGGGGGCGACTTGCTCGAAGATGTAGCGCTGGGCGTCGTGCACGATGCGAGCAACAGACCCAAGAAAAGAAGGTGCCTCATGGCGCACAGCATACGGCCGATGTGCCGCGAAGTGGCAAGGCTGCGGCCGCGTCGACTACGATGCGCCGAGCGGGGCCCTTAGCTCAGTTGGTTAGAGCGGGCGACTCATAATCGCTTGGTCGCAGGTTCGATCCCTGCAGGGCCTACCCACGCTAGCGCGCGCAGCGCGCGCTTTGTGCGGGCCGCGGCGCAATCCGCACGGTGTCGCCCGCGGAAATCCTCAGCGCGCTCCGGCCATGGCCTTTGGCCGGCGGCCGCGCGGCGTGCGTCCCTTGGGCAGAGACAGACCCTGGCTCTCCAGGAATCCGGCCAGGGGCTTGCGCGCGTCGCTCAGTGCGTGGCGCAGGCTCGTGTCGTCCTCCTCCTGCGCCAGCGTGCTGGCCTTGTCCAAGAAGCGAACAATGTTCAACGCCAACTTGGTCGCCGGGGATTTCTTGGCTTGCTTTGCAAGCGAGCGCGCTTCGATGGCGCGGATCTTTTCCTGCAACTCGGCGATCAGTTCATCGGCACCGCGGCGCGTGCGCCGGCCGGTGTTTTGCGTCTTGGCCATTTCGAGAGTTCTTCGGTTCAGTCGTGGTTGCGCGAGCTTTGGGGCCGGGAAAATACTCGCGCCGCGGCCCCTCCGCAATTGCGGGCTTCGGGTCCGGGGCGAGCGTGTGTTTCACTTCGGTTCCTGGGCCCTTTGGAATTCTCGGACTCGGCCGCGTTCCTATACTGTCGGCTGTTTAGCCGATGCCTGACTCCAGCCCAAGGACCCCAGTGACCTCGCTGTTCCCGCACTGCATTCCGCTCGTCGCGCTGCTCGCCTGTTCCACCGCTACCCCGGCCGGTACGGCGCCGCGGACGAACCCGACCGAGGTCGCTGCGTCCATCTCTGACGCTTCGAAAATGACCAAGAATCCCGCAGTTGCAGCACAAAAAGACGTCCCGGCCAGTTCCGGAGCAGGCGTGTTTCCCTACCCGGTGGAACGCCATCGGCTCGCCAACGGCCTGAGCGTCCTGTTCGTCCCGACGCCTGCGGAAGGGCTGGTGTCCTACTGGTCGATCGTGCGCACGGGCAGCCGCGATGAAGTCGAACCTGGAGTCACAGGCTTCGCGCACTTCTTCGAGCACATGATGTTCCACGGCAGCGAGCGCTTTCCCGGGCCGGTGTATGACGGAATCGTCAATGCCATGGGCGCGGACGCCAACGCGTTCACCACCGACGACTTCACAGCCTACCACCTTGGCATCACCCAGAACGATCTCGCCAAGGTGATCGAGATCGAGGCCGATCGGTTCCAAAACCTGACCTACGACGAAGCGGAGTTCAAAACCGAGTCGGGCGCGGTCTACGGCGAGTACCGCAAGGGCCGTACGAATCCGTTCGAAGTTTTGTTCGAAGGTCTGCAGAACGCCGCCTTCGACGTGCACACGTACAAGCACACGACGATCGGCTTCGAGGCGGACATCCAGCGCATGCCGCAGCAATACGCGTACTCCAAGACCTTTTTCCAGCGCTTCTATCGACCTGAAAACGTCGTGCTGCTGGTCACAGGGGATTTCGATCGCAAGCAGACCCTGGCGACGATCCAGAAACACTACGGCCCTTGGAAGTCCGGCTACGTCGCGCCGAACGTACTCCCCGAGCCTGAACAGACCGCGGAGCGGCGCGTCGAGATCCCGTTCGACGGCAAGACGCTGCCGACGCTTTCGATCAGCTTCAAAGGCGAGCGGCTCTTGCCCACGGATCGCACCATGATCGCCGCGAGCTTGATCGGTGACCTCGCGTTCGGCGAGACCTCGAGTGCGTACAGGGACCTGGTGCTCGAAGGTCAGCGCGTGGACGCGATCTTCCCGAACTTCGGCTACAGCCGCGATCCGGGTCTGTGGGGCGTGTTCGCCCGCGTGAAGAACGCTTCCGATCTTGCTTCCGTCGAGCGACGCCTGTGGAAGGCCGTGGAAGAACTGCAGTCCAAGCCCGTCGACCTCGCCCGATTGGAAGCGGTGCGAACGCGGGCGAAATACTCGTTCCTTTCGGGCCTTTCCTCACCGGGCCGCATTAATGAAGCGATCGCACAGGTCATCGCGATCACCGGCGACATCGCCGCGGTCGATGCGATCTACGGGACTCTCGATCAAGTGACGCCGGAGGACATCCAGCGCGCCGCACAGAAGTATCTGACGCGCCCACGCTCCACGGTCGCCACGGTCCACGACGCGGCCGAACCGCTCGCGGCTCCCGCGGTGGGAGCCGAGCCGCCGGTGCTGATGCCCATCGCGTCGGATCCGAACGTCTCGTTCAATCTCGTCTTCCGCGTCGGCAGTCAGAACGACCCGAAGGGCATGGAGGGCCTCGCGGCACTAGTTGGCGCGCTGGTGAGCGAAGGCGGCACGCAGAAGAATTCCTACGCCGACGTGCTCGAGCAGTTGTTCCCACTCGCCGCCGGGTATTCGGTCAACGTGGACAAGGAACTCACCGTGGTTTCCGGTGCAGTGCACCGGGACAGGCTCGACGGGTTTTACGGGCTGTTCGTTGACGCCCTGGTGTCGCCGGGTTTCCGCGCCGACGATTTCGAGCGCCTGCGCGACAACGCGATCAGCAACATCGAAACGTCCCTGCGCTATTCCTCGGACGAGGACCTGGGCAAGGCGGTGCTGCTGGGGACCGTTTTCGCCGGCACGCCCTACGCGCACTTGACCGAGGGTTCCGTCGCGGCGCTGAAGTCGATCACCCTGGAGGACGTGCGGAGTTTCTGGTCCGCCCACTACACGCGCGAGAATTTGGTCGTCGGACTCGGGGGCGCCTATCCCGAGTGGTTGCCGGCCACGCTGCAGGGCGACTTGTCACGCTTGCAAAGCGCTACGCCCGCCGCCGTCGCCGCACCCGTGCCGAACCCGATCCTGGGTCGCAGCTTGACCATCGTCGAAAAACCCGGTCCGTCGACGGCCATCAGCTTTGGCTACCCGATCGCGGTGAAGCGCGGCACGCGCGAGTTCTACGCGCTGTGGATCGCCAACTCCTGGCTCGGTGAGCACCGCAACAGCTCCTCGCACCTCTATCAAGTGATCCGCGATGCCCGCGGGATGAACTACGGCGACTACTCCTACATCGAGGCCTACCCCAACGGCGGTCGGCGCACCAAACCACCCACCGGAGTCGGTCGACGCGGGCAGATGTTCGAGGTCTGGATCCGCCCGGTGCCGCGCGAGCAGGCGGTTTTTGCCCTGCGTGCGGCCCTGCGCGAAGTCGAACTCTTGGCGAAGAACGGTCTGACGCGCGAGCAGTTCGAAACCACGCGCTCGTTCCTGAGGAGCTACTCCCTGCACTTCGCCGAAACCACCGCCGACCGACTGGGCTACGCCCTCGACGACCGCTACTTCGGCGTCGAAGCGGGGCACCTGGCGCTGTTCCGCAATATGATGGGGGAGATCACCCTGGAGGAAGTCAACGCGGCCGTGCGCAAGTACCTGCAGGTCGAGAACCTGGAGATCGCCATGGTCTCGGACAAGGCCATGGATCTGCGCGACGCGATCGTGGCCGATGCGCCGAGTCCGATTTCCTATGGGGACATCCACAAGCCCGCGGAACTGCTTGCCGAGGACAAGCTGATCGAGGCTTACCCCATGCGCATTCCCCTGGGGCGCGCGCGGATCGTGCCGGTCGCAGACGTGTTCTCGGGTTTGGCCGAGTTTACTTGGTAGGGGGCGGCAGGGTTGGGTAGGAATCGCGGTCAACGAGGATCACCCAGTCCCTCCAAGCGGTCCTCGCGCCTGCCGCTAGTCTCGCCACGACCCTGGCTGAAACCACGCAGACCATCCCCGGTCTGTACGGGATCCGCGGAGAGTTCATTCTCTTCGGCCTGACGCTTTTGGGCGTGGCCCTGTTCCATCACCACACGCTCAAGGTGGCGCTGATCGGACTCGTGGCGGTGTTCGCTTTTCGCTTCGCTTTCACGGAATTCGATCCGTGGGCGATGATGATCACGGGCACGGTCAGTCCCACGGGACACCACCACGAAGGCGAGTGGAAGCTTTTGCTCAACCTGCTCGGCCTCCTGCTGGGCTTCGCGCTCCTGGCCAAGCACTTCGAGGACAGCCACGTCCCCGACTTGCTGCCGAACTACCTGCCCAACGGCGCCCTCGGTGGAGCCTGTCTATTGGGACTGGTGTTCATCATGTCCGCCTTCCTCGACAACATCGCCGCGGCGATCATCGGGGGGACGATCGCCAAAGTGGTGTATCGCTCGCGCGTGCACCTGGGCTTTCTGGCGGCCATTGTGGCCGCTTCCAACGGGGGCGGAGCAGGGTCGGTGGTCGGCGACACGACGACCACCATGATGTGGATCTCGGGTGTCTCCCCGATGCAGGTCTTGCCGGCGTTCCTGGCGTCGGGCGTGGCCTTCGTCATTTTGGCGCTGTTCGCGTCGAGACAACAACACTCCTACCAGCCGATCACGCGCGACGCGCCCAGGGGCTTGACCGTCGACAAGGGCCGCCTGCTGATCGTTGGGATGATCCTGATCGGCGCAGTATTGACTAACGTGTACCTGGACTTCCCGGCCCTCGGCGTGTGGGTCGCGATCCTGCTCGGGGCGACGTTCCGCTCCACCGGGTGGCATGAGCTGCCGGGTGCGCTCCGGGGCGCTTGCTTCCTCCTGGCCCTGGTGGTGGCTGCGAGCATGATGCCTGTGAGTGAGTTGCCGGCGGCTTCGTGGAAGACGACCCTCGGTCTGGGATTCGTCTCCTCGATCTTCGACAACATCCCCCTGACCAAGCTGGCCATCGACCAGGGAGGCTACGACTGGGGCCTCTTGGCCTTCGCCGTGGGCTTCGGGGGCTCCATGATCTGGTTTGGGTCCAGCGCTGGAGTCGCCATTTCGACGTCCTTCCCCGAGG
>CANKOY010000087.1 GCA_947484275.1 Planctomycetota bacterium | reverse complement strand
TTTCCCGGCGACCGTGCCGACACCGAGCACGCGCCCCGTGATTTGGTCCCGAACTCGTTCGGCCGGGTTCTCCTACCTCACGAGTGCAGTAAGAAGCTTCAGCCCGCGCCTCTCTTGCTCAGATCCAGGTTCGACCTCGTACTAGACCCTGCGCCGGGATCCTCGGGGCGCCCCGCTGGGCCGAGCGCAGCCGATCCACGCGCGTATCCTGGCGAGAGACTGCGGTGCGGCGTCTTGTCCGAGCTGCGCTGAGCATGCTACGGCTCAAGCACCACGTGCAAGAAGGGTTCCCAGCTGCGGAATCTCCCGGTCTCCCTCGCGATCGTGCTCGAGGCCGCCAGGTGCCAGTCGAGGTATTCGACGCGAACGACCTGCGGTTCGTTAGGTAACGCGATGCGCGCGCGGCCGTGCTCATCGGTCTTGCCTGCGTACATGTCGTCGAAGTACAGACGCGCTTCGGCGATTGGTCGGCGCTGGGTGTCGACCACCGTAACCTCGGTACCCCAGCCAGGCGTCAGCTCGAAGCTCACGGCCTGATCGGGACTGCTTGTGCCGTCCACCACGATTTCTGCGTAGCAGGGTGCATAGCCATCCGCGCGCAGCGCCATAGTTCCGCTCGCGCCCTTTGGGATGAGTCCGATTACAGCCAGACCACTTTCTGTGCTGGCAGAGCTGCTCAGGCCCTGGGAGCTGAGTGTGACCCTGAATTGCTGAACCGCTGTGTTGTTCGCGACTGCGCGTACATGCCAGCTGACCACCTCGATGTCGTCTCGCACGACAAAGTGCAGCGGGCCGTCGTTGGCCTCGACCTCCACGAAGGCCGGTTCGACGGACAAGAGCCCGGGCACTCGCGCGGAAACGCGGTATTTTCCAGGGCGCAAATTCTCAGCAACGAAACGACCGTGTCTGCGGCCGTCGATCTCCTGCCACTCTACTTGCGCTCCGCGGCCATATTGTGGGCCGATCTCGAGCAAAGAAACGTAGACCGCATCGCCATAGCGCCCCGTGCTCGAGCTGATTGTGCCTTCGATTCGCGCGAGGGGCAGCGGCAGCGCGGCGTCGAGTGTGAGATCAAGTTCGCGCGACTCCAAATCGCCCAGCGAAACTTCCAGTTGGACCTTCTCGCGCCCCTCCGGCGCAAACGAGAGTATCCATGGGCCGGGAGAAATCGCGCGAAAGTCGAACAGTCCGCCTTCCTTCGTTAGGCTCATCAGCGGTCGGTTGTTCGGATTGTCGAACGAAGCGCCCTCGCGTTCCAAGCGGACGTATTCGCGTTCAATCGCTCGGCCCTCGGCATCGCGCAAATGCCCAAACAGCCGCGCGCGCGGCTCGAACAACAGGCTCACCGGCTGCGCGACGATGCCGATGCGCTGGTCGACCAGCGCCGCTGCGTACCAAAGTCCGTCGCGCGTTCGCAGTTCGAGTTTCCACGGCGGGCCGGCAGCAACCAGACACGCTCCTGGACCAAACCGCAACCAAGGCATGACACCCGCGCGCACGTGTGTGCGCGCGACGTCGAAAGCAAAGCGCGCGTCCGCGGATTTCAAGCTGGCCTCAAGCTCTTTCAACCCGCGACCGGGCGGAGGCGTCATATCGAGGCGGTAGGTCGGGCCTACTGGAATCCGCAGCTTCTGCGGCGCGGCGACAACCGGGTCGGCAAGCTCGACCGTGATCCGCGAGGCAACCGCACCGGACTTGCTGGTCTGGATCAGATCGCTGCCGCCCAGGGCTTCGAGCAAGTCAAGTCGAAACCTGCCCTCTTGGGGGAGCTCAATCTCGAGTTCGCCGTCCGCATCGCTGACGAAGCCGGCTAGAGCTGGCTGCTCGCTGACAATGGCGACCGCATAGGCCGGCACACTCTCGTTGGTGCGTTCGTCGACAAGGCGCAGGCGCAGCGCATTCGCGGCCGCGCGAAATGGGACTGACTCGCTGAGCACCTCTCGCCGCGCCGACGGATCAACAACGCCGTCGGAGAGGACCTCGGCGGCGCCGGGCATGTGCAGTTCGGGTTTTGCTGCGATCTCAGTTGGGACAGCACCGCCCGAGTCGGTGTCGCTTCGTCCCAGGTACCAGCTGAACATCAACACGCAAGCTGCCACAGCAACCCAAGCGATTTTTTTCACGGCAATTCCTGTGAGCAGAGCAGTCCAAGGGAACTCGTCTTGCGAGGGCACACTGCCCAGCGGCAACAGCCCCGCCAATGAGCGATGGTCCAATCGGCGGCGCAACAGATCGACGCCCCGCGAGAGCCGCGAGCGGACGCTGCCCGCCGGAATGCCCTGGCGAAGTGCAATCGCGCCGGGCGTCAGGCCCTCGTAGAAACACAGCAACACCGTCGAGCGGTAGGGCTCCTCCAAGGCGAGCACCTGCTCAACCAGCGTTCGCTGCAACTCGGCCCGCTCGGCCAGTTCTTGTGCCGACGGCAGGGATTCGGCGCGCGCGGCGCTGCGCTCTCGATCCGCGCGATGCGTTTCGTTGCGTGCAATGGCGCGCGCGGCATTGCGCATCACGGTCGCCAGCCACGGGCGCAGGCCGGAATCGGTCGTCGGTCGCGCATACAACACGGCCAGCCAGGTCTCCTGCTCGAGCTCCGATGCGCGCTCGGGCATTGTGGTGAGCCCGCGAGCCAGGGAACGAACCCATGCGGCCTCGCGCAACAACTTCTGGACGTCGAAACTCTCGGCCTGCATGCAAGAGAGCATGGAGTGCAGAAAGAATCGTTGCAGGGATTCTCGGAATTCTTGCGGTGAGCCTTACACAGAAGCGCGCCGAACCTCAGGCGGGGATTCTTCCGTGTTCAACGCTGATCCTGCGTTGAAATCAATCGGTGGCGGACGCGGGGAGGTTGAATTGCTCCTCCACGCGAGCGTGCATCCCCACCGACGCGTCAACCAGAGGGGACGGCCGGACGCTTACTGGAAAGGCGATGTGCGTCGGAGCTTCGCGCCGTGCTCGCCCCTACGCCCCGTTCAGCGCAGCTTCAGGTAGCTGTCGGCCAGCATTTCACCCAGGATTGCGATGCCCGCCGTGGTGATTACGAGCTTCTGCTCCTGTCCAGCCAAGTCGAAGGTCTTGATGTGGATCAAGTTGGGATCGCCGGCAGCGAGTTGCTCCAGTTCGCCGGTGACATCGATGGCGTTGACGCTTTCGTCGTCCGTGGGCCGCTGCTGGCTCACGTACCACTTCAGCGTCGGCATGCCCAGGTCCTTTCGGCTCTGAGTCACGATCGATTCCAGCCACTTCACCGACTGTTTGCGGTAGGGACCGAAGGACATGTCGTTCTCGCCGAGGTGGTAGAAAATCCCGGCCAGTTCGACCTGGTGCCCACGGTCGCTCAGCTCCTTCATCGAGTCGCGAACGAAGGCGGTGAAGTGCGGATTAACGTTGCGCGCCGGAGCCTCGCTGCCCGCGGGCGTCCAGTCGATGATCTGCGTGCCGCTGTGGGTCCACTTCGCGATGGCGATCTTCCCCTTCAGCTTTGACTCGAGCCTGGCGCCAAAGCTTAGCTCGGGACCGAACGTGTCGTAGAAACCCGCGGGTCCAAGGGGCTCCCAGCCGGCGGAGATCTTGTAGCCGCCGCCGAGGCTGTACTTGAATGCGATTCTGGAGTTGTCGCGGCCCAAAGCGCTCCGTCGCAGGGGTTCGAGGTCCTGAACGAAGGCGCGCTCGCCCTCCATGTTCCGATGTCCCGCGAGAACGAACAGATTGACCTTGCTGCCCGGCGCATAGGGCCAAGTCTTGAGCTCGCGAACGACCTTCTGCTCTTTGCCGATGCTGCGCAGGTACGCGGTCGCGTAATTCACGCCGTGTTCGAGTTGGCCCAGCGTGCCATAGTGGTAATGCAATCCCACTTCGCCTCCGATCTCGACGCCGACGTGCGAGGTCGGCACGTAGTCCGCCAGCGGATCGGCCTCGGTGACCTGGCGTTGCCCCACGCTGATCGCGTACATGCTCGGACGCAGATCCATGCCCCAGATGGTCTTCGTGCACAGCTCGCCGACATAGAAGCGCAGGTTCGGAAGGCCGAGATCGCGCCTCCAGCTGGCGACAAAGTTCTGCAGATTCGCGCCGTACTTCGCCATGGCGCCGTTCTCGAACATGTCGTTCTCTCCCTGGTGCCACATGAAGCCCTCGATCCGGTAGGGGATTCGCTTGCGATCGAGGTCGGCGAGCGCCTCCCGCACCCACTTCAGTGTCAACGGGTACAGCTCGAAACCACGCGGGTGGTCCGGGTTCCAATCGCCGTCCAGATGCGTGCCACCGGCGGCGCACTTGATAATGGCGATCGGCGCCTTGATGTTGCGATTGAGTTCTCTTGCGAAGCTCAGTTCGGGCCCGACCACGCCCTCGACGGGTTGCAATTCCACCCAGCCATCCGACTTACGCTTGTCCTCGCGTCCAATGCAGTAGGAGAACTTCACACCCGACTGCGGCTTCTCCAGTCCGATGAATGGTGGAAAACGCGCGATGTCCTGCACGTGGGAGTCCGAGCCCACCATGTTGGACTGCCCGGCAAAGATGAACACACGCAGAGTTGTGTCGTCCTCTTGAGCGCGCAGCGCCGGTGCAGCACTCAGGACCAACACGAGCACCAACAAGTGGCGCAGGAGCTGTGCGGGCGGCATCGCGGCAACCGAGGACAACAACTTCGAGATTGAGCGTGTGTTCATGAGTTCGTGGGCTCGATGGCAAGGGGCGCGGGCGGGCGTGAATCCGACCCGTTCAAGTCGCCAGTTCAGAGCTGGACTGGTGGGAGGGCAGCAGGTCACAACCACGGACGGTGGGCTGCATGACCAGCCTAGCCGTGGCACGCGTCTGGACGAAACGGATCGACGAGGCGCCTCGCAGTTCGAAGCATCTTCGCCGTTCCTCGAGAAAGCGCGAGGAGATTTGCGAAGGCCGAGTCACTCCTGCTCGCCGAAGGGACCGGGCCCGAGCAGCATGTCACTGAACGGCCCCTCTGAAGCAAGTCCCTCAGCGCTTCAAGCAAGCGCGGTTCCCGTCAGCGGCCGACGGCGGCCTGGACACCTGAAACGTCCTCAACTTCGTACCGTCCGGCGATCGCCTGGCGCATCGCCTCGAACACGACGCGATTGCCGCAGGCGTTGTAGTGACCATCCGCTTCACCGTCCGTCCCGAAAACCAGCGCATTTACCGAATCGGCTTGCCCTCCAAGCGCATTCAAAAGAAATGGACGCGCGGAAAGGTAGTGCATCCCCAGTTCGCGGCAGGCATCGCTCACGAACTCCTCGCGCCAGATGTGATCGAGTGGATTCTCCAGCATCATGCAACCGTGGAAACCCAGGACCACGTGCTCGATGTTCAACGCAGTGAGCTGCTCGTGCAGGCGTGCGAGCAGGGCGCGGTTGATCGCGATCATCATGTCGGTGTTGGTTGCCGTCGGGTCGAGCCGCCGCTGCCATGCCTCGGGCAGGGGACCTCGCGGACCGCGAAACAGACGCCAGGCGTAGCTCGCGACGCCAACGGGATTCTCTTCCCACCAAGTGGCGGCGTCAGGCACTTCCAAACCGTGGACGACCAGCTTGCCGCCGACGAGATCGCAGCGGGGTTTGGGGTGCCCGCGAAAACTGAGCAGCGCCCGATCGGGATCCTCGTCGAGGTAGATCGAGAAGATCACCAAGGGATTGCGCGCCGCATAGCGCCCGATGGTCGATTCGAGCATCGTCAACGACTGATCCGTGCCATAGCCCGAGGCCCCGAAGTTGATCAGCGCGTGGGTCTTGCCCTCCGGCGAGGCATCGAGCAGGCCCTGCCAGGCCTGGATCCGCGGCGTGACGCATTCCGCGAAGGAATCTCCATAGAGCAATACGGGCCGCCGATCGCCGATCGTCTGCTCGTCCGCCATCGTCAGGGTCACGGAATGGATCCGCTTTCCGACCCAACCCAGTGTCGGATGCAGCGGCCCAAAAGCACGCTCCGGGTTGGGAGGGAACCACATGTGCTGCAGCTTCCAGAACGCGTCTTCGAAGCGCATCTCCGCGTAAAATGCTGGCTGCCGCAGTGAGCGCGCGAGCCGTTCGAGCGGCGGCAAATCGCAGAAGAGCAGGATTCGCAGACCGCCTTCAGCCGCAAGAAAGGCCACAGCCAAACCGAGCAGCACGGCGAAGGCACGTTGTCTGATGCGGTTCCCGCGCGAGGTGCCCATGCGCAAGCGCGCATCCTACCAGCACCTTGGACAAGGCCAACTGTTCTGTGAAATGACCGGAGGAGTTCTGCCGCCCGAGGTCCGGCCATAACGACCGAATTTCCTCCGATAGCCCCAGCAGTCGCCGTAAGCACCAGCGGAAGTTCACACGCCTAGCAGCCCGCCCGAAAAAGTCCCGTCGCGAGGCGAGGCGATCTTCGTCGTGGCAAGGAACGCGCCGAAGGTACGACGGGGGGACGGCGGAGGCGGCCTTCCTGGCCGCTGAGCACGGCCCGACGAGCGTGACGACGCCACGGCGAAGAGCGCGAAGCCGCAGCAGGGCACTTTTTCAACGGGCTGCTATCCCAGGGAGTTGAGCACGCTGTACGGTCTTTCGCCCAACGGTCGCCGGTGAGGTCGGCATTGAAACTCTGGCACGTCCGTCCGCTCCGAGCTCCTAGTCGGTGCCGCGCGAAGACCAGACTCAGGATCCGGTAGACGATGCCCAACGCGATCGCCGCGCCGAGACTGGCTTCGAACAACGCGCCGAGCGTGAAGGCCGAGGCCAGAATCGGAGACCGACGTACGGAATTATGGGTGCTGTCGCTGTCGGCAGGCCCCCGGCGGAATCACTGACTGGGCACGAGGCGAGATCAGGCCACCCGGCGCGCGACGAGTGCGGAACGCTTGTCCTCATGGTGGCTGCAACACTACCCGCACAAAGCAAGACGCCTCCGCTCTGCTTTCGCAGGGCGGAGGCGCGAAGTGAAACCAGGCCGCGTTACCTGCCGGCTTGCGCGCGCAAGGCGGGGGTGACGAAGCCGAGCACGGTTCGATTCACGGATCGTAGCCGGCGATCGTCGTGGCGTTCGTGTTGGCCGGATCGAGGAAGGTCTTCACGTACGACCAAGCTTGGTCGAAGCGGCCGTAGTAGTCGTTCACGGGGTTGCCGCAGAACGACGCTCCACCCCACAACTGTCCGCGGAAGCGGCCGTTGCTCTGGTTCATCAGCGGGCTGCCGGACGAGCCGCCTTCGGTGACGCCCACGTTGTTCGGCGACGAGGGAGCGGCGTCCCATTGCAGGATCTGCCAGCGCGTCAAATTGGTGACCGCGGCGTGGTTCTCGAAGCTGATCTTCTTGACGTCACCAGAGGGGTGATGGATGCACACCGAGCTCGCCGGCGGAGTGGAGCTGCGGTCCCAGCCGAGCAGGTAGTGGTTGAACGCCGGATTGATCGCGCCGGTCACCTCGGTAAGTCGGAAGTCGTACTTCTTGTTGCTGGCCTTGCTCGTGGTGCCCGAAGCGGTGGACGACGTCGTGCCGCTTCCGCTGTTGCAGCCAGGCTTCTGGTAGTTGAAGTACAGGATCGCGTTGTTCATCGTCCCGCAGTGGAAGGCCGTCATCATGTACGGCGTCCCGTTGTTGGAGGCGTTGTTGATCATCGCGCCCGTGCAAAGCGCGCCGTTCGACAACAGCCGCACGATCGCGCGCTCTTCAGTGTTGAAAACGGTTTCGCAGGCGACGTCGGTTTCGCAGGCACCCGCGGGCTCGGGCGACGGATTCAGCGCATCCAAGACGCCGAGGAAGTCGTGGACCACTGTGGCCAGCTGGATCGTGGCCTTGAACGGCGCGTCGGCCGGCTCGAAGTACTCGAGCACGATTTCGTCGCCCTCCAGCGGCTCGAACGCGAATGAACCATCGGGATTGGCGTTCAGATCGACGTAGGCGCCAAGAGTGCGCGAGTCGCCGGGTGCGTGGACGTACAGCTCAGCACCGAAGGGCGTGTGGAACTGGCTGAAAACCGCGGAGAGCGAGCGTGCTCCCGGCGAGCGGATTGCGCAGCGCCAGACGAGATCGCGGCTCGGCAACACTTCCCATGCGCCGATTTCATCGGTGGTGAGG
>CANKOY010000086.1 GCA_947484275.1 Planctomycetota bacterium | reverse complement strand
GGTCGCCGCCCGCCGGGAGCAGAATCGAATCCGCGTGCCCAAAGAGTCCAAGTAGGCCGTTCGTCCCGCGCCCGCTGCGTAGGTTGTCCCTCAAGCCGATGCGCTGGCACCCGAACGGAGTACCTTAGCTCCCTGGCCACTCCGGCCCACCGCCTTGAACGCCTCACGATATCTGGCCTTTGCCGCCCGAGGAATTGCGCGCAACGGGCCGCCCTTGCACCTGACGGTCTTCGTCACCGGGCGTTGCAACGCGCGTTGTCGCCACTGCTTTCACTGGCGCGAGGTGGAGGCCGGCGTGCCCGGGCCCAGCCTCGCGGACTTTGAGCGTCTGGCCGCCTCGGTGGAGCGCATGGGACCGCTGCTTTGGGTCAGCTTCGGCGGAGGTGAGCCCTTCCTGCGCGCGGACTTGGCGGAGATCGCCGGCAGCTTCGCTCGCCGAGGACTGCGCCACTTGGCGATCCCCACGAACGGTCTGGTGGAGGATCGACTCGCCCCCAGCGTCGAGCGCATCCTCGCGCAGCATCCGGACTTGTTCCTGTCGGTCGGCGTGTCTTTCGACGGGCCGCCGCGGATCCACGACTCGATCCGACAGGTGCCCGGCGGTCACCGCCGCGCCATGGAGGCTGTGCGCACCCTGCGGACCATCGAGCAGCGCCTGCCGCGCGACAAGGACGGTCGCTCGCGCTTGGGGGTTGGCATCTTGCTCACGTTGACCAGCGAAAATCAGGACCAGCTCAGCGATCACATGCTCGAACTCGTGCGGGAGCTTCGGCCCGACAACGTCACGCTCAATTTGGCGCGCGGCACGGCCAAAGAAGCGCACCTGCTTGAAGTCGATCTCGCGCGCTATCGCGAGTTGGTCGAGGCCAAGCGGCAGCTGGTGGCCAGCGGGGAGCTGCCGTACTTCGATTTCCCGTTAGCGCGGCTCGCGGTGGCCCGCGATGCCCTGATGTACGAGCACGTTGCGCGCGTGGCAGCGGGGGATCGGACGCGACATCTACCCTGCACGGCGGGGCAACTGTCTGCCGTGGTATTCGAAAATGGCGAAGTGCACCCCTGCGAGATTCTCGGAAAGAGCATCGGCAACTTGAATGCCGTTGACTGGGACCTCGGGCGACTGTGGCGCGAGAATGCGGCCGCGGAGTTGCGCCAGAGCATTCGCCGCGAGCGCTGCGCCTGCACCTGGGAGTGCGCCCAGGCGGACAACGTTTTGTTCCAACCGAAGTTGTGGCCAAAGCTCGCGCTGGAGGCGTTGCGTCCACGCCCTGCGGCGGCGGAGTCCGGCAGCTGATGGAACCGGAGCCGTGCCTGCGTCTTGGCGTGATCGTCTGCTGCCGCGACGAGGAGCGCGCCATCGAGCGCCGGCTCGCCAATTTGGCCAACTCACACTGGCCGGAGGCCAAGGGGTTGCACCGCGTGGTCGTAGTGGATGATGGCTCCCGCGACGGGACCGCCGCACTGGCCGCCAAGGCCATCAGCGAAGCCGAACTCACCGACCCCGCGTCGCCCGCGGCCGTGAAATTCGAGTTGATCGCCAATCGACTGCGGCCCGGAAAGGCTGGCGCGATCACGAGCGGCATCGAGCATCTTGGAGCTAGCATTGAAATCGTCGTGCTCACGGACGCCGACGTGCTGAATTCGCCGGAAGCTCTGCTCGAACTGTGCCGTGCATTCGCGGGCCACAGCGAGCTGGGCATGGCCTTCGGCACCCAGCGTTTCGTCGCTGCACTTTCGCCCGATGGGAGCACGGCAGCCATGGGAAGGGGATCCGCGGGGGGGGCCTACGACAGGATCACCGCCTGGGTGCGCGCGCTGGAATCGCGCTCGGGTCGGGCCTTCAGCGTGCACGGGCAGTTGCTTGCTTGGCGCGCGAGGATGAATTTGCGACCCAGGTCGGCCATCGCGGCAGACGACCTTGACTTGATGCTGCAGACGCGTGCGGCCGGGATGGGAGTCGCTCGCGTGTCGCGCGCCCTGTTCTTCGAGGTGAAGCCCGCGGGCGCCTTGCGCAGGATTCAGGCCTTGCGCCGCGCGCGTGCCTATATCCAGTTCATGCGCACGCTTGAACTGAAGGCCGCGCCAGAGGGGCTCACGCGCTGGCAATGGCGCGCCTATCTTTGGATCCCACGGATGTTCCCCTGGATTGCCCTCGCGGGTCTCGCACTGACCTTCAGGCTGCTGCAGTGGGGCGTGCGCAGTTTCTCTGACGGCCCGGTTTTCGAGGACTGGAAACTGTTTCTTGAGTTCATCCCTTGGTCGGTGGTCGCAGCCTGCGTGGCGTACCTTTGGCACGTGTGCAGCGTGATCGTAGAAGCACAACACCTCGAGCGCGGCGGTACCTTGGACGATCGATGGTCGACGACGCGCTGAACCACGAAAAGCCCGCGCGATTCTCCGTGCGCGAGCGCTGGCTCGCCCTGGGTGTCTTCGTCGTTGCACTGGCGCTACGCCTGTGGGTGGTGCAGAGCTTCAACGCCCATCATCCCCAGGCGGCGACTCCGGTGATCGACGAAGCAGCCTACGATGCCTGGGCGCGGCGGATCGCGGCCGGCGATTGGATCGGCGAGGACGTGTTCTTCCAGGAACCGTTGTATTCCTATGGGCTCGGCGTGCTGTATTGGATCGGCGGCGCGTCACTGGAAGTGGCGCGGGTGACCCAGGCATTGGTTGGGGCGCTCACCGCGCTCGCGGTGCTTCTCTTGACCCGGCGTTTGTTCGGACCGGTCGCGGGTTGGATCGCGAGCCTGGGTTTCGCGCTGTACCGACCGGCGCTGTGGTTTCCGACCCTGCTTCTGAAAGAGAACCTGTTCGCCCTGGCGTTCGCGCTCCTGGCCATCGCGATCCTGCGCGCGCGAACTTCGAGGCGGCCGCTGCTCGCCTGGGGCGGCGTTGGGGCCCTGGCTGCAATCGGTGCGCTGCTGCGCGGAAACATGCTCGTGATGCTGCCGGCGATCGCGCTCTTTCCTGTACTGCGCGCGCGCTTCGAGCGCCGTTCCCTGGCGCCAGCGGCCGCAGCGGCATGCATGGTCTTTGGTGGGGCATTGCTGGTGCTGCTGCCCGTGGCGTTTCGCAACCTCGCCGTCGGAGGTGAATTCGTGCTGACCACCAGCGGTGCGGGCACGAATTTCTACGGCGGAAACAACCTGGACAACCCCAACGGTGTCGCAACCGAGTTCGGATTTGTGCGCACCGTGCCCGAGCACGAGGCAGAGGACTGGCGCCACGAGGCCGAGCGCCGCGCCGGGAAGTCCATGACCGCGACGGAAGTCAGCGCGTTCTGGCTGAGGACCAGCCTGGAGTCCATGGCCGCGCATCCGCTCGAGCACGCAAAGATCCTCGGGCGCAAGTTGCTGTTGACTCTCGGCGCCTACGAAGTTCCCGACAACCACTTCCTTGAGTGGGATGCGCAGTACGTGGCCCCGCTGCGCGCACCCCTTCCGGGCTTCGGCCTCCTGGGCCCATTGGCGCTGTTTGGCATGGCGCTGGTGGTTTGGCGCAAGTCGCGCGCGGAAGCTTGGGCCGTGAATTGGCCCGGCGCCCTGGAGGTCGTCGGGCTGGGAGCGCTGTACTTGGGGACCGTGGTGCTGACGGTGACCTCGGACAGAATCCGCTTTCCGCTGGTGGTGCTGCTGTTGCCGTTCGCTGGCTTCGCCGTGGCGCGCGCCAGTGTGTGGCTGTGGCGCGAGCGCCGGGCCAACGCGACGCAGATCGTGACGGGCCTGTGCGCATGTGCCCTGGCGCTCGCCACGGTCTTCGCGCCGATTTTCGACGCCCAGTCTCGAGCCAAGGACTTCGACGAGCGCGACTACAACTTGGCTGTGGCGATCCTGCGCTCCAAGACTTCCCTGGGGCGTGCAGAAAAACTTGCCAACGAACTTTCCGCGCGCCGTCCGCGCAGCGAGAGCCTCGAACTCCTGCATGCCGAGATTGAATCCAATCGCGGGCTCGCCCTGGGCCAAATGGGCGCCCAGGGACCGATCCCCAACGCCGAGGGCCGCAGTCGCGCCCAATTGGACTCGGCCCTGGGGCGGCTGGCCTGGGTGCTCGAAGGCGGCTCGCCGATCCAATGCTTCAGGGCCAACGGGATGGCAGGCGTGATTTTCGAGTCCCGCGGAGAGTTCGCGCGCGCCGAGCTGCACTTCGCCAGGGCCCTCGAGTTCGATCCCGACGACGGCGAGTTGTTGCGGCGGCGCGCGGTGTGCATGGCCAATGCTGCGATGCTGATGCCCGCGGGAGAGGGCCGCGCGCAGGCCCTGGCGCGCGCGCTCGATATCCTCGAGTCACTCTCGGCGCAGCGCACGGATCCTGAGCTGTCGCGGCTCGCGGGTGAGATCCGCGCCGCGCGCTGATTCAGGAGAACTGCAACTTGTACAGGCGCGCGTAGATGCCGCCCGTTGCGATCAACTCTTCGTGCGTGCCGCGCTCGCGCAGTTGACCGCGGTGCATCACCAGGATCTCGTCGCAGCGGCGCACCGTTGACAGGCGGTGTGCAATCACCAGTGAACCGCGCTGCTCGAGGAGCTTGCGTTGGGCCTCTTCAATCTGTCCTTCGACGCCGGAATCCACGCTGGCGGTGGCCTCATCCAGGATCACCAGTCGTGGGTCCCCGGCCAAGGCTCGCGCGATGGCGATCAGTTGGCGCTCGCCCGTGGAGAACGTAGCGCCGCGTTCGGCCACCGCTGCGTCGAGACCGCCCGCGCGTGCCTCGATGACCGTGCGGGCCTGGCTGTTCTCCAGGGCCAGCTCCAGGTCTTCTTCGGCAATCCACTCGCGCTCCATCGACAGGTTCTCGCGAACCGTGCCGGCGAAGAGGAAATCCTCTTGCAGTACAAGCCCCATGTGGCGGCGCAAACTCATCAAGTCGTAGTCCCGCAGGTCGATACCGTCGATCGTGATCCGGCCGTGGGTCGGGTCGTAGAAGCGCAGCAGCAAGTTCACGAGCGTAGATTTTCCAGCTCCCGTGGCGCCGACCACGGCCACCGAAGCTCCCGGCGGAATCTCGAAGCTGACGTTGCTGATCACTTCGATGCCCTCGATGTAGCCAAAGGAAACCTGCTCGAAGCGCACGTGGAAGGCCGCATCTCGCGACAACTCCACGCGCCGCTCCGGATCGGGCTCGCGCACGTTGGGTTTCGTGTCCAGCACCGCGAAAATGCGCTCGGCCGATGCGAAGGCGGATTGCAGCACATTGTACCGCTCACCCAGTTCGCGCACGGGATTCAGCAGCAGGTTGACGTACAACCAGAACTGTAGGAACACACCGTAGGACAAAATGCTGCCCGCGATTTCGATGCCGCCGACCCACACGGTTGCGCCCTGAACCGCGTTGACCACGAAGTCCAGCAGCGGGAAGAACATCGCGAACAAGAGAATCGTGCGCACATTCGCAGCCAGGTAGTGCTTCAGCAGCCCCGCGAAGTGCCCTGAGACCCGCGCCTCGCGCCGGAACACCTGGACCACGCGGATGCCGCTGAGCACTTCCTGCAAGTAGCCGTTCAAGCGCGCCAGCCGCGCGCGCACGGTGCGGTGCGCATCACGGGCGCCTCCGCGAAAGATCATGCTGACGCCGATGAGCAGCGGCAGCATCGCCACCACTACCAGGGCGAGCTTGACGTGAATTGCAAACAACACGCCCAGGAGCGCGAGGATCTTGATCAGGTCGAAACCGAGCACCACGAGGCCCGACGTGAACATCTCATTCAGGTTCTCGACATCGGTGGTGACCCGTGTGACCAAGGAACCGGTGGGGGTGCGATCGAAGTAGGCCAGGTCCAGGCGCTGCAGATGGGCGAAGACCTTGGCGCGAATGTCGGTGATCGCAGCCTGTCCGGTTCTCGTCAGGAACGAAATCTCCAGGTAGCGAAAGCCGCACCCAACCGCTGCGACTGCCACGTAGGCCAGGGCCCACCACCACAGGGATTGGCGCCAGCCCGCGGCGTCGGCGAGCGCACCGGAGCTCTTGGCCGCCAGGGCTGCGTTCACCGGACCGTCGATCGCGCCGCGCAGGATCCAGGGACCGGCCAGTTCCAAGAGGAACAGTACGGCCAGTACGCCGAACGAGCCCGCGAAGAGCCATCGATGCCCGCGTACTTCGCGCATCAGGCGCCAAACCAATGACGTGTCCCAGCCCTTCGTGGTGACCATCTCGTCGACGTGGTCGCTGCGCCGGCCCGTGGGCGCGGTCCCTGCGCTCCGGCCCTGTGCCGGTTCCGTGGCTTTCGAGTTGTCGCGCTTCTGGATCACAGTTCGGACAACTCCTCCTGGGCCTGCTGGCGTGCCCAGGTGTCGCGATACCAGCCGGGGCGCCCAAGGAGTTCCTCGTGCGTGCCCGTTTCGACCGCGCGGCCTTGCTCGAGCACGATGATCCGATCCGCATGGCGCACGGTGGACAGTCGGTGCGCGCTGATCACCATCGTGCGGCCCGCGCCGGCGTTCTGGAGGTTCGTCACCAGCTTGGATTCGGTCTCCGAGTCCACGGCCGACAGCGAATCGTCGAGCACGAGGACTCGCGGATTGCGCGCCAGGGCGCGCGCGATGCAGGTGCGCTGTCGCTGGCCGCCGGAAAGCGTCACGCCCCGCTCTCCGATCAACTGATCGAGCCCCTGGGGAAACTGCGCCACTTCATCGGTCAATTGCGCCAAGGCGCAAAGTTGGGTCAGCTCCTCATCGCTCAGGGGCCGATCCGCGCCTAGGCCGACGTTTTCGCGAAACGTCTCCGAGAAAAGGAATCCGTCCTGCGGCACATAGCCCAAGGCGCCTCTCAGGCTGGACAGGGACAATTCGCCGATAGGGACCCCATCGAGTTCGATCTTGCCCTGGGCTTCGAACAGCCGGGCCAGCAAGTTGAGCAGCGTGGTTTTGCCCGAACCGGTGGGGCCGACGACGCCGAGGATGCTCCCGGCGGGAATGTGGACGGAGAGCTGGCGGATGGCATCGCGCTCGGCGCCCTCGTAGCGGAACGAGACATCGCGCAAATCCAACTCACCGCGCACGTGCTCGAGCGTCCTTGCTGTCGGGCTCTCGCGCACCTCGGTTTCGTCGCGCAGCAATTCCTCGATGCGCGCGGCGCTGACTTTCGCGCGCGGGAACACCCCCGCCATCCAACCCACGGCGATGATCGGCCAAAAAACCTTGAAGGTCAGGTCGATGAACTTGAACAGGTCGCCCGCCGCGAGTGTCTCGTCGATCATCGCCCAGCCGCCCACCAGTAGGATCGGCACGAAGGTCATGTCCTTCGCACCCCACGTGATCGCGTGGGTCAATCCGCGTGCGCGGCCCAACTCGACCTGGTGGCCCATGGTCTGGCGCGAAACGCTCTCGAAGCGCGCCACTTGCTGGGCTTCGCGGCCGTAGCCCTTGACCACGCGGATCCCGGCAAAGTTCTCCTGGGCGCGGCTGGAGACATCCGAGAGGCTCTCTTGCACCGAGGTCGAGTGGCGGCTGAGCCGCGGCGAGAGCAGTTTCATGCCCAGGCCCATGATCATGAGCGGCACGGCCATGGCCAGGGCCAAGGGCGCGTTGAGCATCAGCAGATAGGCGAGACTGACCGGAATCATGATCAGCGCGCCGAGCGTGTACATCAGGCCCGGCCCGAGGAACATGCGCACGTTTTCCACGTCAGACGTCAGGCGGCTGACCAGGTCGCCTGAGCGGCTGCGGTTGTGGAAGGTGAACGAGAGTCGCGTGAGTTTGTCGAACAGAGCCTGCTTGAGGTCGTTCTCCACATAGCGCGAAACGCACACGATCCACCAGCGCTGGAGGAAACGAAACACGCCGCGCGCGAAGGCGATCACGAGCAGCAGCAAGAACAGTCCGCGCAAGAACTCCGGATCGTCGCCGGCCCGCAGCCGATCCAAGGCGTCGCCCACGAGCATCGTGATCCAGATGTCGCCGAGGGACGAGAGCGGAACGCACAGGATCCCTAGCGCCAGCGGCCGCTTGTAGCGCAGGAAACGGCGAAACGATGCGAGGAGCGGACTCACGCGCGGGCGATCAGCGGTCCGAATTGTTCCATGCGGACGTCAGCGCGCCCACGCGCTCCGCAAGCCGAGCTACCTCTGCTTCGAGGAACGCTTCGCCGCGGCGAGCCGCCGCGCGCAGTGTCGGCAGTGTCTCGGAGCTGTAGCCGGTCTCGAGGCCGGGCGCCCAGAGGGCATTTC
>CANKOY010000085.1 GCA_947484275.1 Planctomycetota bacterium | reverse complement strand
CGCCCCGACAATGGCTTGGGGCGTCCATCCGCCATGGGTCCCCGTCCAGCATGATCCTGCGCGATTTGATGCGCCTGCTCGGTTCCGCCCGGCGGGACGGCCGCAATCTCAGTCCCGACGAGGCCTACCGCGCCTTCGAGCTGATCTGCTCAGGCGGCCAGAGCGAAATCCAAGTGGGTGCGTTCCTAATCGCACTGCGTTGGAAGGGCGTCACAGTGGACGAGTTGACTGCCTTCGCTCGCGCCGCGCGCGCCATGGCGACGATCCCATGCCAAGGCATGGACAACCTGGTGGTGCTCTCGCCGCCCCACGACGGCGCGGACCATCTGCCGCCGCTCGAAGCGGCCGCTGGCATGGTCGCCGCCGGCGCCGGCGTGCGCGTGCTGATCGTCTCCGACCGCTGCGTGCCGCCCAAGCGCGGGCTGACGGCGGCCAGCGTGCTCGAGGCCCTGGGACTTTCAATGACCTGGGATCCGGCGCAGGCCGAGGGCTGGGTCCAGGGGGCCGGATTCGCAGTGGTCTCCGCTTCGGGGATGTTGCCGGGCCTCATGGGCCTGCGGCGCGTTCGCGGAGAAATCGGTGTGCGCACTCCGCTGGCGACCATCGAGAAACTCATCGCGCCTCCCAACGCTGCGATCATCACCGGCGCCCAGTCCGGCCCCGTGCTAGGCGTGGCGGTCGAAGTGCTCTCCAACCTGGGACATTCGCGCGCCATGGCAATTCAGGGTGCGGAGAGCGGGGTGATCCCGCATCTGACTCGGCGCACACGGGGTATCGAACTCTCCGGCAGCCACCAGGTCCCGATCTCCATCGAGCCGGCCGATTTCGGCCTTGCTGACAGCCGCGAGCCCGATTTGCCGATGTTCGGCCCCCCGGATGAGGGCTACGGCGCAGGGGACAACCCGCACCTGATTCAGGCCTGCGGGGACATCACGCGATCTGTCCTCTGCGGAGAAACTGGTCGCGCTCGCAACGCTACGGTTCTCGGCGCGGCCTTGATTCTCAAAGCCGGCGGCAAAGCCATGACGGTCGCCGACGGGATCAGCATGGCCTGTGAATCCATCGACTCCGGCGCGGCCCGAGGTGTACTCGAGCGCTTGCGCGGACTTACCTAGGACCTGCCCCCATGAAGCTCTCCCAGCTTTCACTTCCCGTGTTGCTTTGTTTGGGTCTCGGCGCGTGCAGCAAGGAGCCCAAATCCACGCCCCCTGCCAATCCGCCGCCGACTCCGGCAGATAGTGGGGCCAAGAGCGAAGTTCCGCAGGCAAAGCCCTCCGCTCCGGCTGCCGCCGTGGTGGATCCGGCCAATCTGCGCGCAGCCCACACTGCCGCTCTCGCCTGGTTGGTGAAGCAGCAGGCTGCCGACGGGTCCTTCGGCTCAGAGGGCATGAATGCGGGCAACCGGATCGGACTGACCGGGCTGTCGCTCATGGCCCTGGAGTCGGCCGAGGGTTCGAAGCCGGCCGCAGATGTCTCCAAGGCAATTGACAGCGCCGTGGCGTTCCTCGTTTCTCAGCAGGACAAGGAACTCGGCCTGATCGGCAAACGCGTTGGTCACAGTTTCCACTACGACCACGCCATCGCCGCCCAGGCCCTTTGCGTCACGCTTAAACGCAGTCCGAGCGACGACCTGCGGGCGTCGGCTCAACGCGCGGTCAACTACATCAGCCAGGCCCGCAATCCGTACGGGGCCTGGCGCTACGACTACCCGCCCACGGGCGAGAACGACACCTCGGTCACTGGCTGGATGGTCGAGGCGCTGATGTCGGCGAAGGCCGCGGGGCTGGAAATCGACGCTCAGAGCCTTGCGGGCGCGCGCCAGTGGATCGACGAAGTCACCGACCCGGCGACCGGTCGCGTGGGGTACGACTCGATCGGCTCGAATTCCTCACGCATCTCTGGCCTCAACGATCAATTCACGACCGATCACCACGAGGCGATGACTGCCTCGGGCATCGTGACGCGCGTGAACGCGGGCGAGACGCCCGAAACGAATCCGGCCTTTGCGCGGCACGCAAACCTCCTGCTCGCGAACCTGCCCGAATGGGACGTCGGCGCGAAGATGGTGGACGAGTACTACTGGTACTTCGGCTCGGTGGCGATGCATCGACTCGGCGGTCAGGATTGGACGCGCTGGCGCGCCGCCATCGACAAGGCGCTGCTCGCCGGTCAGGAGCAGTCGGGCGAAGCCAAGGGATCCTGGAAACCCGTGGGACCCTGGGCCTACTCGGGCGGAGCCGTCTACTCGACTGCGCTCAATACCCTGAGCCTGTCGACCATGCTGTAACCGAGCGATGTTCGACCTCTCCTGGCGTTTCGATTCGTGGTTCAACGCACTGCCGCGCTCCCCAAAGGAGCGCGGCAGTGTTCATAGTCTCGTTCTGCGCACGGGTACTGGTGTGCGCGCGTCGCCGGATGAGGTGGAGCTCGTCGCTGGCGGCGGCGTGGTGGGGGACGTATGGCGCACCCACGCGCACTCCGAGCCGGGAAATGAGGTCTCATTGATGAACGTGCATGTGCTGCGCGCCGTGTGTGAAGGCGATGAGTCGCGGATGGCCCTGGCCGGCGACAACCTGATCGTGGACCTCGATCTGAGCGAGGCCAATCTGCCTACGGGAACACGACTGGAAATCGGCACGGCTGTGATCGCGATCTCCGCGCTGCCCCATCGACCCTGCAAGAAATTCGTGGGGCGCTTCGGCGCCATGGCGGCCAAGCGCGTGGCCCGCGCGAATCGCATGGGCCGCCGCGGCCGCGGCGTGCTCTGCACGATTGAGAAGAGCGGTCGCGTGAGCCGCGGGGACGGGATCGTCGTGATGCGCGCGGGCGAAAATGCGCCGCGAAGTGTCGACGGGCACAGGGGCTGATCGCGGCGCTCCCCGCTTCCGCGGTGCCTGGGTAGGACGGCGATCCACCGTCCCTACCCAAGAGGCACCATGAAGCTCTCCACCTGCGCAGCCAGCCTGCTGATCGTCGCGTTCTCGCCAGCGCCCAGGCGTAAAACCTGCTGATCCCCGACTGGACCGGCGACACCATCATGATGTTCGACGCGACCACCGGCGCGTCGGTCCAGCAGAACTTCATCGTCGATGACCCCACGAGCGTCAACTACAACTTCCAGTCGCCCAAGGATGCGATCCAGGTTGGCACCGAGGTCTGGGTGTCGGACCAAGTCTCCGACGCGATCTATCGCTTCAATCCAAGCGGCGCGTTCATCGCGGCAATCACCGGCGGCATGGACAACGTCCGCCGCATGGAACTGGTGGGCTCGACGGTCTACGTCGCCAACAGCGGCACGAACAAGGGCGCGCCAGGACAAGCGATCGTCATGTTCAGCACCGCGGGCGCGCCCCTTTTGAATTTCGCTGTTCCTGGTCCCTTCGACGTCGTCGGCTTCCAGGGCGACCTGCCGATCACGAACATCGTCGGCGAGCATGTCGAGCGCTACACCACGGCCGGCGCCTTCGTTTCCACCTTCCACGACTCCGACGGAATCTCGGGCATCGATTTCCCGCAGCAAGTCAGCGTGGACCCAAGCGGCGACGTCACGTGCGCTGGATTCTCGTCCCCGGCGGGCCTGTATGAATACGACGCGGCCACGGGAACGCAACTGAACTACATCGCGGTTGCCAGCGGTCCGCGCGGCGTGCGCGAACTCGGCAACGGCAATCTGCTCTTCACCGACGGAACGGGCGTGTACATCTACGACAACACGACGCTCTCGACCACTACGGTGCTCTCGGGCGTCAGCGCGCAGTTCATCGGCGAGTTCAACCCGTCATCCGCCCGTCATCCGCCGTGCCGGTGGCGCAATGCACGGCAAAGGTCAACTCACTGGGTTGCACGCCGAGCATCGGATTCAGCGGCACGCCCAGCGCCAGCGCGGGCTCCGGGTTCGACGTGTCCGTGGTCAACATCGTCAACAACAAGCCCGGGCTGATGATCAACTCCAACAGCGGCCGCGCCGCGGCGCCCTTCAGCGGCGGTTTGCGCTGCATCGGCGCGCCGATCAAGCGTTCCATTCCGCTGAACTCGGGCGGCAATCCTCCGCCCAACGGTTGTTCATGAGTGTTCGCGATCGACATGAATGCCCTCGCGGTCGGAGCACTCGGCGGCAATCCTGCGCCGTTCCTGCTCGTGCCGGGAACATTGGTCGAAGCACAGTCCTGGGGCCGCGACAACGGCTTCCCGTTCCCCGGCAACGCGACCCTGTCGAACGGACTCGAGTTCACGATTGGCGCGTAGTCGGTACGCAGCTCTTACGCAACAACGCGTCCTTGCGCCTCCGGCGCCTGCAATGGCGCACGCTTGGCGTCGGAGAATCGCGTTGGTTGGGTGATGGAGTTCATGTCGTTACGATTGCACCTCCGCGGCCTCAAACCGCCGCGGAGATTCGACAACCTCAACCGATCGAATCCACGATCAGGAGCTTCACATGAATCGCGTACTCATCGCCCTCTGCGGCGCCGTCCTCGCCGCTGGAGCGCTCGCAGCAGTCCGTCCGGCGCTGTTCAACCAGGAGATGCCCGGGCCTACCGCGGAGCACAAGCAACTTGTGGAGCAAGGCGCCGGAGAATGGGAAGGCACCCTGACTCTCCTCGAATCCGGCGCTCCGGACGTAACGGTTCCGGCCAAGGAAACCAACGTGGCCATTGGCGGCTTCTGGATCCACTCGCGCTTCGAGTCCACTGTCATGGGCATGCCGTTCACGGGCACTGCAATCAGCGGCTACGACGAGAACAAGAAGAAGTACGTCGGCACTTGGGTCGACAGCATGAGTTCCTACCTCGCGATCATGGAGGGTGCGATGGATGCCAAGGGCGAGAAGCTGATCATGCATTGGCAGGCGCCGAACATGACCGGCGCCATGGCACCTCACCGCTCGGTGACCGTGCATACCAAGGACAGCTACACAACCACGTTCTTCATTGGTGAGGGCGACGGCGTGAAGTCGATGGAGCTCAAGATGAAGCGCAAGGCGAAGGCCGGCGGGAAGTAGCTCGCTTCAGGCGCCACCGCGCCAACAGAATCCCGGCGCGACCACAACCGCTAATGGTTGGGGTCGCGCCGGTTGCATTCAGTGCTGAGCCCAGGGGCCGATGGGGACCGTTCGCCCCGGGGAATGGCGACCGCGAAGAATGCCCGTTGCTTGGCGCGCGGGCAGGTTCATTTCAGCGCGCACTTGTGGGAATCCGGGGCGCGGTCTTCAATGCTTGGGCGTCACCGCCGCCATTACTGGTCTCCCTGGAGCGTTCCATGCAGCGTCAATTCGGACTGTCCATCCTCGCCCTGCTTCTGACGGCCTCGAGCGCGAGCGCGCAGATTCCATGCCACGCCGAATACGACGGCAGCAGCTATTCCGACAACACGAGCATGGGCGGACCCGGATTGACGGTGGGGATCAAGTTCGTGGCGCCGAGTGGTTTCATCGCCACTCGCATCGAGGTCTTCACCGGAGAAGCTCTGGGCCAGAACGCCGTGCAGCTCTGGTCCCACGACTCGTCATCCAATCAGCCCGCGGCCCTACTGGGTTCGGGCACCTGGTCGATGACTGCCACCAACAGTTGGCAAGGCGCCGCGCTCACGGCTTCGGTGCCCTTGGTGAGCGGCACGACCTACTGGCTGGGTTGGTCGCCGATCAACGGCGCGCAGGCCAGCGATGACATCACGATTCCGGGCAATGGTCAGTCCTACCGCGCCACGTTCAACGGCGGCCAATCCTGGCTCGGACCGTTCCAGGGTATCGATCACTGGAAGTTTCGCATCTTCGGCAATTGCAACGCGCCGGTGACCTACTGCACGGCCAAGGTCAATTCCATCGGCTGTACGCCACAGATCAGTTTCGTCGGCACGCCCGCTGCGACGGCCACTAGCGGTTTCCTCGTCAATGGCTCCAACGTGCGCAACCAAAAGGTCGGCCTGTTGCTCCACAGCCTGAACGGTCGCGCGAGCCTGCCATTCCAAGGTGGATTCCTGTGCGCCGCGCCGCCGATCCGGCGCACGCCGGCCACCAACTCCGGTGGAACCGCGCTGCCGACGAGCGATTGCACCGGCGTGTATTCGATCGACATGAACGCGTTCGCCCACGGTCTCTTGGGCGGCACGCCTTCGCCGAGCCTGCTGATTCCGGGCACCCAGGTCGATTGCCAATGGTGGGGCCGCGACCCGGGCTTCCCGTTCCCGGACAACTCGACCCTGACGGACGCGCTCGAGTACATCATCTGAGCTCGCCTACCCCAATCCCAGCCGTTTGGCGAGCTGGTTCAGGTTGCTCCGATTCTTACGGCTCACGGTCGATCGCACCGGATGGTTGGCCAGTGCCCGATGGATTGGCTGGCGCGAGTCTCTTACGATGGCGAGCGCCGTGAAAGTGCGCCAGTCAGCCATCGCGGTGCTCCTGTCCACTGGGCGCTCAGGAGCAACGCGAAAAACGGCGCGTGCAGCGCGAGCGGCACCCCCCAGGCAGGCCACGGATGTCGGACAGCGGCGGGCATCGACTGCATCGGCTTCTAAGCCGACCTCAGAGGTTCTGACTCCCGGCCGTTCATAGAAAAGCCCGCGACGGAAGTCCGCGGACACTGTCGGCGGGCGCTCGCAGCTTCGAGCGCGGCGCCCCGTGTCAGCCGCGGGACCTTTCCACACGAATCACACCGTGGACATCGATCGGCCTTGATCCCGCGGCGCCGCGAGGACGAAATGACGCCCATGCTCAGCGCGCTCGGAATGGCCTATGAATTCGACAGTGCCCTGGGGGAGATCACCGTGCGGCTTGTGGCGGCCCTTGGCATCGGCGCCCTGATTGGGTTTGAGCGCAGCTATCGCGGTCGACCGGCGGGCTTTCGCACTCACGCGCTGGTGTGCCTATCGACGAGCCTCTTGATGCTGCTGACCGCCTACGAGGACCACTGGGTGCGCGGCGGCGGCGGCGTGAACTTCACGCTCGATCCCACGCGCATGGCGCAGGGCATCATGACTGGCATCGGTTTCCTCGGAGCCGGCGCGATCATGCGCGATGGCCTGAGCGTGCGCGGCCTGACCACCGCGGCTTCGATTTGGATCACCGCGGCGATCGGCGTTCTGATCGGCATCGGCTTCTACGAACCCGCGATCATCTCCGCGCTGTTGACCCTGTTCACGCTGTCGCTGTTCCAGGTGATCGAGCGGCGCATGCCGTCGCAGTTCTACGCGCACTTCTTCGTGCGCTTCGCGCGCGAAGCCGCCATGCCTGAGGACGAGTTGCGCCGCATGGTGTCCGAGCACCGTTTCTCCATCGCGAACCTCGACTATCGCCTCGACGCGGAGCACGGTCACTTCGAGTACCGCATGGTGATCCGCACCGGCAACGGCGACAACGCGCGGCGGTTGTGCGAATCGCTCAACAAGCTGTCCACCGTGCGCGAGTTCCGCATCTCGCCGACAGGCGACTGAGCGCGCAGCTACTTCGCCTCTACTGCTAGTGGGGGATCCTCGTGCCGGCCGCGGCGCACCCTCGCGCTGATTAGGACCCGACGACGTACTCCAATGCGTCGCTCAATTGCGTGTTGTTCGGCGGCGCGAAGCCGCTGTCGCGTCCCCACCATTGGCTATCGACCACGGTCCCCGGCTGACTCAGTGCAGGCAGCGGGTTGCCGCCGAGCGCACCGGCGGCGAACGCGTTCATGTCGATGCTGAAGGTGCCCGAGCAATCCGTCGGCGGGGGATTTCCGCCCGATTGCACGCCGGGTGTGCGCTTGACGCTGGGATTGACGCACAACACTCCGGCCTGGAAAGGCACCGCGGCGCGTCCGGAAATGCCGTACAGGAGCAAGCCCACCTTGTTGCTCAACACATCGAAGGCCTGCACCGTGAATCCGCTGGACTGCGAAGCGCTTGGAGCGCCGGAGAAGCCGATGCGGGGCAGGCAACCGAGGCTCGTGCGCTTGGCCGTGCAATAGGTCAGCGTCGTGAACGTTTCCAAATTGTCGAGGATCATGACTCCGGAGTTGTGGGCGACGAGCAGCTCCTTGCGATCATCTCCATCGACATCCGCCGCGACCGCGCCGAGCGGCAAGTCGCCTCCACCGTAGATGCGCTGCGAAAAGCCCGCACCGGCGCCCTGGTTGAGATGGACGTAGACGCGCGAATGCGAATTCGAGAAGGTGGTGAAGACATCCTGGAGTCCGTCGCCGTTCACATCGGCAACCCCGATGTCGTTCCCGCTGCGGCCGACTGACCTGCCCCCCTCAGACCGGTCCAGATCTCATCATAGGATCTGGGCCCCAACCGAAGGGACATCAACATGGGCAGGAAGCGACGCCACAGTGACGAGCAGATCATCCACAAGTTGCGTGAAGCCGAGATCGCATTG
>CANKOY010000084.1 GCA_947484275.1 Planctomycetota bacterium | reverse complement strand
TCTTCGACCTCGACGACACTCTCGAACATCGACTCGCGCCCGCCCATGCTGTCCGAGAGTACAAGCATGAGTTCGCCGCTGTAGTCGCGCGGCCCCCAGATCCAGTAGCTGTTGTGGCTGCCGATCGAGGGAGGCAGGCCACGGGTCTTGCCCAGCAAATCGAGCGCGCCAGAGCGGCCGTAATTCGAAGCGAAAATCGCGCAGCGTTCGCGTTCCGCCGGTGACAGCGCTTCGAACGCGCGCACCACGGCTTCCACTTTTTCCTGCCAACCAAACATGTCGGCGTAGAACTGCGGCAGGCGGCTGAGCTGCTTGCCTTCGCTCGTGCTCGGGCTAACGCCAAGTCTCGCGGCCCAGCTGATGTAGTTCTCCACGGCCAACAGAGGCAGCACCATGGGCGCGATGAAGATCGTGCCGGTCAAGAGCAGCCCGGCGTAGAGCGGCGTCCGGATTCGTGAAAGACCATACGCCCGCGCCGCGGGCCAGGCCGCGCCACCGGCCGCGAACAGGATCGGAAAGGCGCAGGCGAGGTACTCAGGTTTGCTGTGACCGTGAAACACGAGCACGAGACAGGCCGTCAGCCAGATCCAGCCCAGGGGGCGATACGGCGCGCCGCCTGCAGAAATCAGCAGGAAGTACAGCCCGAGGAGCCAAAAGGGCACGGCCAGGGGATTCTGGGCGGTGATCTGACCGAGCAGGAAATCCGACCAAGAGAGGCTCGCGTATTTTCCCTCGCTGGCGGCGCGGATGAACTCGAGGTGGGCGAGGTCGTGCTGCAGGTTCCAAATCACGAAGGGCGAAAAGAACACAAGCGCGATCGCAGCCGCGACCCAGGGCCCCGGCGTGCAGAGCAGGCGCCGGTGGCCACTGATCAAGAGGCCCACGAAGATCCCGCCGACGAGCCAGCTGGAGTTGATCTTGTTGAGCAGTCCAAGACCGCAGACGGCGCCGAGGGCCAGCCACAGCTCCATGCTCGGTGCGCGCAAGAGGCTGAGCAGCAAGTGTGCCGCCGAGATCCACAGCAGCGGATCGAAGGCGTTCATGGAATAGATGCCGCCGAATGCGAGCAGAATGGGCGAGCAGAGATAGGCAAGGCACGCCAAGGCCGTGCCGCCGAAGCTGGCTCCCATCCGCAGGGCCAGGCGCCCCGTCAAGTAAAGCGCGGCAGCACCGGCCAAGGCCGGAAGCAGACGCAGCGCGAAGACACTGTCACCGAGCACCGCGCGCTGCGCTGCCAGGAGGAAGATCGACAGCGGCGGCAGGTCCACGTAGCCCGCGGACAGGTGCTCGCTGCAGGCGACGTAGTAAAACTCGTCGCGAAAGTAGCCATAGCCGCCGAGGGCATTGACGCACAAGTGCAGCAGGAGTTTTGCCGCGGCAAAGGCCAAGCAAACTCGGCGTGCGCTCCGATCGCTGGCCGTGATCATTGCAAGGGCGCGAAGCGCGTCAGCGATCCGAGGGCTTCGCCTCGCGCAGCAGTTCCTCGATCAGGCGCTCGAAGTCCTGGCGTAGCTTTTGGTATTCCACACCCGTCGCCGGACCGCTGAACCCCTGGTGCACCGCGCGAACGCTGCCGTCCGCGCGCAGGAAGATCGTCGTCGGGTAGGCGCGAACCCTGTCGAGCAACGGAAAGACCTTCGAGGCCTCAGTCTTGTCCGCTTTGCCCGCGAGCAGCAGCGGATACTCGACCCGATGCCGCGCGGCAAATCGGCGCAACTGGACGATGTCCCGCGTGCTGTCGCCGGTGAGTTCGAAGCCCAGGCCGACGATCGACAAGCCGCGCGCGCGGTAGCGTCGATCCAGCTCGCGCAGATAGTCGGCCTCGTCGTTGCAGTTTGGGCACCAACTGCCAAAGAGCTGCACGATGCGCGCCTTTCCATGGAAGGCCGGATCGGCCAGCGACATTCGAGCGCCGTCGAGCGCCGTAAAGACCAGCGGCTTGAGATCGACAGCGGCGCCGACCTTCGTCAGGCCGAACGGATCAGCCAGTTGCGCGTTTTCGTCCCGCACAGCGGTCCAGGTCTCGTGCCACTCGTCCCCCGACCAGAATTCGCCCGCGAGGGTCCCGTCCTCGAGCCGCTTCGCAGCGAACAGGAAGGCGTGGGCGCCGTCGAAGCAGGAAAACTCCCAGCGACCGGCTTTGGGATCGAACTGTCCAGCGAGGTAGCGATAGTCGCCGAGCGTGGTCAGAAAAGTGCCGGAGACGCGCCCGGGCTCTGGATGCTCGAAGATCCCAACCGCGGCATCGTCGGAGGAGGAGAATCGCACCGACCAGCGTCCGTCGATCGGCGCGCGAGGGACCGTAGAGGGCGCGCGTTCGCCCTGGAGAACGGGTGCATCCACTGTTCCGCGCAGGCTCAAGTCGGCCCATCGATCCGGGCCGCGCAGTTTGCGCCATCGGCCGCGCACCTGCCCACCGTCGACGCCATGGATCTCGAGGTGGCTGTCGTAGCTGTCGATGTGCAACAGCAGTCCCGCGGGAGTCATTTCCCAACGTTCGACCGGCGTGACGTCCTCGCCGCGCGCGCCGTTGCGCAGGGCGAAGGTCGGCGTGCCATTCTTGCCGTGCGGGCCCTGAACCTCGAGCGTGAACGCGATCGGGCCCCCAGGGCAATCAAGCGCGGCGGAAACCGAGCAGGGAACCGGTAACGGCAGGGCAGGCGTTTGGGGCAGAGGCGACAGCGAAGCCATGAGGTGCAGCAGTGCGATGCACATGCAGCAAGGGTATCGAAATCTCATTGGCCCGGGCACCGCGATCTCCCGCGGCCCATTCCGCGCACGATCAAGTCATGCCGGCGATGGGTTCCGCCTCAGAGCTCGCCGAGTTCGACGACGAAAGGCGGCTTCTCGTACACCAGCTCGAGCGTGGCGCCGACCTGCTTGGGCTTCACCGAAGCCCACCCGCCACCGCCTCAGCCATAGTTCATCTTGCCCGCGGCCAGTTCCTCGCCCTTGCCGCCCAGCACGCGATATCCGATCGGAATGCGTGCGCCGTTCTTGTAGATCGAAACTCCCGCGACATGGGCTCCGCGAATCTCCATGCCCGCGTTCGACCCATTGAAGCGCTGCTTCACGGTCAGCGCGGCAGAGAGTTTCAGTTTCAGTTCGCCGTTCTCAGGAACCTCGATGGTCCGCAGCTTTGTCCCGCTGCCTGAAAGGTGCCAGACCTCTCCTGCGCGCGAGCGGTCGACAATGCGAAAGCCGATCAGCGTGTACTCGCCTGCGGGCAGCGTGCGCGCCGCCATGTCGCGCGCTGCGGCACCGCGCGCCTCCCAAGCCAACCGCGTGACCACGTCTCGACTGTCGCGCACCAGGAGCGAACCCTCGCCGAAATCGACCGTGATCCGAGCCCCGGTTTCTCCGGCGAGCTTCGCCACCAATGGTCGCTGCGGGGCTTCAGACTTGAAGAACTCGATCAGGGCCGCACGGGCCGCTGCTGGAGTGTCCGTTCAAGCCGTTTCCCTGATCTGCTGCACCCAAGCGCGATCCGTCATGTAGGCGAGGTCCGGCGCCACGTGGCAAGCGCTGCAGCTCTCGGAAAAGTACTTACTCGCCTCTGCGGCCGTGAGCACCGACTCCGGTGTTGGCTTGGGCGACTGGAAGCCGCTGACGATCAGGCCGCAAGCGCCAGCAAACGCGACGGCGACCGACACTTGAACACTCAATCGGACCATGAGCGGGCCTGTTCTTGCGGGTCAGGGACAGATGTCGATGCGCAGGGCGTTCGAGAGGCTCACGCCGAAGCCGTCGGTGTGCTGCGGATCGCGGCCCCAATGCTGGGCGTAGACCACGTCGCCCACGGCGAGCGTCCCCAAAGGAAACGCGAAATCTGCCGCGCCGCCGGCGTTGTTCGTCAAGGCCGGCAGGCGCACGATCGCGCCGCCAACCCACAGCGTTCCGCCGAGAAATGGCGACGCATTGGTCTGAGTGCCGCGGAAGACGAGGCCGACTTTGTTCGGCATGGCGCCGCTGACCTGAACGCGGAAGTTGTTCGCTGCCACGCTCGGCGTGTTGGTCCAGGACAAGCTCGGCGTGCTCCCGACCGACGTCACCTTGCCGCTGCCGTAGGGCGCCGGAATCGCGCAGCGGAATTTAGCCACCGTCGTCGCCGTGTTGTTCAGCGATTTCCAGTTTTCAGCCTCGCCCGGCTGCCCCTCGGGGACGCCGAGCACTTCGCCCTGGAAGCTGACATTGGGATTGGAGAAGTACTGGATTCGCGTGCCGGGCGCGTAAGCGAGAATTGTGCGGTTGTTTCCGCTGACAGTTCGGTAGCCGTAGGAATACGGATACAGCGCACCGCTGGCGTTGGCGTGATCGTGGTGGCTGCCCATGTTGTGGCCAAGTTCGTGGGCAAAACTGTAGTAGCCGGTGGCGCACTGCTTTGAAGTCACCGAGAAAGCCCGGTCCTCAAAGCCGGTGGAGAGGGTCGTCATCAGCCAGGCGATGCCGCAGGCAGAGTTTCCGTTGATGATCATCGCCACTTCGTCGGCGCCATACTGATTGCGCAGGGCATGCACGCTGTCGATCTGGCCGTCGGAGGGATCCGTCAGGCGGTTCAACTCCGTGCTGAACCCGCCGTTCTCGACGTAGCCGACGAGTTCATCTTGCCGCACCAGCCGCAGGCGCTGGGCAACCTGACTGTTGATGTAGGCCTGATTCGTTTCAAGCACGGCGAGGTCAATCAAGCTCTCGATCGCCGCCGTGCCTCCGGCGTTCTGCCGCGCGAGCGGTGTGTAGACCACGAGCACGTCGATCGTCGGATTCGGATTGGCAAGGTAACCGCCGGTTGACGCGGGCTCGGTTTCAGCGTGTCCAACGACTGCGTGCTCCGCGCCGTTCGCGCAGGGCGGAAAGCGATCCTCGTCGATTCGCGCAATCCAATGCCAACCCGCGCCCGCCCAGTTGAGTTTGTAGAGCCGCGAGCCATCGCGCACCGTTCCCGACGTCACGCCGTCGCGCTGCACAATCGTCACTCGGCTCTGGGGCGAGCCGGCGAGAGTGCCCGTGATCGCGACCGCGCCGGAGGACAGGATTTCGCGCTGTTCGAAGCGTGCGTCCTCGCGCACGCCGGCCTCGAGATCGAGCGCCAGCACGAGCACATGCCCCGCGTCGATCGTCCTCGCCGCCGTGAACAACTCGCTGCGCACCGCGACCAAGCTGTGCTCCGCGAACGTCGGATCGGGATCGATGGTCCCGAGCGCATCGACGGGCGCAGGGAGGAACAGCGCCTCCGCGGGAACCTGTTGGACCGCCGCGGGAGTGACGAAGTACGCCGTTGCAAGCGCAAAGAGGATCGAGAGGGCCATCCTTTCCTTGTACACGCAATCCACGCAACTGGGAATGGCGCCATTGCCGCGCGGAGGCTCCGGGGCCATCATGGCTGCGTGGGAGATCCCTACGCCGATGGCCGTTTCCTGACGACCCAGTGGAGCGTGGTGCGCGCCGCCGGAAAGCTGGACGGCGACCTCGCCCGTGAAGCGTTGACCTTTCTGTGTCAGACGTACTGGTATCCGCTATACGCCTTTGCACGCCGCAAGGGCGTCGCTGCCCAGGATGCCGAGGACGTGGTCCAGGGCTTCTTCGCGGAGTTGCTGACGAACGCGGACCTGGCTCAAGTGGCGCCGGAAAAGGGGCGCTTTCGTTCGTACCTGCTGGCGTGCATGCAGAATCACATTTCCGACGTGCGCGAACACGCCAGCGCACAGAAGCGCGGCGGTGATCGCGTGGCGCTCCCGATTGATTTCGCCCACGCTGACGCGCGCTTTGCAGCGGACTCCGGCGAGGGTGATCCCAATCGTGTTTTCGAGCGCGCATGGGCCATGGCGCTCTTGGACCGAGCCCTGGTGGGATTGGAGCAGGAGTACCGCGCGTCGGATCGGGGAGAATTGTTCGACACTTTGAAAGGCGAGCTTACCGGCGCGTCCGGGCATGCCTACGAAACCTACGCAACGCGCCTGGATTCAAGCGAAGGGGCGATCAAGGTCGCGGTCCATCGACTGCGCAAGCGCTATCGCGAACGCTTGCGCGCCGAAATTGCCGAGACTGTGGCCGACGAGAGCGAAATCGAGGCCGAAATCGGCGACCTCTTTCGCGCCCTTGGACCGTAGCGTCCGAAACTCCCCGGGTAGCTATCCTGGGTTACCTCCGGAGCTTCCCACCGGAATTGGAGCCAAGTCATGAGCGATCTCGACGGCGCGCGGGGCGGTCAGGGTGCACAGGGGCCCACGAGTGTGGACCGCGATCTGGGAGCTCCCAAGGATGTCCCCAAGGTGGCGCTCGCCCCCGGAGTGGCTGAGGTGCTGCGCCGACTGGAGGAGCATCGTGAGCGAGGCACGCGCCACGTGGTCGGCGGTTCGATCGCAGTGGGCGGGATGGGCGAGGTTCTCAGGGTCAGCGACCAGGACCTTGGCCGCGAACTGGCGATGAAGATCCCACGCCGCGACCACGCTTCCCCGGACTCGGCCAGACGCATGAACGTGCTGGCGCGCTTCCTCGAGGAAGCACAGGTCACCGGACAGCTGCACCACCCCTCGATCGTGCCCGTGCACGAACTCTCGCTTGACGCGGACGGACATCCGTATTTCACGATGCCCCTCGTGCGCGGTTGGGACTTTGGCGAGATCATCGGTTTCGTGCACGCCGGCGAGCGCGAATGGACTTTGGCCCGGGCCCTGGGAATCGTACTCAAGGTCTGCGAGGCCCTGGCCTACGCCCACGCGCGAGGGGTGATCCACCGCGACATCAAACCCGCAAACATTCGCGTCGGCCGTTTCGGCGAAACGTACTTGATGGACTGGGGGCTGGCGCGCGTGCTCGGCCACAAGGACAGCCGTGACCTTCGCGTGCGCGGGGAGGATTCGGCGCGGTCCACTGCAGTTCGCACGGAGCGCTCGAGACTGAAGTCCGAAGAACCTGACTCGCCCCTGGTGACGATGGATGGCGACGTCGTGGGCACGCCGTACTACATGTCCCCGGAGCAGGCGCGCGGGGACATCGAACTCGTGGGGCCGCGCTCGGATGTCTACTCGCTTGGCGCGCTGCTCTACCACCTGCTCGCGGGCCGCGCACCCTACGCTCCTGCCCAGGGGACGCTGTCCCAACGAGCGATCTGGTCGCTCGTGCTCGACGGACCGCCGAAGCCCCTGGGCGAAACGGCGCCACAGGTGCCGGAGGAACTTGCGGACATCTGTCGCAAGGCCATGGAGCGCGACTCCGCGCGGCGCTACGCGGACGCGCGTGCTCTGGCGCTCGACATCGAGGCCTATCTCGATCGTCGACCCGTGCAGGCCCATTCGCCCAGTGTGACCTATGCCATGCGCCTGGTCTTCGAGCGCAATCGAAAGCCGATCCTCGTGGCCGCGGCGGCCTGCGCGCTGATCGTCGGAGTCTGGGGCTGGCAATGGTCGCGAACGTTGGATGCGCGCGCGGCGGAACGCGCGACACAGCAACTGGTGAACGACGGATTGCTCGCGTTCGGGCTGCAATCCGAAGTCGAGGATCTGTACCCAGCGATTCCGCGCATGCTGCCGCGGATCGATCGCTGGCTGCAAGCTGCGGGCGAGTTGGAGGGACGCAGGTCCGCCTTCCAGCGCGAACTCCAGGGCGGCGGAGTTTCGGAGGAGAAGAATGCGGCGTTGATCGAGCATCTCTCGCAACTGGATCGCCTGCAAGATTCACGCGCGAGCATTGACGCACGCCGGGCCATCGCGGCGGAACTCGAGCAATTGAGTCTGATCGCGCACGCACAACGCTGGCGCGAAGTCAGTGCGGACACCGCGACCGCGGGCGCCTTCGGCGCGACCGGCATCGCGCCCCAAGTTGGATTGGTTCCGCTGTGGAAGAACCGCCGCGGCCTGTGGGAGTTCTGGCACGTGAACAGTGGCCTGCGTCCGGTGGGGGAGAGCGAGGCGACTTTGGATCCGCGACCGGAGGATGGCATCGTGCTCGTCCTGCTCCCGGGTGTAACCGTTGAGGTCGGATCGCCCATCGACGAACCTGGCCGCGGCGTCAATGCGCCGGAGACGCTGCACACCGCCGCGCTGGCGCCCTATTTCATCGGCAAGCACGAAGTCACTCAGGCCCAATGGTCGCGCTTGATGGGCGGAAATCCGTCGCGCTACCGGCCCGAAAATCGCGTCCAGGGCCAGTTCACGCTGCTCAACCCCGTGGAAAGCGTGAGTTGGAATGAGGCGCGCGAATTCTGCTCGCGACTGGACCTCCGACTGCCCGGCGAATCCGAGTGGGAGCATGCCTGTCGCGCAGAGAGTATCCAGGCTTACTATTGGGGCAGCTCATTCGCGGGCCTGGAGGAACACGAGAACATCCTCGACCTTGCCGCTGGACCGAACGCGCCCCTGCCTCCGGCACCCTGGGACGATGGCTACCCGCGCCATGCTCCTATCGCGCGTTTCGCGCCGAACGGGTTCGGCTTGTTCGACATGCTCGGAAACGTCAGCGAGTGGTGCCAAGACGAGTACTACCGCGATCCGGTTGCAGGCCCATCCCCCGAGGGCGACGAATCTCCCGGGATGCCGCTGCGCGCGTTCCGCGGAGGCTGCTGGTACTTCCCGACGAATTCCGGGGATCTCGAGGCCAATCGATGCGCTTTTCGCCAGCGCGACCTCGAGCGCGGCATCTCGCCCGCCCGCGGGCTGCGCGTGGC
>CANKOY010000083.1 GCA_947484275.1 Planctomycetota bacterium | reverse complement strand
GAGCCTGAAGCGATCTCCTCAGGCGCTGGCACCCACACGGTTTCCATCTCGCCGGACGGCGCGCACTACGTAGATACGTTCTCGTCCCATAAAACCGCTCCAGTTCGGACGCTGCACACCATCGACGGTGCCAAGGTGCGCGAACTTGGACGCGTCGACGGCGCGGAATTCACGGCAGCGGGCATGATCGCGCCAGAATTCCACCGGCCGAAGACCCGCGACGGGTTTGAGATGGAGGCGATGCTCTACCGGCCGGCCGACTTCAATCCTGGGCGGAAGTACCCGCTCTTGTGCTTCACCTACTCCGGTCCACACGCGCCCCAGGTGAAGGACGCGTTCTACAACTTCAACGCGCTGTTCCATCAGATGCTGGTGCAGCAGGGCTACCTCGTGTGGGTCTGCGACAATCGCTCGGCCTCGGGAAAGGGACTGGTTTCGGCTGCGGCGAGCTACAGAAGACTGGGCCCCGGCGAACTTGCGGATCTCGAGGACGGGCTCGACTACCTGATTGCCAAGGGAATCGTGGATGAAGAGCGCGTTGGGATTTGGGGCTGGAGCTACGGCGGCTACATGAGCGCCTTCGCTTTGACACACTCGAAGCGCTTCAAGCTGGGCATCGCTGGCGCCCCGGTCACCGATTGGCGCCTGTACGACTCGATCTACACCGAGCGCTTCATGGGTCTTCCGGATGAGAACGAGATTGGCTACCGGGCCGGTTCAGTGCTCGAAGCTGCGGCAAATCTGAGCGGTCGCCTGCTCGTGATCTGCGGCGAAATCGACGAAAACGTCCACGCCCAGAACTCGCTGCAGTTGGCCGAAGCGCTGCAGAAAGCCGGCAAGCAGTTCGATTTCATGATCTACCCCGGCAATCGCCACGGAATCGTCGAACCGAGCCAGCGCCGCCATCTATATGCGATGATGGCCGAGTACGTGAAGGCACATCTGTAGACTGGCTGGCCGCCAAAGACCCGCGCGATAACACCCGCACGATGCAGGCGACGCTTTAGATGACTGTGGTCAACCCACTGTGCGCTTGGTCCGACGGCGAAGTGCCCATCACGCTCACTAAGTTCGACTTCGCGCGCCTCGAATTGCGCCTCGCGCGGACCAACGCGGGCCTCAAGTTCACCCCCGAGATCCACCCATGCTGCTGATCGTTTGCTTTCTGACACTGACGTATTCATCGCCGCAGGAGCAGCCGCTCTGCGGCGCGCTTCACCCCGTGGTTGCGGTCACTGCTGCCACAACCGAGGGAGCCCGCGAGGCACTGCCCCAGCAACCTGAGCCCGCGCCCAAGCCGAAGCCCGCGATCCGACCCAAGGTGCTGTTCCTCTCGCACTCGGCCGGATTCATGCACGACGTGGTCAAGCGACCAGCGCCTGGCGAGCTCTCCCTGGCCGAGCGCGAATTCGTCGAGCTGGCGAAAGACGACTTCGAAGTGATCGCGACCCAGAATTGCGCCGACCTGAATCCCGAGATGCTGGGAAAGGTCGCCGCAGTCGCCTTCTACACCACCGGCGAGTTGCCGATCGAGGCCGCGAATCGCGACGCGTTCATGGATTGGATGCTGCACGGCGGCGCATTTGTCGGCATCCACTGCGCCACGGACACGTTCTACAAGTACGCGCCCTACCAACGCATGGTCGGCGGCGTGTTCGACGGCCATCCGTGGCATCAGGAGATTCGCGTAGACGTGCTCGATGGCGCACACCCGGCGGTGGCGACCTTGGAGCGCGGCTTTCTGATCACCGATGAGATCTACCAGTTCCGCGATCTCGTTCGGCCTCCGCTGCGCGAGTTGTTGCGCGTCGAGCCCCTGAGCATCGACCTGTCGAAGGGCGCACGCAAAGATGGCAACTACCCGATTGCGTGGTGTCGCGACTACGGCCAGGGCCGCGTGTTCTACACGTCGCTCGGGCATCGACCGGAAGTGTGGCTCGACGCGCGCTTTCGCCGGCACTTGCTCGGCGGCCTCAGTTGGACGATCGATGGAACCGACTGGAAGCCCGACCCGCCGGCGCACTGCTTGCTGCTCGCCGGGAACCTGATGGGTCAGCGCGGGTGGCACAAACGCGACGGCTCCCCGGCCGCGTGGATTGCGACCGACGACGGCATGTTGGAGGTCGTGCCGGGCGCGGGCGACGTGATCACCCACGCTGAGTTTTCGGACGCGACGTTGCACATCGAGTTCTCGGTGCCCGTGGATGCGAGCGAGGGCGAAGCGCGCGGCAACAGCGGCGTGTATTTGATGGGCCGCTATGAAATCCAAGTGCACGATTCCCTCGGAGCAACGCCCGGAACTGGCAGCTGCGCAGCGATCTACGGCCAGAGCGCGCCGAGTGTCAATGCGTCGAAGTCACCGCTTGCCTGGCAGAGCTTCGACATCGAGTTTCGCGCGCCGCGCTTCGACAGCGAGGGCGCGAAGAGCGAAAACGCGCGCCTCACGCTGTGGCACAACGGCGTGCTAGTGCACGACGACATCGAACTGAAAGCCGCGACACCCGGCGGGATTTTCGACAAGGAAGCCGCACTGGGGCCGTTGCTGTTGCAAGAGCACGGCAGCCTCGTGCGCTATCGCAACATCTGGGCCGTCACGCATTAGCGCAACGAGATACTCGCCTGACTCCGTACCGGCAACGATCCATTTCCTGACGCGTGCTTCGTCCGACGACTCATGGACACACTTGGTACTCGAGGGCATTGGATAGGGTCGCGTTGTTCGGCGGTGCGAAGCCGGGATCGCGGCCCCACCATTGGCAGTTGACGGTCGTTCCGACTGTGCTCAGCAGCGCCGGCGGATTGCCGCCGAGGGAACCCGACGCGAACGCGTTCATGTCGAACGTGTACACGCCCGAGCAATCGTTCGCGGGGGCTGCGTTGCCCAGGGAATTCGTGCCTAGCCCGCGTTTGACCGGTGCGCTGATGCACAGTGTTCCGCCGGCGAAAGCCGTCGCCCCGCGCCCGTTCGTGCCGTAGAGCATCAACCCGGGCTTCTGATTGCGCACGTTCGTTCCGCGCACGATGAATCCGCTGCTCGCGGCGGCGCTCGACGTGCCGATCGAGTCAATCATCGGCGTGCAGCCGAGCGAGTTGACCTTCGCGGTGCAATACACGACCGGCGTCGCGCAGCAAGCGCCCGAGGACGCGCTCGAGAGTGCGCTCCCAGAGGCCCCCGCGCAATTGAACGCGCTGACGCGGAAGTCGTAGGCGGTGCCGCAGGCGACCGTGGTGTCGTTGAACGCCGTCGCATCGGCGGCCGTCGTCGACACCAGGGACCACAGGCCGCTGCCCGCCGCTGCGCGCTCGATCCGGAATCCGTCTTCATTGTTCGAGTTGTCGGTCCACGCCAGGGCCACGTGCGAAGACGAAATCGTGTTTGCGATCAGCGACGTCGGCGCGCCCGGTGCGAACTGCGTGCAGCCACCGGGGTGGCTCATGGGGTCGGCGGGATCCGTGCCAGCGTCGAGTTCGTCGCGGTCAAACGCTCCGTCGAGGTCGCGATCGATCCCCAGACGCGTTTCCGTGCCCAGCTGCACCACGGTGAACGTGATTTCGCTGCCGCTCGACGCCAGGGCTCGGAACGCAGCATCCGTGTGCGTTTGCGCCGCGCGGTCGGACTGCCAAGTGTTCGAAGGCGGCATGTAGCGGTAGCCGCGCGCAATACCGGCTTGACGGCTCTTGGCGATCAAGCCGACTTTCCCGTTGAGCGCCAGTTGCTCCATGCTCGCAAGCAATGCGATCTGTGCAGGCGGAGCGCCGGCGAGCGACAGGAGCGTCGTCTGCTTGCCCACGGAGGCCGGGGAGTCCTTGCTCGCGGTGCCCGGAGGTTCGAGCACGTTCGTGGTCGAGCCCGTCGGCAGGTCGCTGCCTGAGAACGCCAACATGAACGCCGTCAAATTCGCGACTTCCTGATCGCTGGTGACCTGGAACACGGGCTCGGCGATGAAGCGCTCGACCGAATCGATGCTGCCGTCGTGCAGGTAGCCGAAGCCCGCGGTGTTCAACAACTGCGTCGCGTTGAAACCGGTCTTCTCGTGCATGTTGCGCAGCTGCGGAACCTTCATCGAGACGTTCGTCACGCCGTCGTTCGAGACCAGCATGTGGTGGTGCTGACCCTGGGGGCCCACGGGGAATGGCTGGAGAGTGGCTCCCACCAATTGATAATCAGTGCCCATGCCCGTGGGCATCGTGTGGCAGGTCGCGCAGGCCAGGGCCCCCGCATCCAAGAGCCGCGGCGCGCGGTAGATCGACATTCCCATGACCGCGTTGCCATTGGGCAGCGGCGCGCCGGCGGCGGCGAATCGTCCGGTGGTGAAATGCCCCGGCAGCGGCAGGTTCGTCGGCAGCGAGTTGTCGAAGTTTCGGAACGGATTCGGCGGGTAGGTGATGGTCGCGACAAAGTTCTCGAACTCCTGCATCTCGGCCACGGTCAGGGTCGTGTCGTCGCCCTGCAGACCCAAGAACGCCGGGGCGAACTGCTCGAGCCCGTCGCGGTCGCCGCGCCAGTGGTGCGGTTCCTTGCCGATGATGTCCTGAAAAGTCTGCGTCGTCATCGGGCCTTTCATGGCGTGGAAGGGTTGGAAGCCGCCATTGAGACCGGGGACGTTCGCTCCAAGGTTTTGGCCCGCGACCGATTTGTTCGTGCCCGATGGATCGCCGAGGTCCCAGGCCAGGCGGTCCATGCGACCGTCGACATGGCACGAGGCGCAGGAGATCTGGCCCAGGCCGGAGTTCTTCCGCGTGTCGTAAAGGTGCTTGCGTCCGACCTTGATCGCCGCGGGGCTCGCGTCGTGGAACGGGACGCGCGCGACTTCCTGCTCGATCTGCGTGTCGACCATCGAGATCGCCGACTCGAACTTGGCGAGCACGTACAACCGCGCGCGCGTTTCGTCGAGGGCCACGCCGGTGGGGCCCTCTCCGACTGCGATCGTCGGCGCAAGACCCGCGCGAGCGCCGACGGAGTCGATCACGATCACGTTGTTCGAGCCCATGCCGGAGACGTAGCCCCGTGCTCCGTCCGCCCGCAGCACCACGCCGCGCGGATCGCCGAGGGATTTGTCGCGCTCCGACTGCGGCAGGGTGGCGGTCTGGTAGTCGAGGTGAGTGTTGAGGTCGACGACGGTCGCCGGGCCGCCGCCTGCGGGAGCGCGCGCCAATTGCACGCGCAAGAAGCGTCCGTCGAGCAGCGGCTCAAAGCGCTTTTCATTGGTGGCATCGGTGCCGACCACGACGACCTCGCCCGTGGCCGGGTTCACGGTCAGCGCCATGCACAGGTTCATCATGTGCTTGACGTAGCTCACCGACAGCGACGTCGAGTTGATCACCGCCACGTCGTGGTCCGCGAGGTCCCAACCCACCGGCCGGCCGGACTGCGCAGCACTCGCGCCGCTGACGAGATTGGTCCAATCGCGGTTGTTGTCGTCCATCCAGCGGCCGGCGGAGTTCTTCTTGACGATCAGGCTGACGCGCGGGGGCGTGCCCTGTGTCATGTTGATCGGTGGATCGAACAACAGGCCCGAGTTCGGCGGCGGGTTCTGACCCCCGTAGGGTCCGCTGGCAAGATCGACGACATTGGGCGGAAAGCCGAGGTTCCCGCCCGCAAGAGTGCCGCCACCGAGCACGGTTGAATCGTTTCCCGATTCGAAAATCGCCACATAGACCTTGGTGCCGTCGGGCGAAACGGCGAGGGCGCGCGGATCCTCGCCGACGAGCGCGATGCGCGTCGGCGTGGCGGCGAGGTTGGCGAGGTCGAAGACGAGGATCGTGTTGGCTTGACTGCAACTGACGAAGGCCTTGCCCGCCGCAAAGCACACGTCCGCGGGCTCGTCATCGGTGGCGAGTGCCCTGACCACGCGCTGGGTCACGAGATCGACGATCAAGACCGAATCCGAAATGTGATTGACCACCCAGGCTTCGGTGTTCGTTCGCGCGCGCACGCTCACGGGATCAAGGCCCACGGCCACCGAGCCGGTGCTTACCGGCAGCGCGCCGGTTACGTTGAAAATTTCGAGCCGCGCATCCGGAGTGTTGACCGCGAGGAGCGTCGTCAAATCCGGCGTCAGATCCAGCGGATGCACGTGGGGCGTCTCCCAGTTGACGAACGTCGACTGAGCGTGTGCAACTAGGCTGAAGGCAAAGAAGAGCGAGGTCAGACAGGCGAATCGGCGCATGGCGTGTCGCAAGGTGCTTCTCCGAGCAGGGGACGCAGGGACCCTGAAGGCTAACCGAGCGCGGGCGCAGCGGGGCCCGATTACGAATGGCTCATGGACAAACCCGATACTCGAGGCCGTCCGACAGCGTGATATTCGCCGGCGCAGGGAAGCCCGGATCGCGGCCCCACCATTGCACATTCACGACCGTGCCCGGCACGAGCAGGGCCGCCAAGGGCGTGCCCCCCAGGGCACCGGAGGCGTACGCGTTCATGTCGATCGAGTACACACCCGTGCAGTCGTTCGCGGGCGGAGCCGTGCCCCCGGAATTCGATGCTGTCGAGCGCCGCACGGGCGACGCGATGCACAGCGTGCCCCCCTGGAACGGTGTATTGGCCTGCCCGTTCGTGCCGTAGAGCAGCAGGCCCGGCTTGTTGTTTCTAACCTGCATGGCGTCGATCGTGAAACCTGCGCTCAGGCTGGCGCTCTGTGTGCCGCTCGCGCTGATCGATGGGGTGCAATTCAAGCTGTTGACCTTGGCCTGGCAGTATCCGCCAACGAGTCCGCAGCAGGCGGCGCTTGCAACGGAATCGATCGCCCAGCCTGCGGAACCCGCGCAATTCGCCGCACTGACGCGGTAGCTCAGCAACGCATCGCAGGGCACCGAAGGGTCCAGGTACGCCGTCGCGTCCGGGCCAAGTTGCACGAGCACGCTCCAACTGGCGCTGCCCGAGTGCTGGCGCTCGACGATGTAAGCGGTCTCGTTGTTGGCATTGTCCGTCCAGTTCAATTGAACGTTGTTCCCAAGGGCAAGGCTCGCGCTCAACTGCGAAGGTAGCGCCGGGGAAGTCTGTGCACAGCTGCCCGTGCGGCTCATGGGATCCGCGGGATCCGTGCCCGCGTTGATTTCGTCGCGATCGAATTCGCCGTCAAGGTCGCGGTCGATTCCTAGGCGCCTCTGGTTCCCACGCGGAACCGCAGTGATCGTCAGCTCGCGGCCCGCGGCCGCCGCGCTCATGAGCTGGGAGATTGTCCAGAATTCGACGGCGCGATCGCTCTGCCAACCGTTTCCGACGAATTCGAAACCGCGCATGATCCCCTGGGCAGGCATGTGTGCGACCAGGCCGATCTTGTCACTGGCCGCAAGCTGCGCCAGGGTTCCGATCAATTGAATTTCCGCGGTGGTGGCGGTCGCGACCGACTGGATCGTGATCTGCTCTCCGACCGCCGCATGCGTGTCCCGGCTCGCGGTGCCGGGCGGCTCGAGCAAGGTCATTGAGGTGGCGCCAGGCAGTTCGCTGCCCGAGAAGGACAACAGGAAAGCGGTCAAATCTGCGACGTCTTGATTGCTGGTCGGATTGAAAATGGGCTCGGACACCAGCCTCTCGATCGAATCGACTCCGCCGTCGTGCATCAGCCCGAACCCGGCAGTATTGATTTGCTGCGTCGTATTGAAGCCGCGCTTGTCCAATAGGCTCCGCAATTGCGGAATTTTCAGCGTTATCGTGCTCACGCCGTTGCCCGAAACAATCGCATGGTGATGTTCACCGAGCGGTCCGACCGGGAAAGGGCTGAATACTCCGGTCTGCGCGTTCCGAATGAAATCGGTGCCCATGCCCGTCGGCAGCGTGTGGCAGGTTACGCATGCAAACGCGCCGCCGCTCAGGAGATTCGGTGGTCGGAAGAGCTCCAGCCCGCGCTGGGGATTGCCCGCGGGCAGTGGCTGGCCCGGCGCACCGAAGCGCCCAGTCGTGAAATGGCCTGGGAGCGCGAGGCTCGTCTTCAGACTGTTGTCGACTTCGCGGTTGGGGTTGGGCGGAAAAGTGAGCGTCGCAACGAAGCCCTTGAACTGCGCCATGTCCGCGCTCGTCAATCCCGCGTCGTCACCGAGCAGCGCAGTGAATGCCCCGTTGAACGCTTCGAGGTTGGTGCGATCCGCGCGCCAGTGGAATGGCTCCTTGCCGATGATGTCCTGGAAGGTCTGCGTCGTCATCGGACCCTTCATCGGGTGGAACGGTGTGAATCCCGTGTTGAGCCCAGGGATGTTCCCGCCGAGGTTTTGGCCTGTCGTGCTGGGCAGCACCACTCCCGAGGGATCCCCAAGGTCCCAGGCCAGGCGGTCGTCGCGCCCGTCGATGTGGCACGAGGCGCAGGACACTTGCCCCAGACCCGAAGTCGTGCGCGTGCCGTAAAAGTGCCGGCGCCCCAGGCGCAAGGCGTCCGGGCTGGCGTCGTGAAACTCCACGCGGGCGACTTCGATTTCGCTGTTCAGGTCGATGACTGAGATCGCTGCATCGAACTTGGCCAGCACGAACAGACGTCCGCTGAGCTCGTCGATGCAAACTCCTGTGGGCCCCTGCCCCACGGGAATCGTGTCGGAGATCCCGGCGCGCTGACCTTGGGAGTTGATCACGATCACATTGTCCGAGCCCATGCCAGTGACGTAGCCGCGGCTGCCATCGGACTTGAACACGATGCCGCGCGGGTCGCCAACCGACTGGTCGCGCACCGACTGCGGCACGCTGGCCGTCTGGTACGTCAGGTGCGGATTGAGATCGACCAAGAGCGGCAGGCCGCCGCTTGCCGAGACCCGCGCGAATTTCACACGCACGAATCGACCGTTGAGGTTTGGCTCAAAACGGATTTCGTTCGTGGACTCCAGGCCCACTAGCGCAATCTCGCCGGTGTTCGGCACTACCGCAAGCGACATGCAGGCGGTCATCAGGCGCTTGGCGTAGGTCGCGGTCAGGCTCGAGGTGTTGATCACGGCGATGTCGTTGTCCGGCAGGTCCCAGCCGGGCGTGCGACCGGACGAGGATGCCTGCCCGCCGCTGACCAGGTTCGTCCAGTCCGCGCCGCGGTCGTCGAGCCACTGCTGGCTCGCGTTCTTGCGCACGATCAGGGACACAGTGGGCGGCG
>CANKOY010000082.1 GCA_947484275.1 Planctomycetota bacterium | reverse complement strand
TGGCTGGCCGCTAGGCCAATTCCAGGCTCGCCATCGCGACGTTGCAGCTCCTCCGAGTATTGCAGGCGAATACGCGTCGTCGCTGCGCCTCGCGGCTGGCGGCCTGGAATCGCCCAAGCGGCCTGCCAGGTATTAGGACGTGCTCTTAGGGGCCGAGTTCGCCGAAATTGCCGCGCGCGAGCGTGACATCCAACGCCATTCGAAATCCGCGGGCGGGATGTTCGCCGGGGCCGACGAAGGCCGCCGATTCCGTGCCCCGGCGCAATTCAATTCGCACGCGATCGTCGCGCAGGACTTGCCTGACGCGCGGTGGAGCACGCAGCGCAGGCGACAACAGCGCATCGGGCACGGATTGCTCACTGCTCTCCAGCTCGAAGTCACAGGCCTCGCCAACGGAGAACAACCTGCGCTCCGCGCGCCGCCAACCATCTCCGGCCGAAAGTGTGCTGATCCGCGCGTCGCCGATCGATCTGGTTCCGCGCCGGGAGCCCTGCAGATCGATGAACAGTAGGGGCTCGGTTCCCAGTGAGGTCCAGGCGCGGGATTCCAAGTCGCAGGACACCGCCGAGTGCGCGCCAAGCTGCAGGCCGCGGTCCAGGTGATGATCGACCAAGGTCGACAGCAAGCGCAGCAGGCTGCCGTTAGAGCGCGCATCCGTGTCGACAATGAAATCGCCCCCAAGGTCCAGGCCCTGGGCCAGTCGAGGTTCGCCGCAATTGCGCGGATTGCTCGCCCGCAAACGCGACTCTCCTGGTTCGTCGGCTGTGGGGCCGCGCACGACACCGCCGGAGGCCACGAGAAACGCAGTGGATCCGCGGCCGATCAGGCGGCCGCCGCTCTCGGCGCATTCGATCAAGGCGCTGCGCAGCTCGGATCGACGGCGCGCGGGCCAGAGTGCCAACAACCACTGGAGCACGCTGCCTTCCATCAGGCACACGCTGCCCGCGGCGCGGATTCGCCGCGCCAGGGGACCCTCGTCGAAGCCGACCAGTTCACTGGCGCTTAGCTCGATCCAGGTCGAATCCCGGCGGCCCGTGAGGGCGGCCAAATCGTCGTCGGTGGTTCGCGGCGTGCCCGCGAGGGCCAGTGCAATGGACTCACCGTGCCGACGGGGCTGCGGCAGTCTCAGGGCGTCGGCCTGCTCGCCCAGTGCGCAAGCGAAGCCCCGCGTCGGCGCTGAACTCGAAGTGCCCGCTGCGGCTGTCTGTGCAAACGCACAGCGCGCAAGGATCGGCCCCCAGGCAAGTCCCAGCAGGAGTTCGCGGCGCGAGGGCATGGGAACCAAGCTAGCGGCGGAACGACAGCTGCCTACAGTTCATCCACGGCCTTCCGCCTCATGTCGACAGCCCGCGCCCCTCGAATGGCCGCAGATCGAACACGCGCGCGAGGGCGGTAAGGACCAACGCATGTCGGATCCTGCCGTCGACGATTCCCGCGCGCACTTGCTCTAAGTCCCAAGCCACAACGGCAATGTCCTCACCGCTGTCGAGATCCTGCGGATGGGTCAGGCTCGCGTCCTCGGCCAGCCAGTGGTGGCAGATGTTGTCCTGGAAAGCGGGATTGGGTTGCACGGAGCCGAGGTAGGTCCAGCGCTCCGACGTGTGCCCGGCCTCTTCGCGCAATTCGCGCTTCGCGGCGTCCCCGTGAAACTCGCCGCGGTCGACCATGCCGCCAGGAATCTCCGTGGTCATGGTCGAGGTGCCGAAGCGGAACTGCTGCACAAGAATCAAGCGCCGCTCTGCGTCGAGCGCGACGACATTGACCCAGTCCGGCGTCTCCAAAACCGTGCGCATCATCAACTTGCCCGTGCGCGGATTCGTGAGCCAGTCAAAGCGCGCGCGACACACCTGTAGGTCAGGTCCAGCCTCGCTGCGGGCCAGGGGCCAGGGTCGCAGTTCCGTGGGCGGCGTGTGCGCGCCATGCTCAGGCGTTGAACTCATCCGGCCGCAGCGTACCTCAGCAGCGTGCCGCGGCGTAACATGGCCCGGATGGACGAGGCCTCGACGAAGGTGGCGAGCCTCGCCAAGGCCGCGGCCCCAGGCAGCGCGCCAGCCTTCGATCCGCGTCCCGAGCACGCGGCGGATGCGCGCCTCAAGGGCTACATGGCCCTGATCGTGGTGCAGTTCGCCTTCGGCTTGCTCGCGATCTTCGGCAAGTGGGCCCTGAGCGATTTCGACGCCAGGGCCATCGTTGCTTGGCGCCTCCTGGCCGGGTCCGCGGCCCTGGGCGGGCTCGTGCTCATTTCCCGCGGCCGCCGCTCACTGGTGTCCTGGGGCGACCTCGCGCAGCTTGCCGTGCTTTCGCTGCTTGGCATCACGATCAACATGCTGCTGTACCTCGAAGGCCTTAAGCGCTCCACAGCAATCAACTCGGGCCTGATCATGCCGATGATCCCCGTGTTCACCTTCGGCATAGCGATCCTCATGCGCCACGAGCGCTTTCATTGGACGCGGGGCCTTGGGATTCTGATCGCGGTCGCGGCGACCTTGGCCCTGGCCTACGGCCGCGGAGCAGAGTTCACGGCAGAAACACGGATCGGGAACTTGATGATGATCCTGAACGCGTTTTCGTACTCCCTCTACCTCGTTTTCTCGCGCAAGCTCGTGGCTAAGTACGGGCCGCTGGTGGTGATCGCCTGGGTGTTCGTCCTGTCGCTGTGGACGCTGCCGTTGTTGGCAGGCGATGTGACCTGGATTCCGGAGCGAGCCACCGCGCAGAGCTGGGCGTCGCTGGGCTACATCTTGGTCTTTCCGACGGTGATTGCCTACTTCCTCAACGCGTACGCCCTCGCCCGTGTCACTGCCTCGACCACGGCCGTTTTCATTTTCTTTCAGTCGCTGATCACGGTGGCCGCGGCAGTGGCGTTCCTTGGTGAGGCCTTGACCGGACGGACCCTGCTGTGCGGCGCAGTCGTGTTCGCGGGCACGGCCCTGGTATTGTTCGGACCCCGGCCGCCCGTCGCGCCCACGGCGTAGATCCACTGATGGAAAATCCCGAAGTTCCTCCGACGAGTGAGATGCGCTTCGTGGCGCGCGCGCGCACGCGCTGGTCCGACGAGGACAATCAGGGCGTGCTCAACAACGCCGTGTACATGACACTGCTCGAAGAGGGTCGCCACGCCTACTTCGGTGCACGCGGAGCGCTGGAGCTCAATCGATTTCCGTTCTTGCTTGCCCAGACGCAAATTCGCTTCCTGCGGCCCGGTCGCGGCGGCGCCGAGGTCGAGATCGAGGTGCGCACCATGCGGCTGGGCAAGTCGTCATTCGAACAGGCCTACCGCGTGCGTTCCGTCGACAGCCGCGAAGTTTGGGCCGAGGCGCGCGCCCTGTGCGTGATCTATGATCCCGCGACTGGCGCCAGTCGGCCGATGCCCGGCGATTTTCGCGCCGCAATCGCGGCCTTTGAGGGGCTGTGAGCCAGCCGCCCGCGCACTCGCGGGCCGCGCAGGTTGCTCCGATCCGCCACGGCGGGCTACAAATCCTCTGTGAACCCTAGTTCCGTCCTCTGGCCACGGGCCGCAGTCGCGGCGCTGTTCCTGTGCGCCGCCCCGGCCGCGCGGGCCCAGACCGATCTCGGCGCGCGGCTCGACGAGCATTTGCAGCGCTTGGTCCCCTGGGGATTTTCGGGCTCGGTGCTCGTGGCGCGCGCGGATCGAGTGGTGCTGGCCGCGGGCTATGGATTCGCGGACCGCGCGCGCGCCAGCGCGAACACTGCGCAGACGCAGTTTCCCCTGGGCGCGCTGTCGCAGCAGTTCACGGCCGCGGCCGTGTTGCTCTTGGCGGACGAAGGGCAACTCTCACTCGACGATCACTTGGGTTCGCGGCTCGATGGCGTTCCCCAGGACAAGCAGGGAATTACGCTGCGCCACTTGCTCCTGCAACAGTCGGGTCTACCGCTGGACGTGGGCGGCCCCTTCGACAGAGTCGAGGCCAAGGAGGATGCACTGGCTCGGGTCCTCGGCGCACCGCTCTTGTTTTCGCCGGGCGCGCGGTCCTCGGTTTCGAACGCGGGCTACGCGCTGTTGTGCGCGGTGGTCGAGAAAACCAGCGGCACGTCCTTCGAGGACTTTGTGCGCGAGAACATTCTCAAGCGCTCCGGCATGCACGGGACCGTGTTCATCGGCGATCCGCGCGCTACGGAGTTGACCTTGGCCCGCTCCTACGGCGACGAACGCGATGGCGAGAGCCCGGCGGCGTGGCAACCCTCCTGGCCACTGCGCGGGGTTGGCGCCATGGCCTGCAGTGTGGGGGACCTCTACCGTTGGGAGCGCGCCCTGAAGCCCGATGTGCTGTTGTCTGCGCGCGCAGTGGAACTCATGCACTCGCCCGGCCTGGGCAACGCTGCCATGGGCCTGCAGATCGAGCGCGGCGAATCCGGCAAGCGAGTTGCGCAGCGCGGTTCGCAGCTGGCGGGCTTTCAGTCAGAGATTCGGCGTGGCCTGGACGATCCGCTGAGCTGGGCGCTGCTGCTCAATGAGCCCATGCCCGCGGCCGTGATGCACGTCGAGGCGCTGCTCAGCGGTAAGACGGTTGCGCTCCCGCCGGAAGTTGCGGCTCTCGATGGGCGCATGGGCGCGGCAGCGGCGGGGACCTATGAACTTCCCGGCGGCGGTCGTTTTCGAGTCAGTTTCGATCGCGGTCGCCTTTCGGTCGCGGCCGAAAACCAGGGCGGAGTGGACGCACTGAGTCAGCCCACGGCTGACGAACAGGCCTGGGCCGCGGACGCCGGACGGCGCACCCTGGCGTTGTGCGAGGCATTGCGCGGCCGAGACTTCCCGGCGATCGCGGCGATGCTTGGACGCACGGCACAGGAAGTGGACGGACAACTCGGCAGTTGGTGGCGCAGACTCGAGGATCGCTTGGGCGGATCCGGTGCACCTAAATTGGTGGCGAGCTTGGCGCGGGCAGAGACCGTGGTCGCGCGCCTTGAATTCGAGCGCGGATCTGAGCTCGTGTGGTTCGCGTGGAACGGTGGCAGCCTGAGGAGTTTTCAGCCCGGGCCGGCGATTTTCCAATCCAGCGGGCTGTGGCCCGCGAAGGATGGGGGCTTCGTCAGCTACGACCCTGCGAGCTTTACCCAGCGGCGCCTGGCGTTGATGCTGCGCGCTGACGGCAGTGTGCGCGGGCTCTCGTTCCCCGCTGACGGCGGCGACGCCAGCGAACTTGGCGCGCGCCGGCTCGACTGACTGCGTCGGTCAATGCCACGGCACGCTCATGCGCGTCTGGTAGTTGCGCATCCATGCAGCCCGCTCCGGGTTCATGGGGAAGCGTTCGTCCTTGCCGTAGGGATAGCCGCTCATGCCGTGAAAGGGCAGAGGCTCCACATGCAGGGCTGAGATGGAGTTTGGGTCGCGGTCCTTGGCCCAACCGTCGAGGAACAGGATGTAGTCGCGCCGATAGCCCGGCAGGAGGTCGGGGAGTTCGGTTGCGTCGAACTGCAGCTTGAGCGCATCTCCACTGCCCAGGATCACGAATTGATCGTCGATCGAAGTAAGCAGCGGATCCACGGGCCCGTACTTCGTGTAGATCCCCGGATGGGGATTCCAGCGCGGTTGAGCGGCCAGTCGCTTCCAATCGAAACGCGTCGGCTGCTCCGGGCGCGCGTCCTCGATCACTTCGCTGAATCCACGTCTCCACAGATCGGCGCTGACGCACTCAAGTGGCGTCACCGCCATCGGCGCGTCGTCGGGATCGATGCCCAGTCGAATCGCGTCCCAGTACAGCCGCAGCGATGTGAAAACGCGCAGACGCGGGTCCTCGCGCACGAGCATGTGCGTCACATCGACCACCATCGTCTTGGTCTTGCCCGCGGGGAAGCCCACAGGCGGACCGCAGTCCTTCCAACCGCCCTGTCCATCGGGAACCTGGAAGATCGGCGGAATGAACTCGTAGGCCGGATCGCGGGCGCTCGCCATGTTGACGCTGGCATCGGTCCAGTAGAACCAGCCGGTCAGGAACAGCCGCAGCGTCTCGGCATTGGCGAGCTTCGCGCCGTCGAACTCGACTTCGACGAAGTGCGGCGTCGCAAGTCCCAGCATCTGCGAAGTCGCCAGTTTGAATGGCGCCGCGTACTCATCGTCGATCGCACCCAGCGCCTTTGTCCAATCGCCGCCGTCGCTGCCCGTGGCGCGCGTCGGAGACAGCGGGGCGCGCAGTGTGTGCAGGTGCGGCAAGGGAAAGGGCGGAAAGCAGAACATCTCGTTAGGGAAGATCTCAGTGTCCGCGGGGTGATCGACCACGTCGAGCCGCACGCGATCGAGGTAGGTCACCTCGCGCAATTCCTCTGTGATCTGCAGCTCGAACTTGCCGTTGCGCGCCGCCAGCTGTTCGCCGCGAACGAGCACGTACTCGTCGTGGTCCGGCGGCACGAGCACTCCAGGCGCCATGGGCAATCCCAGGGGCGTGATGCCGAGCACATCGGTGACGAAGGTGTAGCGCGAGCCGTCCCAGGTGTAGAGGAACGGACAAGAACCCACGAGGCCCTCGATCTGCGTGATCGTGCGCTCTCCAGGAGCAAGTCCCAGTTCGTACTGCGTGACGCCGTTCGGCCAGGTGATGCGCAGCCAGTCCACGGACGTGGCCTTGCCCAAGCCCAATTCCGTGGGCTCTCCGCGCCAGTAGACGCGGCGATACTCGCCGCCTGCGCGCCGCTCGACCACTGCGCCGACTCCGCGTCGATTGTCTTTGGCGCCGCGCAGGGAAAGCCGCAAGTTCGGGCCCGCGGTCCGAGCGCTGCGCGAGACGAGCACACCCTGATCTGTGCTGAGCAGAACTTCGGGCACTGAGTCGCCGTCAATGTCCGCAATGGCCGGTCGATGTCCGGTCTTGGTTTTCGAAAGCACCCAGTCCGCGCCCGCCTGCCCGACGCGGCCCACCGCCAACTGCACAGCGAGCACGTCCTCGGCCGGGGCGTCCGGGTTGAGCCAGGCGGCGTCGAGCAATCCGTCGCCGTCGAAGTCAGTTGAGAGCAACTCGCGCGGCCTCGATCCGGCCCAGGGATCGCCGGGAAGGCCCGGGCCCAGGCGCGAATTCGCTCCGCGCGCCAGCGCGCGCCCCTGATCGGGACGGAACATCATCGACGCCTGATTGAAGTAGACCAGGGAGTCGGGGCCCGCGCCCCACAGATCCGGTCGTCCGTCGAGGTCGATGTCCGCGCACAGCGGTCGGATGGGAGTGACCGAGAAATTCTTCATGCGGTCGTCGCTGACGTCCGCAAATTGACCGCCGCGCAGGTTGGACAACATGCAAACGTCGCGCGGGCCGCCGCACAGAAGATCGACGTCCTGGTCGGTGTCGAAGTCCTCGCTGACGATCCAATCGAACGGCCGTGCTTGGGGAGCACCGCTCGCTTGTGTGATCTCGGTGAAGCTCCCGCCAATGGAGCGTGCTCCATCATTGCGCAGGATTCGCAGACCGAAGCGGCCCACCAGGGCCAGATCGAGGTCACCCTCGTGGTCGAGGTCGAAGGCCACTCCATCGAGCGGTGCCGAGGGCAGCACGAACAGCGGGTTTTCGTCCGCGGTCCAGCTTGCAATCCCCGCTTCGTCGAGGGTCACGCGCCACCAGAGGACTTCGCCTCTGCGCGCGGCGATCACGTCGAGGCCACTGCGCGAATTCTCCGCGGAGACATCGACGATCGGCGTCATGTCGACGGCGATCAGCCAGTCGACTGCGCCCGTGTCCAGGGTGGTCGCGCGCCAGGAGCCCGCGGCTGTCTGTTGCGCTGCAACCGCGCCGCGGGGGCCAAATCCGATCAAATCCATGCGGCCATCGCCGTCGAGATCGCAGGGGAGCAGGCGCTCGAACCCGGCCAATTCGGGGAGCAGCGTCTCTTGTGCCGCAAGTTCCATGGGCTCCACACTCACGGACAGATCGCTGGCGCGACGGGGGGGCGGGCTCAGGTTGCCGAGATTTCCGCGCTCGTGGTCCCCGTCCGTCGGCGGCGCCAGGCCGCGATCCTGGAGTGCCTGGAACTCCGCGAGGTAGCGCTCGAATTCACTGTCGCGGCCCAGATCCCGCATGAGTCCCGCGATGCGAAACACCGCGGTCACGTACCAGCTCGCTGCTGAATCTACGCCGCGCGCGATGACCTTGCGGTACAGAGACTCAGCCTCCTTCGGTGAGCTCTCCTCGATCAATTGCGCCAGACCCAACTGGGTGGGCACGTCCTCGGGCGCGGCGGCGAGCGCTTGCTTCAAGTGCGCCGTGGCGCTCTCGAAGTCGCCCTCCATCATGTCCATGCGCGCCAGGATGTAGTGGGCCCGCGGGTCCTTGCCATTGCGCTCGAGCACGCGCGCCAAGAACGCGCGAACTTGCGTGTCGCGAGCCGCGCCGGACTGCCGTGCCCGAGCAACGATCGCAGCCATGACCAGGTCGTCGCTGTGGGGTTCGGCGCGCGCGAGCAGCGGGGCCAAGGCCGCCTCCGCCTGATCCAGGCTGCCCGCCTTGTCCTGGGAGGTGAACTGGGTGAAGCACGCCACGACGGTTTCGCGCGCCAGGAGGTCGATGGCTTCTTGGGTTCCATCCGGCCGTGGGCCCGACGATCTGGGCTTTTGGCTGTAGATCCACAGGGCCGCCACGGATGCCAGGACCAAGAGCACGATGAGAACGACGACTGCGACTCCACCCCGGGAGTGAACGGGCGCGCGTCGGTGGCGCTCGCAGGGAATCGAGGCGATGTGCAATAGGGGGCTGTGCGAGATCATGGATGGAGCGGGCCTTTGGCTAGGGCGTGCGATTAGAGCACTTCGACAAGTCGGGAACACTGCGATTGACGCCCGTCGCAGGACCCTCGGAGCCTGAATTCGCGCCTCACGATCTGGGGCAGCTTTGGATTTTGCCCCCGCCGTCCGATGGAATGGGTCGCTCATGGTTCCCCCAAGCAATCCGTCCGTGTCCCAGTCTCAGGCTTCCCAAACGGCGCTGCCCCGAAAGGGAGCCATCGTGATTGGCGCCAGTTCCGGCATCGGAGCCGCATTGGTGTCGCGCCTGACCCGCGAGGGCTGGAACGTCGCGGCCCTGGCGCGGCGCTCCGGCGAACTCGAGCAACTGGCGCAAGAGTGCGCCAAGGGCGGAGCCTCTGGACGCGTATTCGTCCACGTGCACGACACGCGCGACGTCGGCAGCGTGCCCGAGCTGCTCGAGCGAATCGGGCGCGAGCTGGGCAGCATCGAACTCGCGGTCTACGCCGCCGGAGTGATGCCCAAGGTCGATCGGCAGTCCTACGACACCGCCGTGGACCTCGACATGCTGGCGATCAACTTCTCCGGCTGCGTGGCCTGGGGCAATGCCCTGGCCGGTCTGTTTCGCAGTCAGCGCTCCGGGACGTTGATCGGGATCTCTTCGATCGCCGGCGACCGCGGTCGCAAGCCGAATCCGATGTACGGCGCCACCAAGGCGGCCATGGACCACTACTTGGAGGCCCTGCGCAATCGCCTGGCAGAATTCGGCGTGCACGTCTGCACGATCAAGCCCGGCTACATCGACACGGTGATGACGCGCGGATTGCCGGGCCTGTTCTGGCTCATCAGCGCCGACGAAGCCGCGCGGCGCATCCTCAAGGCCGCGAGGTCGGGTGCGAACACACGCTACGTTCCCTGGCGTTGGGGTCTCGTTGGGTT
>CANKOY010000081.1 GCA_947484275.1 Planctomycetota bacterium | reverse complement strand
GCGGCCGTCCTACGCACAAGGCGAACTGTCTGGACTACTCTCGGGCTACGATCTCGACGGGCGCAAGCTGTCCCTGCGCAACAACGGCCGCAAGCTGATCTGGACCTCGGATCATTGGCTAGACAGCGTACGCATCCCGGAGAGCTGGGCGCTGTACGACCTCGGTCGCGATCCCGGCGAACAATCCGACGCTCTGGGCGCGAAGGCGCCGGTCACAGCGGAAGGTCCGATCCTGGAATCCGCCGCTGACATGCGCGAGCACCTGCAGACATGGCGCGAACTCACTGCCGAGGACGAAACGCGCAAGCCCCTGACGCCCGAGGTCCGCGAGCAACTGAAGAACCTGGGCTACCTGTGAGCGCGCCTCAGCGCCCGTTCGCGGTCAACTTGTAGGTCACGTCGCGCACTAGGCCCCTGGCGTTGCGCACTTTCAGTGTGACTTCGTCACCGGGTTCGAAGCGGGTGCGAAACCAGACCAGGAATTCGCGCCCCGAGCGATTCCCCGTGTCGCCGTTGACCCCGATGATCACGTCGGATTCGATCACGCCGGCCCGACGCGCGGCCCAACTGCCCTGCTTGGCAAAGAAGGGTTTGATCGCCATGGTTTGCGGCGGAATGCCGAGCCGTTTGCGCTCGCCGTCGGGCATGGCGTTTGGCCAGGTGAGCCCGGGAGGTGCGCCGATGTTCCCGCCGGCGATGGACTGGCGCCAATCGAGCACGACGCGCTTCCAGCCGGGTTTGAGTTCCAGCGTGCCCTCCATGACCACGGTCGCGCGCTTCCAGCGCAGGACCAGCGTGCCGCCTTCGGACTCAACGCGCTGCAGAGCGGCGCGCAAGTCCGCCTGACTGAAGAGTTTTTTCGATCCGGCGGCTCGGATCCGATCGCCCGGCTGAATTCCGGCGGCGGCCGCCGGACTGCCCTCGGCGACTGTCGTCACCAAGAGGCCGTCGTTGCGCTCGACCACGATGCCGATGTTCTCCGGATAGGGCCAAATCTCGAGGTCGCGCTGCTTGTCGAACGTCTTCGCGTCGAGCGCCGGTTGGCGGAGGATTTCCGCCACCTGATGGCAATGCAGGCACTCGATCGGCTGTGTCTCATCGTGACGTAGGGCCCAGGACTTGAAGCCCGGCAAATCGAACGGCGTCACGGGCTTCTCACCGCGCGCCGGCTGGATGTCCACATTCCAATCTCCGCGGCGCGGATCGAAATGATGGTCGAGCACCCGATTCATCGCGGTCGCCAGCGCTTCGATCGAGATCCGCGCGCGGTCGCCGGTTTCGTCCTTGCCGCCGAAGACGCCGTAAATGCTGCCCTCCGGCGCGATGAACCATCCCCACCACGACAAGTCCAAGTCCTGGAACCCCGCCATGGGAAACTGGCGCAGGTCAACGGTTGCAATGCTGGTCAGACGCACGCAAATGAACTGACGCAGGACCTCCGCCAGCCCGGGGCGGCCCTCGAGCACGTCGGCGTCGAAATCCGCGCACTGCTTGCACGGCAGGCAACGCATGACCACGAACAGCGGACGCCTTTCGCGTGCAGCGACGACCTTGGCCTCGTCGAAGTTGTCGAACCAATGCACCGAGGGCCGCGGGCTGGGCCACTGCGCTCTTGGCCCTCCGAGAATCTCCTCCCAATTCCTCTCGCGCGCGGGAGTCGGCCCCACGGGTGTGGGCACATCGGGGCTCTGCCCGATCCACAGGAGCACGGCGAGCATCAAGGGCAGCGTGAGGATCGAGAGCGTGGTTTGCATGGATCTGAACGAGCCGAAAGACCTGGGCGGAATGGCTCCCCCACACTTTAGACTCCGCGCCGTGGATCCGATGTGCAACTCCCAATCTCCCCGCAGGGCCACGCCGGCCGCGGGCCCATTCTCCGAGCACGCTTGACCCTCCCTCCGCCGCCCCGTCCAAAGAGCACCGTCCCCCTGCCGACAATCTCGGTGGTGGTTCCGGCCTTCAATGCGGCCACATTCCTGACGCGCTGCCTGGATGCGCTCGAACGCTCTAGCGTGGAGTTCGAACTGATCGTCGTCGATGACGCCAGCACGGATCCTCAGGCCATCGCAGTGATGCAGCGCGCCGGCGCAGGCTACCTGCGACTGCAGCAGAATTCAGGACCCGCCGTGGCGCGCAACGCCGGGGTGACTCGAGCCACGGGCGAAATCGTGGTCTTCATCGACTCGGACGTCGTCGTGCAACCCAATACTGTGGCGGAGTTGGCGGCGGTCTTCGTCCTCGAACCAGCGGTGGACGCCTGTTTTGGTTCCTACGACACCGAGCCCGACGACCGCAGTGCGATCAGCAGCTATCGAAACCTGCTCCACCACCATGTGCACCAGACGGGTCCGCGGGATGCGACCACGTTCTGGGCCGGGTGCGGGGCCGTGCGGCGCGCGGTGTTCACGGACCTTGGCGGTTACGACGAGCGCTTCCGCCGACCGTCGATCGAGGACATCGAACTTGGAATGCGACTGTGCGAGGCGGGCCACACTGTGCGCCTGGCTCCCTGGATCCAGGTCAAGCATCTCAAACGCTGGCGCTTCCTCGAGATGGTGCGCGTCGATGTCAACTGCCGCGCGATCCCCTGGACGAGACTGTTGATCGAACGACCCGGCACGGGGGGCGACTTGAATCTCGCCAGGGCACAGAAAGTCTGTGTCGTGCTCGTGTTCCTCGCCGTGCTCAGCGCGCCCACTGGACTGGCACTCGGCCTGCTTGGAAAGGGCTGGATTTGGAATGTCTCGCCGCTGCTTCTGATCGGACCGATCCTGTGGATCAACCGCGGTTTCTACGGACTGCTGCTCCGGGTGCGCGGCGTTCGATTCCTGCTGGCGGGCGTGTTGCTGCACCTGCTCTACTATCTCTATGGTGGCCTTGGATTCGCGTGGGCGCGTGCGACGCATGAAAAGGGCCGCGACGTGGTGTAGTGGCTTCGGCCTCGCCGGGGTCCTTGTGGTTGGCTGCTCGGAAAAAGCTCCGCCGCCCGAATCACCACAGGCGCAGGAACAGGCGCCGTCCCAGTCGGGCCTGCCGCGCACCGCGCGCCCCAAGTTGCGCGCCGACCTCCTGGCGGACATCGCGGCTGTGCGCCACGCATCCGACGGCGGCGGACGCGCCTGGATCGAACCGCTCGGGGGACATTCGCCCGAGGTCGTCGCGGGTTCCAGCGCCAGTTGGCGCATCGTTTTCGAAGCAGGCGAACTCGGGGTCGCCACTGGCGGCGCCGTGTTTTTCCAGGTCTCACCGTTCTGGGGCTGGAGCACACCCCAGGTGCAGCGCGAATCCGATCTCGGCTTCACGCGCGTCAGCACCCCGGCCCAGGGAGTCGAGCTGACGCCGCGGACCCTGGACCAGCAACTGCTGGGCGTGCACATCGACGGTCGCGCACTGGCAGCCGGCGAGCGCATTGTCTTCGACTACGGCGTCGGTCCGCTTAGGGCGAAAGCCGACGACTTTGCCGAAGAGCGCTCGCGCTTTTGGATCGCCGTGGACGGCGACGGGGACGGCGTGCGCAAACTGATTGCGGAGTCGCCGTGGGTCGCGGTGCTCCCGGGCCCCGCCGAATTGCTCTCGATCGTTGCTCCCACGGTGCTGCGGCCCGCGGAGGTTGGGCGATTGCACGTGGCCCTGCTCGACGCGAAGGGCAACGCCGGGTCGCGCGAGTCCGCGAGCATTCGATTCCACGCTGCTCCGCCGTCCCTGGGACTGGCGGAAACGCTGCAGCTCGACGCGGCCGCGGGCGGCAGCGCGATCGTGGATTTTTCGCCGACGGAGGAAGGCACCTTTCACTTCACGGCCACGGCCACCCTTGCGGATGGACGCGAACTGCAGTGCGCAATTGGTCCCCTGCTCGTTTCCAGCGCGGGGCGGCGCGTGCTATGGGCGGATCTACACGGACACAGCGGTGAGTCCGATGGCAGCGGCACGCCCGAACAGTACTGGCGCTACGGTCGCGATGTGGCGGGACTCGATTTCCTGGCCCTGACCGACCACGACCACTGGGGCATGGAGTTCCTGGACAGGCGACCAGACACCTGGCGTTCGTTGGTCGAACTGGCGCGCTCCTTCGACGCGCCGGGGCGATTTGTGGCGCTGCCAGGATTCGAATTTACCGACTGGATCCACGGTCACCGCTGCGTGATCGGTTTCGACGACAGCGCAGAGCTACTGAGCTCCGTGGACGAACGCAGCGACTCGCCACAGAAACTCTGGGACGCCTTGCGCGGCAAACGCGTGCTGACGATTCCGCACCACATGGCGGGCGGGCCGATCGCCTTGGACTGGAATTTCGCGGCGGAACCTGAGCTCGAGCCCGTGATCGAAATTGCCTCGGTGCACGGCTCGAGCGAGGCGGCGGACAGTCCGGGCCGGATCTACTCCCCAGTTCCGGGGCACTTCGCTCGCGACGCCCTGGAGCGCAAGCTCATCGCGGGCTTCATCGCCAGCGGCGATTCTCACGACGGCCATCCGGGCCTTGCGCACTTGGCGGCTCCCCAGAAACGCGCGGGCCTCGCGGCCATCGTGTGCGAGGAACGCACGCGGGAGGCGCTCTACGACGCCCTGCGCTCACGGCGCGTTTATGGCACCACCGGCGCACGAATTCTGCTGCGCTTTTCCTTCGCGGGCCGGCCCATGGGCTCGATCATCAGCGCCGAGGAACTGGGGCTCTCCCGCGACATCTACGTAAACGCCATAGGCAGCGCGCCGATCGCGCGCATCGAGGTGATCCACGGCGCGGAGGTGGCCATTGCGATCGACGGCGAGGGCCGACTGGAGGCGATCGTTGCGGGGGAACTTAAAACGGTGGCGGTCGGCGACTTCGTCTACGTGCGCGTCGTTCAGACGGACGGCCACATGGCCTGGTCGAGTCCGGTCTTCGTGCGCTAACAGCCCGATAGGGCCTTGCACGCCGGCGATCTCCTTGGTTCCCGAGCACCACGATTCGACCGCGACAGGGATTCGCCGATGCACGCCCGGTCGCGGCAGAGAGTCCTCCGGGCGGGCTGCTATGCGCTCTGAGCCCGGCCGTCGCCTTCGCCGCTGGAGACGACGCAATTTCGGCCCGTGGCCTTGGCTGCGTAGGCGCGCCGGTCCGCGAGCTTGATCAGGCCATCGACGGTGTTCACGCCGTCCTCCAATGACGCCACTCCGAGACTGACGGTGACACGTCCGACGTAGGTGCCTATGCGGATTTCCATTGCTTCGACCGAGGCGCGCAGACGCTCCGCGAAGCCGGCACAGGTCTCGCGAGTTGCGTCGGGAACGATGACCAGGAACTCCTCGCCGCCGAGTCGACAGACTTCCTCGTTGCGGCGCGTGCAACCGCGCAAGACCGCGGCGGTCTCGCGCAGGACGATGTCACCGACGTCGTGACCGTGGCTGTCGTTCACGCTCTTGAAGTGATCGATGTCGAGCAAGATGACTGACAACGGCGAACCCGTGCGCTGGCTGGAGGCCAGTTCCTCCTCGAGGCGACGCATTGCGTGCCTGCGATTCGGCAGCTCGGTGAGGACGTCCGTCATGGCCGCCAGCTTGAGCTTGCGGTTCAGGATCGACATTTGCGCGTTCTGGCGATTGAGCTCCTGCTTGTCCAACTCGATGTGTTCGCGCAATTCGATCATGCGCTGACCCGCACGCACGCGCGCCAGGAGGATGTTCGGATTGAAGGGCTTGTTCACGAACTCGTCGACACCCGCTTCGAAGGCCTCGACGATCCGCGATTCCTCTCCGTGACCGGTGACCACGAGCACGTAGGCGTCTGAGCACACGTTCGACCCGCGCAGGGCCCGGCACAATTCGAGTCCGTCCATCTCGGGCATCGAGAGGTCCGTGACGATCATCTGCGGCCGCGCTTCGAGCGCCAGGGCCAGGGCTTCGGCGCCGTCACGGGCCACGCGAACCGAGTGCCCATCGCGCGACAGGTGATGGCGCAGGAGCTTCAGGGTCACCGGATCATCGTCCACCGCCAGGATGCGGAGTCCGCGGCGGCTCCCCGGCTGTGAGGGGCGCATGGCCGCCGTGTCGGACAATGCCTCCTGTGCCGGAGTCGCGGCGGGGACTTCAAGGATCTGGGACCACTCCTGCCACTCGCTGACGATGCGATCGCGCAGGCGAAGGAGCGCCGCTGGTTCCAGGGCAACCTCGCGCGAGATGAACGCGGTTTCTCCGGATCCCTGCCCCCAGGCGGGCGAGCGGAATCCAGCCCCGCTTTGGAACGCGGCCGCGAGTCGCTGTGCGCCGCGCAGCACATGCTCGAGGGCCAGTGCGCCTGGGTTCGGCGCTTGGAGTCGCACCGGATCCAGTTCGAAGGAACGGACCGCGTGGATCACGTCTTCGGGCAAATTCCAGTCCCTGAGCAGCGCCGCGGCGAGTTCTGAGTGATCGAGCCCCAGTTCCCGTCGTTCGGCTTCAAGGATCTCCTTCGAGGATTGGCCCTCAGTGGTCTCGAGCACCCCGGCATATTCCTCGGGGTGCGTGGCGGCGAACGCCAAGCGCCCGATGCCCGAGAGCAGCGCTGCCGTGAACGCCGTCGCCGGTGCGATGTCGCCCCGCTCGCTGGCGAGGTGTCGCGCGCAGACCGCGTGGATCAGGGAACCCGACCAGTAGGCGTCGTAGTCAAAGCCCCGGCCTTCGCCGGCGCGATCGGAGCTGACCAGGGTGAATCCAAGGGCCACGGAGCGCACCGTGCCGATGGACAACTGCAGCACCGCTTCTTCGACGCTGCTGATGGCCTTTTCAGGCGCGGTGATGTTTGCGTTCGCGAGTTCCAGGATGCGACCGGTCAGCGCCGGATCGGACTGGATCGTGCGCGCCAATTGGCCAAGCACGAAATCGTCGTGTTGGGTGAGGCGCAGAATCGACAACCCCAAGCCCGTCCGCGAGGGCAGATTGCCAGTGTGCTTTAGCGCGTCGAGGATCCGGCGATGCATGGGCGTGACGGTAGATATGCGGCGGTGGACGGCGCAGGAAGGCAGGCGCGCTTAGGCGCGCAGCGCGATCAGCGCGCTGACCGCAGATCGATGCGCTTCGCGCGCCGATTCAAACAGTGTGCTCATGCCCGCCGCGGATTGATTTCGCCCCAGGAGTTCGATCTCGAAACAGATCTTCGAGACAGTCATGGCGCCTAGGTTCGCGGAACTGGACTTCAGCGTGTGCGCGATGCGCTCGGACAGTTTGACGTCGCCGGCGTGCAGCGACTGTTCCAGCCGCTCCATCTGCCGGGTCGAGTCGTCCACGTAGAGTTCGAGCAGTTCGAGAAACAGGCTCTGATCGCCATCGTCGCCCAATTCGCGCAGGGCGGCGATGACACTCATGTCGAGTACGTCGTTGGGTTGAAGCATATGAACCCCCCACAGGCGACGACGCACACGCGCGAGATCGCGCGCGAGTGAATGGGTACGTCGAGGCCAGGACGGGCAGCTTTCATCGGTAGGATCCAGCGACGGCCTAAGCCCCGCGGGAGAGAATCCACCTACCGCGAAAAACTTTCCGAGACTCAGCTTTGGCCCGAACGAATCGAGTGGCCGAACACGGCGCAGAAGTTCCTCGCCGCCGACCCTTCGAGCAGCAAGTCCGCCATCGGCAGGTCGCCGTGGTCCGCGAGGCGCGTCATGACGCCGGGGTCCAGACCGCAGGGACGGAAGTCCTGAAAGACGTGCAGGTCGTTGCTCAGGTTGAGAGCGAAGCCGTGCCACGCGACCCAGCGGCGCACAGCGACCCCAAGGGAACAGATCTTCTTCTCGCCCAGCCAGACGCCTGTCAGTCCAGGCTTGCGCGAGCCGCAGAGCCCATGTTCGGCCAGCATGCGGATTACGACTTCTTCGAGGTCGCGAAGGTAGCGATGCAGGTCGCGGCGCTCGGGGCCGAGGCGCACGATCGGATAGGCCACCAGTTGCCCCGGCCCGTGCCAAGTGGCGTCGCCGCCGCGTTCGACGCTGACGATCGGAACCCCGTGGGTTTCTGCGAGTGCCTGCGCGCTGCCGCGGCCGACCGTTATGACAGGTTCGTGCTCGGTCAGGAGCAACTGATCGGGGATGCGCTCCTCGATGCGCTGCTCAACGAGTTCTTGCTGCAGCGCGTGCGCCGCGGCGTAAGTCGTGCGTCCCAGGCGCCGGACTTCGAGCAACGGCTCGCCCGAGGCACCGAAAAACTTCGCGGGAGTGGTTGCGTCCGCGGGCACGGCGCTCAGTGCGCGGTCGGCTTCTGGAAAATGTGCACGGCCATGCCGTGTACGGCCTCGGCGGCTTCCATCATGGCTTCGGGCAAAGTCGGGTGAGCGTGGATCGTGCGCGAGAGATCCTCCGCCGTGGCGCACATCTCGATCGCAAGTGCAGCTTCCGCAATCAACTCCGTGACCTCGGGCCCAACCATGTGGACGCCGAGCACTTCATCGGTCACCGCGTCGGCGATCACTTTCACGAAACCCTCGGTCTCCATCAGGCTCATGGCGCGTCCGCTGGCCGCGAAGGGGAACGAACCGACCTTGTAGGCGCGCTTCTGCGCATCAAGTTCCGCCTCCGACAACCCCACCGAGGCCATTTCGGGCGCCGTGAAGATCACCGCGGGCACGCAGCGCACGTCGTAGGCTTCATTCTTCCCGGCGATCACGCCGGCGGCGATCAGGCCTTCCTTGGAGCCCTTGTGAGCCAGCATCGGCTGGCCTGCGAGATCGCCGATGGCATAGATGTTCGCCACCTTCGTGCGCATCTGCTTGTCGACATTGAGGAAGCCCTTGGCATCCACGGCAAGCCCTGCCTTCTCGAGACCGAGGCCGCTGCTGTAAGGCCGGCGGCCCACGGTGGAGGCGATCTGATCGCAGGTGATCTTCTGCTCGCCCGTCTTGGTCTTGATGCGCACGACGCTTTGGCCGTCAACACGCTCGAATCCCTGCGCGAAGGTCTCCGTCAGCAGCTTGATGCCGTGCTTCTTGAGCGAGCGCTCGATCACTTTGACGCAATCGCGATCCTGACCGGGCAAGGCACCGGCGGTGGCTTCGAGCACCGTCACTTCGGAGCCGAGCTTGCGGTACATCATCCCCAACTCGAGGCCGATGTAGCCGCCGCCGATCACCACGAGATGCTTGGGCAGGCGCTTGGGAGCCAGGGCACCGGTGGACGACCAAACATGATCCTCGTCGAACTTGAAGCCCGGGATTTCGATCGGCACCGAGCCCGTGGCGATCACGATGTCGTCACCGCGAAGTGTCTTCGGGCCGTCCTTCGTCGCCACGACGACCGTGTTTCGGTCCTGCAGCGTGGCCGTGCCCATGACCACTTCCACCTTGTGGTTCTTCAACAGGCCACCGACGCCGCCCGTCAGCTTGCCGACGATTCCGGCCTTCCATTGCACGAGCTTTTCGATCTCGAGCTTCACGCCCGAGACCTCGATGCCCATGGCCCCGGCGTGGCCGATCCGGTCGATCAACGAACCGGCGGCGATCATCGCCTTGGAGGGGATGCAGCCGACGTTGAGGCAAGTGCCGCCGAGGAATTCCTTCTCGACGACCGTCACCTGCTGTCCCAGTTGCGCCAGACGGATGGCGCAGACGTAGCCGGCGGGACCGGCACCGATCACGATCACTTTTCGGGGTTGGCTCATGGTTGGGGCGAAGGTTGTAACCGATCGCGCCAGCGAGCGGAAACCACGCGCGGATCCCCTGAGGCGGGAGTCGCTCGCCCGTCGCCGCAAAACCCCGGGGCAAGCAAGGGTCGGCCTAGCAGCCCGTTGAAAAAGTCCCGTCGCGAGGCGAAGCGATCTTCGTCGTGGCTAGGAACGCGACGGAGGGACGGCGGAGGCGGCCTTCTTGGCCGCTGAGCACGGCCCGACGAGTGTGACGACGCCGCGGCGAAGAGCGCGAAGCCGCAGCAGGGCACTTTTTCAACGGGCTGCTAGAACAACCCCTCGATCCTGCCCGCGGAATCGACGTCGATCGACTCGGCCGCGGGCACCTTGGGTAGGCCCGGCATGGTCATGATGTCGCCGGTCAGCACCAGGACGAAGCCCGCGCCCACGCGCAGTTC
>CANKOY010000080.1 GCA_947484275.1 Planctomycetota bacterium | reverse complement strand
GAGTGGGGCATTCGCGGAGAGATGAACGTGCCCGTGATCGGCGGCTACGTGGCACTGTTCGCGGACAAGCCGATCGGCTCGAGGCTCGAGCGGGGGCTCGGCGAAATCAAGGGGCTCGCCGAGGCCGGCCACGCCCCGCCCAAATAGCAGCGCTCCCGACCCGGGCGGGCGCCGCAAAAACGCCACGAGGGCAGCGCAGCGGCCGTGCACCTTGCGGCAAATCCTGGTTGGGCCCAGACTTGAGCGTTCGAATCCAGACCTCCCCCTTCCGTCGAGCTGCGAACTCGATCTCGGGCCGCTGGCCCGTTCCCGTCCCATGCTGCATCGCTCACTTCTCGCCGCCTCGGCTTTGGTCCTCTCCACCGCCGCTGCCCAGGCCCAGAGTTTTGCTTTCCAAGTTTCGCCGTCCCAAAGTTCAGTGGACCTCAGCGCGGGACTCGACCTCGCCATGCCGGGCACGGTCATTGGCAACTTCGACGCGACCACGAATCCGACCGGAACGAGCACTCTCCCTGGATTGTTCGGGGGCATCGGAAATCAGCCCGTGCCCATGAGCATCACCCTGCAGACGGATGTTGATTTCCAAGGTTCACCGACGGGCGCTTTCCAGGCGCAGGTCGATGTGAACGCTGGCACGATCAGCGTGACGAATTTCGCCTTGGACGCCCTCGGCGGGCAGGTGGGGCAGACCACGCTGACGTTGGAGTTGCTCTACCAGACGTTTCGCACCTTCAACCCCAACTCGCTCTTCTTTGGTGGGATTCCGTTGCCCCTTCCCCTGGGTCAGGGGACGGTCTCAGGTCTGACCTTCGTGCAGAACGGACCTGCCCTCGGCGTGTTGGTCGCCATCCCGCGTCAGGGAAGTTCCTACGACGCCACGGTGCTCGTGCCCACGGACGTGACCTTCACTATCGATGTTTTCGGTCAGATCACGCCCGTCGGGCCGCTGCCGTTCCTGCTGCCCCTGACGGGAACGCTGAGCCTGGGCGGCGGAAGTGCGCAACTGGCGCTCGTCGTGCAGCAGTCCGCCGGGCAGACCCTTCCCGATCCGTTCCCCGGGCAAGCGATCACCGATCTGCCTTTGCCCGTGCCGACGATTCTGCCGCCCGGCGGCACCGCGAATCTGTTGTTCAACGCGATTTTCAGCGAGCTCGTGTTCAACCTGACGACCAAGCTCCACATGGTCGCCAACGGCACGCCGATCTGCGATGTGACTCGCTACTGCCCCCTGTCGCGCAACTCGGCCGGCAACGGGGCCGTGATCAACGTCCTGGGCTCGGCATCCGTGGGCGCCAACAACATGGCGATTCGCACGAGCAACCTGCCGCCGAACCGAATCAGCATCGTGCTCTTCGGCGATCAGCCCGCGTCGCTGCCCTTCTATGCAGGCAGGCTGTGTGTCGGCGGCACGATCTATCGCCTGCCCGTGGCCCGAGCAGACAGCCTCGGAGTTTCGACCTCGCCCATCGACTTTGCGATTCCCTCGCCGAAGTACCAGGCCCTTGTGCCCGGTTCCGTATGGCACTTCCAGTGCCTGTATCGCGACCCGAGCTTTGCCGGGCCCCCAGGCAATACCTCCGAAGCGCTGCGCGTGCAGTTCTGCCCCTGAGGCCTGATTTTCGAAATCGAGCGGAGCGCCCGTGAAACGCGCGCGCTCCCAACCCGCGCTCCTGGGCGCGATCGGAATTTTTTCGGCACTGGCGCTGTGGTTTGGCCTCAGCGTGAGGCGAGCGCAGCGGCCGGTAACGCGCGAGGCGGAGTTGACCCACGCGCCGTCGGCGAGTGGGCTCGCCGCGGACGGTGATCAGGTTGCCTTGGCGACGCCCTCCGCCGAAGTCGGTGCCCAGGCGCTGATTGACCCGGCGCGCCAGCCGCCGATCGCGGGCGAGATACTAGGCGGAGTCGTGCGCGCGACCATCGAGGGGAGCGCCGAGCCCGCGGCTGGGGCGGATGTGTATTGGTTCGGCCCCGAGGCCTTCGCCGATCCGCGCTGGCGCGCGGAGTTCGATCAGCTGGGCATGGGCCGCGAGTTCTTCGAGCGCAACGGCCGGCGCTTTGTCACTGACGCCGACGGCGTCGCGTCCGTGCCTGTGAGTTCAGCGCGCATTCAGATCATCGCTACCACGGAAACGCATTTTGGGATGACGACGTGCGACGGGGGCAACTCAGCAGAGCGGCCAGTGGAGCTTCAATTGCGCGCGGCGTTCGGTGTCGACGTGCGCGTCAGGTCTCCCGCCACGGGTTCCGCCGTTCGCGACGTGCTCGTGATTGCGTCCAATAGCGTGATCGCGGGTTCGCGCATCGGTGCCCACACAGACGAGCGCGGCATCGCGCGCCTTTGGCCCCTGTTTCACGAAGAATCGCCGCGGGGACGCTGGTACGCGGCCGTCCCCGGCGTGTTCCTCGACGAGCCGCGTGTGCCACTGTCCCTGGAGGCGCGCACGGAGCCCCTGGAACTGGAACTTCCAGAATCAGCGCCAGCGGAAGTGCGCATCGTGGACCGCGTGGGAGCGCTGCGGCCGCTGACGGGGACCCTGACTCTGGTGTGGAACGACCGGGAGGGCGATCCCGTTCCGCCGCGCCAAGTGCGCATCGAGGGCGGAATCGCCGACGTGACGCGCCTGGAGGTGGGCGTTGGGCTGCGCGTCCAGGGCAAGTTCCCGCGGGTCGACGAATTGCCGACCGCGGAATTTCGCTTGGACGCGGCGAGCAACGCGCGCGCGGTGTTCAAGCTCGCGCTGGAGTCAACGGGCGAGCCTGCCCGCCACTGACGCAGAAGTGCTCAGGCGCTGGCGCGCAGGGCCTTCGAGCGTTCGGCGACGATCTTCAACGCAGCCAGTCGGTAGCTCTCGGCAAAGGTCGGGAAGTTGAACACGTGATCGACGAACACGTCGATGTCCATGCCGCCGATCAAGGCCATCTGGGCCACGTGCACCAGTTCCGTGGCGCCTTCGCCGACGATTTGCGCTCCGAGCAAACGCCGGCCTTGGGCGTCGGCCACGAGCTTGAGCTTGCCGTCGCGCACGCCGTTGATGCGGCCGCGCGCCAGGTCCGAGAAGTTCGCGACACCAATAACGGCGCCGCCAAACTGCTTGCGAGCGGCCGCCTCATCGATGCCGACGCAGGCCATTTCGGGCAGGGCGTAGATTCCGCTGGGCGTACAGTCCACCGTGGAAACGGTGCCCAGTCCGAGGATGTGGCGCACGGCGCGCCGACCCTGATCCATGGAACTGGCGGCGAGCGCAGGGGGCCCGATCACGTCGCCGACCGCGTAGATTCCCGGCACTTTCGTGCACAGGTTCGCGTCCACTTCAAGGTGCCCGCGGGCGCTGGTTCCAAGGCCTGCGGCCGCTAGATCGAGGCGCTCCACGTTGGCCACGCGCCCCAGGGCCACCAGAGCCTGCTCGGTTTCGATGACGCTGCCGTCGTCGAGTTCCGTGATCACGCGCGAGAGCCCGTCCCACTGCACTCGGCTAACTTGCCGGCCTCCGCGCCAGACCCCGCCCATGGAGCAGAAGTTGGACAGGAACGTCTCGACGATTTCCTCGTCGAGAAATCCCAGGGGGCGCGGCGTGCGGTCGATCCAGGTGACGCGCGAACCGAGGGCCGCGAAGATCGAGGCGAACTCGCTGGCGATTACGCCGCCACCGAAGACCGCGATTGACGCCGGCAACCAAGTCATGGCGAGCACGGAATCGGAGTCAAACACGTGTTCGTGGTCGATGGGCAAATCGCCCGGCTTGCGCGGTCGCGAGCCGGTGGCGATCACGATGTTCTTCGCTTCGATGCGCACGGGCTTCTTGCCGGGTGCGCGCACCTCCAGCTCGCTCGGGGACACGAATCGCCCGTGACCGAAAACGACCTCGGCTCCCGAACTTGCCACCTGGGCGGCCACCAGTTCCTCGTTGCGCGCGACGACTTCGTCCTTGCGCCGCATCAGGGCATCGATGGGCACGCGCTCGCCGGGTTTCACACCGCCGGTGCGCAACATGGCCTGCGTGCGCTCGTGCAGCGTCTTGCTGGGAATCGTGCCGCGGTGGACGCATTCGCCGCCGACGCTGGAGTCGCGCTCGATCATGATCGTGCGCGCGCCGGCCCGGGCAGCTTCGATTGCCGCACTGTGTCCGCCGGGACCGCTGCCAAGGACTGCCACGTCGCAGCGCAGGATTTCGCTCATGAAAGTGCCTCTGCGGCCGCCTTGATCGTGTCGATTTGCGCCTTGAGCGCCTCGAAGTCGTCTTCGTAAATGCCGAGGGCTCCCAGAATGGGATCCAATCCGTCCAGGTCGTCTTCAGCGCGCGAATGGCGCGCCAGCCGGTCGGCCAGGCGCGTCGTGTAGACCTCGTCCGAGAATTCGGTTGCCGCCTCGGGGTGGTGGTGATGGCGAGTAGCCGCGTGGGTCCATTCCGGCAGTGACCAGGCGCGGACCAGACGTTCGCCGACCTCGCAGTGGAAGTGCTCGATGGCAGATTCCATTTCGGGCCAGCTGAATTCGACGCCGGACTTGGGCTGCAGTTCGTCGATCGCCTGAAGCACCACGGGCGCGCCGACTTCGTGCAGCAGACCGCACAGGAACGCGCTCTCCACATTGCGGCGGCGGGAGCGCGCGATCTCGCGCGCCAATGCACCGGTCAAAGAGCAGTGGCTCCACAACTTTTGCACACGCTCGACGTGCTTGCCCGGGCGGAAGACTTTCGTTTTCACCGCGATGGAAAGCGCGATGTTGGCGAGGCGGCGCACGCCCATGCGCGCGACGGCCTGCTGCAGCGACACGATCGGCTCGTTGGCGCCCATGGCCGCGCTGTTGGCGATGGCGAGCACATGGGCCGCTAGCGATGGATCGCGCTGGAGCAAGTTCGCCAGGGAACGCGCATCGCTCGACGGATCCGAGCACAGCGCAACCACCTGGGTCGCGAAGGTGGGCAGCATCGGCAGCTCGAGCGTTCGGTCCGCGAAGTGCGCCGACAGCAGTACGTTTAGCGCCGCTCCGGGATGTGTTCCCTCGGCAGCCTGGGCGATCGGGGATTCCATGGGGTCTTGCTCCCATCGACCATCGGCTGCCCCGCGCTGGACGTCCCGGCCCCCCGCGGACGCAGTTTTGAAACGCTGCGGGCACCCGGCCCCGTGACGCGGCGGCCGGGCCCGGGTACTGTCCTGGCACCCGCGGACATCTATTGATGAGTGTCGACCAGCTTGAAATCCTGCTCTGGGCCTCCGCCGCCAGCCTGGCCCTGGCCCTTGGCCTCGTCCTTTGCTGGCGCGGCGTGAACCGCAGGCGCGTGGGAATGGTGCGCTGGTCAGCGCAGCGGGGGCGTACAGGCCGGAAGGCGCTGCTGGTGGCGGCGCTCCTCGCCAGTGCCGCCGTGGTGGCAGGCTCGGACATCGGGCGCAGCGCGGGGGGGCTCACAACACTGGCGCTGGCGCTCGCACTCCTGGCCGTTTCTCCGGGAGCCCTGGACACTTGCTATGGCGAGTCCGGCGTCCAGCACGGGTGGCACGCGCGGCGCCTGGGGGACCTGGAGGGCTGGCGCCTGATTGGCGAGCACCTGCGCTGGAAGTTGTTCGGCGAGTGGGTCGCCACGGACGTACCTGTGAAGGAGCATCCGGCACTGCGCGCGCGCCTGGAACAGCTCGCGCCGGGTCGCGAGGCCCAACACGGCAACGCGGGTTTCGATCCTCAGCGCGCCGAGGCGGCGAAGTCGAAGTCCTGAACCGCGGGCTCGGGCGCGCGCCAGCGACCTGGTTGTGCGCGGGCACGCTTCAGCAGCGCCCGGCGCGCGCGACTCGCGCCCGCCCACAGCTGCGCTGGCCGAATCGGTTTGCCCAGGGCATCCCGTTCGCGCTCATATTCCGCAAGCCAGCCGCGGATTTCCGCCGGCGAAAGCAAACTCGGACCCTCCAGGAACAGACAGGCAAGATCGTAGGCCGCGCCGCGAAATTGAAGTCGTTCGCCGCCGCGCCAGGCATCGATGAACACCAGTCGCCGTGGGCGGTCCTCGGGAAGCACGAGCAGGTTGCGCAGAAACAAGTCGCGGTGCACGAAATGCAGCGCGTGCATGCGAGCGGTCTCACGGGCGAGTTCTGTCAATAGAAGCGCGCGGTGTACCGGTTCGCTCCGGCGCAGCACGGCGTCGAGAGGCGTCGCCGCGACGAATTCCGTCACGAGGAACTGCCAGCGCGGCGCTCCCGATCCCAGCCAACCGGCGGCGAGGGGCCGCGGCACCTGAAACAGGCGCGCGTCGAGCCAGTGGAGATTGAGCGCTTCACGCGCGCGCGGTGGCGGGGCACCCAGGGCTGCACGCAAGATCGCGTGTCGCACGCGGGCGCGACCGGCCAGCGAACTGGACTTGAGCCAAGCCGCGCGGCCCATGAACTGAACTTGGCCCGCGAAACTTCCGCGATCACGCCCGCGCGCGGCGCAGACCTCGAGAGCGGACCCAAGACCCGCGCTGCTCTCCAGCAGCAAATTGACGGGTCCCGCCGCGGTCATGGCGCGCGCGCGCTTCATGGGTACTTCGCGCGCACGCGGGCGGCCACGAAAGTCTGCTGGGATACGAAGCGCAGGGTCGCGCGCCAGCCGATGACATCGGCCCCGGCGAGATCGAAGCAGCGCGCGATCTCTGCCCGTGAGAGGGCTCGGCGTCCCGTGGGACCCTCGCTGCCCTTGAGGCCCATGCTGCGCCGCCAGCCGGGCAGCGAGCACTCATCCCAGAACGACGCGATGACCACGCCGCGCGAAACCCGCGTCAGCTCAGAGATAGCCCGCTGCAGCGTCTGTTCCCCGTGTAAGTGATGCAGCCAACGACAGGCGACAACAAGATCGAAGGCGCCCGCGGGGAAGGGCAGTTTTCGGCCATCGGCGATCAGGGACGACGCCTGCGGGCCTGCCTCAGTCAAAGCGTGTTGCGCTGCGGCGAGCATCGCAGTGGAAACGTCCGCGCCCACATAGCGCCTTGCGCGCGCGGCCAGGGCCCGCGACAGGCGCCCACTGCCACAGGGAACATCGAGGACGCGCGCCAGTGGAAAGGACGTGTGTGTCGCATCGATCAGGGCGAGCACAGCGCGCACGTCGCGCTCGCGGGCGCGCTCATTCGCGAAACGCGCGCCCGAGTAGTGCGCGCCACTGTCCTCGGCCAGCCATTTTTCGCTGGCGTCCTTCGAAGCCTCTGCCATGGACCCATCCTACGCGGAGCGATGCGGCGATTGGCCTGCGGTGAACCCGGCTCTCCACAGTAGAATGCTCGGCGCCCATGCGCAGTTCACAGTCCAAGACAGCCGACCTCTTCGGGGGCCATGAGGGCCCGAAAAACTCGCCGCCGGGTGAGCGGGTCGCGCCTGCGGCGGCGCCTGGCGCGGCATCCGACAAAGCGGAGCCCCTGCTTTCGGGCCTGAATCCCGAGCAGCAGTCCGCGGTGCTCCACGACCGCGGCCCGCTGCTCATTCTGGCTGGGGCAGGTTCTGGCAAGACGCGCGTGATCACGCGCCGGATCGCGTACCTGATGGCGGCGCGCAACGTGTCTCCCGCGCAAATTCTGGCGATCACATTCACGAACAAGGCCGCCGCGGAAATGCGCTCGCGCGTAGCTGCATTGTCCGCGGCACCTGGCGTCTGGCTCTCGACGTTCCATGCCCTGTGCGCGCGCATTCTGCGCCGGGACATCGAGGTGCTTGGCGGCTACACGCGCGACTTTTCGATCTACGACACGGGCGATCGCAATCACATCATCAAGCAACTTGTGGCGAGCGAGGGCTTCGACTCCACGCGCTTCAAGCCGGGGCTGATCGGTGGCTGGATTTCCGATCGCAAGAACCGCTGCGAGTCCGCGAGCGACGCTCTGGCGTCCCTGGACGGCACGGGCGATGGAATCGAGCACGAGGTGCTCGTGCGCGTCTGGGGCGCCTACGAGCGCGCGATGCAAAGCGCCAATGCGCTGGACTTCGACGATCTGCTGCTGAAGGTGTTGGAGATCTTCGACCGCCATCTGGGCGTGCGCGACAACTATGCGCAGCGCTTTCTGCACGTCATGGTGGACGAGTACCAGGACACCAACCGCGTTCAGTATCTACTGATGCGCCACCTCGCCGGCTACCACGGCAACATCGGCGTCTGCGGCGATCCCGACCAGTCGATCTACGGCTGGCGCGGCGCGGACCTGCGCAACATCCTCGACTTCGAACAGGACTTTCCCGGGGCGTTGGTGGTCAAGCTGGAGCAGAACTACCGCTCGAGCCAGACGATCCTCGACGCGGCCCAGGCACTGATCAAGAACAACCGCCAGCGCAAGGAGAAGACCCTGTGGTCCGCGCGCGGGGCCGGCGACAAGTTGGTGTACATCGAGTGCGGCGACGAGGACGAGGAAGCGCGCGAAATTGTCGCCACGATTCGCGATCTTGCGCGCAACGGCCAGCGCCTCGACGGCATCGCGATTTTTTATCGCGTCAACTTTATGCAGCGTGCGATCGAGCGCGCCCTGCGCCTGGCCCAGGTTCCTTACCAGATCGTCGCCGGCACGGAGTTCTATCAGCGGCGCGAGATCAAGGACTTGATCGCGTGGCTGAAGTTGCTCGTCAATCCCAAGGACAGCGAAGCCGCGCGCCGCGCTCTGGGAGCACCATCGCGGGGAGTGGGAGACAAGACCTACGAGCTGCTCGCGCGTTTCGCCGATGACCGCCGCATCGACTGGGTCAGTGCCGCGGGGTCCAAGGAACTGCTCGCTCAAGTGCGTGGCAAGGGGCGCGCGGGACTGGAGGCGTTTGCCGCGGTCGCCCAGCGGCTGGCTCCGTGCAAGGACCAGCCTTCACTGCTCGCCATGACGCGTGTCGTCGAGGAACTCGACTACTTCAAGTGGTTGGAGAACTCGGCGGATCCCGGCGAGCTAGATCGCTCTGCAAACGTCGAGGAATTGCTGACCTACGCGGCGGAATACGACAAGGGCTCGCCCGATGGCGGCCTGCGCGGATTCCTGCAAGATATCGCCTTGGTCAGCGACTCGGACGCCTACGCGGAGGGCGAGGCGAAGGTCACTTTGATGACGCTGCACTCGGCCAAGGGCTTGGAGTTCCCATGCGTCTTCATCGCCGGCGTCGAGGAGGAACTCCTGCCCCATGCGCGTGCCATCGCCGAGTCCGAGGACGGCGAGTCCGGAATCGAGGAGGAGCGCCGCCTGTTCTACGTCGGGATCACGCGCGCCATGGACAAGCTGTTCCTGTTGCGCGCAGTCATGCGCCGGCACTTTGGCCAGGATTCTTTCACTCAGCCTTCGCGTTTCCTCGGCGAGCTGCCTCCGGAGGCGATGCGCGACTTCGAGGCTGAGTCGAACGAAGATGAAATGCTCGGCAAGTTCACGCCGGAGGAAGCGCAACGCATTTCCCTGAGCGTCGGCGAAACCGTCCACCACGAGCAATTTGGACGCGGACGCATTTTGCGACTCTCAGGCGCCGGCGCCAACGCGCGCGCCTCGGTGCAGTTCGACCATTGGGGTGAGAAGACGCTGCTTTTGGTGTACGCCAAATTGGTCAAGGGCCAAGGGCGCGGCAGATGACGAGCACCGATCCGGCCAAGGACCTTGTGGCGCGCTTGGAAGCGCTGCTGGCGGAGGCACGGGCCAGCGGCATGCTATCCCGGCTGCGTCCGATCCTCGAATCCGCCCTGCGCGACGACGTTGACGACGGCGCGTCGACGGACGGCAAGATCCCGATCCAGTACGGCATAGTCGGCGCGAGTCCGCAGATCCGGCAGGTCTACGCCCTGCTCGAGAAGATCATTCCCAGCGACGTGGCCGTCCTGATCCAGGGCGAGACCGGCACGGGCAAGGAACTGATCGCGCGCGCCCTGCACCAGTACGGAACGCGCAAGGAGAAGCCCTTCCTGGCCGAGAATTGCGCCGCGGTCTCGCCGGATCTGCTCGAGAGTGAGCTCTTCGGCCACAAGAAAGGCTCGTTCACCGGCGCCATCGCCGACCGGCCGGGACACTTCGCGTCGGCGAACGGCGGGACGGTTTTCCTCGACGAGATCGGCGATATGCCCGTCTCGATGCAGGCGAAACTCCTGCGTGTGCTGCAGGAAGGCGAAGTGCGCCCCGTGGGCTCGAACAAGGTCATCCACGTCGACGTGCGCATTGTCGCCGCGACGAACAAGGACCTGCGCGCCATGTGCCGCAACGGGACCTTCCGCGAGGATCTGTACTTCCGCTTGGCCGTGGTCACGGTGCAATTGCCGCCCCTGCGCGAGCGCAAGGGTGACGTGGCGCACCTGGTGCGGTTCCTTATGGAGAGCGTCGGCAGGGAAATGGGCCGCAGTGCCGTGGTCACGCCCGAGGCCTTGGCCCTGCTCGAGCGCTGGCGCTGGCCCGGCAACGTGCGCGAGCTCGAAAACGAAATCCGCCGCGCCCTGGCGCTCTCCAGCGGCCCGATCGGTCCGGGAGAGTTGTCAGAGGTCGTGCGCAACGCGGCGCGCGGCTCAGGTGCGTGAGGCGCGCGAAGCTCTACGTGCCTCGCGTCGAAAAAGCCCTACGGCATCAACGTGATCCGCAGTCCATCCG
>CANKOY010000079.1 GCA_947484275.1 Planctomycetota bacterium | reverse complement strand
CTTCGGCGCCGCGTCGTTGCGCTCGGAAAGTCGTGCTCAGCGGCCAGGAAGGCCGCACCCCACTGCGAAGGCTCCGCAGGAGCCTTCACTACGAGCGCTTCGCGCTCTAACGCGGGGACCCCTGCCCAACTTTCTGTCGCGCTCCTTGCTCCGCCTTCGCACGCCTTGCCTCGCGACGGGACTTTTTCAACGGACTGCTAATTCCCAAGCTCCAGCGTGATTTTTCGCTGGCTCTGCCCGATCAGGGTCACCGAGCGCGCGAGCTTCGTTCCATCGGCCGCGATCGCCGTGACTTGGTACTTGCCCTGCGCCAAGGGCCCAATGCGCGTTTCCTTGGCATTGAAGCTTCCGTCGCTGAACGCGCGCATCATGTCGGACAGGGAGAAGACGCCGTTCACCTGTCGGCCTCGATCGTCGGTGACGCTCAGGGAAACCTGAACAGGCTGATTGTCCTTATCGTTGACGACCACGATCAACATCGTGCCGAGGGCGAGCCGAACCTCGACCTCACCCGGAGTTCCGTCGCGCAGGACCACCGAGACCTCGCTGCTGACCTGGGTCGTCGTTCGCGCGGAAACGCTGTAGCGACCGGCCGAGAGTCCGCGCTGGCGGAAACCGCCGCTCGAATCCGAGGTCGTCATGGAGATCCGATCCACTGGGCGGCCCTGTTCGTCGCGAACGAAGATGCCGGCCTCACCCACAGGCTTGCCGTCGGAGTCCAGCACCTTCCCGGTTAGCACACAGCCGCTGCTCAGGCGAAAGTCAACGCCCGTGACTCGCTCGCCCTCGCCGACGCGAATGCCATCGCGCACCTGTCGGCCCTTGGGCTCCTCATTCGAGAGCATCCCCGCCACCGACAGCCCTCCCGCGGCGACCGTGTAGCTGCCCGGGGCGAGCCAATCGAAATTGAAATCGCCGTTTTCATCGGCGTGACCTTCGCTGTAGCGACCGCCCGCCAGAGTCCCGCCTTGCACCGGTCCGTCGATGTTCAGTGTCATGCGCGCTCCGGGAAGCGCCTCACCGTCAGAATTGCTCACCCTGCCACTGATCGAGGCCATGGGCAACTCGAGTTCAAGTGAGTAGTCGGGTCCGTCGGGGATCACGCGCGAGAACTCGACCGACTGCTGAGCGCCCGTTTTCATATCGAGCTTCTGAACCGAGATCAGATAGCTGCCGGAATGGTCGAGATCGACCTCGAAGCGGCCCTCCTGATCGCTGGACTTCATTTTGATGCTGCCCATGGCATTTGTCGGTGAGCTCTCGCCGGGCTTGGTTCCGTCCGTGGACAGGAAGGAGACCAGGACCGACCCGACACCCCGGCCGTTGGAGGTCACTCGGCCGCGAACGTGCACGCTGCCGCCTTCCTTGACGTCGGCCATGGCGATCTTCATCTGGTCCATCATCGAGGCCATGGCCTTCGCCCCCTCATCCTCGCCCTCTGCTGCGGGGCGCACGTCCGCGGCCGGATCGATGGCGATCATGATCACCTGCCACTGACCGGGAGCGACGTGGGTGTACTCGAACTTGCCGTTGGCATCGGTCTTGGCCCAGAGTTGGCCGTGTTCCAGGAGGGGCATCTGCGCCAGGATCGTCGCATCGGATTTCGGCTTGCCGTCCTTGCCGAAGGCCTCGCCGGTGATGGTGCCGCCTTTCCGCAGCTGCAGCACCACCCCCGAAACCGAGCCGGCAGCTTCGAGCTTCAATGCCACGCTCTCGCTCGGGGCACAGTCCGACTTCGTCGCCTTCAGCGACAGAGCGCCGATAGGCAACGCCGTCGTGCTGAAATTCCCCTCCGCATCGGTCGTGCAATTCGGCTCGTTTCCAGGTGTCGATCCGCGCTGCAAGTCGAGGAGTCCGAGCTGCTGTTGCACCCGCGCGTTGGCGGCTGGAGATCCGTCGGGCATTAGCACGCGCCCTGAAACCGTCGCCGGTCGCGCCAGGGTGATCACCAGCGGGCCGTCCGCCGCAGCGCGCGGAACATTGAAAGACACTGGGGCCGACCTGGGACCGTCCTCGAAGTGCGCTTTCGCGGTGTAAGAGCCAGGAGCCAAGCTCTCAGCGGTGAAGGTCCCCTCGACATTTTCGACGTGGATGTCGTCAGGGCCGTCGCCGGGAATCCACGGGTTCGAACTGCTCTCCTCGATCGAGACTTGGCACTGCGTCACCGGGGCGCCGAGATCGTCGATCACGCGTCCCGCCACGTCGCTTGGCGGCGCCAGGGCGAGCAGCACATCGAGCGTGCCTGGTTTCACACCCGCGCGTTGCGCCGTCCACAGTGTTTCGCCGGACTCACCTTCGGTTTTCGCCGGCCGACCGGAAGCCGCGACAACGAAGGGCCCTTTGCCCAGGCCGCTGATCGAGAACTCGCCGAGTTCGTTCGTGAGTCCGCCGCCGCCGCCGCCGCGCATGGCGTTGAATGCCGCCGCGCCCATCAAGTGCGCGGGATCGAAGCTGACTTTCACGTCTATGGCGCTCGCGGCGCTGCCATCGGTCCATGTCACCTTGCCCGCGACGACGTTTCCGCCGTCGAGGCGCAGGACAAGTTCGTTGCTGGGGACGCCATCGATCAACTCGATGTCGGTCTTGGTTTCAAGGAAGCCCTTGGCCGTGACGTCGATCCGCGCCTTCCCGGCCGCGACCGCTTCCAGGGAGAAGCTGCCGTCGGCGAGCGACGTGGTTTCGCGCAGCAGGCGGCCTCCCATGCCGAACATGACCGCGTCCGCGCGCACTTCGAGTTTTGCCCCGGCCACGCCAGCTCCTGAACCGTCGAGCACGAGGCCCGCCAAATTGGCTCCGCGCTCGAGTGCAATCGACACGTCCTTCACAAGGCCAGGGCGCAAGTCATCCAGCCGCAATTTGAACGCAGCCAAGTGCTTGGGTGCGCCGCTCAGCGTCAAGCCCTTGACCGCCTTGACTCCGCGAATTTCGAACCGACCCTCGGCGTCGCACAGGCCTTCGCGGCCGACGGACCCGGACGAGTCAAAGCCGCCCCCGATGGCTCCGCCAACTAGGGGATCGGAGTCCAGGCTGAGCTTCGTGTCCGTGAGCTCGCGCTGAATATCTGTGGCTTCCGCCGGAGCCACCAGGCGACCGCGCAGGCAGGCGCCCAGGTTTGCGTTGAGCGTCACCGCTGCCGTTTCGCGCGCCACGTCAAATCCGAGGAGCGGCGACGTGAACGAGTAGCGCGCGCGCAAGGCTACGGCAACCGGCGACTTGGCCCGGTCCAGGACAATGTCCACCCGGCTGCCGCCATTGAGAGGGGCGCGTGCAATCAGCCATTTGGGGAGCGGATCCCCAGGTCCCAGCCGCGCCAGCTCGGAGTCCATGTCATCGGGGATGGAGTCGACGACAAGAACTTCGCAATCGTCATCGCTCGGGGTGCCTGCGGCCAGGCCCACGGTCACGGTGAGGTTGCAGCGCTGATCGGGGGGCAGGCCGAGACCGGGATCGACGTTGATCGTCGTGCGTCCGGCGGCCGCTGTGGTCTCGGCAGGATCCTCAGACGCAGGCTGGAAGATCTCCGCAGGCTTCTGCTGCTCGGTTGGGGCCGCCTCGGGCCCGGTGGAGAGCTCCGGCAGGTTGGGCGAAGGCACATGCGACGCTCCCGCGAAGAGCGCGAAGAAGAGGACGACGCCTCCCAAGAGCGCGAGGGCGGTGGCAAAAATGACAGCTGCGAGCTTGTTCATGGTGACGTCCAGCGTGGGATCGGGACCGGAGTTAGGGCGCATGCTACGCGGTCGAGTAGCGCGGATTCAGGTTGGTCAGCCCCTAGACGCGAGAACGGCATGGCGATCCGTCGGGTGAATTGCGTCTTCGCCGCACTCCTTAATAGAATGCTCCGTCCCCCGTCAGGCGTCCCCTGGCTTTGCACCGCTCCCTGCGGTCCACAGGGGGCACCCATGGACGAGAGCCGCACCGATCCCACCCTGAGTTCAAACTTGGATCCCGCAGGCTGGCGTGCCGGCCCCTGGAACACAGCGCGAGCGAAGCATCCGGAGCGCCGCAGCGAGTTCAAGACGCCCTCCGGTCTGGTGCAGGAGCCGCTCTACGGTGGAGCACCCGATGGCGGATTCCCCGGCCAGTTTCCGTTCACGCGCGGCATTCGGCCGACGATGTACCGCGGGCGACTGTGGACCATGCGCCAGTACGCGGGCTTCTCCAGCGCCCGTGCAACGAACGAACGCTTCCGCATGTTGCTCGACGGCGGCCAGACGGGTCTGTCCACGGCCTTCGACCTGCCGACGCAGATCGGCTACGACTCGGACCATCCCCTGGCGGAGCCTGAGGTCGGACTGGTCGGCGTGCCGGTCAATTCACTGCGCGATCTCGAGCGCCTGTTCGAGAAGATTCCCCTGGGCGAGGTCACGACCTCGATGACGATCAACGCGACGGCCTGCGTGCTGCTCGCGATGTACGTGGCCCTTTGCCGCCGCCAAAACGTCGCCCCGCGCGCGATTCGCGGTACCGTGCAGAACGACATCCTGAAGGAGTACGCCGCGCGCGGGAATTACCGCTTCCCGGTCGGGCCGTCGATGCGCCTCACCACCGACCTGATGGCCTTTTGCATGGAGGCCGCGCCAAACTGGAACACGATTTCCGTGTCCGGGTACCACATGCGCGAGGCCGGCTGCACGGCGGTGCAGGAGTTGGCCTTTACCCTGGGCAACGGTCGCGCCTATGTGCGCGCGGCCGCGGCTGCGGGGCTTTCGATCGACGACTTTGCGCCGCGCGTTTCGTTCTTCTTCAACGCCCACAATCACCTGTTCGAAGAGGTGGCGAAGTTCCGGGCGGCGCGGCGCATGTGGGCGCGGATCATGCGCGACGAGTTCGGGGCCAAGAATCCCGAGAGCTTGATGTTGCGCTTCCACACCCAGACCGCCGGCTCGATGCTGACCAGCCAACAGCCCGACAACAACGTGGTGCGCGTCACGCTGCAGGCCTTGGCGGCGCTGCTCGGCGGAACCCAGTCGCTGCACACGAATTCTCGCGACGAGGCATTGGGATTGCCGAGCGAATCGTCGGCGCGACTTGCCCTGCGCACGCAGCAGGTGCTCGCCGAAGAATCCGGCGTGGCGGACGTGATCGACCCGCTAGGCGGCGCGCCGTACATCGAGTCGATGACCGACGATCTCGAGGCCCGGGCCCTGGCGCTGATGACGCGCGTCGATCAACTCGGCGGCGCGGTCGCAGGGATCGAGCAAGGCTTCGTACAGCGCGAAATCCATCGCTCGGCCAGGGAATGGCAGCGCAACATCGAGCGCGGGGAGCGCACGATCGTCGGCGTCAACGACTACATCGAAAGCGAAGGACCGCCGAAGATCTTCCGTCCCAATCCCGCGGCCCGCGACGAGGTCCTCGCCGACCTGGCTGACGTGCGCCGCGAGCGAGATTCGCGTCGCGTTGAGGCTGCGCTGCAGGCGGTCGATGCCGCGGCGACTTCAAGCGCGAACCTGTGCCCGCCGATCCTCGCGGCAGTCGAGTGTTACGCGACGATTGGCGAGATTTGCGGCGTGCTGGAGAAGCGTTTCGGGTCCTACAAACCCCCGGAGGTGCTGTGAATCCCGTGCCGCACAAACTGCAAGGCATCGTCAGCGGTCTGCACCACGTGGCGATTGTCGTCGAGTCGATCGAGAAGGCCCGCGCCGTGTACGAAGGCGCGTTCGGCATGTCGGGCACGGCGGTCGAGTTCGTGCCTGATCAAAAGGTCAACGTGCTCGTCGTGCACGCGGGCTCCCAGCGCATCGAACTGGTCGAGCCGGCGAGTGAAGCTTCGCCCGTCACGGGCTTCTTGAAGAAGCGCGGCCCCGGTCTGCACCATCTCGCATACAAAGTCGAAGACTGCGCGCGCGCGATCGCCGCGTGCAAGGCGGCGGGCATGCGCATGATCGACGAAGCCCCACGGCCGGGCGCGCACCACTGCCGGATCGCATTCGTGCACCCGTCGGCCACGGGTGGCGTCCTGACCGAATTGGTCGAGGACCCGCACAGCCACTGAGGCACCTATGTATCAGTTCATTGCTGCAATCCTGCTGACGGGCAGCCAGGCACTTCCCGCCGAGCCGCAGCCCACTGAACCCGCTCCGTTGGCTCGCAGTGTCAACCACGGTCCGGAGAACTGGCGGGCCGTCGGCCGTGCCGATGCTGCCAAGTCTGCCGTGGTGGTTCACGCCATGCGCATGCTCGACGTGCGCACCGGCAAGATCATCAACGATCCATGGATCGAGATTGAAAACGGGAAGATCATCTCGATTGCGACTTCGACGCCCGGCGATGTGAGCATCATCGAGCTGGGCGACGTCACGCTCCTGCCCGGTCTGATCGACTGCCACGTTCACCTGACGAGTTCCCTCGAGGGCGACTTCACGCACCGCGCGGTGCACGAATCCGCGGCCGACGATGCGATCCACGCCGTGGCGAACGCGCGCATCACGGTCGAAGCCGGTTTCACCACCGTGCGCAACGTCGGCTGTGCGGACTACGTGGACGTCGCTTTGATGAAAGCCGTCGAGCGCGGCGAGATCGTCGGGCCCTGGGTTGTGCCCGCGGGCCATTCGATCGGCATCACCGGCGGCCACGCGGATGAAACCGGCTTTCGACCGGGCCTCATGGTGCGCGGTCCCGAGCAGGGCATCGCCGACGGGCCCGAGGAGTGCCGCAAGGCCGTGCGCGCGCAGCTCAAGTACGGCGCCAAGGTGATCAAGTGCGTTGCCACCGCCGGCGTGCTGTCCTTCGAAGACTCCGTCGGCGCCCAGCAGTTGTCCGACGAAGAACTTAAGGCGATCGTCGATGAAGCCTCGCGCCACGGCGTCAAAGTCTGCGCCCACGCCCACGGCACGCAGGGAATCATCGCCGCCATCAAAGCCGGCGTCGCCTCGATCGAGCACGGTTCGATGCTCGACGCCGCGGGCATCGCGTTGATGAAAGAGCGCGGTACCTATCTCGTGCCCACCAGCTACCTCGCCACCGGCATCGACCTGGGCAACTTGCCCCCCAAGCTGCGCGCCAAGGCCGAGAGCATCCTGCCGCTAGCGCGCAAGAACCTGCGCGTCGCGATCGCCGCGGGCGTGAAAATCGCCTTCGGCACAGACGCCGCAGTGATTCCGCACGGACAAAACGCGCGCGAGTTCGCCGTCTATGTGGAGTGCGGGATGGCACCCATCGACGCCATCCGCAGCGCGACGCTCAATGCCGCGGATCTGCTCGGCTTTTCCGATCGCGGCGAAATCGCCCCTGGTAAGCTCGCCGACTTGATCGCGGTACCCGGCAACCCCCTCGAGGACGTCACGGCCCTGGAGCGCGTGACCTTCGTGATGCACGGCGGCAAGCGCGTGCGCTGAATTCGATCTGACGTCCCACCCTCCCCCGCATCCCAACTTCAGATGACCCAGGAAACTCCCCTCGAACGCCTGCGCCGCATGCGCGAACTGACCCTGCTCGGCGGCGGCCCGGAGCGCATCGCCCAGCAGCACAAGAAGGGCAAGCTCACCGCGCGCGAACGGCTGGATCTGTTGCTCGACGAGGGTTCCTTCATCGAACTCGATCGCTTCGTCACGCACCGCTGCACGGACTTCGACATGCAGGATCAGTTGATCCTCGGCGACGGCGTCGTCACGGGACACGGACTGATCGAAGGCCGGCCTGTGTACGTCTACAGCCAGGACTTCACTGTGTTCGGCGGCTCACTGTCGGAAACCCAGTCCGAGAAGATCTGCAAGATCATGGACCAGGCGCTCAAGGTCGGTGTGCCGATCATCGGGCTCAACGACTCGGGTGGCGCGCGGATCCAAGAAGGCGTTTCCTCGCTCGGCGGCTACGCCGAGATTTTCTGGCGCAACACGCGCGCCTCGGGCGTGATCCCGCAGATCAGCGCGATCATGGGGCCCTGCGCGGGCGGCGCAGTCTACAGCCCGGCGATCACCGACTTCATCTGCATGGTCGATCAGACCTCGTACATGCACATCACCGGGCCCGACGTGGTCAAGACGGTGACGCACGAAGAGGTGACCAGCGAAGAACTTGGCGGCAGCGAAGTCCACGCCGCGCGCTCGGGCTGTGCGCACTTCCGCAGCCCCGACGGCAAGAGTTCCATGGCGTTGCTGCGCAAGTTGTACGGCTACTTGCCGCTCAACAACGCCGAAGACGCGCCGTTCATTCCGACCGAAGACCCGCACGATCGCTGCGATCCGGAGTTGGATTCAATTGTGCCGGCGGATTCGGGCAAGCCCTACGACATGAACCTGGTGATCCAGCGCGTGATCGATGCGGGGTCATGGCTCGAGGTCCAGCCGGATTGGGCGCGCAACATGCTGATCGGCTTCGCGCGCCTTGGCGGCCGCGTGGTCGGAATCGTCGCGAATCAGCCGGCGGTGCTCGCCGGTTGCTTGGACATCGATGCGTCGATCAAGGCCGCGCGCTTCATTCGCTTCTGCGACGCGTTCAACATCCCCGTGGTCACCTTCGAAGACGTTCCGGGCTTCCTGCCCGGCACCGCGCAGGAGTACGGTGGGATCATCCGGCACGGAGCGAAGCTGCTCTACGCCTACGCCGAAGCCACCGTGCCCAAGCTGACCGTGATCACGCGCAAAGCCTACGGCGGAGCCTACGACGTCATGGGATCCAAGCACGTGCGCGCCGATCTCAACTTGGCCTGGCCGGGCGCAATGATCGCTGTCATGGGCGCGGCTGGCGCGGCGAAGATCATTCACCGTCGCGAGATCGACAAGGCCAGCGATCCCAAGGCCATGGAGGCCCAGAAGGCCGCCGAGTACGAGAAGACCTTCAACAATCCCTACAAGGCCGCGGCCCGCGGCTTCGTCGACGATGTGATCGAGGCTTCACGCACCCGGCCGATGTTGATCCGCGCCTTGGAGTTGCTCAAGACCAAGCACGAGGAACGCCCTGTGCGCAAGCACGGAAACATCCCGCTGTAGTCAACGCCGCAACGCGGTGTGCTGCCGCGACAACAACCAGAGGAATCGCGTTCGCGTGGCTCGGCAGGCCTTCGCGGACGCGATTTCTTTCTTTGTTGCCCCGTCATCGCAGCTGTAGAGCAGACGTCACGACCGAGCAGCTGGCTAGAACTCGCGGAGCGCTTTGAGGATGAAGCCCTCGAGCACCACATCCACGCTGGCGCAATCACCCTCCCCAAGCCCGCAACTGAACGTGCGCCCGCGGACACTGCCTACGGTGCTCGGCTGACAGCGCGATGTCCCTCGGGCTCCAAACGGTTCAGTGGATCATTCTGATTGCCAGCGCAGTCGGCTGGGGAATTCTGGTCGTGCTTTTCGCGCGCGCGGTCCAGGCGTCGATGCCAGCCCGACGCGTCGCATTGCCCCTGGCCATCAGCGGCGGCCTGCGAGCCTTGGTGCTCGGCACGTGCATGCTGTCTCTGGTCGCCATTGCCGCGCTGCAGGGGAGCGCCGTGTTTTTGCCTCTACGACGCAGACGGTGGACTCACCGTGGTTACACATTTGAGGGTAGGTGCAACCCTCGCCCTCTTCGCAGGCGTTCTGACCATCGCCCTCGATCTCGGGTACATGCTTGTTGCGAGACTGCGCGGACACCGCGGGCTGTTGAAAGTGGGCGTCGGATTGCTGGTGCCCTTCGTCGGCCTGGTGCTCCTTTTCTTCGCCGATTTTGGGTTGTTCGCCCCGCGGGTGTAGCGCCCGCGCCCCCTGGGCCACGGAGTAGCAGGAACTCCGTTGCCCCAGAGGAAACGTGGATAGGATTCCCAACCGCTGTCCTCCTGTCTCTTTCGGAGCGCCCCATGCACTCGCTGGCCTTCCATTGCAGCCTCCTGATCGCCGTCGGTTCGCTGACCATTGCCGACGGCCCCCTGGGATTGACCCTGCGCGAGCGCGATCCGCTCACAGGAGACCTTCGCCCGCTCGCCGGCGCGCAGATTGCGTTCACCGAGGAAGGACCGGCCAGTGCCACGTCGCTCAAGGTCGACTACGTCAGGCCAGGAGCTGACGCAGAAGATGTCGCAGTGATGCGCCCAAGTCTGGCGCTCTCGGATGCGAGTGGAGAGTGCAGTTTTGATTCTGAGTTCGGCCACACCCAGTGGCGCGAGGCACAGGGTTCCGTCCTGATCTTCAAACCGGGATTCGTGATGTCGCTGCTCGACATCAACTCATGCCAGTTCGCCTCCAAAATCGAAGTTTCACGCGGTCACGGGGCACACCTGCGGCTTTCCCTGCCCGCCGAGAGCAAGGCCGGGCAGTCCCTGGCCTGCACCGTGCAGTTCGAGCCACCGAACCGCACGCGGCGCGCTGGGTTTGGGACCTACACCCTTGACCTGCCGATCCGCCACACCGAACTCGGCACGGCGCATTTGGAGTTCGAGGTCACCGGCTTCGAGCGCAAGGACTCATCCGCATTGCTGCGCGTGCCAGGCTTTGACGTGCTCGAGATCGGTCCGGATCTCGCGTCGGCGCGCACGCTGCGTCCCGCACGGCGCCTCAACTTGAACGTCCGCGATTGGGAAACCGGAGAACCGATCGAGGGCGTCCGGCCAGTGTTGCGCTACGGCATGTTGGACGAGGGCGGGTACTTCGCGCCATTCACTCGCCGCAAGTTCGACCACTTCGGTGCGCGAAACGCGCGGGAGGCGCGCCTGGCCCAGGACCAGTTGAGCATCCAGGCGCTGTCCAGCGAGTGGGTGTTGCTCCCGGGAGAGGAAGCGGCGCAATTGACCAATCTCGCGCACCCCGATTACCTGCCGATGATCTACGTGGACCAGCTCGGCCCGGCGTCGCCCACGCCAATCACGCTGCTTGGGCCGGACAGCGGCGAGGGGAATTGCACGCTGTATTTGCGACGCTGGAGGTAGCGCTCGCCGCAGCGCTCTGCTCAGGGCAGGGCAGGTGCGCCAGGATTGGATTCAGAAGCGTTCGAGTCGTCGACCTGCAGTCAGCGCCCGGGATTCGCTTCCCAAGCGCTCATTACCGCTGGCAAGGATGTTCGACCGTCTTTATCCCCGTCGCGCCGACCCGTAGAATCCGCCGCCCCGTAGAATCCGCGGCCGCTTTGGCCCGTCCCGCCCCCGCAGGCACGACCCACCCATGTTCAAACGCATCCTGATCGCCAATCGCGGCGAGATCGCACTGCGCGTCATCCGCACCGCGCGCGAAATGGACATCGAGACCGTCGCGGTCTACTCGGACTTCGACCGCTGCGCGCTGCACACGCGCATGGCGCACCGGGCGATGCCCCTCGGCGGCTCGCTGCCGCGCGAGAGCTACCTCGACATGGAGAAAGTGATCCGCGCCGCCAAGGAAAGCGGAGCTGAGGCGATCCATCCGGGCTACGGGTTCCTTTCCGAGAACGCAGCGTTCGCCCAAAAGGTCACCGAGGCGGGCCTGGCCTGGATCGGGCCGCCGCCCAGCGCGATCCGCGCCATGGGGGACAAGATCACTTCGCGCCGTCACATGAAAAAAGCCGGTGTGCCGGTGGTGCCGGGCCTCGTCGATCCCGTGGACGACGTCGAAGCCGCGCTGCACGAGGCGAAGAGCATCGGCTATCCGATCGCGATCAAGGCCGCGGCAGGCGGCGGTGGCAAGGGCATCCGCATCGT
>CANKOY010000078.1 GCA_947484275.1 Planctomycetota bacterium | reverse complement strand
TCCACCAACTCCTGCATCTTCCTCGGATTCGCGATGATGCTCTCCTGCACCACATCGTCCTCCAGCGGATCGCGGCGCTCGTCGAGGGCGCGGTGAACGGCGTCCCAGAATTGTCCTGTGTCTTTCACACGTCACCTCCCGCGAGTTTGCGCCGGGCGCGGTGCAGGTGCGATTTCACTGTTCCTTCCGGAATGCGCAGTGCCGCCGAGATTTCGCGCAGACTCTCGCCGCGCTGATGGAAGCGCACGATGACGTCGAATTCGACTGCTGACAGTCTCGCTGCCAGCCGCGCGATCGACTCGCGATCCTCCAGCGTTGATTCCAAACGCGGGGAGGGCTCCACGCGCTCGCGCCCCAGGTCCGCCCGTTGACGCTCGTCGCGCACTGATGCTGTGCGCCGATCGAGGTAGAGGCGCAGGACGGTCTTGCACAGCCATGGCCCGAGGGGGCGCTCGCGGTCGAAGCTGCTTCCGTAGCGCAGGGCGCGCGCGGCCGCTTCCTGCGTCAGATCGTCGGGATCCACTGGCGGGTTGGCACCGCGGACCAGTTGCGCGGCGAAAACCCGCAAGCGCGGGAGTTCCGCCACGAGCAGATCTTCCAGGGGCCGCATCCGCGAATGCGGAGGGTTCAGGATTGCGGGCTGGGGGACTGGTTCCACACCCCACAACTACCGCGGGGAGGCCCCGCGGGTTGCAAGAAACTAGAAGCGGCGAATCACGCCCAGCACGACGCCCCGGACCTCGACGGCAGTGGCGTAGATCGGCTCCATGGCCGAATTCGCGGGCTGAAGGCGAATGCGCGCGCCTTCGCGGTAGAAGCGCTTCAGAGTCGCTTCCTCGCCGGGGAGGATCGCCACCACCGTTTCACCGTTGCGCGCGTCCGAGCGCCGCTCCACGAGCACCAGGTCGCCGTCCTTGATGCCGTCTTCGATCATCGACTGGCCGCGCACGCGCAGGGCGTAGACATCGGCGCCGGACGGGATCAGGTCGGCCAACTCCAGTTCTTCGCGATCCTCGAGCGCTTCGATCGGCATGCCGGCGGCGATCTTGCCGAGGATCGGAATCGACAGTGTGGCGCTGACCGCCGGGGTGCGCGGGTCCTGGCCAGCAAGGTCGGTCAGCTGTAGCCCGCGGCTGACCCGCTTGCCGGCCCGCGAAAGCAGACCCTTGCGTTCCAACTCGGCCACGTGCCCGAAGATCGTCACCTTGTTGACCTCGAAGTGCTGGGCAACCTCCTCGAGCGTCGGGCTTATGCCGTGCTCGATGACGTAGGCCTGGTAGTAGTCGAGGATCTGACGCTGGCGCTTGGTCAGCGCAGGATTGGGGGGGACTTTGGGCACAGGACCTCTTGTGGGTGGGCGCAGGAGTGTAGGGGTGGCGACTAGAACAGAAAGGTCAACGAGACGAGCAGCATGAAGAAGAGCGTCGTGAGGCCGTCCTTGCGGGCGAATTCGATGGCTTGGGTCATGGCGGATTCCTGTGTTGGGGTTCGGGGATCGGCTGCGGAGTCTGGGTCGGATACCTAACAGGACACGAATATAATCGGCTGTGACGGGCTCTGTCTGCCCCTTTTATTGGAAAAGTTAGGGAAAAGTTCGTTTGTATCGTGTTTGGGGCGGCCTGGGGGCTTCCTGAGGCTCTGAGCCTGGCGCGGGACCGCCGTTCGTCATTGTGGCGGCGCAGGCGAGCCGACGGCGGCCGTGAGCACTGCCCCCTCGTTCGACCACCTGGCGCACACCGTTTCGAATCGCTGCCAACCGGTGGCTCGCGACACGCAACCTGGGCCCAGCGATCGGGGCCAGTTGGGTCCAGGGGCCTGTGCGCGCGCGCTTTGCGACTACAATCCCTGCGCTTCCCTCCGCCGATCCGTCGCCTCCCATCCTCGTTGAATTCCCCTGCGCTCGAGCTCTCCCGGTACCTGACCGCGTTTCAGGCTCGCCGTCTGGCGCTGTACCGATTCGACGTCGTGGTCCTGGGGACCGGTGCGGCCGGCGCCACGGCGGCCCTGGCGGCTGCCCGGGGCGGGGCCTCGGTGGCCCTGATCGCGAAGGATCAGATAGCTGAGACCAACACCAATTACGCCCAGGGCGGCGTCGCCGCGGTGCTCTCGCCGGATGACTCTCTGGAGTCGCACCGTGCGGACACCCTGGCTCTCGGCTGCGGCCTGTGCGAACCGGAAGTCGTCGAGCGCGTGATCAGCGGCGGTCCGGGCGCGATCGAACGCCTGCGCTCCCTGGGCGCGGAGTTTGACTCTGACGCGCGAGGCAGGCTCGAGCTCTCGCGCGAAGGCGGACATTCCCACGCGCGCATCGTGCATGCCCACGGAGCTGCCACGGGAGTCGAGATCCAGCGCACGCTAAGTCGCGCCGTGGCGGCCCATCCGGAGATCGCCACGTTCGAGCGCTGCTTCGCCATCGACCTTTTGAGCGCGAACGAACACGGGCGCGAGCAAGCGAACATCAGCGGCGTCCTGTGCCAGACCCAGCGCGGCGAAATGGTCGTCTTTGGCGCTGATCAAGTGATCCTGGCCACGGGCGGTGGGGGACAGCTGTACCGCGAGACCACCAACCCGACGATCGCCACCGGCGACGGCGTCGCCATGGCCTTCCGCGCCGGCGCGCGCTTGCGCGACCTGGAGTTTTTTCAGTTCCACCCGACCTGCCTGTACATCGCAGGTGCGGCGCGCGTTTTGATCAGCGAAATCGTGCGCGGCGAGGGCGGCATCCTGCGCGACCGTAGCGGCGCGCGCTTCATGACCGAATACCACCCAAGCGCCGAGCTCGCGCCGCGCGATGTGGTTTCGCGCGCCTGCGTCGACCGCATGGTCAAAACCGGCGACACGAACGTGTACCTGGACTTGTCCGAGCTCGATCGCGATCCACACCGGTTGTTCCCGGGGATCAGCCGCATCTGTCGTTACTTCAAGATCGACATCGCCAAGGATCCGATTCCGGTGCGACCGGGTGCGCACTACATGGTCGGTGGCGTGCGCGTCGACGCGGAGGGGCGCAGCGACATCGATGGGCTGTGGGCCGTGGGCGAATGCGCGAGCACTGGATTGCACGGCGCCAACCGCATGGGCTCGAACTCGCTGCTTGAGGGGCTGGTGCTCGGCGAGGTCGCCGGTCGCCTCGCGGCGCGCGATGCGAAACGCTCGAGTTCGCGCTCGATCGAGTCCGAACTGTCCTTCGCGCGCACGACGCCGCCGACGGACATTCGGCTCTCCATAGAGGACATGACCTACTCGCTGAAATCCTTGATGTGGCGTCAGATGGGCATCGTTCGCGCCCAGGCCGGAATTGAGGACGCCATTTCGAAGCTCGAATTTTGGACGCGCGCCGTCAGCGCCTTGGCGCCGGCCGACAACAAGTCCTGGGAACTGGTCAATATGCTCACCCTGGCTCGCCTGGCGTCCGAGAGCGCGCTCATGCGCGTTGAGTCGCGCGGCGTGCACTTCCGCACGGACCATCCCACCACGGATCCCGCGTGGCGCGTGCACACGAATCTCGCGGCCCAGGACGAGGGCGGCGTGATCCGCTCGCTCGCACTCGAGCGCGAGCCGATCGCCGAATCCGCACTGGCCCTATGACCCGAATTTCACGGCCGACCGCGCGCCCGCGCGAACGCATCTTGGTTTGCGGCGTCACGCTTCCCGGGCAACCAGCGGAGCACGGCGGCCCGCTCAGCGAACTTCGCGAGTTGCTGCGCGCGGCAGACGTGGAGCCCGTGGGCGAGGGCATCGTGCAGCGCAAGGAAACACCAGACCCCGCGACCTTGATGGGTCGCGGCAAGGTCGAGGAAATCGCCGCGGAAGTCGAATTGCTCGAGCCCGACGCGGTCGCGGTGGACAACGATCTTTCGCCGGCGAACATCCGCAACCTGGAGAAGGCCTGGGGTGTGCGCGTGCTGGACCGCAGCGAAGTGATCCTCGACATTTTCGCCAAGCGCGCGCGCACCGCCCAAGCGCGTCTGCAGGTGGAACTGGCCCAAGCTCAATATCTTTTGCCGCGCCTCAAGCGCATGTGGACGCACCTCGAGCGCATGGAAGGCGCCGTCGGAACGCGCGGGCCCGGTGAGACGCAGTTGGAGACCGACAAGCGACTCTTGCGCAAGCGCGTGCTCGATTTGCGGCGCGAACTCAAGGTGATCGCCGAGCGACGCCAGCGCGAAGTGCGCTCGCGCTCGGATCAATTCACGGTGGGCCTGGTGGGCTACACCAACGCCGGCAAGTCCAGTTTGCTCAATCGGCTGACGGGCTCGGCGGAGTTGGCGGCGGACATGCTGTTCGCGACCCTGGACACGCGCACGCGGCAGTGGCACTTGCCCGACGGTCGCGAGGTGCTCCTATCGGACACCGTCGGATTCCTGCAGCGCTTGCCGCACCATCTCGTGGCCTCGTTCCACGCGACCCTGGAGGAGACGCTGCACGCGGACCTTTTGCTGCACATCGTCGATGCGTCCCATCCGGATGCGTCGCAGCAAATTCACGCCGTGGAAAACGTGCTCGACAGCATCGCCTGGGCGGATCGGCGCGAAGTCCTGGTGTTCAACAAGATCGACTGCGTGGCCGAGCCCCTGGCCTTGCATTCACTGGCGGTGGGGCGCAAAAACGAGGTCGTCTTCGTCAGCGCGCGGACCGGAGACGGGCTTGACCGACTGACTCAGGTCGTCGTGCGCGAACTCGACGGACATTCTGTGACCGTGAAACTCACGGTGCCGATTGCCGACGGCAGGAGCGCTGCCCTGGCGCGTTCCCTGGGCGCGCTGCAGTCGGAAGAGCTGATCGGCGACGAGGCGCTGTCCATCCTGGTGAAGCTCTCGCCCGCGGCCCTCGGCGGACTGCGTCGCGGACTCTCGCCGCAAGTGAAAGTCGACATCGTCTCCAGCGGCCGCTCCGTGGAAGCAGGCGCCCTGGGCGAAGGGCCCTCGCGCAAATCCTGGTAGGCGCGCTACTGCTTGAGCACGACGCCTAGGCGCTCGAGGGTCGGCAGTTTCAGTCGCATGCCTGAGCGCAGCATGTCCGCGTTCTCCAGGCCATTGTAGAGCGACAGTTTGCTGACCAGTTCCTGGGGCGCGTGCCCATAGCGCTGGTGGGCGATCTGCGACAGCGACTGTCCTGGGCTGACTTCGAGCATGAAATCCCCGAGGGGCGCCGGCGTTTGCGGCGCGGTGCCCCCGGGAGGCGCGGAATCGCCTGGTGCGCCCTTCTTCGGTGTCGCAGGCGGAGCTTCCTGCGGCGTGTTCGCACTCGGGGCCCGCGCGGGACCACCGATCACGACCACGGCCTCGCCTTCGCCGAGGAGGCCGCTGGGCGTCATCGCGACGCTACCAGCGGCAAGTTCCATGGCGAGCGCGCGCTCCATGCGCATTTCCTGCGTGCGCTGCTGCTGCCAGACCGCGGCGACGCCAAAGGCGCAGGCCAGGATCAAGATCAGAATCAGCGCGCGCATGGCCGAGGTCTTCTCAGGCCGAAGCCGGCTTGCCCGTAGCCTTGCGCGCCAGGAGTTCTTCGGCCTTGCGGTCGTCGTCATCCTTGCGCAGTTTCCGCTTCTCGAGCCAGATGAAAACCGGCGTGGCGATGTAGATCGACGAGAACGTTCCCACCCCGATACCGAACGTCATCGCAAAGGCGAAGCCCTCTAGGACGTTGCCCGTGCCGAGGTTGAAGAGCAGCACCACCATGATCGTCGCCATTGTCGTGCCCGAGGTCATGATCGTGCGCGAGAAGGTCTGGTTGATCGACTTGTTGACAATCTCCTCCAGTGTGCCCTTCATGCGCAGTCGATTCTCGCGGACTCGGTCGAAGACGATAATCGTGTCGTTGATCGAGTAGCCGACAATCGTCAGGAACACCGCGATCGTGGCCATGTCGAATTCGGTGTGGATCAGCGGGTTCCAGATCAGGAAGGAAATCGCGCCGACCGTGAACGCCAGGTCGTGGATCAATGAAATCACCGCGGCGAACCCGAAGGAGTACTCCAGGAACCGGACGCGGATGTAGATCACGGTCATGAACATGCTGAGCAACAGGGCGCGGATGGCCGAGTCGCGCAACTCGCCGACGACCTGCTTGCCGATCACGCTCGCTTCGGGAATCTGCTCGGCGAAGCGCAGCTCCTTGCCGGTCGTGTCAGTCGTGCCGATGAAGGCGCCTTTGATGCGTGTGGCGACCTCGATGTCCGTGTTGCCCGGCCGCGCCGCGGCTGTGAAGGTGAACGAATCCTCGCGCCCCGCTCCGCGCGAGGTGACGCTTACATCCGTCAGCTGAGCCGACTCCAAGCGCGCCTTGACGTCGGCCGCGGGGTGGATCGCTTCGAAGTACAGCGTGCCGCTGACGGCGCTGGACTCCGCAGTCTGTGTTTGCGCAACCGCGAGTTCATCCTGCTGCAAGATGTCCGCGAGTCCGATGCGGATCTCTTGCTTGAAGGTGTTCTCGAGGCCCGGCCCGGTCTGCTCTTCGCCGACCTTGTAGTCAGACTTGAAGTTGATGCGGAACTGCGTGTATTCGTCTCCGGACACGCGCGCCGCGGGCAGGCCCACGACTTCCGCTGAGCCGAATTCGCCTCCGAGGGCCTGGACCTTGGCGCGCACATCGCTGTCGAGTTGTGCCTGTTCCGTGCGCACGCGCAGTGTCGCGCCGCCGAGGAAGTCGATGCCGAACTTCTTCTTAGGCTCGAGCCAAAGGAACAACGCGAGGCCCGCGACCATCAGCACAGCCGAGACGCCGAGCGCGATCTTGGTCTTGCCGATCACGTCGTAGTTCGCGTCGGCGAGCCAGCGCTTGACGATGAATGGCTGGTTCGGGTAGCGCTCGAGGTGCAGGTGAACCAGCACGCGCACGATCACCAAGGCCGCGAACATTGAGGTCAGCACGCCGATGATCAAGGTCACCGCGAATCCGCGGACCGGACCGGTGCCTACGAAGTACAGGATCAAGCCCGACATGATCGTCGTCACGTTCGAGTCGACGATCGCGCTCATGGCGTGACCGAATCCAGCCTTGGCCGCCTGCAGTGGTTTCTTGCCGTTGTCCTGCTCCTCTCGGATGCGGTCGAAGATCAGGATGTTGGCGTCCACCGCCATGCCGACGCCGAGGATGATGCCGGCGATGCCGGGCATGGTCAGGATGGCCTGGAACGCGACCAGCGCGCCCATCTGCATCAGCAAGTTGATAATCAGGCCGATCGAGGCGTAGACGCCGAGCATGCGGTAGTAGCCGCACATGAACAGGACGATTACTCCGAGGGCGGTCACGCCCATGATCCAACCCTGCGACTGGTACTGCTGGCCCACGGTGGCCCCCACATCCTCGCGCTGCTGCAGCACGGGCTTGATCTGCAGCGAACCCGAGCGCAGCACGCTGACCATGCTGTCCACCTGACGGTCGGTGAAGTGGCCGTAGATCTGGGCCTGCCCCGGCAATTTCTCGCCGATGTTCGCGGAGGAGACGATCTCGTCGTTGAGCACGATCGCCATCGGCTCGCCGATGTGGCTGCCGGTGAAATCGCCGAAGGGTTGTACCGCTGCCGGTCGCATCTGGAAGCTGACTGCGGGGAAGCCGACCTTGTCCTGACTCTTGACGACGCTTTCGAGGTCCTTGCCCGTGAAGGTCCACTCCGGCTTCGGAACGGACACGGGAGTCAAGTTGCGCTCGGCGCGCGGGACCTTGCCCTCGCCTTCACCGAGTTTGTGCGTGTACCAGCGGAAGCCCTCGGGCGGACCGCCCTGCACCTCGGTCAGTGAGTTGTAGACGTTGAGCGAGACCGTTTCGTTTTCGGGCAGCTTGAGCCACGCGAGCACGCGCTCGCGCGAAGCGTTCAAGTCCTTGCCCACCGCCGTGAAGTTCGCTTCTGTGGCGCCGATGAAGAAGCGCATGTCGCCCAACTCGGTGATCAGGCGCTCGATCTGGTCGTCGCTGACCAGCACGATCGGCGTGCCGACCTCGTGTGCCGAAACGGGCGTCGAACCCTCGCCGCGGCGCTCGACGATCAGACGCGTGGTCTGCGGGGCGGCCGAGTCCACGCGCGTGCTGTAGCGGATCTTCTCCAGGCCGATCTGAACCACGCCGCCGCTGCCGGGGAACTTGGCGGCCATCCCGGGATCGGCGCTCGAAAGTTCGATGGGCTCCAGCAGCTTGTCGGGCTGGGACACGTCCACCAGCGCATTGGCGAGCGAGGAGCGCGCTGCGGTACCGGTGACCTGCACGCTGCGCGGCAGCGAGACTTCGATCCGGTCCGAACCCAGCTTGCGAATCGTGGGGTTGCGGACACCGTCGGGATCGATCCGACCACGGACGATCGCGATCGTCTCAGCGATCACCTCGTCCTTGGGCGTGGCCGGATTCAGCGCTCCGTCCTTGTAGGCCTGGTCAAAGTCCAGCTTGTAGACCAGACGCACGCCCCCGGCGAGGTCGAGGCCCAGCTTGATTGGCCGCTCCGGCAGGAGCAGCAGGGCGAGGGAACCGAGCGCCAAGGCGGCGATCAGGATGAGCAGGCGGCGTGCGTTTTCGACCATGACGAAGGATCCCGGGTTGCGAACACCCGCGCGCGCGCAAAAGATGCGGCGGCGGGTCAGCTAGACAGGGACGAGAGAACAGGATGGGGGGCCAGTGGGCCCCAGGGAAGGGGCTCGCGGCCCAGAAACAGTCCAAGCGCCTCGCCCGATGGGAGCGCAGCGCCTGGAGTGGGTGTGTGTGCGGATGGAGATTGTGCGCGCGACTGCGCTGCGAAGTCCCGGGACCCGCGGCCTCAGACGCTGACCTTCTCCGTCTTGCCTTTGGCCGGTGTCGGCTTGGCCGGAGCGGCAGCTTCCTCGCTGTCCTCGCCGAACTTGACCCCGAGGACCTCCTTGAGGCGCGTGCGCTTGCCGACGCGGTCGCGCAGGAAGTAGAGCTTCGAGCGGCGCGTCTCGCCGCGGCGAGTGGCGACGATGTCCTTGACGCGCGGCGAATGCATCGGGAAGACGCGCTCGACGCCTTCGCCCTGGACGATGCGGCGCACGGTCATCGTGCGCCGGATTCCGCGGCCGCGGATCGCGATGATCAGGCCGATGAAGAGCTGGATGCGCTCCTTCTCACCTTCGCGAATCAGGTAGTGCACCTCGACCGAGTCACCCACCTGGACCTTGGGGAGCTCCGCTTTGCCGAGCTCTTTTTCGATGGATTGGATGAGGTGCATGGGAGTTCTCCGGGCTGGGCGCGCGTGCGCCCTGGGTGCAAAAGGGATGCGTTCGACCACGCGCCCTTCCGGGCGCAGGATCGATCAGGAAATTGAATTGAAAGGTGCGGAAGCAGGCCCGCGCCGCGAGGTTTTCTCGCGCGCGGCACGCTTCCGCCAGTGTTCGATGGCCGAGTGATCGCCGTTCAGGAGCACTTCGGGGACCTCGAGCCCGCGCCACACCCGCGGGCGGGTGTAGTGGGGGCAATCCAGTTGGCCGTCCGGGCCCTCGGCGGCGAAGGACTCGCGCGTGGAGGATTCTTCGTGGCCCAGGACGCCTGGCACGAGGCGCGCGATGGCTTCCGTGATTGCCAAGGCCGGGAGCTCGCCACCCGAGAGCACGAAATCCCCGAGCGACAGGTCTTCGAAGGCCACGAGGCGTCGCACGCGCTCGTCGAAACCCTCGTACCGGCCGCAGAGGAACAAGATCCGCTCTTCGCTGGACCATTGGCGGGCCAGGGACTGACGGAACACCTGGCCCGAGGGGCACAGCGCGAATTTTCGAAAGTGTCCGTAGGTGGATTCGATCCACTCAACGGCCTCAACGATCGGCTCGGGCTTAAGGAGCATGCCAGGTCCACCGCCGAAGGGGCGGTCATCCACGGTGCGATGGCGATCGCGCGTGAAATCGCGCAGGTCCACCGGCAGGATGCGGATCAGGCCCTTCTCTTGGGCTAGGCCCAGGATGCTCTCGCGGGCGTACGCCGTCACGGCGTCTGGAAACAAGGTCAGAATGACAAAGAGCGGCACGTTGCCCCCCCATTTGAAAGGCCCAGCAGGGTACGGGCGCACCCGTGGCGCGTCAAGAACTGGGCGCCCTCGGAAGGGGCTGATCGGCTGGTTGTTGATGGCGATTCGCGGGGAGCCCTGGAGCAGCCGGGTGCCGGCGCCCTGGGGTTGCAGCGCGAGGGAGCAGGCGCGTCTAAGGCTATTGTTCGCATCGCCTTACGTCAGAAGTTGACTGGGTCCAGCGGCCCGCTGCACTGACAGCACCCGGAATCGAGTCCCCGAAGACGGCCGCGTGAGCGACCGATCGCGATCTCTGAGTCCGGAGTCGGCGCGGAGCTTGCCCCCGACGTTCTCCCGACGGAGGATCCGGCCCCGTGTTCACCGGCCTGATCACCCACTGCCTTCCGATTCTGCGCTCGACCCGAGCGGGCACCGGGCTGTGCATCGAGACCGCGAACCCCTGGCACGCCGCAGGACCGGACCAAGTCGTGGCCGGCGAGAGCATCGCGGTGAGCGGCTGCTGCCTCACGGCGGTGGGCCCGATTCACTCCTCGCTGGTGTTCGATCTGTCTGAGGAAACCCTGTCGCGAACCTGGTTTGGCGCGGCGCAGGTCGGCCGATTGCTGAACTTTGAGCGCAGTGTGCGACTCTCCGATCGTCTCGGCGGACACCTCGTGTCCGGCCATGTCGATGGAACGGGGCGGATCGCGGAGATCACCGATGTGGGCGACGGAGGCCGAGTTTTTTCATTCCGCGCGCCTGACAACTTCGGTCGCTACCTAATCGAGAAAGGCAGCGTGACCATCGACGGCATCAGCCTGACGGTCGTTGCACCTGCGCAAGGCTGCTTCAAGGTTGCTGTGATCCCGACGACGCTGGCCGAGACCAGCCTCGGTCGCGCGCGCGTCGGCGACCTGGTGCACCTCGAGGCCGACATGATCGGCAAGTGGATCGAAAAATTGCTGCCGCGGCAGCACCCATGACCCGCCACGGCCGCGCCACAGTCGCGCGCGGCGGGCCAGGTGCCGAATTCGAGCTTGGTAGCGCTAGAACGCTCCCAAAAGCACGGACACGAAGGCGGTGATCGGCGCAGCCTCGCGGTATTCCTCGAGAGCGCCGGTGACGATCGAGAGCGCTTTTTGGACTTGGACGTAGAGTCCGTCGTCCATGATCAACTTCCCGACGCTGCCCTTGGCGTTGCGAACTGCATCCGTGGCCACCGACAGGTCGTCGGCCACTTTTGCGAGCTTGTCGTACAGTTCTTCATTCGTGAACAGCTTGCCGAGCGTGCCCTCGCCGCGTTTCGCCTTGGCGATGAGTTCCTTCAGGTCGTCGGCAATGGCGGGATCGACGACCAATCGCCCGAGCGTCCCCTCGCCGTTGTTGATCTTGTCGGCGATGCCGCGGATCGATTCCACAGCCTTGGCCACGTCGTCGCTGAGTTTTTCGTCATTGATCAGGCGTCCCAGAGTGCCCTTGCCTTCCGCGAGGTTTTTCGAGACCGATGTGAAGTCGTTGGTGATCGTTGCCAATCGATCTCCGATTTCGCCGAGCTTCTTCGACAGGTCCTCGTCGGTGAACAATCGTCCGATCGCGCCCTTGCCCGCGCGCACGTCATCGGTGAGCACGGCGAGGTTGTCCGCGGTGCGCTGGAACTTGGCCACGCCATCCTTGAGGCTGTCGCCCATCGCATCGTCGCGCAGCAAACGTCCGAAGGTGCCCTTACCGGCGTGGAGGTCGCTGAAGACTACGTCGATGTTGTTGATCAGACGCGCGACGCTGGCGCGATTCTCATCGACGAGCTCGCCGATGGCGGCCAGTGCATTGCGGCCCACCGTGCCGGACAGCGCGACGTTGCTCGCCACCGGCGCGCCGTCCGCGGGGCCTGGGTCGACGATCACGAACTTTCCTCCGAGCAGAGTCGAGTCCTCGATCGCAATCGTGAATCCCTGTCGCAGCACCAGTGCGCCGTCCATTTTCAGCGTCACCGTGATGCGCCGGTCGAGTGGTGCGGTGGGGTCGTAGACCAGTTCTTGCACGCGTCCCTGGCGGATGCCCGCCACCAGGACCGAGTCGCCCTCGCGCAGTCCGTTGGCGTCGGGGAAGTGCACGACCACGCTGTGCTGCTCCTTGAACAAGGAGAAATCAGTCATGAACAACGTGAAGTAACCGAGCAATCCGAGGACGATCACGAAGAACGCGCCGAGCGACATTTGTCGTGTTGAATTCATGGCTTTATTAGTCGAGTCGGTCGCCGAGGAAGCGCACTAGCCGCGGCTCTTCGGACGACAGGAATTCTTCGGAAGTCGAAATAAAATTGAGAACGCCGCCGTCGAGCAGGCCGACGCGATCCGCAACGGTCTTGACGCAGCCGATGTGGTGCGTGACCACAAGCTGGGTGACCTTCAGGCGGTCGCCCAATTCGCGAATCAGGCGGTTGATCGAGGCGGAGATTTCAGGGTCGAGTCCGGCCGTCGGTTCGTCGTAGAGCACGATTTCCGGATCGGTGATCAACGCGCGCGCCAGGCCCACACGTTTTTTCATGCCGCCGGAGAGCTCCCCGGGCAACTTGTCGAAGGCATCGGGCACGTGGACCAGTTCCAGTTTCGCCCGCACGCGCGCGACGATCTCCTCGTCGGGCATATTCGTGGTCTCGCGCAGGGGCAGGGCCACGTTGTCACCGGCCGAGAGCCAATTGAGCAGCGCCGCTTCCTGGAACACAAAGCCCATGCGCGAGCGCAACTTGCGCAGATCTTCTTTCGTGATCGTCGCCATGTCGTTGCCGTCCACGTAGACATGGCCCTTGTCCGGCTTCATCAGTCCGATCAAGTGCCGCAAGGTTACGGACTTGCCGCAACCCGACGGGCCCATGATGCAGAACGTCTCGCCCCCCACGACGTCGAGGTTGACTCCGCGCAGGATCTGGCGCGGACCGAAGGCCTTGTGGACGTCCACGTAGCGCAAGACCGCCTTGCTGGTATCGGGTGCGCTCATGCTTGGAAGAAGATCCAGGACATGAAGTAGTTTGCGATGATGATCGCGATGATCGAGTCGCGCACGGCCTTGCGCGTGGCGCTGCCGACGCCCATGGCGCCGCTGGTGGCCTTCATTCCCGCCCCGCAGGAGATGATCGCTATTAGCACGCCGAAGACGAAGGACTTGATCAGGCCCGAGTACACGTCCTTCGGCAGGTCGAGGAAGAAGTTCGTGCCCTGCAGCGAGTCGATCGCCGAGTCGTAGTACAGGGAAAGGCCGACGTTGAGCTGGCTTTCGGCGATGAAGCCGCCGCCGACGATGCCGATCGTGTCGCACAGGATTGTCAAGAGCGGACACATGACCGCCAGGGCGATCACTCGCGGCACGATCAGGTAGCGCAGGCGGTCGATCGACATGACCTCGAGCGCCGTGAGTTCCTCGCTGACCGCCATCGTGCCCAGTTCCGCGGCGATCGCGCTCCCTACCGTGGCGGCCATGATTGTGGCTGTAATGAACGGACCCATC
>CANKOY010000077.1 GCA_947484275.1 Planctomycetota bacterium | reverse complement strand
GCTGACCGCGTCGAGCACCTCCGGCTTGTACGTCAGGATCGAATGCGTCTCCAGGAACGCGTTCCACCAGAACTTCAGCCCGCGCGAGAGCATGCCCTCGGCGAATTCCTTGGTGCGCTTTTGCATCACGCCGAAGTTCGCGTCGTGGAAGCGCACCACGTCGAAGCCCCAGCGATCGTGCAGGCCGGCGAGGTCGTCGAGCATCCGATCCGCGGGCATCGCCTTCCAGCGCCGGTCGGTGACGACAGGTGAGCAGCAGAACGTGCACGGCTCGGGGCAGCCGTAGCTCGAGAAGTACGTGATGCCGAAGTACGGCTTGCGGCTGCCCATGGCGGGCGGCGTCGGCATGCGCAGGATGTCGCGGTGCGAATCGGCGCGCATTTGGTGCGCGCGATAGGGCTCGATGTCGATCAGCTGCCAGGGCACATTGAGCACCTTGTCCCAGCCGACCACCGTGCGCTTCGCTGTGAAGTGGACCTTCATGTCGCGCCACAGCGCGAGGCCGGCGACGTTTTCGAGATCCGTGCCCGAGTCCACCGCCTGGACGAGCTCGTGGAACGTCAGTTCGCCCTGGCCGAGCACCACCGCGTCGTACAGACCCGTCGCGAGCTGCAATTCGGGCCGCACGGATCCAAACCACCCGCCCAGGAACATCGGCAACTTCGGGTGGCGCGCCTTGACCTTGGTAGAAGCCGCGAAACCGTCGGTGACCATGTAGCCGAGGATCCCGGTGGTCGCGTACATCATCGCGCCTTCGCAGGCCTCGACCGCGCGGCGGTGGGCCTCCTCGGGCGAGTAGAGGCTGCCGTCGATGATCACGATCTCGTAGCCGTCGCGCAGCGGGAAGGCCGAAATCGTCAGCATCTCCAGGGGCAAAAGGTCTTTGCTGGAGTCGGGCCCGAGCCTCGTGTCGACCTGCTGCGGCTGGTAGAGAACGATCTTCTTGGCGCTCATGGACGGTGCGGCAGGCTGTGGATCAGGGGGGTGGGGCGGAGCGTCGGACCGAAGAGAGGCCGGTCGGTCAGTCTACTCTACCGCGAGGGGGCGGGTGTCGGTCGGCGAGGGGCCCACTCGGCCGTCTGGCCCAGGGCAACTTTCATGTTTTCGGCCGAAGCCAGGCCCTTTCCGGCGAGATCGAAGGCCGTGCCGTGGGCCGGAGAAACGCGCAGGAAAGGCAGGCCCGCGATCAGGGTCAACCCGGTGTCCGGTGCGGCAATCTTCGCCGCAATGAAGGCCTGGTCATGGTAGTGCGCGAGCACGCCGTCGAAACGGCCGCGGAAGGCCGAGAGAAACACCGTGTCGGGAGAGAGCGGGCCCGAAACGTCGATGCCGATCGCGCGTGCGCGTTCCAACGCCGCGGGGAACAGTTCGAGTTCTTCGCGCCCGAGAATCCCGCCTTCGCCCGCGTGGGGATTGATCCCGGCCAGGGCCAGACGCGGCTTCTTGAACCCAAGCTCCACGAGCGTGCGGTGCAGCAACTCCAAATGGAAAAAGACGCGCTCGGGCGTGATCGCATCGAGCGCTTGGCGCAGAGGCAGATGGCGCGTCAACAACATCACCCGCAGGGGACCTGCGATCGCCACCATCTGATGGTTGCTGACGCCCGCCCAGCGTCCGAGCAGTTCAGTCTGGCCCTCCACTTTCTCGCCAGCGAGGTGCAGCGCTTCCTTGGACACCGGTGCGGTCACCAGGGCATCCACTTGTTTCGCCATCGCCAACTCGACGCCGCGTCGCAAAGCGGACAGGGCCGCGCGACCGCATTCGGCGCTGGCGCGGCCCATGTGAAACGGCCCGTCGCCCGCCGTCGCGAGCCACGCCTGATGCTCGATGTGCCGCGGATCCGCGCCGACTTCCAAGCTCGGGATCGAAGCGGGCCGCAAACAGGCGGGCCCGAGCACCAGGGCGCGAAACTTCGCGCGCAGCTCGCGATCCGCCAGGGCAGCGAGCGTCACCTCGGGACCGATCCCCGCCGGATCTCCGACGGTGACGGCGAGCAGCGGCAAGGTAGGCACGCCGCGCAGGATAGCGCCGCGGGCCTCGGTTCACCCCTGCGGGGGCGCGAAGTCGCGCTCGGCGCGCAGACTCTCGTTCGCGCGGTAGACGAAACTGATCACTTCGGCCACGGCCTGATAAAGATCGGCCGGGATCTCGTCGCCAAGGTCGACGAGCGACAGCAGCGCGGCGAGGTCGGGATCCTCGCGCACCGGCACGCCATGCTCAGCAGCAATTTCCACCAAGCGCCGCGCGATCGCACCTCGTCCGCTGGCGACGACTAACGGCGCGCGGCCGGAATCGGGCTCGTGTCGAAGGGCCACGGCGCGATCAAGACCGTCGCCGTGCAGCGCGGCTCCTGTCGGCAACTGACGGTTACCGGAGTTCGTCATCCCAGTCGATCGACCGCCGGCCGGCCTGCTGCGAGATGACTGTCGGCCTCAGGGCCGGGGACCCGAAGCTCCTCCTTGGCGCGAACGCAAATCGTCACCTGCACACTCCTTCCAGTGCTGGACAGGGCCGCGGATAGCTCTTCGATCGCAGCGTTCATGCGCTCGGCGATCGCCTCGTCCGCCACGGAGAGCCGCACGCGCAGGGCGCTGCGGTCCAAGGCAAAATCGGCGCGCACAGGGCCGGTGCGCGAGAACTCGAGTCCGAGCACCGCGCGCTCCACTGGTCCTTCCCGTTCTACTCCGGGTTCAGGCTCGCCGCTCTCGACCCTGCGGTGCACCAGACGCGCATCGGTGAACCCGCCGTGCTCGCAGAGTGCGAGCACCCAGCTCGATCCCTCGCCGTGGCGTGCGCGCGCCAACGCAACGAATTGCTCGGCTTCCAACGTCTCCAGCGCCTGGCGCACCGCTTCGCGCTCGACGCCAGGGTCCAGGGTGGCCATGGCTTCGGCGAGCCACTGCTTGAGATCCGGTGTAGTCGCGACGGTTCGGAGCATCGCGGGTTCGTCGAGGACGCGGGCCAGGCCCGCGCTTTCACCGAGAAGAGCCTCGATCACGGCGCGCGCCAGACGCGGGGCGATGCGCGCAAATTGCAAGGCTTCGGCGATGCTGCTTCGCTGTGCTGCGTGGAGCGTGGGAGGGAAGCTGGACTCCAGTGCGCGACCGATCCAACTTTGCAGCGCCCTGGTCGCAAGCCCGTGGCCAGCCGATGCATCGGGGGCGAGCGCGCGCAACCGCTCCAGTTCGCCGACATCGCCGAGCAAGCGCGCGAGTTCCTGCCCCAAGGCTCGCCGCAGCGGGCCAACGGCATCCTCGGGCAGATCGCCAAGGGCTAGGGATACCAACTCCTTCGCCGCCGCCGCGAGGGCGACGCTCGGAAGCGAATCGAGCGCGCGACCCAGTGCCCGCGCCTCGTGGCTAATCGCCGAGTTGGCCACAAGTCGGGCGACGTCCGATCCTGATGCTCCTGGCGACAACGCGAACCGACCAAGTGCGCGCTCCAATTCTCGGGCGGCGGGACTCGCCCGTTCCGCACCCGCAGTGAGGGCTTGGCTCAGGTCAGCAATCAGCTCTCCAAGGCCCTGTCCGCGGGCCAGCCAGCGAAATGGATGGCTGACGTCGGGACTGTCGCCGGTCGCCTCGAGCTCTTCCTGCCCCACCAGCTCCAGAACGCGCCCTGGGCCCGTTCCACGGAACCTCAGGAACACATTTTGTCCCACCTGAAGCGCCGCCTGACTGGTGGCCGCGACGCGCGCCCGACCAACGCCGAGCACCATGCTGCCGCCGTCAAGCAACTGCAGGACCTGGGCGGAAAAAATGCGGCCCTCCGCCCTCTGCTCCTGGGTGCGCTGGGCAGCGTGGGCCACGGCCTGGATGGCGCTAGGTCGCAGCGGAATGACGTCCATGGGAGGGCGCTCCCGGAACTGATGGGAGGCTGTCCCTTGATTCTCGGACGATTGGGGGTCCCCTGAAGTCCAGAGGTCACCAAGCCCGGGCCCCCGACCAGGGTGGGGGCGATTATGACCCCGAAAATGCAGCCGGCGGACCGACCCCACCTGAGGGCCGGTCCGCCGGGATGCTTCCGCTCGAGCCGAGTGCTACGGATGCGAACTCAGTCGGATCGTTCCGCCTGAGCCGACCATGTCCAGCACGTGGTGATGCATGGAGGTGCTGTAGGAGTGAAAGGAGAGTCCGAATGTGTCGAGCGCTCCCGATGCGGCCAGGGTGTCGAGGGGCAACTCGAGGTCGCCAGTCTCCGGCAGGATCTGGGTGCGCAAGACGCGTCCCTTCTGCATCACGACGCCGAGGCCACCCGAAAAGCCCTGACTGACGTCGAGGCCGATCCGAACCCCTGATGTAGGAAGGCGATTGCGATCGAGCAGCAAGCTGACCGAACCCTGCAGTTCGACGCGCACGCCGGGCTCATTGCCAAGACTGGAGAGTTGGGCATAGCCGTCGCCCCAGGCGTCAACGACCACGGAGAGCACAGCGCTGAGGCTCGGACCCTCCAGCGAGATCGAGGGCATTGTCGGCCCAGTGAGGCCCTCCGGGGGCAACTCGAGGATGTAGGGCAGGCTGCCGATCGCGTCGCCGCCGCCGGGAAGCAACCCGCCGCCGTCGCCAGCGCGAAGGTCGCGGGGTCCAATGGCCAGGCAGGCGAGCACGGCCGCAGTGGCGAGCAGCGCCTTGCCTACGCGCGAACGGCTGTGCTGAGGTTTGGTTGTTTCGTTCTTCATGTTTCGGTCTCCCTTGCGCCCCATCCGGGATAGGACGGGCGTTGGGATCTAGTTGGGAGGACTCCTGCGGCCGTCTGCTCGGTCCGCGCGGTCGCCCCCGTCCCGGCGGTCCAATGAATCGGTCCCCGGGGCGTGAAATAGTTCAGGACAGGTGGTGAGTAACGCTTCGCCGTAGCCAGGAAGCCCGTCCATGGCTGCCTGGAGGCTCTTGGACTTGAGGATCAACTGCCCGACCTCGGCTGCGCGGCGCGGGTGGATGTCCAGCAGGAGTCGGAAGGCGGACAGGGATTCCTGATCCCGGCCCAGGAGGGCGTACTCCAGGGCGATATTGAAGCGCGCGAAGAAGAAGCGCTCGTCGCGCTTGGCCAAGCCGCTGATCGTCACCCAGCGGAAGCAAGCCAGCGCCTTGCGGTGCTCGCCTTCGCGGTCATGGAGCAATCCCAGTTGGACCGCAGCGTGGCCGCGGTTTTGCTCGCTGATCGAGGTGCGGAAGAGATCGCGATATTCGCGCGCGGCTTTGAGCGACTTGCCCTCGTGCGCCGCAAGGAACGCGAGGTACAGGCGCGCCTCTTCGTGGGACGGATCCGCGCGGACCGCCTCGTCGAGCAGGCGGCGAGCCTTGTCCATGGGGCTGGCGATTTCCTTCAACCGACCATTGAAGAGCGAGCGCGCATTGCGCCAATCAATGTCACCGAGGCGGCCGCGCTCCGCGGTCGGCGCCGCGATGTCATCGCCGCTGGCGTGCAACACGCCGTCAACGAATCCGCGCCCGAGCGTCTGGGTCGATTCGAGCGGCATCGGACTCTCGAACACGCGCGTGCGGAAGTCCGGGTCGACGGCGGTGAGCAAGTACGACTTGCCGAGCTGGTAGAAAATCGTCGCCAGGCGGTGAACGTGTTCGATCGCCTCAGCTTGCTTTGAAAAATTGACGCCGGTGAGGGTCGAGATGCGCGCGATCAGTCGATCCGGGTCAGCGGCGTCGAGGTGCAGACGCAGGCATTCGCGCGTGTCATCGAAGAAATGGCGACAGTGGTCACACTCCTCGAGGTGCAGCATCGCGCGTGCGGCGGCAGACTCATCCAGTTCGCCGTCCACCAGGCAGGAGAGATCCACTTGGAATGGCGTGCAGACGTCAGCCAAACCCTCGTTCCACCATTCTTGCTTGGAGCTCATTGGTCCTCCTCCGAATCCCAGGCGCTCGAACCGTCGGGCTGGACTTGCGCCGAGTCGAGCGCGCCCACGGCAAGCTGCGGGTCGCGCGCCGGGCGGCAGTCCGCGGGCAGACCTTCGAACACGCGCCGCATGGAGCGGTGGATCTTTCTCCGTGCCCTAAAAATGACCATCTTTAAGTTCTCCAGCTTGATGGCTAGTCGCTCGGCAGTCTCTCGGTAACTCAACTCGTCCACCTCCACGAGATGAATGGCCTGCCGTTCGCGATCCGAGAGCATCGCGTAGAACTCTAAGTAGAGGTGCAGGTAGGTCAGGTAGACACGCCCGCACTCCCGCGAGGCTTCCCTTTCGATGGCCCCGCCCAAGGGCGTGCTGGCCAAGGCCTCAGGCTGGTCCGAAAGGTCCTCCACCGGGATTTCGGATTGGCCCCTGCGGCCCTGGGAGCGCAGGTGTTTGAGCACCGTGTTGCGCACGATCATGGCCGACCAGACACGGAAGGCGTCGTCCCGCTCGCTGTTGAAGCGGTGCGGGTAGCGATAGACGTTGAAGAAGACTTCCTGCAGCACGTCGCGCGGGTCGGTCCGGCTGCCGTACCGGCGCAGGCAACTGGAAACCTGGACCAACAAATGCGCGCAATTCAACTCGTACAAAAGTCCGAACGTGGCCCGTCCGGCGCGCAGCCGGAAGGCTTCCATCAGACGCGTCGAGACTGAGTCGCGCACCGCGTCTGCACCGCGGGCCGGATCGTCGATGCAAGCCTGAATGGCCGTGCCTTCTGCGCGCGGAAGCTCCTTTCGCAATGCCAGAATCCGAGCCTTCAAGCCTGCGCGGTCGAGCGCGGCGTTCGGTGCGTGGCCAAGCGTGCTTGCTTCGGCGTCCAGCATCCGGAAAGGACCTCGGGGCGATTGTCTGCGGGAGCGGGGACAGGATTCCCGCCGAGGAAACAACGCACGGGCAGAAGTGCGCAGGTCCCCGGCTCGACCTCGATTCTAGGTCGGCGGCGAATTCGGTAACTGAGAAGGTTCCGTCATGGCACCGAAAAAGCTGCGTCAAATGCCGGGTCCAGCGCATAACCAGGCCTGCCGCAAGAGGTAAGGAAAACACTGGGTTCCGCTGATCTGCGGAACCTGACCCGTTGGGCAGGATTCGCTACGCATCTGACTGCCGGCGGGCAGAATTCGGCCATGACCCGGGGAGAGCGAGCGATCGAGTTGGCCCGCGACGTGGGCTTTGATCTCGCGGGAATCGCGCCCTGCGCCCCTCCACCGGACGCGGCGAGGTTCGAGGACTGGCTCGATCGTGGCCACCACGGGGGGCTCGCCTATATGGCGAGGGACAGGGCGAGAATCCTAGATCCGCGGCTCCTGCTGCCGTCGGGCAAGAGCATCCTAGTGGTCGGCTTCGCCCATTCGCGGCCTGCGGTGGACCTCGCCGATCGCGGACTCCCCGGTGGCGGCCGCGTGGCCCGCTACGCCGCCGGGCGCGACTACCACAACCGCATGCTCAAGATGCTGCGGCGCCTCGCGCGGCGCCTGAAGCAGGAGGGCCTTGGCGACCTGCGACGACCCGTGGCTGATGCCGGGCCCGTCCTGGAACGCTCCCACGCCGCACGCGCGGGCATCGGTTTTCTCTCCAAGGCCGCGAACTTGCTGCATCCGCGCTTTGGACCGTGGTTTTTCCTGGGCGAGCTGTTGATCGACAGCGAGCTGGAGCCGACGCCCGTCCCCCCCGCGGGATCCTGCGGATCCTGTCGCGCCTGCATCGATGCGTGCCCCACCGGCGCGATCCTCGAGCCCGGTCGTGTGGATGCGGGCAAGTGCATCAGCTTTCACACGATTGAATCGAGCGAGCTCTCTCCGCGGCCGATCCGCGAGCGCATCGGCCCCTGGGCCTTTGGCTGCGACGTTTGCTCCGAGGTTTGCCCGTGGGGCCACAGCGCTCCGGACACCTCAGCGAAATGGGGCGATTCGCCGTCGCTTGTGGAGGGCGGGCTGTTGCGCTGGCTGGCCCAAACCGAGCCTCGTCCGGCATGGGCCGAGGCCACTGCCCTGCGACGTCCGGGCGAGGCGGGACTTGCTCGCAACGCTGCGATTGCCCTGGCGCACGCGCCGTCGGAGGCGGGGCGCGATGGGCTGCTCGGTGCCCTGAGTTCGCACCCCAGTGCCATGGTCCGGGCCGCTTCAGCCTGGTCTCTGGCGCGCGCCCACGCTCCTGACGAAGGTGTGGTCCGGGCCATCGAGGGGTCCTTGGTGCGCGAACCCGACCCGGTTGCGGAGGCGGACATCCGCGCCAGTCTCGACCAAGCGTTCTGAGCCGGGGGAGGCCCCGTGCAATGGGCTGCACAGCCGCGCTGACGTGCAAATCCCTGCACATCGGGCTCCGGCACCCTCGGGGTTGCCCCAGGGGCTGTGCCCGGGGTCCCCGAGCAAGTGGTTGCTCGGACGGAACTTAGCTCGCTCCGGACCCGCTTCAGGCCCTCGCTCGCGGCCGCACACCACACCGATTCCGAGCTTTTTAGAAACCTGCGGGCGGGTCGTTTCGTCCAAGGCATTAGACACCGGTCCAGGTTCCGCAGGCAGCGGCCCGAGGACATCCAGCTGCGACGCAAGTAACTGCTAGCCAGTCATTTACGACGACTCGCGACGGATGATCGGCCGCCTGGCCAAGCCCTTGCTCTTTGCCCGTCATACGCCGCGATCCGCACCCAAGACACGCACAGATCAATGGACCAACTCGACTACTACTCCGACCGCAAGTTCTGCACCGATTGCAACACGTACGTGCCCTACCTGATGAGTGTGGACCGTTCGTATTGCGCCCAGTGCGGCAACCCGGTCCGCCTCTTCTCCCGCGAGGACTGGGCGAGCTTCAACGAGCAACTGGCCGAGCGCAAAGCCAACAAGGGCGGCCGTCCGCGCCGCGACAAGAAGGAGTCGGCCTAGTTCGGAGCCGCGCCCACGCGCGCGACACGCTGCTTTCTCAGCGCTGACCTTCCGCCGCCTTGGTGGCGCGCTCAGCACCGGGAACGTCTCCAGTGCGGCGGTAGAAATCAGCGAGCCACTCCCACGCGGACTTTTCAGTGCCGACAACGGCTTCCGCATGGCGCGCCGCACCGCGGGCGCGAACGCTCTCACCGAGCCATTCGAAGGCGTCGATGACGAGCAGGGCAGTGCGCGCGTCGCGAGGGCCGAGGGCCGCGAGGTGCTGGACGGCATCGCGCACCCCAGACTTGTTGCCTCCGCTGCGCTGCAGGGAAATCAACTGCGCCCAGACGTCCACGCGCGCGGGATCGTGCAGCAACAGCCCCTCCTGTTGGCGCACCTGTTGGGCCAGACGGCTTGTGAAATCGAATCGCTTTCGGGCCTCTTCGGCCTCCGCAGTGCGGTCAAGCTCGAAGTAGATGCGCGAGAGCATGAACCAGGCGCGCGGCTCCCAGGGCTCCAGATCCCTAGCTCGTTCGGCGCTGGTCAGGGCCTTTTCGCTTTCACCCTCGTCGAACAAGATCTGCGCGCGCCAGGAATGGGCGTCGGCGTGGTCGGGACGCAGGGCGAGCACTTCATCGAGAAGTTCGAGCGCTCGCGCAGGATTCCCAAGGCGCAATTCGCATAGGGCTAGGCCGCGCAGGGCCTCGGGACTGCTGCGCGACGTCGCGATAACTTTCAAATAGTGCGCGCGTGCGCGCTCGTAGTCGCCGAGCGAGTAGTAGCAATGTCCGAGGGCCTGGGAGGCGCCGATTTCCTGGGGTGCCGCGTGGACGAAGCGCTCGAGCATCGCGGCCGAGTCGCCGTAGCGGCGCAGGCGGAAATAGCACAGCCCGCCCTGGTACAAGGCGGGCGGATACTCAGCTTCGCGGTCCAAGAGCCGGTAGAAAAACGCCAAGGACGCCGCGTAGTCACCGGCGGTGTAGGCGCGCATTCCCGCGCGCAGATCGAGCTGCAATTCCGCGGGTACTTCGTCCTTCGGGCCCCATTTGGTCCAGCGGTCCATCGCGGCGAAAGGCAGCGCTCGCGGGTCGCGCAACAGAGCGCGTGCGGCGAGCTCGCGCAGATTTCCCTGCGACACCGGCTTCACGGTGCTGGCCTCCTGCGCGGCCGCGTCCACGCCGCCAAACGAGGCGAGCACACAAAGGAAAGCCGCGCGCGCGTTCATTGGGCCGGCTCCTCGATCAAGATCAGGCGGTCGGCGACGACGGTCTCGAGTTCCGAGCGCTTGCCACTGGGCCAGTGAACGACGATGCGCTCCGCCCGCGGCGCGCCACCGAGTCCCACGTGGACCTCCGCCGGAACACTGGCTTGGAATCCGCCGGTCGTGCGCACTTCGCAGGTTCGTTTCCCGCCTTCCCACTCGATGCTCACGCGCGCCCCAAGGCCCGCGGTGTTTTTGCCGTTGCCACGAAGGCGCACGCCGAGCCAATGCAGACGCCGCGTCGGCGCGCCGCCCGCATCCTTGGGCGCGGACATCGGATCCAGTTGATTGCGCAACACGCGCACGACGCCGTCGAGTTCCAGGGCGACGATGTCAATGTCGCCGTCGCCATCGATGTCTGCGAAGCAGGAAGCGCGCGAGACTCGCGGCGCTGCGGACGAGAGCGGCTCGACCGCGAACTTGCCTGTGCCGTCGTTGAGGAACAACTGGTCGATCTGCCCATAGGTCGTGTCGGTGCCCGGCCGATCCGCCTGGGGATAGACATGGCCGTTGAACACGAAAAGATCGAGGTCGCCGTCGAGGTCAACGTCCGCGAAGGCCGTGCCCCAACCGAGTGCGCGCAAGCTCGGACCGGACAGGGCGCTGTGGGAAGCGCGCTCGCGGAAGGCCTTTGCGCCCTTGGATGCGTAAAGCGAGTTCGACTCCCCGGAAAAATTCGTGACCAGCAGATCGTCGCGCCCGTCGCTGTCGAGGTCGGCACAGGCGATGCCCATGCTGGCCTGCTCCTTGCCGTTGGCGTCGTGGCTCACACCACGCGCAAACCCGCGCTCGAGGAACGTCCCATCGCCCTGGTTCTCCCACAGATGATTGGGCGTGGAATCGTTCGCCACGTACAGGTCCGTGTCGCCGTCGGCGTCGTAGTCGAGCGTCGTGGCGCCTAGGCCGAAGCCAGCTTCGTTGGGGACGAAACCTGCCTTCGAAGTCGCGTCCTCGAACGTGCCGTCGCCGCGGCCGCGGTAGAACTGATCGTGCTGCGGCGTCAGGCCCTCGGGGCCGCACATCACCGGATAGCTCTTCCAAGAGCAGTCTCCACCCGGCGGCGCGACTAGCGCGGGATCGAACTCCAGATAGTTGATCACCGCCAGGTCCAGTGCGCCGTCGCGATCGGCATCGAACAACGCTGCGGAAGTGCCCCACCGGGATCCGACAAAGCCCGCCTTGTCGCTCGCTTCCTTCAGGCCCTTGCCGCCTTGATTGAGGAACAAGCGGGTCGGCCCCCACTGGGTGATCACAAGGTCAACGAATCCATCGCCGTCGACGTCCCCGGTGGCGATGCCCATACCCCAGCGGCCGCCGGTCATGGCCCAGGGCTCGCCCGCGGGCTCGAACAAGCCGCGGCCGTCATTCAAGAACACACGCGGCGGGAAACCGGGCTCGTTCTTAGCGCTGCGATCCAGGGTCGCGCCATCGACGACCACCAGGTCGGGATCGCCGTCGTTGTCGAGATCAGCCAGCGCGATCCCGCCGCCATTAACTTCGATGATGTAGTTCTTGTCTTTGGAGCCGCAGGTTGTCGTCACGCCCGGAAGTGCGCGAGCCTGATCCTCCACGAACAGTGGGGACGTAAGTTTCGGCGCCGGCACTTGCGTCAGGTCCTGAGGAAGCAGCGAACAGCAGAGGGGCGCGAGGAAAAACCACATATGATCCGCGCTATTGTGACCCAGGCGCGGGCCGATGCGACAGCCCGTCCGACAATCGTTCTCCAATCCATCAACCCGTGGCCGCCGCACTCGATCCAGAGGAAATGCGCAGCGCACTCGCTGACGCGCGCCTCTACCTGATTTTCACGCCGCACCTGTGCGGCGAGCGCGAGCCCCTGGCGGTGCTCAGCGATGTGCTGCCGTGGGTCGACATGATCCAGGTGCGGCCCAAGGCACAGGAGTTCGGCCTCGATCCCCTGCGCGGCGGCCCGGGGCCCTTGGCCCTCACGTCGGCGCGCGAGTTGTACGACTGGTGCACGCGGGTGCTCGAGTTGGTGAGGAACATCCGGCCAGGCATCCCCGTGATCGCCAACGACCGCGTCGATGTGGCTGCCGCGCTCCTGGATGACGGGCTCGCCGGTGTGCACCTTGGGCAGGATGACTCGCCCGTGGAGTTGGCGCGCGCGCAACTGGGGGCGCGCGCACTGATCGGGCTGTCGACCCATAGCCCGGCACAGGTCGTCCGCGCGGGAGAACAGGACCTCGACTACCTTGGGTTCGGCCCGTTTCGAGCCACGGGCACCAAGGGCTACGGCAATGGGCTTGGACCCGAAGCGTGCTGGCTCGCCCAGGAGGCGTCGCCGTGGCCCGTGTTTGCGATCGGCGGCATCGACGCGCTCAATGCCGGGGAGCTGGAGAAGTGCCCGCGCGCCGCGGTCGGCTCGGCGATCCTCTCGGCCGCGGACCCGGCCTCCGCCGCGCGCGCAATTCGCGCGGCGCTCCAAGGCGAGTAGAGCTCGCTCAGAGGATCAGCATCGCGTCGCCGTAGCTGTAGAAGCGGTATTCCCTGCGCAGGGCCTCCGCGTAGAGTTCAAGCGTGCGTTCACGGCCCGCGAAGGCACTGACCAGCATCAAAAGCGTGCTGCGCGGCAAGTGAAAGTTCGTGAAGAGCGCGTCCACCACTCGCAGGGACACGCCCGGTCTCAGAAACAGCCGCGTGGAACCCGAGCCAGGGTTCACAAGTCGATCGTCGCGCGCACAGCTTTCCAATGTGCGTGCGCTTGTGGTCCCGATCGCGACCACCCGACCACCGCGGGCGCGCGCGCGCGCAATCATCTGTGAGGTAGCCTCAGGCAACGTGTAGTCCTCTGAGTGCATCGGATGGAGGTCCAGGTCCTCGACCTCCACCGGCTTGAACGTACCCTCGCCGACGTGCAGCGTGACCCGCGCCACATCCACGCCGCGCTGCCCGAGGCGCTGCAACAACTCGGGTGTGAAGTGCAGACCGGCCGTTGGCGCGGCGATTGCGCCGGGTTCTCGAGCGTACACGGTCTGATAGCGCTCGCGATCCAGGGCGTCATGGGATCCGTGCATGCGGTCGCGCTCGATGTAGTGCGGCACGGGCATTCGGCCGTGAGCCTCGATCAGCTCATCGAGAGTCGCGCCGACGACGCCGAAGGACTTCAGCTCCAGCTCCCAGTCCCCCACCTCGCCAGACTCGGACCGTTGCCTGCCTAGCATCCGAGCCGCGAACACACCGTCGCAGAGTTCGAGGACCTCACCGGACTTGATGCGCCCCGCGGGCTTCACCAGGGCGCGCCAGCGCACATCGCCCAGGCGCTCCGCAAGCAGCACCTCAACCGCGCCGCCGCTTTTTCGCCGGCCCAACAATCTGGCAGCAATTACGCGTGTGTCATTAATCACGATGAGATCGCCGCGATCCAGGAGCTCCGGCAAATCGCGCACGCTCAGGTGCTGCACGACCGCGGAATCCCGGCGCGCCACGAGCAAGCGCGCGCTGTCGCGCGGAGTCGCCGGCACCTGGGCGATCCGCGCGGGATCGAGCACGAAATCAAAATCGGAGGAGTTCAAGGCAGCAGAGTACCGCTCCGGATACTGCCCCCGATGGCTGGGCCCTAAATCCGAAATCCGCGCCACGAGGCGTGATTTCCGCAGTCGTAGTCGGGTCGCCCTTTCACGAGGTCCATCCGCCATGGGATTTCATCCCACTTTCTGCCCGCGCAAGGACTGCCCCTCGCGCTCAG
>CANKOY010000076.1 GCA_947484275.1 Planctomycetota bacterium | reverse complement strand
GCACAGCTCGCTCGAGTACCGACCGCCGGCACCACTGGCCGTGCAGCCAGCAGAGCCGACCTCCGCTACGCTACGGCCGGCTCTGCTGGCGCAAAACCCGGCTTGGGCGCTAACATAGGAACTGGTACGATCACCGGGGGCGGGTCAATGACGGCCGCGTTCCTAGGACAAACCCACGCCGCAAGGAGCGCGTTCGACCCGCCCCGCGGTGTCGCAAGAGCGCGACCGGTGGGACAAGGGCAGCACCATGATCACAGGAGTTCTAAGCGTTCGGCACGCCGACTGGGTTGATCACACGGTGCTAGTGCTCATCTGCACCCGGAAAGCCACTGCTCACTCCTGCACGGTGAGTGGCAGCACACGCTGCGTCCGAACCGGATTGCGTAATTTCGTGCGGGCGCGCACCTAGCGCATGCGGGGGACAAGCAAGCCATGGGCGAACTCAGTTTCCTGAGGCGCGTATTGCAAGATCAGCTGGGCCCCGAGGCGAATCAGCTCGTCGCGTTCCTCGAAGTCCACGGGGCTTCCACCGGCTTCGCGCGCGGCAACGATTCGCTCCGCAGGTAGGGGCGCAATTTTGGCGCTTCGGGCGTGGGTCAGCTCGCTGGCGACAACCCGCGCGTCCACTTGCTCAGGCAGCCGCGGCGCGCCGAAGAACACCAGGGCCTGGTTCAGATCGAGATCGGGTTCGCCGTCCGCGCCGCGGCCCGCGGGGACTACGGCGACGATGCGACCGCTGCCCTGTCCGGTGTTGATGCGCTCCGCGGTCTGGGAGCCCACGTAGAGCACGGGCTCGTACTCCTGACTGGGGACGCAGCGGGCCGGATCCACTTGGATAACCAGGAGCCAGCCCGAGTCCACCGGCGGCTGTTCGGCGCGCCAGGCGTAGGGATACGAGCGCTGCAGCGTGAACGCACGCGCGTACAACAAATCGAGCGCGGCGTTCGGCGAGCCGAGGGGCGTCTCCAACTGCGCAGCCGGTGAGCGCTGAACGAGCGCAGTGACACCCATGGCCGAGGCGATCAGCACGCCGAGAATCAACGCCAGCAGTTTCGGTTTTCCCATGGGACGGCTATTCCTTGATGATCTCGAGGTCGTCCAGGCCGATGCGCCCGCGCGCGGAGCCGAAGCCGGCGCCGAACTCGAGCCGCACAGCAGCGATGTCGGACAGGTCCAGGGGCGACATGTCGCTGGCAAAGTCAGCGAGCCTCACGCGCATGCTGTTCCATTCGTTGGCCCAACCGGTGCCGACGCCGCTGGAGGTGCGCTTGTACGTGCGCGTCAGGGCTCCGTAGTTCGACATCGCGATCGAACTCGTCACTCCCTGTCCGTCGCGCAGGGTCACGGTGAACGTGAGCGGCGCGTCGAGCCCGTCTGTCTCGGGATGGCGCGTGCCCTGGGCTGCCCGCAGGGAGAGCCAGCGATCGTCGCGCAGGTCGCGCTGGGTCGACAACAGCTCGAACTCGTAGAAGGCGCTTTGACCGATCGTCCAGTCGAACACGGCGCAGCGGGCGCTGTCGCCCGCGTCCTTCCAATTGGTCATCCCGTTGTGGGGGACTGCTGCCGAAAAGTCGAAGGAGCCGTCGGTGTCCTGCATCAGGCCTTCGACCAAATTGGAGACGTTGAATCCAACCAGTCCACCCGAGCTCGAAACTCCCAGTGCCGGATTGGTCTGGAAGTCATCCAGGACGAAGCGCGCTGTCGTGTCCGCGTCGCGATACTCGGTGGCCACGATCACGTTCGCGGCGATCCCGGGCGCGTGGAACGAGCCGTACATGCGCGAGATGTAGTCCTTGGCCGCAGGATTGCCTTCGGTGTAGAGCTTGATCAGCGGCAGGTAGTAACCGCGCACCACCTGATGGGTCGCAGCGAAGCCGATCAGGCTCGGTCCTGTGCAGACACAGGAGCCGCCGCCAGCGTGGAAGTCGGCGTGGCCCGCACCCTGGACGTAGGAGACCGAACGATTGCCCGTGGCGCGCTCGTAGAAAACGAACGGCTTGGAAGTCGTGCTGCCAGGCGAGCCGGTGACGTCGGTGTCGGACGAGCTGTACATCAAGTGGTAGTTGACGGCCTGCGGCGTCGAGGCCGCTGACGTCAGGTGCGTCACGGGTGAAATGCTCGACACGAACACGATGTCGGCCGCTGTGAACTGCGTCGGGACATAGGCGCCGGTGAACACGCGGTTGTAGGCGCGGATCACGCCCTCGCCGCCGCGGCTGTGACCGATGAAACTGATCTTGTGCGAGTCGATGTGTCCGGCTAGGACCCCGCCGCCGATCGTGGCTTGATTGGCGAGGATGTAGTTCGTGTTGGTCAGCGTCGTCGTCGACGCCGCCTCGGAGCCAGGGGCCGTGTCGTTTTGGTGGCTCACCACCACGCAGCCGTAGGACGCCAGGTGGAATCCGATGTGGTCGTACCAGCGATAATCGTGGCCGTTGCCGTGGCTGACGACCACCAGCGGCAACTGTCCGAGTGAGGCGATGTTCGTGGGGTAGTACGTGTCCTGGCCCAGGAACGATCCGCCGGAGTACTGGATCTCGGTGACGGCCAATGGACCGGCCACGGTGGGATCCTTGGCAACATAGAAGCCCACAGCCGTGCGTCCGTCGATGAAGTCGCGCGCGCTCAACTGGCCGTCGCGATCGACATCGATCACCAGATCGTAGGGCACGCCGAATCCGCTGCCCGCGTCGCCGCTGAGTCCGGCAGCCGCCAACGGCACGGTGCACGACGCCACGCCGGAGGCGCCGAAGACTGCAGCGGTCGGTGCTCCGCGCACGTCGACGAGCGTCGGATTGGCCGCCCACTGTGCCGCGCTTCGATCCGCTAGCAGGTACACGTCCGCCATGGAGCCAGCAATGCTCGGATAGGTGCCGGGGTCTAGGGCGACGCTGATCGGGTCGCCCTGGTGAAAGGTCCCGACGTATTCAAAGCGCGGAAAATTCGCGAGGGGCCTGCCGGCCAGTTCGGTTTCGAAGATGCGCAACGCCGAGGTCGAGAACTGAGGCTCCAATGCAAAGGCTGCATTGGCGCCGCCGAGAACGAGCGCTGTGGTGACAGCCAGAGAGAACGGGCGCGCGGGGTGAATCACGGGTTGCTCCTGGAACCGACTCGCAGGGTGTGGGCACCCGATACTATCTCAAGCCGCGAATGCTTGGGCAGCAGATGTCGAGCGCCAGCTCTCGCGTGGGTCCGCGCTCCGGCGCAGGCCCTCGTCGTAGCGCCATGGGAACTGGGTGATCTACGCAGGGGGGGGCTCTGCCGCCGCTCAGTTCCCCGTCTCCCACTTCATCTCCACGTAAAGGTCCTCGACCTTCGCGCGCGCCCAGGGCGTCTTGCGCAGGAACTTCAGGCTCGAGCCGACGCTCGGTTCGTGGGTGAAGCAGCGGATCTTGATCCGCCCGCCGAGTTCGGCCCAGCCGTAGCGGGCTTCGAGCTCGGTGACGATGCGCTCGAGCGTCACACCGTGCAGCGGGTCATTGGGATGGGGAATGCTCATGCGGACGGAGTCAGGTTGTGTCCCACCCTACCGTTTCCAGCTTCAGAAGCGCGCAGTGCTCCCGGGGGTAGAAAGGGTAGGGTGGCGCGATACCTGCCCGCTCATCCATGACCAGCACTCCGACTCCCGACCATCCGTTCACTGAGCTTCAGCTTGCGCCCGCGACCCTGGCCAACTTGACGCAACTGGGCTACGTCAGCATGACGCCGATCCAGGCGGCTAGCCTGCCGCTCGCGCTCGCGGGCCACGACCTGATTGCCCAGGCGAAAACCGGCAGCGGGAAGACTGCTGCATTCGCGCTGGTCTTGCTCGCCAACCTCAGGGCCAGCGGAGAGCGCGGTGTCCAGGCCCTGGTGTTGTGTCCCACGCGCGAACTCGCCGACCAAGTCGCCCACGAAGTCCGCCGGTTGGCGCGCGCGGAAGAAAACATCAAAGTCCTGACCCTGTGCGGAGGCGCGCCGATCCGGCCGCAGCTCGCGAGTTTGGAGCACGGGGCCAACATCGTCGTCGGTACTCCGGGGCGCGTGCTCGATCACATCTCGCGCGACAGTTTGCGGCTCGACGGGTTGAACACTCTTGTGCTCGACGAAGCCGACCGCATGCTCGACATGGGCTTCTTCAACGACATCGCAAGCGTCGCACGCGCCTGTCCGATCGAGCGTCAGACATTGCTGTTCTCGGCCACCTACCCCGCCGGCATCGCGCAGCTGGCGCAGCAGTTCTTGCGCGCGCCGAAGGAAGTCAAGCTGCTCGAACAGCACGCGCCGACGAAGATCCGACAGGTTTTTTTTCAGGTCGATCGACGCGATCGCTTGGACGCAGTCGCGCGTTTGCTCGATCACTACCGGCCGGTCAGCACGCTCGCCTTCTGCAACACGCGTCAGCAATGCCGCGATCTCCTGGCGTTGCTCCAGGAGCGCGGGTTCGTGGCCCTGGCGCTTCACGGCGACCTCGATCAGGTCGAGCGCGATCAAGTCCTGATCCAGTTCGCGAATCGCAGTTGCTCCGTGCTGGTCGCCACCGACGTCGCGGCCCGGGGGCTGGACATCGCGCAACTCGAGGCGGTGATCAACGTCGAAATCACCCCCGACCCCGAAATTCACATCCATCGCATCGGCCGCACGGGCCGCGTCGACGCAGATGGCTGGGCCTTCAGCCTGGCGACCATGGAGGAGATGCACTTCGTCGGCCGCATCGAGGCCGACCAGGGCGCGCAATTCGAGTGGCAGCCGCTCGCGGATCTGAAACCGCAGAGTCGCAAGCCCCTTTCGCCGCCCATGGCCACGCTGCAGATCCTCGGCGGCCGGCGCGAGAAGATGCGTGCGGGCGATGTGCTCGGCGCCTTGACGGGGAGTGCCGGCTTCGACGCGAAGCAGATCGGCAAGATCAATATCAACGAGCTGTCGACCTACGTGGCCGTCGAGCGCTCGATCGCGAACCTCGCGGCGCAGAAACTGACCGCCGGCAAAGTCAAGGGGCGCACGGTCAAGGTGCGCGTGCTGGGCTAGGCCGGCACGCGCTCTGGTGCTCTCCCGGCCGGACTTTCATCCCGACAGCCGGAAAGTCAGACTGGGAAAGTACCTGACAGCGTGCAGGACGCTTGCTCCGCTCCGCGCACAAGGCCAATCTACGGAAGTCCCCCAGCCCAAACTGCGCCATGACAGCCGTTCAATCCTCGCTCGACCTGCTTTGCGTCAACACCATCCGCGCTCTGTCCATCGACTGCGTGCAGCAGGCGAATTCAGGGCACCCGGGACTTCCGCTGGGCGCAGCGCCCATGGCCTACACCCTATGGCAGCGCCACCTGCGCCACGATCCGAGCGATCCGCTGTGGGCCGACCGCGATCGTTTCGTGCTTTCTGCGGGACACGGCAGCGCGCTCCTCTATGCGCTGCTGCATGTGACGGGCTATGGGCTGTCGATCGACGATTTGAAGCGCTTCCGTCAGTGGGGCAGCAAGACGCCCGGGCACCCTGAAGCCCACGAGACGCCCGGCGTCGAGGCCACCACGGGTCCCCTGGGCCAGGGCTCGGCCAACGCCGTCGGCATGGCCCTCGCCGAACGCGCCTTGGCCAGCCGCTTCAATCGCCCCGGGCACATGATCGTCGATCACCACACCTATGCCTTGGTGAGCGACGGTGACTTGATGGAGGGACTGAGCGCGGAGGCGGCATCGCTTGCTGGGCACCTCAAGCTCGGAAAGCTGATTTACCTCTATGACTCCAACGGCATCTCCCTGGATGGGCCGACGTCATTGTGCTTCGACAGCGAGGACGTGGGCGCGCGCTATCGCGCCTATGGCTGGCAAGTGCTCGAGGTCGCCGACGGTGACACCGACATCGAGGCCATTCACAATGCCATTTCCGAAGCGCGGCGCGAGACTCAGAAGCCGTCGATGATCATCGTGCGCACGACGATCGGCTACGGTTCGCCCGCGAAGCAGGGCACAGCCGATGCTCACGGATCGCCCCTCGGCCCGAAGGAAGTTGCGGCGACCAAGGAACGCCTGGGCTGCGACCCCACCAAGAGTTTCGACGTTCCCGCCGACGCCGCGGCGCACTTGGGCACGGCGCGCGAGCGCGGAGCCGGGGGCCATCGCGCCTGGACCCAGCGCTTCCAGGTTTGGGCCAAGGCGTTTCCCGAACTCGCCGAAGAATGGCGTCGGATCCACGCGCGCGAATTGCCCGCGGATTTTGCCCGGGATCTACCCGTGTGGGAGGCTGGCGCCCAAGTGGCGACGCGCGACGCTGGTGGCAAGGCGCAAAATGCATTGGCCCTGCGCGTGCCGGAGTTCATCGGAGGCGACGCGGACCTTTCGTGCTCGACGAAGACATCGATCGACAAGGGCGGCTCCTTCGATCCCACCGGCGCGGTGGGCCGCAACCTGCATTTCGGCGTGCGCGAACACGCCATGGGCTCGATCGCGAATGGGATGCTCTACCACGGCGGCCTGCGGCCTTTTGTCTCGACGTTTTTCGTATTCAGCGACTACATGCGCCCGCCCGTGCGCCTGGCGGCACTCAGTCATCTGCCGTTGATCACGGTCTGGACCCACGACTCCGTTGCGGTGGGGGAGGACGGCCCCACGCACCAGCCCGTGGAACACCTCGCGTCTTTGCGGGCGATGCCGCAGCTGTGCGTGATGCGGCCGGGCGATGCGAACGAGACGGCTCACGCGTGGCGCGTGGCGCTGGAAAGCAAACACCGGCCCACTTGCCTGATCCTCTCGCGCCAAAAACTGCCGGTGCTCGCGGGCACCAAGGAGCTCGCGCGCCAGGGAGTCGAGCGCGGCGCCTATGTGCTCGCGGATGCGCCCGATGGGGCTGTACAGGTCATCCTGATCGGCACGGGCTCCGAGTTGCAACTCTGCGTCGCCGCGCGCGACCTGCTTGCGAAAGAGGGGCTGCGGGCGCGAGTGGTGTCCATGCCCTCCTGGGATCGATTCCAAGCCCAGGACGCCACCTACCGCGAATCTGTCTTGCCGCACCACGTCAAATCGCGCGTGTCAGTGGAAGCTGGCGCCACGTTTGGCTGGGAACGCCATGTGGGCGATCAGGGCGTGGCATTGGGCATCGATCGCTTCGGAGCCTCTGCTCCCGGTGAGACGGTGCTCGAGCGCTTCGGTTTTACCGCCGAGCGCGTCGCCGCCGCCGCGCGAGAGGTCTACGCCGCGGTCCACGGCTCCTGCTGCTGAGCCTCTCTTGCAGACGACCTTTTTCAAAGTGTTCGCGCCCACGGCGCGCGTCTTCCTGACACTTGCACTCGCGTTCGGCGGCGGCTGCGCTGTGGTCGGATCGCGCACCCACAATCTGCGCGAGTTGCACGGCGACGACGGCCACCACGTTCGAGTGGGTCGGGTAATGAACGGCTCGACGTATTTCGTGGAGGGGATCCGGGCGCAGATCCAGGCGAAGCTTCAGGGCAAGGAACAATCCGAGGTCCGCTACGGCTCGCCGAGCGCGATCGACGATCCGGCGTCGACTTGCGTGGAAAATCTGCTGGCCCTTGCGAGCTTCCAGCCTTCCGACGAGGGCACCGTGGCCATTCAAGTCGAGTATTTCGCGCGCTTTTCCGCCTCGGATCCGTGGCAGATCTCGCGCCAGATTTGCATGGAGCAACTGGGGCACGCGGGCGCGCGTTTGATGATGGAGCGCCACGCGCCGCGCGTCGAAGACACCACGCAACTGGCGACCCCAGAGACCCTGCGCGATGCCCTTGCGCCGTTGGTTCCGGGCCTTGTGCCACGCGAAGGCAGCTCCAAGCCCAAGGACGTCGCTAGCGCACTGGCGGCCATCGGCGGTCTCAACTACGACCTCGACGGCATCCTGCGGTCCCTGGCGGCCTGTTCGGGTCTGTTGCGGCAACAGGCGCCGGACTCGCCGCACCGGCCCGCCCTGCTAGCGTTGGTGCTCGACCTCGAGCGCCGCACAGTTCGACTGGCGCTGGAGCGCGGCGTCGCAGACACCGATCCCCACGTGCGCGCCCAGGCGATCGCGGCCAGTGTGCGCGCCAACGGCCCGGCGTATTTGTCCAAGTTCATGCCGCGCCTTGGGACGGACGCGGGCGAGGCCGTGCCCCTGGCGATCCTCGAGTTGGTGCGCTCTCAGGGATTATCCGCGGAAAAACCCGGGGAAATCGGCGGCCAGAGCCCGCGTGAGGGGGAGCTTGCGCTGCTTGTCCGCGTGGCCACTGAGCATCCCGTGGATCGCGTGCGCGTCAGCGCCATGCTGGCACTGAGCGATCACTCCGGCGCCGGGTTCGCGAGCTTGCGCGAGGATGACTGGGACCACTGGTGGCAATCGCGCGGCGCGCCGAAGCCATAGCTCTCCGGGGCAACGATGGAGCAGAAGCCGCCCTCGCCCGGGCCAGAGCACTTGGCCACATCGAACGCTGGTGCGCAAAAAACCGTGAAGCGCACGCTTTTCGCGCGCTGGCGCGCGCCTTTGCAGGCGCTATTCGCGGTGTTCGTGCTCAGTTGGGTGTTTCAGTTGATTCCCTGGCGCGACGTGGCGCTGTTTCGCGACGACGGCGGCGAAGTCCAGGTCTCAGGCGAACTTGTCGGCGATTGGAAGCAGGACCGCGTGGGTTTCCTCCCCGCGCAAGACAGCAACCCCTTGCCCGGTCCCTTCGCAGCGCTCCAACGCACTGGGGACGGCAGCTTTGAACTCTCACGCGACGCCAACGCCAGCGGCCAACCCTCGGCTCCGGGGCACGGTTTCGATTGGCGGCCTGGCATGCTGCGCGTGTTTCGTGAGATGGACCCGCGCGGACTCGCGGTCGCGCTTTCGCTTTTCGTCCTGGGTCAGTTGATCGTCGTCACGCGCTGGTGGCGCTTGCTTCACGGGGCAGGCCTGCGCGTTTCTTGGTACGAGTCTCTGCGACTGACTTGCCTTGGACTGTTCTTCAACCTCGCGGTGCCCGGGCTCACGGGCGGGGACCTGGTCAAGGCGCTGCTGGCGGCGCGGGCTCACCCCTCAAGGAAGCCGGAGGCCCTGGTATCGATCGCCTTCGACCGCCTGCTTGGCTTGCTGTGCATGGCGGTGCTGGCGGCGGTTGCAGTGCTGCTTTCCGGCGATGTCTTCGCTGAGATTCGTTTGCCGGTCGTGGGGGCCGCAGTGTTGGGCGTGGTCGGGGCTGTGGCGATCATGAGCGGCGGCCTGCGCCGCGCGATCGGACTGGAGCGCATTCTTTCGCGCCTGCCCTTGGCGGGAGTGCTGCAGAAACTTGATGCGGCCCTGGTCACCTATTCGCGCCAGCCCGCTCAGCTCGCGCTGTGCGTGTTGCTCTCATTTCTCAATCACCTGACAGTCATCGGTGGAATCCTCGTGCTCGGTCGCGCCTTTGGAGACGACATCCTGGCCTGGTCAAGCTACTTCGCCATCGCGCCCGTGGCGACCATCGTCAGCGCCCTGCCGATCGCGCCCGGCGGTTGGGGCCTGGGTGAAGCGGCATACTCCTCCCTGTTCTCGATGCTCGGCGCGTCTGCGGCGATCGGCCTGGCGACCAGTGTCAGTTTTCGTCTGCTGCAGATGGTGATCTCCCTTGTGGCCGGGCTGTTCCTGTTTGCACCGGGCAGCGCGCGACTGGAGGACATGAAGAACCTAGGCGGTGCGACCGAGCGCGGTGGAATTTCCCCGTAGCGATTGCAGCCTGCAGGCCACATCGAGCCTGCGCTTCGTTATCTTCTGGGGTCTTTTTGCGTTCGAGCACCCCTTCAGAAAGCGCCCATGTCCCTCCTTGTGATCGGCACCCTGGCCTACGACACGGTCGAAACGCCCCATGCACGCCGCGAGCGCGCCCTGGGTGGATCCGCGGTCTATTTTGCCGCAGCGGCTTCGACCTTCGGACCCGTGCGCCTCTGCGGTGTCGTGGGCGAGGACTTCGACGAAGTGCACCTGCAGGAACTGCGGGCGCGCGGCGTCGACACCAGCGGTGTCGAGCGCGTCCCGGGCAAGAGCTTTCACTGGGGTGGCCGCTACGGCGAGGACTGGAACTCGCGCACGACACTGTTCACGCATTTGAATGTGCTCGAGCACTTTCATCCGAAGCTGCCGCCGGCATTTCGAGATTCGAAGTTTGTGTTTCTCGCCAATGCCGAGCCCAAGGTGCAGCTGGAAGCGCTGGAGCAGTGCCCAGAGCGCAAATTCGTGCTCGCCGACACGATGAACTTCTGGATCGAGAAGTACTTGCCCGATCTGCAGCGCGTGCTCCGCAAGGTGGACGGGGTCGTGCTGAACGACGAGGAGGCGCGCATGCTCGCCGGCGAGTCGAACTTGATTCGCGCCGCGCGCAAAGTGCTCGAGATGGGGCCGCGCTACGTGCTCCTGAAGAAGGGCGAGCACGGCGCGTTCCTGATCGGCAGGGACACGCACTTCTCGCTCCCGGCCTATCCCGTGGTCGAGGTGGTGGACCCGACCGGGGCCGGCGACTGTTTCGCCGGTGGATTCATGGCCGCCGTGGCGGCGGCGGGGAACACGACCCCGGGCACCCTGCGCCGGGCCATGCTCTATGGCACAGTGACCGCGTCCTACTGTGTGCAGGGCTTCAGCACCGAGGACATCGGCAAGCGCACCCGCGCCGAGGTCGATGCGCGCTTCGCCGAGTTGCTCGAGATCACCACGGTTTGATCCTGGCCGGCTGATTTCTGGGATTTTCGGCCGTCCGGAGATCCAGGGGCAGTCATTAAGAGGGGGCCTGGGGGCCTGAAATTCCCCCCAAGGCGCTTGTTTGGCCCCCGAGGGGCGATAGGATGAGCGAGCCCTAACAGATCCAGAACTACCCTTTCTCAACGACGATCAGCCATGTCGAACCCGTCGGCCGCCCAAGCTCCTACAACCGCCTCTTCCATGCAACAACCCGTCCGCGAGGTCATCTCCGATTCCAACAAGGCCAAATTGCTCGGTGCGGCTATGGCCGAGATCGAGAAGAGCTACGGCAAGGGCGCGATCATGCGCCTGGGCGAGGGGCGCGCCTTCGCGGAAATGCGCGGCATCGCCACCGGATCGATCTCCCTGGACATGGCGATCGGCGGCAAGGGGCTGCCACGCGGGCGAGTGGTCGAGATCTTCGGGCCGGAGAGTTCGGGCAAGACCACACTCACGCTGCATGTGATCGCCAACTCCCAACGCGAGGGCGGTATTTGCGCGTTCGTGGATGCGGAGCACGCGCTTGATCCTGCCTATGCGCGCAAGCTTGGGGTGAAGCTCGACGACTTGTTGGTCAGCCAGCCCGACAACGGCGAGCAGGCACTGGAAATTGTCGAGACCCTGGTGCGCTCGAATGCGGTGGATGTTGTCGTCGTGGACTCCGTTGCGGCACTGGTTCCGCGGGCGGAAATCGAAGGTGAAATGGGCGACAGTTTCGTCGGGCTGCATGCGCGCATGATGTCCCAGGCCATGCGCAAACTGACCGGCGCCATCGCCAAGTCCGACTGCACGGTGATCTTCATCAACCAGATCCGCGAGAAGATCGGCGTCATGTTCGGCAGCCCCGAGACGACCACCGGCGGCCGCGCGCTGAAGTTTTACTGCTCCGTGCGTCTGGACATTCGTCGCATCGGACAGATCAAGGAAGGCGAAGAGGTGATCGGCAACCGCACCAAGGTCACCGTAGTCAAGAACAAGATCGCCCCTCCGTTCCGGAAGGTCGAATTCGACATCCTGTTCGACCGCGGGATCAGCTACGAGGGCGACCTGCTGGACTTGGGCGTCGAGAAGAACATCGTGATCAAGTCGGGCACGTGGTTCTCGATCAAGAGTCCCAAGGAGGGTGAGATCCGCTTGGGGCAGGGCCGCGAGAAGGCGCGTCAGTTCCTTGTGGACAATCCGGATCTGGCCAAGGAACTCGACGGGCAGGTGCGCACGGTCATGGCGCCCAAGCCCGTGGAGGGCGCGAGTGCGCCGAGCGCCAATTCTGCGGCGCCCAGCGCGGCCCCGAGCGCCTCCAACACGGACTCGCGCGGTCAGAAACTGGTGCGTCCGCCCGTCAAGGCCTGAACTTCGTCTGTCGGCGAGGGGCGGGATCTCTTAGATTCTCCGCCCCATGTCCAACCAGGTGCAATCGTCGGCGGAGAAGCGTACGCCCAGCTCGGCGCAGGTCCGCCAGCAGTTCCTCGACTTCTTCGTCGCCCGCGGCCACCGCTTCGTGCCTTCGAGCCCCGTCTTCCCCAAGGACGACGCCACGCTCTTGTTCACGAATGCTGGCATGAACCAGTTCAAGGACGTTTTCCTGGGCACAGGCAAGCGCGACTACAGCCGCGCAGTCAACTCTCAGAAGTGCATTCGCGTATCTGGCAAGCACAACGACCTCGAAGAGGTCGGCCTTGATACGTACCACCACACGTTTTTCGAGATGCTGGGGAACTGGTCCTTCGGGGACTACTTCAAGCGCGACGCCATTCGTTGGTCCTGGGAACTGCTGACGGTGACGTGGGGTCTGCCCAAGGAGCGCCTGTGGGTCACGGTCTTTGGCGGCGACGAAAAAGACGGCCTGCCTGTGGACGAGGAGGCGGCGCGCATTTGGCGCGAGGAAACCGACATCGATCCGACGCACATCCTGCGCTTTGGCCGCAAGGACAACTTCTGGGAGATGGGCGAGACCGGGCCCTGCGGTCCGTGCACAGAGATTCACATCGACCGCGGCGGGCCGGGCTCGGATCCCCTGGACGGCGCCAAGCGCGACATCGGCGTGAACGCCGGAAACGAGCGCTTCATCGAGCTGTGGAACAACGTGTTCATGGAGTTCAACCGTCAGGACGACGGTCGCCTAGTGAAACTGCCCGCCCAGCACGTGGACACGGGCATGGGCTTCGAGCGCGTGCTTTCGGTGCTGCAGGGCAAGCGCTCCAACTACGACACCGACCTGTTTACGCCGATCTTTTCGCGGTTGGGGGAACTGACCGGCACGCCCTACGGCGGCAACGAGACCCGCGACATCGCGTTTCGCGTGATTGCGGATCACCTGCGCGCCGTGTGTGTGGCCATCGCGGACGGCGCCTCACCGTCCAACGAGGGGCGCGGCTACGTGTTGCGCCGACTCGTGCGCCGCGCGGCGCGTTTCGGGCGCCAAGCGCTCGGATCGCAGCGTCCGTTCCTGTACGAACTCGTTCCAACCGTGGCCGAGGTACTTGGGCCGGCATTTCCTGAGCTTGCGCAGCGCGCCAAGCACGTTCAGCTCGTGGTGCGCGCGGAGGAGGATTCCTTCGGGGCCACGCTCGAGCGCGGATTGGGTCTGTTCGCGGACCTGGTGACGCGCACCGAAAAGCGTCAACCCGGCGCGCTCGTGCTATCCGGTTCCGAGGCCTTCGAGCTGTACGCGACCTACGGATTCCCGAAGGACCTGGTGGAGCAGATGCTGCGCGAGCGCGGCTGGAGTCTCGACCTCGCGGGCTGGGACCAGGCCCAGGAGCAGCACCGATCGGCAAGCCGCGTCGAGGGCGCGTTCAAGCAACTGCTTTCCGCGGAACAGCTCAGCGGCCTCCCCCCGACGTGCTCGACCTTCCATTCCACCGGGGAGGAAACGTGCCGAGTGAAGACGCGCGTGGCGCGCCTTTTCTCCGCTGCGAGTGAAGGCGAACCGGACCGCCTGGTGCTCGAAGCGAGTCCTTTCTACGCCGAATCGGGCGGTCAAGTCGGCGACCTTGGCCGCATCCGTTCCGTGGACGGCGGATTCAGCTTTGAAGTCGAGGACACGCGCCAGCTCGGAGAAATCGTCGTGCACATCGGCCGCTCGAAGGGCAGCGCAGCCGCGGGTCTTGAAGTCAGTGCCGAGGTGGACACTGAGCGTCGCGACGCGACGCGCGCCAACCACACGGCCACGCACTTGCTGCATCGGGCGCTCAAGGATGTGCTCGGCAGCCACGTGGGTCAGCAAGGCTCCTACGTCGGCCCTGATCGACTGCGGTTTGACTTCTCCAATCCCCAGGGACTGACCCCTGAGCAGATCGAG
>CANKOY010000075.1 GCA_947484275.1 Planctomycetota bacterium | reverse complement strand
GGCCCTGCGCCAATGCGATCTCGGCTTCGCGCAACTTGTGGATGATCTGCTCGTCACTGTGGCGTCGCTTCCTGCCCATGTTGATGTCCCTTCGGTTGGGGCCCAGATCCTATGATGAGATCTGGACCGGTCTGAGGGGGGCAGGTCAGAGCAGCAACCGCGGGACCGGTAGCAGCAACAGGCTTCATCAGTGGTTATCAGCAAATCAGGGTTGAGACTCAAACATGGCCCCTGGAGGGGCCGCTGAAGCGGTTGGATGTCTACATGACTCCTACGGGGGTACCGCACGGTGAATTGCTGGTTGAAACGACTGGGCAACCCCCGGAGGGGTTTTCGGCGGGCAGACAACTTGTCCCTTCATGCCGACTGCTGCTTCAGCCGAGCACTGGGCAGCCCGCGCTAAGCTTGCTTCTCGCGAATTGGCCCGAATCTACAACCATCAAGCAGGTCCCCTACGGTAGTTATTCGCCTAATGTCACTTTGAATAACCATCTGCTTCGGTATCGCCCTGAGGAGAATCCCCTTGACTTGGTAAAGGTTGGCGTCGAGCCTGCGCGGATCGCGATAGATGTGAGCGACATGAGTGCGCTGCAAGTGGAAGTATCGGATGCGCAGGCGATCTACCAGGGGACCGTGCTCTTCACAATTTCTTCCGCTGGCTCTTCCAATGCCGTGTTTCTGAGCTTTGAGGCGCCACCGTACGGAGTTCTCGGAATCAGCCCCGGAGATTACGAACTTCGCTTCAAGAGGCCATTCACGACACCCGATGACCATCCGGTACTTGTGAGAATAGTCGGCCGTGAAACTGCCCGGCTGTCTGTTGCCATACCACATTAGGGCACCCCCCAGAACTCCTCAAAGCACAGACCCTTTCAATGGGGCTTCAGGAACTTGTGCTGTTGGCGACCGCGTCGGGTGAAGCTGCCTTCTGAAGCAGCTGAGCGCGCTTGAATGGGAGATGGGGCCGACCGGGTCGCCCGCCCCCGTTTGCACTCGCCCCCGCGCCGAACCACGCCCCTCTGCCGGCTACTGCATCCAACGCTTCAGCGGGTCGCGAATGGCGTTGGCCCAGACGTCGTAGCCGCGGGCGTTCGGGTGCAGGAAGTCGGGCATCAGGTCCTTGACCAGCGTGCCCTTCGCGTCGGTGAACGCGCGCGTGAGGTCGAGCGACTCGACGCCCCTCTGCTTCGCGATTCCAAGGAGCAGCTTATTCGCCGCGTCGTTGTTCAGGCGCGACGGATCCTCCGCGGACTCGCCGCGCGGGAAAATCGACAGCAGGACGAGCTTCGCCTCGGGAAAGCGCTGTGTCAGTTGCGCCAGGATTTCTTCCACGCCCGCGGCGATGTCCGCCGGCGGATCCATGCGGTGGCCGGTGTTGTTCGTGCCGATCATGATCACGATCGTCTTCGGCTTGAGATGGTCGTAGGAACCCTGGGCCAGGCGCCACAGAACATGCTCCGTGCGATCGCCGCTGACTCCGAGGTTCAAGGGATCGTAGGCGCCAAACTCACGCGTCCAGGCCTCGTTCCCCCCACCGTCCCAGCCCTGGGTGATCGAATCGCCGAGGAACACGAGCTTCGCGTCCGCGTTGTCCTTCGCGCGCTCCACGAGCATCAAGTTGCGCTCGTGCATGTTCTGGTTTTCCTCGGGCGAGAGCGCGGCGACTCGAGGCGCGATCGGCTTCGTAGACGTGCCGCTGGCCTGACAGGCGATGGACGTGATCACGACGCAAAAGAGGACAGTCAGCGTGCTGAGTTGCATGGGAGGCCTTTCGATCAATGGCGGAAGTGGCGCGCGGAAGTGAACACCATGGGAATCCCGTGTGCATCGCAGGCGGCGATCACCTCGGCGTCGCGGACCGAGCCGCCGGGCTGCAGGATCGCGCTGACCCCGGCCGCGATCGCGGACTCGACGCCGTCGGGGAACGGGAAGAATGCGTCGGAGGCAAGGGCGGCGCCCTTCACGCGCTCGCCGGCCTTGTGCACGGAGAGTCGCACGGCGTCCACGCGGCTCATCTGGCCGGCGCCGACGCCCAAGACTTCGCTGCCGGACGCCAGCACGATCGCATTGGACTTCACATGCTTGGCGACGCGATTGGCGAACAAGAGGCTCTGCAATTGCCTTGCCGTGGGCGCGACTTTCGTCACGACCTTGCAGTCCCCGGCGATTTCGGCTTTGAGATCGCGGGTCTGCAGCAGGAAGCCGCCGATCAACGGCTTCCACTCGAGGTCCGATGCGCGCCGCGTGCCGGGCGAGACCGCGCCGCAGGACAAGAGGCGCACGCTCTTGCCCCACTTCGGCTTCTGCGTCAGCAGGGCGAGCGCGTCGGCGTCGAAACCAGGCGCGATAATCGCCTCGACGAAACGGTTGCCGCTCACAAGGAACTCCGCGCAAGCCAGATCCAGCGCGCGCGTGAAGGCCAGGACGGATCCGTAGGCGGAAATCGGATCACCGGCCCAGGCTTGCTCAAGCGCGAGCGCGATGCTCGAGGCCTCTGCGGCGCCGCAGGGGTTGTTGTGCTTGGTGACCGCCACGAAGGGGCCGTCGAATTCCTTCGCCAGGGCCAGGGCCGCGTCGAGGTCCACCAGGTTGTTGTAGGAGAGCTGCTTGCCGCCGAGCAGTTCGGCATTGGCGACGCTGGGCTCCGTGCGACCGGGCAGTGAATAGAAGGCGGCGCTCTGGTGCGGGTTTTCGCCGTAGCGCAACTCGCTGTGCTTCGTTCCCGCCAAGATGCCCGTGGGTGGGAAAGCGTCCTTCGCCAGGCCTTCGCTCAGCTCCTGCGCGAACAACCAATTAGAAATCGCCGCGTCGTAGCGCGCGGTCTGCGAGAAGGCCTTGAGCGCCAGTTCGCGGCGCAGATTGACCGTCAAGCAGCCGTCGTTGCGCTCCAAGTCGTCGAGCACGCGGCCGTAGTCCGCCGGATCGACGACCACGCCCACGAAGGCGTGGTTTTTCGCCGCCGAACGCACCATCGACGGCCCGCCGATGTCGATTTGCTCCACCGCTTCGTCGCGCGATACGCCAGGCTTCGCCACGGTGGCTTCGAACGGATACAGGTTGACGACGACGAGGTCGATCGCGCCAATTCCGAGCTCGTTCATCGACGCCATGTGCGTTTCGTCGTCGCGTCGCGCGAGAATTCCGCCGTGCACCTTGGGGTGCAGGGTCTTCACGCGCCCGTGCATGATCTCGGGAAAGCCCGTGACCTCGCTGACCTCGCGCACGGAAAGGCCCGCATCGCGCAGGGCCTTGAACGTTCCGCCGGTCGAGAGCACCTCGATCTCGCGCTGGAGCAGGAGCCGGACAAATCCTTCCAAGCCCGTCTTGTCGTAAACGCTGACGAGCGCGCGGCGAACTCGATTGTGCATGCGGATCCCCTGGCCCACCCGGGCCTAGTTGTGTTCAAACGGTGCGAGCTGAGACGCAAGAGGTTAGTGTCCCGGCGCGTCATGTGCCATCAGCGTCTTCCGTCGATTCTCGCCGGCATCATTGTCCCGGCTGTCCTCGCTTGCGCGCCGGATCAGGCGCCTGCGCCGTCGCCTCGGCACAACGTCGTGCTTGTGGTCGTCGACACGCTGCGCGCCGACTACGCCGACCCGACGTCGAAGAAGGCGCACTTGCCGAACCTCGCCGAATTCGCCGCCGGGGCGGTCGCGTTCCACGAGGCGTTCACCCACGCGCCGGTGACGTTGCCCGCCCACGCCGCGCTGTTCAGCGCCAGGGCGCCGCTGCGCGCCGGCGTGACGAACAACGGGCAAACCGTGCCGCAGGATCTGCCGCTGCTTCAGGACTGGCTCAAATCGCGCGGCTACTCGAATCAAGCCGCCGTCAGCCTGGCGACGCTGTGGCCCCACAGCCGAAATCACGGGGTCGATCGCGGGTTCGAGCACTTTAGTCGCGGCGGCGAGCCGATCACGGGCGCCGCGGACATGAATCGCGACTTGGGCTCGATCCTCGATTCACTGCGTGAGAAATCTCCGTTCTTTCTCTTCGCCCACTACGCCGAACCCCACGAACCCTACGAGGCCCACGGCGCGACGCGCAGTGAGGCGACGCTGGAGTGGAATTCAGCGCCGCTGGAGGTGCTGACGATTTCGGAATGGACCACGCCCCAGCGTGAACTGCAGTTGGTGCCTGGGGTCAATCGCTTGGCGATTCGCTCCGCTCAGAACTTCAAGGTTCGCGCTTTGACGTTCGAAGCCTCTGGGACGAGCTTGCCCGTGAGCATCGAGGTCGGCGCTTTGCTCGCCGAGCAGCGCGAGCTTGTCGCGACGGTGGTCAACGGCAGTTCGCAGACGCGCGCGGCCCGCATGAATCTCTGGATGCACGATGCGCCCGCGATCGAGGAACTGCCGGCGCGCTACCGGGGCGAGGCCGAGGCAGCCGACGCTGGCTTTGGACAGTTGATCGCGATGCTGAAAGAGCGCGAACTCTTTGATTCGACCCTGATCGTGTTCACCTCCGATCACGGCGAAGCGCTCGGGGAGCACGACACGATTGGCCACGTGGTGAACCTGTACGACGAGCTGCTGCGCGTTCCACTGTTGATCAAGCTGCCAGCTGGCCACCCGGGTCGGCCTCGGCTCGAGCGCTCGAAACGGGATCTGGTGCGCCTGATCGACGTGGCACCGACGATTCTCGACGTGCTGGATGTCGAGGCAATGCCCGGGCAGGAAGGCAGTTCCCTGCTCGAATCGTCAGCGCGCACGCTGCTCGCGCAGACTTTCGCACCGGAAGCGCCGCGCACGCTCTTTGCGCTGCGCGACTTGCGCACGAAGCTGATCTTCGATGTGAGCGCGGACAGCTTTCGCATGTACGACCTCATCGCGGATCCCGGCGAGTTGCACGACATCTTTCCGCGCTCCGGTTCGCAACGGATCCCCTGGCAGGCGGAATTGCGACGCCGCGCCGCATCGGCCGCGGCAGCGGGCGTCGGCATGCACTTGCTCGACGCCGCGGCGCAGGAACGGCTGCGCTCACTCGGCTACTGAGGTTTGCGCAGCACGATGTCGGCCATGGTCGGCGCAACCCACAGTCGATCGTCGTGCGCTCCGCGCGGCCGAAGCAGCGGCAGGCCGTCGCGCAGCTCAGTTTCTTTGAGCAGTCCGCGTTCGACGAGCTTGGGCAAATAGGTTTCGTAGAAGCCCTGGAGCCAGCGCCACACCATCGAGCCTGGGCTTCCGACGCGCGCGATCGGCTTGAAGTACTCGACCGTAAGCCCACACTGCGCAGCCAAGGCCGGAAGCTCATCGGCGATATCGATGCGCGCCTTGGCGTCGATCCAACTGCGCATGCAAGCCGCGACGAGCTTGTCGTAGGTTGGATCGCGCGGCACGTGCTTCATCGCAGCCCAGTCGAGGTATTCCTGCAGCACGATCACGCCACCGGGACGCAGGGCCTTTGCGACGCGCTGCAATACAAGGCCTGGATTCGCGAGCCAGCAGAAGAGCCAACGCGAATAGACCGCGTCAAGACTCCCGTGGGGAAGCTCCAGGGTCTCCGCTGTCCCCGCACTGATTTCGATCTGCCGCAAGCCTCGGCGTTCGGACTCGGCGGCGAGAAAAGCGAGAAACGCGCTGCTTTGGTCGCGGGCGATCACCCGGCCTGCGCCACCGACCACGGAGGCGAGCTCCAGTGCAGTGAAGCCGGGGCCACAGCCAAGATCGAGCACGACCTGACCCTCCCGCAACCCTGCGCGCTGCCACAATGCAAAGGCCTGTTCGCTCCAGACCTTGTGCTGAAACTCCAGTCGTTCGAGCTCGTCCGTTTGCGTGCCGAGCACATAGTCCTTGGTTCCCATGGGGGCAGGGTACGGCGTGAAAAAGACAGCGGGATGGGCCCCGGGAAGAGGCCCATCCCGCTCTGCTCGAGGCTTGCGCCTCGTGCAATCAGTCCGCTGAAAATGGCCCCTACCGAGGCAGAGCGTCCGGAGGCAAGGCAAGGTGCGCGACGTCGCGGCGCCAAGACAGTCTCTGACGAAGTAGGGACCTTTTCAGCGGGCTGCTAGTGCTCACTCACAGATCGTGAATTGCAGTCCGTTCGACAACGTCGCGTTGTTCGGCGCGGCAAAGCCCTGGTCGCGGCCCCAGAACTGGGCGTTGACCACGGTGCCCGCTACCGACAGCGCTGCCAGTGGCGTGCCACCGAGAGAGCCCGCGGCGAAGGCACTGATGTCGAGCTGGTACACGCCCGAGCAGTCGTTCGCCGGCAACGCGTTGCCACCGGAGTTCACCGGCGTAGAGCGCTTGACCGGCCCTGCGACGCACAGTGTGCCCCCGGCAAACGGAGTGCTGGCACCACCGTTGACGCTGTAGAGCAACAACCCCGGCTTGACGTTGCGCACCTGCGTGGCGCGCACCGTGTAGCCCGAGGCCTGACCGGCCTTCGGCGTGCCGATGAAGCCGATCGACGGCGTGCAACCCAGGGAGTTCACCTTGGCGACGCAGTAGGCCGTGCCAGGATTCGGCTGGATGTAGAACGGACCGGCGTGGAACATGTTCTGTCCGTTGCCGGCGACGTCCCAGGGCGTGATGTGGAAGTACCACGGCTGCGAGGACGGCGACAGTTGCGTCGTCACGCTCGTGACCACCCCGAGATTCTGCGTCGTCCCCGGATAGGTGACCGGGTTGTGGTCCCACAGGTACGAGTAGCCGGCCATGCCGGAACCACCGCCGTCCGTCCCCTGATTCCAGATCATCGTGATCGAGTCACTGCACGACGGCACACCCGGGGTGTGCGTGGTCGAGCCCAGGCCCGTCACGTAGTCAGGTTGGACCTGGTCGTACAGGTAGGGGCCGGTGGTGACGAACGAAGGCGTCCAATTGCCGGACTTGTCGACGCTCTTCAGGTTGAAGAAGTACGTGCCGAAGGACCCGGGGAACTGCACGGAGGCCGACGTGACCGCCGAGAGGTTCATGACCGAGGACGGCGGAAACGCGGCGTTCGGGGACAATAAACTGGCGTGACCGTCGAGTCCAGACAGGTTGTCGCCACCGTTGGTCCAGCCGAAGTTCACGTTCGGATCGTTGAACCACACGCCCGGCGTGCGATTCGTCGAAGTCAGGCCAGCGGGCAGCGCCGGCGGCGTGCCATCGACGTGGATGACCTCGCTGCTGCCGACGGCCGTGGCGTTGTCAGATCGCGCCGTGACATTGAAGATCTTGGATCCCTCCGTGTTCCAGCTCGTGGTCCACTTGCCGAAGCGACTGCTGCCGACGAGCACATCGCCCAGGACGATGTCGCGGCCGAGGCTCTCGTTGGTCAACAGATCGGTCACGGCGCCGTCCTTCAGCGTGGTGGTCACGGCTGAAAGCGTGTCGCCCGTGGACGTGGAATCGAGGAACACTCCGTTCGCGATCCAGCTCGGCGTCGAGTACGTCGCCGTGATCGAGACGTTCTCGTTCGGCTTGATGTACGTCTCGCTGCTGGTGGTCCCCAGTGTCGGCGTCGGCGTGGTGTCGGCGTAGTGCACGATCACGCAAATGCCGATGTTGGAAGACGACCCGGGAACCACGGATTCCGGATAAGTCTTGATCCGCCACTGCGCCGCCAGCGGATTGTCGATGATGCGGATCTCCGTGTTGTCGCGCGGAGACTGCTGTGCGACGTAGTCACCGCCGTTGTTTGCGGGATTGAACGGAGCGGCGTCGATGTACATATCGAAGTCGTTGACCAGCGCCGCGGAGGCGCCGGAAGAAGCAGCGGTTTCGTTGTAAGTCATGACCACCACAACGCGCGTGGCACCCGCGAGCACGTCGAAGTCGACGACGCCAGTGGATGTGGAGCCTTGGGTGTAGCCCCAGAACCACAGTGTGGAACCAGGTCCGCCGTAGTGGCTCTTGTAGGCCTCGACGCGTCCGGCGCCGTAGACGTTCAAGTGGTTCGTGCTGACCGTGGAAGGCGTCGTCAGGACGACGTTGTCTTTGGTCGTTGCGCCCGCCATCAACACGGCGGATAGCGTCGCCGGGCGATTGCGTAGGAACGAGTAGTGGTCGCTCAGTTGCAGCGCGAGTCCCGTTACGTGGGGCGACGCCATGCTGGTGCCCGACTTCTTGCTGTATCCCGAGGTCGTGTTCGACTCGGTGGAGACCACGAAACGTCCCACGGCGGCGACATTGGGCTTCCAGCGATCGTCACCAGTCGGTCCGCGGCTCGAGGAATTTGCCACTGTGCCCGGGAGCGTCCCGGCGACTTCCGCGTAGTCCGTTACGCTGCCCACCGTCAGGACGTTCTTCGCGGTGGCCTCCTTGATGATCGTCGAGGCGCCCGAACCCGAGTTGCCCGCGGCGAAGACATAGAGCTGGTCGTAGACGTACACCTCGCTGTCGAGCATGCGCGGCTCGGCCTCGGTTCCGATGTAATTGGTACCCGGTGTGCCGTAGGAGTTGTTGATCACCATCGGGCGCGGGGTCGTGTTCAACGTAGCGTCGATATACGGCGTGTGCATCTGGTTCAGGACGGAAGCGTAGTTGACGCCGAGCGCGCTGCCGGACGAGTTGAAGATCTTCGAGACGAAGAAACGGTGCGTGGCATTGAAGCCGGTGCCCGGCGCCACACCCGCGAAGCTCGGATTCAAATCGGCGTTGCCGAGAATCGTCCCGCCCACGTGCGTGCCGTGAGTGCTGTTGTCGACGAACGCTCCGAGGTTCTCCGGGGTGAAGTCCCACCCCGCGGCGTAGGGATCGATCGCAAAGTGGGAGAGGTGTAGCCCCGAGTCGATCAAGCCGCCGGTGACCGTACCGCTGACGGAGCCGTCGTAGCTCAGGCGTGTGCGGTCGGCCATGATCATCGGCATCGACTCATCGTGGCCCTGGACCGGGGGCTCGTTGAGTTCGACGAACTGAACGAAGTCGAGCGCGACAACGCTCTCGAGGCGCGCCGGGTCGATTCGCGCGCGGAAGGCATGAATGTTCGCCGCGTAGTCGACGATCTCGACACCCGCGGCCTCGAGGGCGCGCTGCTGCCAGCCATTGGTGATCCATGCACCGGTGCCGCCGGCCAGGGGCGCACTTCCGCCGGTGATGGTGTCAACGGCGCCTTCAATTGCCGCGGGACCTGCAATCGGAGTCGAGTCTGCATTCAGATCCGTGTCGAACACGTTGATCCACACGTCGACGCCGCTGCGGGGCGCGCCCTCATGCAATTGCTGGGTCAGACGCGGATGGACCTTCTGCCAGGTCTTCGCAGTGCCGATCCAGTGCACGAAATCCTGGCTGGCCACATTCTGGATCGCGTCCGCGCGCACAGCGACGCGCAGGGTGTAGTGCGGGTGGAACGACAGAACGCGCGCGCCGAGAGTCTCGAGCTGCTTGACGCGTGCGTCGGTCATTTTCTTGGAGAACATCACGAAGGCGTAAGTCTCCGCGGTCGGCCGAGCGTCTTGCCCAAGGCGCGCGACGGCGGCGAACAGCTCCGGATCGACTCGCTCGCCCAGGGGCGGGGAGTACTTGCCCGCCGCGAAGCCCAGGAAGTACGGGTCGCCCGAGCTCGGGCTCGTCAGATGGTCGCCGTCCGGCCCGCTCTCGATCTGCGCGGCCTTGGGCAGCGGGACTCGATCGTCGGCCAGCTCGCGGGCAGTGAGGGGAACGAGGGTCGCCTCGCCCTGGATGCCGTCCACCGCCTGCGGCGAGGGGACTTCTGCTGTCTCCGCTGATGGCTGAGTTTGTGCGAAGGAGAGGCTCGCCAGGGCCGCAACAGCGGCGCCAGAGAGCAGGGATGAGATCGACGGGGGTGCGCGGCGCTGGCCGGCCTGGGGGCGGTTCATGGTGGGCTCCGGGTGGAAGGGACTCGACAGGACCAGCGGAAGCTGGCCTCCCCCACCACATCTGGCGCCCAGCCGGGCCGTTACAGAGGCCACGCGGAATTGACGACTCGCGCCAAGGCGCTCCCGGGCCTCCGACGTACGCCGTGCGGCCCGTCGGGTCAAAGTGGGCCCCGGAGCCCACTTTGGGTCTCAAGTCATGTTGCTGGAAGCCCTTACGGTGACAGCTCTCCCGAACCTGGAGCAGGATTCGCCACCCGCTCGGGCCCCGGGAGGGTGATAGGATCGAACCGGAGCCGCCCCTTCCGTGTCCCCGAGCGAACCCGACATATTAAAACTCACGGTAGCGGCGGCAGGCGGCGAGCGGGCAGCCCTCGATCGGCTGCTGGAGCTCTACCTGCCCGAGCTCGAGGCCTTCGTGAAGAAGCGCGCAGGCAGTCCGCTGAAGGCCAATGAGTCCTCCTCCGACATCGTCCAGTCGGTGTGCCGCGAGGTGCTGCAAAACGCAGGTCGGTTCCGCCACCCCAGCGAGGTCGCCTTCCGGCAGTGGCTGTACACGACCGCCCTGCGCAAGATCTCCAGTCGCCTGGACTTCTACCGCGCCCAGAAGCGCGACCTGGGTCGGGCAGACAACTTTGCCCCTGGCAGCGTCGATTCGGCGGCGAGCCAAGTGCTCGATTTCTATCAGACCTTCTCCTCCCCCAGCCGCCGCCTGATGGTCAGCGAAGAGGTGGCCCGCGTCGAGGCGGCCCTGTCGACCTTGCCCGAGGATCAGCGCGAAGTGATCACCCTGGCCCACGTGCTCGGCCTGTCGCGGTCGGAGATCGGCGAACGCCTCGGCAAGAGCGAAGGCGCTGTGCGCGTCCTGCTGCACCGCTCCCTGGCGCGCGTCTCGGAACTGCTCGCCGAACCGCAGAATTGACGCAGGCCGGACGCCTCAGTCCCCGCGAGCAAGCCGCAGGTCCGCGAGCACGAGATTCGATCCGGAAATCGTCACCTGCGGCAGCGAACCGGACACGATGACTCGGCCGTGGCGCACGCCGGCAGTGCTGGACTCTTGGACCTCTATGCGCGCGGTGCCGATCTTGGAGCCGGACAGCGCGATGAAACTCGTGCCGCTGAGCGTCTCGCCGCCGATTCCCAGTGCCACGGGACCTCCGTTGTCCACGAAGTCGAATTCCATGTGGCCCAGGTCGCGGGTCTTGAATTGCAGAGTTGCGTGGGAAAGTCGCAGGGCCTTCTTCCCTTCGTGCGGCGCCGAACCGGGGAGAGCAGCGGCGAGTGAGACCTCCGCGTTCCCATGACCCTCGCCGAAAGCCTCCACAGTGAAATCGATGTCATCCGAACTGAAGCGACTGCCCACTCCGTACACGCTCCCGACCTGCAGACGGTCGAGCTCGAGCGCCGGGCCCTTGTGACCGTCAGCGGATTTGCCGCCCGGTAGCGCTGAACATGCTCCGACCAGGAGTGCCAAGAACAGAGTGGCCTTCGCGCTGGAAATAGTGGGGTTCATGGGAGGGAACACTAACGCCCGAAGCGCTGGGTGGTAGCACCATCGGCCACCGGGAGCGGCGAGGCCGCGCGCAGCGCAGGCCGGGTGACTCCCGCGGCCGCCGCCGCGGCCCGTAGGCCCCGGGTGCTGAAAAATGATGACTGCGGAATTTCTCCAGAATCTGCGGCAACCGCGTCCTGGCCCAGGGCTATTTGGGGTGTCGCGTGCGAAAGCAGGCGACTTCCTGAAGCAGCGGGTGAAAGTCGGCGCCGGGCGCTCTCCTGGCTGGCGACGATTCGCACCCGCTCCGTGGGGGACTCAGTCCCCCGCGGCGCTGCTTCAGTGAATTGCTCGCCATTTACAATTGCCCAAGGGACGGGGCGATTGCAGATGACGATCCAATGACCGCCCGCGTGTGCTGATCTCAGCGCTCGCCGGGCGGTCGCCTTTTCGGAGCCAGGTTTCGCGGGATCAACACGGGGATCCATCCGGTGAACCACGGGAGTTCGCCGCCATCTGGCCCAGGCCGCGCTACTTCACGCTTTCTGCCAACTGGCGGAATCGACCCCGATCACTGGGTCCGTCTTCGCGATCGACAATACGACCCGTCGCGTCGATCGCCAGTGTCACCGGGAGACCGCCGGGCAAGTCAAAACGCTCGTTGATCGCGTCGTAGTCCAGCGCATCGAAGATCACGACCGGCAGACGCCAATCCTGCTCATCGACGAACTTCTGGACCCTGGCAACGACGGTGGTTCGGTCCGATCGCGGCAGCTGCAGGTCGTAGCTCACCAGCAGCACGTCGACATCCGTGGTTTCGCGCGCAACCTGCACGAGGTGCGGCATTTCCTCAACGCAACTGCCTCACCACATGGCCCAGAAATTGAGCAGCAGCGGGCGGCCCTTGTTCTGGGCCACGCGGGCTTCGAGCCCTGCCAAATCGACGATTTCGACTGGGGGTAAAGCATTCTGGCCGCTGCACGCCGCAAGGACGCACAGGGCCAGAGCATGGATCACTCGCATCACGAGTTAGGTCTAAATCCCCGCACGGGGGATTACTTTTTCTTGATGCTTCAGCCGTAGGAGCGCGTTTCCGCGGTCTCCACTTTCTTGCCCGCGAGCAGCGCGTCGGCCGCGTCGCGCACGTAGACCTTGGCCTCGGCGCCCTTCTTCCCGGCCGGGTCGTCGTCGAGGGCGCCTGCGTACTGCAAGACACCTTTGGCGTCGATCACGTAGCAATGCGGTGTGGTGCGCGCCTGGAACAGGTCGGAGAGCTTGTTGCCGTGGTCCGCCATGATCGCGTGCTTGAAGCCGACCTTCTCAACCTTCTTGCGAAGCGCGGGGTACTCCTTCGAGTAGTCCGCATCCTTCTTCGGCTCGGCTCCGAGCTCGTTTTGATTGGAGTTGATCCCAAGGATCACGACGTCCTTGCCTTTGAAGTGCGTCTCCAGCGCCAACGTCACCGGATCGCCATGGATCTCGGCCGGGCAGAGGTCCGACCAGAAGTGCACGATCACGACCTTGCCGCGCAGCTCTTTGAAAGTGAGCGACTTCCCGTCGAAGTCCTTCATCGTCAACTTCTCATCGACGGTCGAGCCGACTTTGAGCTTGTCGACCTTGGGCGCCTCAACCGGAGGCTTTTCGTCCGGCTTGGGGTCCTGTGCGAAGAGCGGGAGCGCAAGCGCGCCGGTCAGTCCGAGAGCCAAAAACAAGTAGTTCTTCATGCTAGTTCCATATCACGGACCCACCGTGTTTGCCAGACCTGCGGACAGAGACGTGTTTCCAGGGGCTGGCAGGCCAGGACCTCGCCACCGGAGTTGTGTATCGACGACGTTTCCTATGGGACTCCGGTCCAGTCCGGAAGGCTCCGCAAGCGTTACCCGAGAAAAGGCGTTCATGTCGAACGAGAGGACCTTCCTGCCATCAACCCATGGCGCGGCGGAATCGTCGGTTCGAATTGAACGCGGTTGATCGTCGCGTACAGGTTCCTGATCGATGATACCGTGCTGCGCGGCGACTTCGCGGCGCGAAATCGGCGCGGTCCGAAGGTCGCGCAGCGCTTCTCGAGGCGTAGATTGAAATCATGGCGAAGGCGATCGGCGCGGACGGAATGACCCGCAGAACCCCGAAGACCTCGGCAACCCACGTCGCGCTTTTGCGCGGGGTCAACGTGGGCGGAAAGAACCGGCTGCCCATGGCCGAGTTGGCCGAGTACTTCCGCGCTGCGGATTGCGCTGAAGTCGAGACGTTCATTCAAAGCGGCAATGTCGTCTTCCGGGCCAGCGCAAGCGGCGCGCAACGCGCGGTGAAGTCCGTCGAGGCTTCGTTGCTCGCCAAGTTCGGTCATCCGATTCCCGTGGTGCTGCGCACGGCGCTGGAACTCGCCGCGATCGTGCGCGCCAATCCGTTCGCCGGGCCGAAGGCCGATCCGAAAGTGCTGAGCGTGCAGTTCCTGCGCGATCCTCCCAGCGCGGCCTCGTGCGCCGCGCTCGATCCAAAGCGCTCGCCTCCCGACGAAATCCGGGCCATTGGGAGCGAGGTCTATCTCCGCTGCCCGAACGGCGTCGCGCGCACGCGCTTCACCAACGACTACTTCGACCGCACCCTGGGGACCGTGACGACGGCGCGCAATTGGAAGTCGGTCCTCGCGCTGCTCGATCTGGCGACGAAGTGACGCGGCTCTACTGGCCCGGACGAATCGCCTTCACGAACGAGTCGTAGCTCGCTTCCCACTTCGAGACGCTGGCCGTTGGCCCCACCAGCTTGAAGTACCACGGTCCATCGCTCGCCTCGACGATCGAAGCGAGCATGCGCATGTCCTTCTTGTTCACGCGAACGCCGGAACCGGGCGTGGTTTCCGCCACGTAGTCGCCGGACAGGTCGGCATCGACAACGCTCAGGCCCGCGATCGTGCGCGTCGAAGTCCGCATCGCATCCGCGGACGACGAACCGTCGGGCTGCGTGAACTGTCCGGCCCAGCGCTCGAGATTCGCCTCCGTCGTGCCGGCCTTGGGGCCGAAGTAATAGATGATCAGCGAAGCGTCCTCGCTGTCGCCGTCCGCGCGCGGCAGGAGGTACTGGGCCCTGCGCATATTGCTGGTGGGCTGCTCGACGACCCAGCCCGGCTGCGAAGTCAGGATCAACGCCGGCTGCTGGGCTGCCGCCGCCGGAGCGGTGACGTTCGCCTGCTTTCCGGCCTTGGCATCCGTGGAGGAGCTGTCGGTGGAGACCGCCGGCGACGGACTCGGCTGCTCCTGTCCCGCGCACGCCGCCAGGGAGATCGAAATTGCAAACGAGCAGCACAGGTGGCGACAGATTGAGAGCATTGCTGAGTCCTCCGGAAAGGAAATGGCGAGGGCGCCACCATAGCGGCGCCCTCGCGTTCCGTCTCGTCCCCTCAGGCCAGCGCCGGTCGGTGAAGTCGTTGGCGGCCTAGCTCGCGTCGCGACCGTAATGCCGATCCCGCTCGTCAGGTTTGCCATCGGCGCACAGGGCCCCGTCTGATCACGGCACCACCCATGCAACTGACCGGTGTTTCCCGCAGTGATCCGTCCGTTCGACGCGCCGACGACCTGAAAGACGTCGGCGATATCAGTGGAGCCACTCGAGTGCGCCATGTAGCGCGGCGCGGACTGCTCTACCGAGGGGAATGAGAAGGCTGCGGCGTAGACGAGCCTCGCCAGGGCCGTGGACCCTACTTCTTGCGCCCGCGCTGACGCAGGTAGGCCTCCATGAACCCGTCGAGCTTTCCGTCGAGCACGCCCTGGATGTTCCCCACTTCGAAGTCGGTGCGGTGGTCCTTGACCATCTGATAGGGGTGCATCACGTAGGAGCGGATCTGACTGCCGAACTTGATCTCTCCCTTGGCGTCGTAGATCGCGGCCATTTCCGTGTCGCGTTGGGCTTCGCGCAGGGCCACGAGCTTTGCCTTCAGGAGATGCAACGCCATCTCGCGGTTCTTGTGCTGGCTGCGCTGGGATTGGCAGCGCACGACCAAGCCGCTGGGGCGGTGGGTCACGCGCACGGCGGACTCGGTCTTGTTGACGTGCTGACCGCCGGCACCGCCCGCGCGCATGGTGTCGAAGTCGATGT
>CANKOY010000074.1 GCA_947484275.1 Planctomycetota bacterium | reverse complement strand
CTGGCAGGCCGCTTGGGCGATTCCAGGCCGCCAGCCGCGAGGCGCAGCGACGACGCGTATTCGCCTGCAATACTCGGAGGAGCTGCAACGTCGCGATGGCGAGCCTGGAATTGGCCTAGCGGCCAGCCAGGTTTTAGGACGTGCTCTAAGGCCAGAGTCCCGAACCCTGGGTGTGCCGACAAAGTCGGCGCACTTTTGGAATGGGACACTAGGACGTGGAAATTCCGGCGCAGCGCGCTTGGGCCAGGCGCTTCAGGCCTACGAGATCCAATTTGCCCGTGGCGAGCTGTGGCAGTGCCTCGACCTCGAAGCAGTCGCAGGACCGCGGCGTGAACATGTTCGCGAGCCCGTCCTTGCGCGCGCGCTCGAGCAGCGCATCGACGGAAAAACTCATCTGAGTGTGCACCAGTACCAGGCGCTCACCGCGCTGCTCGTCGGCGATTGCTGTCACCGCCAGGCCCACGGTCACCGCGGAAGAATCCAGCGCCGCCGCGGCCTTCCCCAGTGCCCACTCCACAGCGCCGTGGGAGATCATCTCGCCGCCGATCTTCGAGAACCGCGAGCGGCGATCGGTGATCGTCACGAATCCGTCGCTGTCCCTGCGGCCCACATCTTGGGTGTCGTACCAGCCTTCGACCAACGCTGATTTCGTCGCCTCCGGATCGTCGAGGTACCCGAGCATGACTCCGTCGCCGCGCACCCACAGGTCGCCTTCGACGCCAGCGGGCAGGGCCTGACCCGTGAGCGGGTCGCGCACCTCGACTTCGACGCCGTGAAGCGCACGACCCACGGACCCCGCACGTCGCCGCGCAAATCCGTCGCGATCGGGCAAGTTCGCGCACACGACCGGTGAGAGCTCCGTGCATCCATAGCCTTCGTACAGCGCGGTGCCATAGCGCTCGAACCATGCCGTACCGAGTGTTTCGGGCAATCGCTGGGCCCCTACGACCGCAGCGCGAACACTGGCGAACTGCTCGCGCTCCACACGCCGCATCCATGCCTGGTACAGGGCCGGCGTCGCGAGCAACACCGTGGGACGATGTTCGCGCGCCAATTCCCCCACTGCGCGGGCGTCGAGCGGATTGTCGTGAAACAGAACCGATCCACCGGCGACGAGCGGCGTCCAAAGCGTGACCGTGTAGCCAAAGCTGTGGAAGAAGGGCAGCAGACCGAACAGGCGGTCCGCCGGGCCAAACTCGAATGCCTCGGCAACGGCGCGCGCGTTGAACAACACGTTGGCGTGGCTCAGTTGGATCGCTTTCGCGCGCGCGGTGCTGCCGCTGGAGAACAGCACCGTCGCGGCCTGCGTCCTGTCGACACTCGCGTCGGCCAGGCCGCGCACTTCAGACGGCGAGGATCGGATCACCCTGCGAGCGCTGTCCAGGTCCGGCGCCCCCACTGAGGTCAGCAGATCTTCGATGAACACTGCGCGTTCCTGGAACACAGCCGTACCGCCGAGGGCCCCGAAGATCTGCTTCGAGGTGATCACATGGGCGAGGCCGGCCTGGGCCATTTGCGCGCGCAACGAGACCGGACCCGCCAACGCGTTCAGGTTGACGCTGGCCCTTCTCGTCATGCCCAGGGCCAGGTTGGCTAGGGCGCCGGCCACTGAGGGCGGAAGGATGATCCCAACGCGCGGCTCCTCCGCCAGCTTCGCGAACGTGCGCTCCATGACGCGGGCCAGGGCCAACGCGCGCAGTGCCAATTCGCCGTAGCTGTGGGCCGAGCCGCGAGAATCGAGCACGGCGGGGCTTTCGGGCGTTTCCAGTGCGCGTGCGATGAACCCCAGTCCAAGACCGCAGGTCCCCAGTTCTTCCAGCAGATTGTCCATGGTGGCAAGGGGCGGCCGAAGCCGCTCTCCAGGCCTAGAGCATGCCGCAAGCTAGCCGGGCGGGCCCAGGCTTTTGCCATGGCCCTCGATAGGCAGCGCGAATCGACCGCGCCCTCAGTCGATCGCAGCGCGGTAAAGCTCGCCGCCGCCCGCCGCGAATTGCGCGCTCTTGTCCGCCAATCCGGCGGTCAGTGCGGCCTCGGCGCTGAGTTTCTTGTCGGCGGCGTACTTGCGCACGTCCTCGGTGATTTTCATCGAGCAGAACTGCGGACCGCACATCGAACAGAAGTGCGCAGTTTTCGCGCCATCCTGGGGCAGGGTCGCATCGTGGTAGGCGCGCGCGGTCACCGGGTCGAGCCCGAGGTTGAACTGATCCTCCCAGCGAAACTCGAAGCGCGCCCGCGACAGCGCGTCGTCACGATCGCTCGCCCCAGGCAGGCCCTTGGCGAGATCGGCAGCGTGGGCCGCGATTTTGTAGGCGATCACGCCTTGCTTGACGTCGTCCTTGTCCGGGAGGCCGAGGTGCTCCTTGGGAGTCACGTAGCAGAGCATCGCGCATCCCATGCTGCCGATGATCGCTGCGCCGATGCCCGATGTGATGTGATCGTAGCCCGGCGCGATGTCGGTCGTCAGCGGCCCGAGTGTGTAGAACGGCGCCTCGTGGCAGACCTTCAGTTGCCGGTCCATGTTCTCGCGGATCAAGTGCAGGGGCACGTGGCCCGGACCTTCGATCATGACTTGCACGTCGTGCTTCCAAGCCACCTGCGTCAACTCGCCCAGAGTCTCCAACTCGCCGAATTGCGCGGCATCGTTGGCGTCCCTCGTGCAGCCTGGCCGCAGACCATCGCCCAGTGAGAACGAGACGTCGTAGCGCTTCATCAACTCGCAGATGCGCTCGAACTCGGTGTACAGGAAGTTCTCGCGGTGGTGCGCAAGACACCACTTGGCCATGATCGAGCCTCCGCGGGAAACGATGCCTGTGATGCGACCGGCCGTCAGAGGCACATAGCGCAGCAGCACTCCGGCGTGGATCGTGAAGTAGTCCACGCCTTGTTCGGCTTGCTCGGCAAGCGTCTCGAGGAACACCTCGATGTCGAGCTTCTCGATCTTGCCCTTCACCTTCTCGAGCGCCTGGTAGATCGGCACGGTGCCGATGGGCACGGCGGAATTGCGCAGGATCCACTCGCGCGTCTCGTGGATCTGCTTGCCCGTGGACAGGTCCATCACGGTGTCCGCGCCCCAGAGCGTGGACCAGCGCAACTTCTCGACCTCCTCGGCGATCGACGACGCCACGGCGCTGTTGCCGATGTTGGCGTTGATCTTGACCTTGAAGTTGCGGCCGATGAGCATCGGCTCGAGCTCGGGGTGACGAATGTTGGCCGGCAGGATTGCGCGGCCAGAGGCGATTTCTGAGCGCACGAACTCTGCGCTCATGCCTTCGCGCACGGCGGCGAAGGCCATCTCCTCGGTGATGATGCCACGACGCGCGAAGTGCATCTGGGAGAGGTTTTTTTCGCCGCGCGCGAGCCTCGGCGCGATCCATGGCTGGCGCAGGGCTGGAAGCCCGTCCTCGGGCCGAAATCCTGAAGGACCGGATGTGTCGTAGAGATCCAGCGTGCCGGGCGCCCCGTCGAGGTGGATGCGCCGCGCGGGCACGCGCAACTCATGCTCGCCGTGGATCACGCGGCGATAGATCTTGTGCGAGCGCGGAAACTCGGCGGAGAAGGGCTCGCCCGTCTCGGCGGGAGCGTTCGAAGTGGCCTGAGTCATCGCGTGAACTTTCCTACGCCGGTGCGAACCGGATCAGGTTCGAGGGGTGCTTCTCAGGTGCCGGTAAGTGAGCCGACACCGCCCCCAGTCACGACCGCGTGAATCCGACCGATCCGTTCGGCAGGCCAGCGATCCGTCGCAACTCTAGCAGCCCGGCGCCCAAGTCCCAACGGCGACCGTCGGGGCTTGCACCGCGCTGCACAGTGATGGGAGGGTCGTTCACCCAACAGCACCTGCGTACGCGGGGCTTCGCCGCGGGGCTGTTTCGGAGGGGATCTGCCGGCCCCAGAGACAGCCTGTGGCGAACCACGGGCCAGTGAAGACTGCCCGACCCGAGGATCAGTGCGACGGGCCCCTAGGACTCGTCGGCATCGCCGTCGTCATCCTCATCCTCATCGTCGTCGTCGGCATCGTCGTCATCCTCATCCTCGTCGTCGTCGTCCTCATCGTCGTCGACGTCCTCATCCTCGTCGTCATCCTCATCCTCATCGTCGTCGTCATCGTCGTCATCGTCGAGATCGGAATCGAAGTCGGAGTCGTAGTCTCCGTCGTGAGCGGCGCTGGACTCAGAACCGGCGCCAAAGTCGAGGGCGAGCGTGGAATCGGAGAACAGGTCTTCGCGTGTCTGCATCGGGGCGTCCTTGGAGGCGTTGCGGCGGGCGACGGGCGACGGGCAATGTAGGAGAGAAGGCGCTCGAGCGCGACAGCCCGCTGCGGGTGTCGGCTCGGCATCGGGGGGGGGGCGGCGCGGGGCTTGGATTCAGTTTGGAGCGCCTTTTTTTCCGCGCCGGAGCGCAATCGTGCAAGAAAAAAAAAACGCCCGCGGCCGAACCGGACCCTGCGGGGCGCGACGGATCGGCCGCGCCGTTGTACCGCCCCCCCCGCACAGTTACCGTTCCCACCCATGCTTCCGGCGCACGCTGCGCCGGGAATGCACCGCCGACCGAATCCATCGCCCGCTCCAGTGTGCCCGGGGCGGGCGACAGCCCCTCGCTCCCCCAATGAGTGCCCACAATCGCAAGTCCGTGGTCCAGATGATGGCTGCGGAGAGCCGCTCGCGTCATGAAGAACGGCCGGTCGCCTCGATCCAGTTGCCGGAACAATTCGGCGCGCACGTCTTCAATGACCGCGTCCAACGCCAGCGCCTGCCCAAGCCCGTCTACGGCGCCCTGAGGCGCACGATCGAGAAGGGCGAGGAACTCGATCCGGAAATTGCGGACATCGTTGCCAATGCGATGAAGGACTGGGCTCTGGAGCACGGTGCATCGCACTTCACCCACTGGTTCCAGCCCATGACGGGCCTGACCGCTGAGAAGCACGATTCATTCCTGACCCCCACCGCCGACGGCCGCGGGCTGATGGAATTCTCGGGCAAGGAACTGATCAAGGGCGAGCCCGACGCGAGTTCGTTCCCCTCGGGGGGCATTCGCGCGACCTTCGAAGCGCGCGGCTATACCGCCTGGGACCCCACGTCGCCGGCGTTCCTGCGCAAGACCGCGCGGGGCGCCACCATGTTCATTCCGACCGCGTTTTGTTCGTGGACCGGCGAGGCCCTCGATCAGAAGACGCCGCTGCTGCGCTCGACCCAGGCCCTTTCTGTACACGCCGTACGCCTGCTGCGCCTGCTCGGGGAATCCAACGTGACCCGCGTAGTGACGACGCTGGGTTGCGAGCAGGAGTACTTCCTTGTCGATCGCCGCTTTTACTACGCGCGGCCCGACCTGGTGGCCACGGGCCGCACCCTGATGGGCGCACGTCCGCCCAAGGGTCAGGAACTCGAGGATCACTACTTCGGCACGATCAGCGAGCGCGTGATCGCCTACATGCAGGACCTCGAGCAGGAGCTCTGGCGCCTCGGCATCCCCGCGCGCACGCGCCACAACGAAGTTGCGCCGGGACAGTATGAACTGGCGCCGGTGTTTGAGGAGGCCTCGGTCGCAGCCGACCACAACATGCTGACGATGGAGGTCATGAAGTCCGTGGCCGAGCGCCACGGATTTGCTTGCCTGCTGCACGAGAAGCCTTTCGCAGGCGTCAACGGCTCGGGCAAGCACAACAACTGGTCGATGTCGGACAACCTCGGCAACAACCTGTTGGAACCGGGCCACACCCCGCGCGAAAACCTCAAGTTCATGGTGTTTCTCGCGGCGATCATCCGCGCCGTGGATCTGCACCAGGACCTGCTGCGGGCCTCGGTGGCCCACGCGGGCAATGACCATCGCCTCGGCGCGAACGAAGCCCCGCCGGCGATCATCTCCATCTACGTCGGTTCGCAGCTCGAGAACATCATTCGGGCCCTGATCGACGGCACGGCTCCGGCCAAGAAAGGCGCCGAGAAAATGCAGCTAGGCGTCACCACACTGCCGCCTTTGCCGCGTGATCAATCCGACCGCAATCGCACGTCGCCCTTTGCATTCACCGGCAACAAATTCGAATTCCGCGCTGTGGGCTCGAGCCAGGCCGTGGCCCATCCGAACACGCTGCTCAACACGATCGTCGCCGAATCCCTGGACCACCTTGCCTGCGAGATCGAAAAGCGCGCGGGAGCAGGCGATCGACGCGAAGTGATCGATGGGCTGATCAAGGAACTGCTGACGAGCCACCAGCGCATCCTTTTCAACGGCGACAACTACTCCGAGGAGTGGGTCAATGAGGCGGAACGGCGCGGATTGCTGAATCTGCGCGACACGCCCTCGGCATTGGCACGCTTCGCGGCCGACAAGAACGTCAAGTTGTTCGAGAAGTACGCGGTGTTCACGCCCAGAGAAACGAACTCGCGCTCGAACGTGGCGTTCCACACGTACACACACCGCCTGAACGTTGAAGCCCAGTCCGCAAAGAGCTTGGCTGCGACAATGGTCCTTCCGGCCGCGTTCGCCCACCAGGAGAAGTTGGCGCGCTCGATCCAGTCGGCGCAGCAGATCCTGCCGCGGCTCGATTTGAAGGCCCAGATCGAGTGCCTGGAACTGGTTTCGAAATCGATCAACGCCCTCAAGCGGGCCCTGGACCAACTCGAACAGGCACGCGCTCTGGCGGAAGGCCACCATGGGACGCCCGAAGGTCACGCGGCGATCTTTCGCGACCAGGTGATGCCCGCCATGGCCGAGTTGCGCTCCCAGGCGGATCTCCTCGAGGGACAGATTGCCGACGATCTCTGGCCGCTGCCGAAGTACCGAGAGATGCTCTTTCTGAGCTAGCAGCCCGTCCGAGGGAGTTCCGACTGCCTCATGGCCGTAGGCAGGTCAGGTGGTAGCGGTGGTCGGACTCGAACCGACGACACACGGCTTATGAAGCCGTTGCTCTAACCAACTGAGCTACACCGCTGCGATTCGGGTCCTTTTGAGACCCGAGGGGCGGGGACTTTAGCCCCCCGCGCAGGAGGCGGCAAGACCCGCAGCGTCCCGCGCCCTGTGAACCGAGCCCGGGAAGTCATCGGGATCCTCGAGTTGGCGCGAGATTTCCAGGAATTGCGGGCCCGCGCGCCGTGGAAATCCGTTTTGTCCCCTGGGGACGCAGCCGGGTTCACCAGACCGGCCGGCTCTTGCGAATCGCCGCGAGCGGAATGGTCGCCATATCCATTTCCTAAGCGGCGAGTCCGGAGGGGATTGCGTCGGAGAGAACCGGGGAGCGTCGCGATGGGTGCGGCGCTCCTCGGCCTGTTTCAGGACCTGGGATTGGCTGAGCTCACGGCGCGCTCGCCGCGCACGGAGTGGTAGCCCAGTTGCCGCACGGCAATGCGGCCAGTCTCCCGGTCGTAGACCTGACAGGTCGAAAAGGGCCGCGAGTAGAGGTGCAAACTGACAGCCGGTGCCCCGCCAGCGGCGGAAATTTCGTGCAGCGCGACTTCGTCCGTAATGAAGGCCACTTGGCTGGGTCGGAAGTTGCGCGAAGTTCCCTGGACCAGGGGCTCTCCCAGGGCGTGATCGTCCCGGGGAGCCTCGAACAGGGTCTCCGAAATCTGCCCCTCGAGCACCGCCATCCAGCAGCGCTGCCCCTCGTGGTTGTGGATCGGACTCCTGTGCGCCGCGCCCCAGCACAGGAGCAGGAGTTCGAATTGCTCCTCTTTTTGCACGAGGTTGCGCGTGTAGCGGTCGCTCTCAAACATCGCCCAAGCGCGCCAGTCGTCGTGGGCGCTGGCGTAGGCAGACAGCAGACTCGCGACGCGACCCCCGCGGGGATCGCGCCGGAACTCCAGCGCCAGGTCCTTGCACAGTTGCGCGAGATGAGGGGGATGCATGGGGCCGATCCGACTGAAGCCTAGCGCGAATGCGCGATCTGCGAAACGGGCAGCGAAGCCTCCAGGGCCTCCGCGAGCTTCGTGATGCCCGCGAGGGTGGAGTGCGCTCCAAGACTGAGGCGCAAGCTCGCCCGGGCGCGGCGCTCGCTGATGCCCATGGCCGCCAGAACGTGGCTCATGGTGCCGCAGGAGGCCGCAGCGCCAGCCGAGACGCTGAAACCGCGCGCCCCGAGGCTCGCGACAAGTTGCGGCGCGTCGGCGCCGGGGAAGGCCACGTTGAGTGTATTGGAGAGACAGGGGCCACTGCCGTTGCGTTCGAGTCCGGGGAATTTCTCCTTCAGGCGCCCGAACAATTGCTCGCGCAGGCCGACGAACTTCGCTGGCGAGCCGAAGGCGCCCTCGCGCAGGCGTTCGAAGGCGCGGCCGAAGGCGACGGCGCCGGCGGTGTTCTCAGTTCCACCACGCATGCCACCTTGCTGACCACAGCCAAAGATCAAGGGCTGCAACGCCGTTCCGTCGCGCACGAACAACACGCCCGATCCCTTCGGTGAGTACAGCTTGTGGCTCGAAAGCGAAAGCAGATCACAGCCGATCGCTCCCACGTCTAGTTCGTGCTTTCCGAGGGCTGCAACTGCATCGACATGAAAGCGCACGCCGCGGCTCCGACACAGCGCGGCGATGGCCTCCACGGGCTGAAGCACACCGGTTTCGTTGTTGGCCGCCATGACCGACACGAGCAGCGTGTCCTTGCGCAGGGCACTGGCGATGTCCTCCGCGCGCACCGCGCCACTGGAGTCCGGGGCAACAAGACTGCATTCGATCCCCTGCCGCTCCAGTTCCTTCAGTGTGCTCAGTACGGACTTGTGTTCGATCGCCGTGCTGACGATATGCCCGCTCCGCAATCCGCGCGCACTGCCCTGCAATGCCCAGTTGTTGGACTCGGTGCCGCCCGAAGTGAAGAAGATCTCCGACGCCTTGGCGTTCAATCCCGTGGCCACGCGTTCGCGGGCCTGCTGAATGGCCCCCGCCGCGCGCACTCCTTCCGGATGGGGCGACGACGCGTTGCCGTGGCCCCCGCGCATCCACGCCAGTGCTTCCTCGAGCACGAGTTCGTCGATCGGAGTCGAGGCGTTGTAGTCGAAGTACAGTTCGTCGCGCATCTCAGATGCTCTCCGTTGTGGTCAATCGGACACCGCCGTGGGCCACGGCAAAAAGCACACAGGCAGGATTCCCGACTCCAATATTGGCGCGCGGGTCGCCGAGCGCCACGGGCGCGTGCCGGCTGCCCTCGGGATAGCGCAGGTAGCTCCCCGCCCGGTGCTCGCCGTCAGCATCGCGGTAGCCACCTGCGAGAATCAGGACCTCCTCGACCCCGAGGTGTTCGTGCTCGGGATAGGACGACCCGGGCTCCATGCGGATCAAGACGGTCGCGTCGCCAGCGCGCGAATCGGGGTCCACGTGCAGCGGGCGCCAGGAAATCCCCGGATGTCGCGTTGCTTGCCAAAGGTGTGGATCACCCTCAACCGTCGCGCAGACCAAGCCGGTGAACTGTTCGCTGAGTGCCATCGGCTGCGACGAGAATACCGTCGGCTCGCGCGGCCAGTGCTGCAGTTCCCTCCGGGGTACGGATCCGAGCTCGAAGGCGCCCGGGCCGGCCTCCGTCAACGTCATGCGCGGGTAGGCCGCAGACGAGGGTCCAGGGATTTGGTGGGTACGCGTTCGAGCCCAGATTCCGCATTGAAGTCGCGCCCCAAGCTGACGATCCATAACGGTTCGTTCAGAGAAATTAGGGGCCCTGGCCTGCGCCCCGATTCACAACGGGCAGATTCAGGAATAGTCCTGTGCCACTCCACTGGTGGGATTACGCTTTCAGCGTGATCGTGGCTTGCCATGATCACAGGCGAGGATCCATCGGGAGGTGTTGGTGCTCATGCGAGCGGTGCCTTCACCCGGGAAGCTTGATGGAGCCTCTTCTCTCCCTCGGGCCGCTGATCGGCAAGGATCAGCGGCCCCCTTTTTCGGGTAGGCCGCCGGTCCTAGCACTCGCCAGCGACGACAGCGATCAGGGTGTGACGACCCAGACGTGCGGCGCGCCGTCGGCCTCGAACAACACGAGATCGCGCGACGGGGCGATGTAGCTCCAACCGAACTCCGGGACGCCGTCACGGGTAACGGCGCTCGGCGGGTGCGGCCAGCTAGCGAGCGCAAGTTCCGCGGCGCCGCTCATGTGAACGGTCAGGTCTCCGGCAGTGCTGAGGCCGCTCGCGATGGGGTCGATCGTCAAGCGCTTGAGGTTCGACGTCGCGGAGATGCGCAGTCCATTGGTATGCGCCATCACTGCCCAGTCGAAGGAGGTGAATGCCCCCGCGGTGGTTTGCTGGACGAAGAAGTGTTCGAACACGCCGTCCGAATCCGCGAGCGTCCGTCCCGTCATCGGCGTCGTCAGGGTGAACTGTCCGAGCCAATCACAGGCATCCGAGGCATCGACCATGTCCCAGCGGTGACCCGTGTAAGGAACGACGGTGTAGCTGTAATCGTTCCCCACCACTCGCCCGAGATTCGTGCGCATGTGCTCGTCTAGCCGCTCGTTTTGCTGCGGGAGGTACGGCACAAGATCGTCCGAGGCCTGGAAGGTGCGAATCGGCGTCGAGCCCAGGTTGCGCACCTGATCGCTTGCGGTGTCGATCGCCAAAGTCACGGGATCGAAATTCAAGGACGAGGATCGCGTCATTTTCCAGGCATCCGCCGAGCCGACGCTTCCATCGCCGAACCAGAAATCGAACAGGAAGCCAACCGGAGCGTCGTGGTAGTAGGTGTGGTTCAGGTCCGTGTTCCCTGAGTGATTGACCATGGCCGCGATAATCGCGTGGGCGGGATCGCGGTGACGCGCGGCATAGTTGAGCGCAGCGCCTCCACCCATTGAGAAACCGATGGCGTAAATCCGCTCGCGATCGATGCGCAGGGAGGCATTCGCGAGCATCCAGTCGAGCACGGCCTCAGTGTTGATCTGACTCTCGAGGGAGCCAAAGTGCTTCTTCGATCCACCCAGGGGGCAGACCAGGAACCAGCCACGCTGGGCGCATTGGCGCACGTAGTCGGTGTTCTGAAGCACGTCGAGGTTCGACGAACCGAACTTGTGAAAGATCACAAGCAAGGGGGCTGCACTCGCGGGCAGCGGGCTCGGCACCATGAGGGTGAATGGCTCGAGGAACGGAGTGGGCGGAACCAGGGTGTACTGGCGCAGCTTGTAGCGCGTCCCCGGCAGGCTGGTGGAGCCAGCGCCCGCGGCGGAAGCGTTGCCCCAAGATTTGGGTGCGTTGGTCTGGGGGTCGAAGCTCAGGACTTCTCCGGGGAGGACCCCCACGCCCGTGGCTTGCAGAGCCGCCAGGAATGCCGGCAGTTCGCTCTCCTCCGTGCCCAGGACCGATCCTTTGACGTTTTGACCGACTGGGCCGCCCGACGGCTCCTGGGAGTAGAAGCCCCCGCGGAAAATCGTTGCTCCTGGAACGGCATTCAGAAGCGGGTCTTCGAGCGCCGGCGGTTCAGGCGCGAGCTCCTGCTCCAGTGGCAACTGCTCCGGGGCGGGGGTCCAGTAGCTGCTGGCGGCAGTCCAGGCGCCTCCAAAGGCAGCCCGCAGCAGTTCGAGGAAAAAGAGTGCGATCAAGGTGTGCATCAATTCAGTAGGACAGCTAGGCGAACCGGTTTGTTCCGTCCAGCGAATCAGGTATCCCCTCAGGAAACCCTACTCGCTATTTTTGCCCTAGGACGGGCGGGATCGGATTGGACGGAACCCGGATCGGCGGGTGAACGGGGTACTGCCGGAACCAGGGGGTCTGGCGAACGGCGTCCCTGGGGATTGGCCCCCCTAGGCCTGCTGCCGGCGCGGTTCGAGGGGCAGACGGTCAGGAAAGGCGTCCGTTCCCCTGCAGCCGAGCCGCTCCTGGGTAGCGTGCGGCTGCCAGCTACGGGGCTATTCGGGCCTAACGTAGGGCGCCAGCCCCACGATGAAAAAAAATCCTACTCGGCTGCTCGATCTGTGCCTTGCGACGGCGACTAAGTCGCCGGGCTCCTAGCAGCCCGTTGAAAAAGTGCCCTGCTGCGGCTTCGCGCTCTTCGCCGTGGCGTCGTCACGCTCGTCGGGCCGTGCTCAGCGGCCAGGAAGGCCGCCTCCGCCGTCCCTCCGTCGCGTTCCTAGCCACGACGAAGATCGCCTCGCCTCGCGACGGGACTTTTTCAACGGGCTGCTAGAGCGCCTCGCCCGGCAGGGAATCAAGGGCGCCGTGGCAGCGGCCCTCGACGGTAAACACCTGCACTCGCTCGGCTTCGCGGTCGAGGACGCACACCCGCGTGTGAGCGAGATCGCGCCCCTGCTCGACCGCGACGTCCTCCGGGGAATGGACCTCACCTGTGTCCGCCCCCATCCCTGCCAGGACGCGCACAAGGCGACCGGCCCCGTCCACGATCAAGAGCGCAGATTCGACACCGCCCACGGCCAGCACCCAGCGACCGTCGGAGAGCGAAGCGGCGGCCATAGGCGCGAAGCGCTGGCCTGAGTTGGAGGGCACGCTGAAATGAAAGTGGAATTCGCCGTCGCGAAAAACCTGCACGCGGCCGGCTCCGGCCTCGCAGGCCCAAACCCAACGACCGTGGGATGCAGCGCGGGACAGCCCGCGGAACGTGCTCAGGGGATTGCCCTCGGAGCGCAGTGCAGCGATCCACGAGCCGTCCATGCGCGCCAGGGACAGTCCGTGGCGGCGCTGCCCACCGCAAGTTGCGAGGAGCCGATCTTCATCCTCGTCCTCCACCACGGCGATGTCGCTGATCTGCCCCAGGTCGCCGCGGCGGTCCTCGCCATCGCGCGTGTCGTTGGGCGGTGCTCCTCGCAAGTGCGCGAAAGCGAGCACCTCGCGGCCAAACACACTGAAGGCGCGCACACGACCGGCCGCACTATCGGCAACCCAAAGTGTGTGATCGCGATCGACAGCCAGGCCGCTGACGCGCGCGCCAGCCCCACCGTCCTCGGCGCGAAACGAAAACCCCGGATGCAGCGCTCGCCCGTCGAGGTCGTACGCGCGCACGTGGGCCGTCTCGGCGTGACGCCCGACGTACAGGACGCCATTGCGAAGGCTCAATCCGCCGTGCATGGAGAACCTAGCGCCTCGGGGCGCTGCAATCGCGCGACGACAATTTCCGCAGGCGCTCCGACTCGCAAGGGAAACCCGACGACCCCAAGGCCGCGGCTGACGACCACACGCGTCGCGCCGAGGTGAATCCTAGCTCCGGGGTGAGGGGGCCCAAGTCGCCTGAGCCAGGGCAAATCCATCTGGGAACCGTGGGTGTGGCCGCAGAAAATGGCGGCAACCCCCGGACGAGCCAGTTTCGGTGCACCGCGCGGGTTGTGGCACAAAACGAGCTCCACATCACCAGGCTGGACCGCAACGCGGGCCGCGGCGAGATCCACAGCGCGCGCTTCCTCCAAGTCCTCGATGCCGTACAGGGTTACGGCCCCAGCACCGGTGTCGAAGCGCACGCCCTGATCGCGCAGGAAGCGAATGCCCTGGGCTGCGAAGGCGGTCGCGATCTTGTTCTCGGAGCGACCGCGGTAGTCGTGGTTTCCAAACACCGCGAAAACTCCCAACCGCGCGCGCAGGCGCGCCAGGTCGCCCTGGAGAGCCAGCGCTTCGCTCCAGTTGTGGGTGATGTAGTCGCCGGTGAGCACGACAAGGTCCGGGCGCTCGCGGTTCGCAAGCTCCACCGCGAACTCCAGGCTGCCCGCGCCGAACAATGCTCCCGCATGGAAATCTGACAACTGCACGATGCAGAAGTTCTCCAGGCCGCGCGGGAGTTCTGCCACCGGCAAATTTTCGCGGCGCAACCCCAGGCGTCTTGGCCCGAGAAAGCCCCGACAGTAGAGCGCACGTCCACCGAGCGCCGAAGCAGCGCGCTCCGCGGCGCGAAAGGCCCACAGGCGCAGGCCGCTGTGGCGGCGCGGTTCAAGTTGCAACGACTCCTGGGCTGCGAGCATGGACTGGGCACTCTAGTGTCCCGTACCGCAAGCACACCGACAAAGGCGCCTTGGCTGCGGCTCCCAGGTGGTGCTCTCGCACGATCCAGTGCTCCTTGGCGCTCGCGTGGTCACGGCGCCACGCGGAGTGAATTCGGGCCCGTTGTAGGTCGGAATCGGTGCCTTGGCCGCGGAGCGCAGGATCGAGAGTCCGCGCGCGGACGCACACATCCACCCGCAAGCCGCGCCGCTGGGCAGCGCTTGAGCGAAGTTCGCTAGCGAGCCAGGGCCAGTTGCCCGCCGGCGCGCGGAGGCAAATCGCGCTCGCCGCTGGAGTCGATGGCGCGCACACGACCCTCTCTGGATTCAACGAACAGTCCAGCCGGACCGATCCACAGCTTGGCGCCGCTATCGACCTCCACGATTCCGAACAGGCTGGTGACAGTCAACGGACCCGTGCACGTGAATGCTCCCGACTCGAAACGCAGGCGTCGCGTCGAAGGCTCTTCGATCTGGACGATGCTCGAGGGTGCAAGTTCCACCAGGGTCTTGCCAAAGCTGAGACTGGCGCGGGCTCCTTCCGGAGTGCGCACGAAGTCTCCGCGCTGCAATTCGCGTTCGGGTTCGCCCACGGCGAGAGCCTCGACGTTGGAAATGACGCTGCCCTGCAGTGCCGTGAGCCCCACGCGCGCCGCTCCAGTGGGCTCCGGCGTCAGGCGCACGACGGCGTAGAAGACGACGGCGATCATGATGACCCAGCTCGCTTTCCCGCGGCTCGTGGAACTGAATCCCGCCCGAGCGATGGCCAGCGGTGAAAGCAGAGGTCGGCGCAGTCGTGAAGTTCCCTGAGATCCTGCACTGGACTGCGACTCCAGGCCGAGCAGGCTCCGGCGCATGCGCGTGCCCTCGAGCAGCAACTCGCGATAGATCGAATTGCAGTCCTCGCAGGCATGCAGGTGATCTCGCAGCTCGGGGTGGTCAGCCAGCGTGCGCCCGCTTGCAAGCATTTCCGCAACCGAGTCCTTGGCTGACTCGCAGCGCGGATTGCCGGGTTCACCCGGATGTCGCACCGGTGCCGGCGTCTCGCCGCGGCTCATCGTCACGGCCTGAGACTCTCGTTCGGGGGAACTACGTTTCGCGCCCGGGCAGCGCAGAAGGACGTCGACGGCGTTCCCAGCCTGAGCCGGGCCGCGATCCAGACCAGGCAGCGCGCTGCCCAGGATTTCGTCGATCCATCCACAGGATCAAGATCGGTCGGAATCGATGCGAGCCTGAGTCTCCCGGCCCCGTGCAGCGTCTAAGGGGCGCAAAATCTGCACCAGGGCAGCGCTGGGCCCCTGGCCGGGGCATCTCCCCCGTCCGAAACGGGGCAGGCAGCCGACACAGAACCGGGGCCCCAGTGCGGGAGGCCCTAGGGGCCCGCGCAAGAATAACTTGACCATTTCGCCGGCCCTCGCCGCCGCTGGCTGCGTTGCACCTCCTCGGAAACCATCGAGGTTGCCTGCGTCGGTGCGCCTTGCCAGCAGCGACGATGGCTCGGCGAAATGGCCAACTTATTCTTGCG
>CANKOY010000073.1 GCA_947484275.1 Planctomycetota bacterium | reverse complement strand
CTGAAGAGTCTGCGGTTCGGACTTTCCACGTGCGGCAGACCGTCAAGCTCGATGAGATTCCGATCGGCACAAAGCAGGTGCGGTGGTGGATTTCGATTCCCGGAGATGGCAGCTACCAGAATGTGCTCGACTTCAAGGTCGTGGAGTCACCGGGAGCGTGGCGAATCGCGCGCGAGCCCGAACACGGCAACCAATTCCTGTATCTCGAGGCATCCAACCCACAGACGACGTCGCTCGAAGCGGTGGTCGAATTCACTCTGCGGCGCGAACCCGTCCACATCCAGGTCGACTCATCGCGAGTGGGCCTGATTTCAAGTGCTCACAGGGTGGCCTTCGCCGACGAGCTTCGGCTGGATGCGCCTCACATGGTGGTGACATCGGCGATTCAACAAACGGCCGACAAAGTGTGCGGCGTCGAAACCAATCCCGCTGTGCAGGCGCGACTCCTGCTCGACTACGTCGCGGCGAACGCCGACCACTACTCGAAGGACCCTTCGAAGCCAACCTGTGGCGTGGGAGATGCAGACAATTGCATGATCAACGGAGGTGGATGCTGCACGGATCTCCATTCGCTTTTCATCGCGTTGGCTCGCGCACGCGGAGTCCCGACACGCTTGCAGATGGGGTACCGGCTGCAGGAAAAAAACGAACACAAGGAAGTTGATCCCGGCTACCGCTGTTGGGTTGAGTACTTCCTGCCCGGGTACGGCTGGGTCCCCGCTGACATCGTGGAGGCGGATGCGGTTGGTGGATTTGGCCCCCAACGCTGGTTCACCGGCTTGACCGAGAGGCGGCTGTGGCTGAATGAGGGTCGCGAGTTTCTCCTGAACCCGCGTCAGTCTGGCGGGCGAGTCAACACGATGGTGATTGGCTATGCAGAGTTGGATGGCATCGAGGCCCGGGTGCTGCCCGACGGTGAGTTGAAGCCGCAACTCACCCGTCGCATCGAGTTTCACCAGATCCAACCGAACGGCGCCTCGGGTCTGACTGCCCCGCACGACGTGAGCTCCGGGAGCACCGCAGCCGCGACCGAGCTTGCGGGTGAGCGGACTCGCGCACCTGAAGCACTGGCGCCAGCACCGGCTTCGGCGGTGGAGCTCAGCGCAGTCACCGACTCGATCTGGAACCGACTCTCACTTTCCGCTGACGGCAGGATTCGGGAAGAGAGCACGTACGACCAGACCAACGGTGAAGATCGCCATCGCGGAAGAATGCGGTTTCGCGCTGGTGCGCTTTACAACGTGACCGAGGAAGTGCGCGCCGAGATGCGAGTCTCCACAGCAGCTCCCGGCGGAGACGCGAACAATCCCCACTGGGATTTTGGCGACGGATCGGAAGGATTCAGCGGTGCCGACCTCGTTCTGGATAGGTTTTACCTGAACTGGAAACCCCGCGAGTCTCTCGATCTGCGCGCCGGCAAGTTTGGCCATGCGTTCACGACACCGACGGTGTTCGGAGAGCTCCAATGGGACGCCGATGTGAGTCCTTCGGGACTGGCCGCGATTTGGACGGCTCAGCCAGCAAACTCCACGACGAGCTTCGACCTGCGCGCGGTTGAGTACATTGCCGTCGAGAACGGAGGTGACAGCGACCCTTCCATGACGGGAATTCAAGGCAATCTCGCCCTGAAACCTGCAGCGGATTGGAAGTTGCAGATGTCTTGTGCCTACAGCCACTGGTCAAGTTTGAATGCCGGGACCGCCGTGCTCGTCAATCAAGGAAACACAGACGTTGCCGGTGACTTTGGGATCCTCGAGGGGGTTGTGGCCACGACCTTCGAAGGTGGGCCCCTAGGTCGAACTTCCGGCTTCATTCAGGTCATGGAGAACGTGGTCGACGACGACCGCGAGAGCTCAGGCATTGCTCTCGGTTTCCAGTTGGGGAAGGCGGGCAGGCAATCCGACTTCAACGCGTTCGCTGTCTGGTACGACCTTGATGCGAACTGCGTGTATTCTCCCGTGGCGCAAGACGATACTCCGATTCCAGGAACGGGTACCGGCAATGGCATGGCGGGAGTCATCTTTGGATGCCAGTACTTCATTGCCGACAATCTATCGATCAAGTTGTGGGCACTGACGTCTGACGCAAACGCCGCTGAGGACCCGTACAGAATCCGACTCGACATCGATTTCAAAGTCAAATAGGGCGAGCAGTCGCAACTGCCCTCGACATGGTTCCGCGGCCAACGGAGGCGCAGTCACGACTCCGGTTGCTTGCGTGCGTCGCTTCTCAGACGCCTACGGTAGGAGCACGGTCCTGCGACTCGCACTGCTGACGAGCATGAATGTCCACGCGCATTGCTGCTCCACCGCAGCACGCCTGGAGGAGTCGGGGATGCTCCCTTCCGGCTCCTGGGTGGGCCGGAGGCGGCTGACAGATCTTCGGGTGCGATCCCGCGCGGTCCCGCTCCGCCCCGCGGCTCGCCAACCGCCGTCTATGCGTCCGAGGCAGCGTCGATATACTGTGCGGCCAGTCTGGGAGACTTCTCGCCAGCGGATTCCTTCCTCCCACGGCGCGCTCGATCGGCGCTGCCACAGTCCTACGAACGATGACACCCTGGACTCACGTCGACGGCGAAGCTCTCTACAACGTGCCCAACTGGGGCCGTGGATACTTCCGGATCAACTCAGAGGGAAATGTCGAGGCCACACCCGAGGGCCCCGACCGCCCCAGCAAGCCGGCGATTGACATCTATCAGTTGCTCGGCCAAATCCTGCGGCGAGGAATCCAGACGCCGATCCTGATGCGCTTCGACGGCATCCTGCGGGCGCGCGTGCGCGAGCTCAACAACGCCTTCAATGCCGCGCGTGCAGAGTTCGACTACAAGGGCGCCTACCGCGGTGTGTTCCCGATCAAGGTCAACCAGCAGCGGCACGTAGTCGAGGCATTGCTCGAGGAAGGTCGCAAGCACGGCACGGGACTCGAGGTCGGCTCCAAGCCCGAACTTCTCGCGGCGATCGCACTCCAGGCGGACGGCGGGTCGCTGCTCCTGTGCAATGGCTACAAGGACGAGAACTACATCGAGACCGCGCTGCTCTCGTCGAAGCTCGGCATCTACCCGGTCATCGTGGTCGAGAAGTTCAGCGAACTGGCGACAATCCTGCTCGTCAGCGAGCGCTTGGGTATCAAGCCTGCCATCGGCGTGCGCTCGAAGCTCGGCGGTCGCGGCTCGGGACGCTGGTCGGACTCGGCGGGTGATCGCTCGAAATTCGGCCTGAATACGCGCCAAATCGTCGAAGTCGTCGAGGTGCTCAAGGAGCAGGGCAAGCTCGACTGCCTCGAACTGCTGCACTTCCACATCGGCAGCCAGGTCACGGACATCCGCGCCGTGAAGAACGCCCTGCGCGAAGCGACGCGCACGTTGATCGACCTGAACGCCATGGGCGCGAACATCAAGTTCATGGACGTCGGTGGCGGTCTGGGCGTCGATTACGACGGCTCGAGCACGAACTTCGAGTCGTCGATGAACTACTCGCTGACCGAGTACGCGCGCGACGTCGTCTACCACCTGTCGGTTGCCTGCCGCGAGGCGCAAATCCCCGAGCCCGCGATCGTCACCGAATCCGGGCGCGCCCTGACGGCGCACCACGCGGTGCTCGTGACCGAGGTGCTCGGCGTGACCGACTTCGGCCATGGGGGCCCCCACGATCCTGCGCGGCCGGACGAGCACGAGTTGATCCAAAACTCGGCCAGCATCTGCGACACGGTCAGCGCGAAGAACTTCCAGGAGTCCTACCACGACGCCCTGCAGGTTCGCGACGAGGGTATGGTGCTGTTCAACGTGGGCCAGTTGACGTTGAAGGAGCGCGCGCGCGTCGAAGAGAACTTCTGGCGCACCTGCCAGAAGATCCTGCGCGTGATTCGCTCGCTGCCTTACGTGCCCGACGACCTCGCCAATCTCGAGCGCGACATGGCGGACACGTATTTCCTCAATTTCTCGCTGTTCCAGTCGCTTCCGGACTCCTGGGCGATCAACCAGTTGTTCCCGGTCCTGCCGCTGCACCGCCTGAACGAGCAACCCACACGTCACGCGGTGCTCGCCGACATTACGTGCGACTCCGACGGGAAGATTGATCGCTTCATCGACCTGCGGGACGTCAAGCGCACGCTCGAGTTGCACGCGCTGCGGCCGAACGAGCCCTACTACCTGGGTTTCTTCCTCGTGGGCGCCTACCAGGAAATCCTGGGCGACATGCACAACCTGTTCGGCGATCCGAACATCGTGCACGTGGACCTCGACGACCAAGGCCGGCCGCGCATCAGCCACGTCGTACGCGGCGACCGCACCGAGGAGGTGCTCTCCTACGTCGAGTACTTCGAACAAGACGTCCTGACCCGCCTGCGCCGTCACATCGAGCGCAGCCTGGAGGAAGGCCGCATGACCTTCGAAGAGTCCGCGCTCCTGCAGCGGCGCTACGAGGCGGGCCTGGCTTCGTATACGTACCTGACGCGCGACCGCGACGAGGCAGACTCGACGCCCCAGGAAAACGGGGGCAGCGGACATGGACAGGTCGGCGGTCCCGCAGCCAACGGACATGGCACTGGGGCTCCGAGCAAGGTCCCGGGTCCGAATCCGCCGAGCGCAACGCCGGCGTCGATCACGAAATCACAGGCTCCGGCACGCGGCGCAACGCACAGGCCGTAACAGCACTCGCTATCCTTATCGCCCCATGCAAGTGCTCGACCAACTGCGCGTGCTCAGCGATGAGCGCTTCCTCGTGATCTACGAGTCCCTGGCCCAACAGGGATTCGGTCCCCTCGACGGCGAGGTGGCCAAGCTCATGAAATTCCGGCCCCAGGCGATTCGCAAACTGGCGATGTCGATCCGCGCGAAGAAGGCGCGCGCGTTGCTCGTGTCGCGCACGAACACCGAGATGGCCTACGAGATTTTCGGCACTTACCTGCTCAAGGACCACCGCGACCTGGTCACGGGATTCCTCGACGCCACGGGCGTGCGCCACGAAAACGGGATGATCGAAGACCTCGAGGGCAATCCGCCCGATGCGGCAAAGCTCAAGGCGGCCCTCGTGGAGTTGGACAAGAAGTTTGCGCCCGACGACGTGACGCTGTACTTGGCCATGTGCGCCGAGCAGTGGCCGAATCTCAACGCGCTCGACGAGCTTTGGCGCGCGCGCTCCGCCGCCGCGGTTTCAAAGTAGCTCGGTAGGGCTGGCAAGTCGGGCACACGTGCGTGCCGCGCTGGCCCACCGTGAACTTGACGATCGGCGACTTGCAGCGGCCACAGGGCTTTCCCTCACGGCCGTAGACCCGAAATCGCGCCTGGAAGCGCCCCGGTTTTCCTTCGGGCGTGCGATAGAACGTGTCGAAGCTCGACCCCTCGCCGTCGATCGCCGCGCGCAGGATTTTTTGCACCGCAGCGTGCAGACGGCGCGCCGCAGACAAATCTACGCTCCCTGAATTCGACAATGGGTGCAGCCGCGCGCGGTGCAGCGACTCGTCGACGTAGATGTTCCCCAGGCCAGCGACCACGGACTGGTCGAGCAACAGCGGTTTCAAGCGGCGCTTGCGCGATAGCAGCAATGCGTGCAGACGCTCCGCAGTGAACGATTTCTCCAGGGGCTCGTCGCCCAGGCGGCGGAAAACGCGCTGCAAGTCAGCCTCAAAGCTGATGCGGCCAAACTTGCGCACGTCGATGAAGTGGAAAATCGTCCCGTCGTCGAGCGCGAGCGCCAACCGCGCGTGAATCCCAGGCTCAAAGCCCGCGCGCTCGATGTGCATGCGCCCGCTCATGCGCAGATGTCCGACGAGGTGGCCCGCCGGCCGCTCGTCACGCCTCAGATCGAAGATCAGGTACTTCGCCCGCCGATGAAGCGCGACGATTTTTGCTCCGATCACCGCGCGTTTGAAATCGCGCGCGCTCGAGCCTCCGAGGGTGCGCTCCCAGTGCACCTCGACTCCCAGGATCGTGCGCCCGATGGCGCGCGGCGCCAGGAGTCGCGCCACGGTTTCGACTTCGGGGAGTTCGGGCATGAACAGGGACCTGCGGACAAGAATCTACCCGAGTTCTCGGGAGTGCGTGGTGCTTGGAACGACGTGCGCGCTCGCCCCGGCACTTCCGTGGAAAGCGCGCCAAGTCCCGCCCTCGCCCGCGGATAGAATCCTCGCGATGACCTGCTGGATTTCGAACGCTCCCATTCTGTGCCTGTTTCTTGGGCTGTTCGCGTGCACGACGCCGACGGGCACCGAGGACACGGTTACCCACCCGCCCACCCACGGCGTCCTCCTGGGAGAGGTGAGCTCAACCGGCGCGAAAATCTGGGCCCGCGGCGATCGCCCCGGTTGGATGCACGTCGCCATCGCGCTCGCCGACGACGATTCTCGCGTTGCCAGCGGCGCCGCGGCGGTTCTCGCCGAATCGGATTTCACGGCAACCGTGGAGATCGACGGACTGGAGCCCGGTACCAGCTACACCGCGCGAGTTTGGTTCGCGCCCAACCGGCGCGCGGCGTTGGCACCGGGGGGCTCCGTGGGACGCGCATGGTTCAACACGGCCCCCGCGCGCGGGGATGCTCGCGCCGTGCGCCTCGCCTGGGGCGGAGACCTCGCCGGGCAAAACGTCGGACGCGACGCTGCCTTGGGCTTCGCGATCCTGCCGCGGGTGCTCGAGCGCAAGCCGGATTTGTTCATCGGTTTGGGCGACATGATCTACGCCGACGGAGTCATCGCGCCCCAGGGGCTCTACGGAAACGCTCAGGTTCCAGGGGACTTTGGCCCCGCGACGACGATCGACGCATACCGCGCACATTGGCGCTACAACCGCGCCGACCCGCAACTTGCGGCGCTCTTGGCGCGCACGCCCTACTTCGCCGTCTGGGACGACCACGAGGTCGTCAACGACTTTTCGCCCAGCGAGGACAAGGGCAGCGGTCAGCCTTTCGCAGGCGGGGAGCGCCTGATGCCCCTTGGCCTCCGTGCGTTCCGTGAGTACAACGCCCTCGCCGACGGCAGCGGAGGTCAGCTGTATCGTTCGGTGCGCTGGGGGAAGCACTTGGAGTTGTTCTTCCTCGACAACCGCAGCCACCGCGAACCGAATCGCGCGCGCGACGACAATCCGCAGCCGAAGACTCAACTGGGCCGCGAGCAACTTGATTGGCTCGAACAGGGGCTCGCCGCCAGCGACGCCACCTGGCGCATCGTGATTTCCTCGGTGCCGATCGCCGTGCCCACGGGCTCGGCCCAGGCCCGCGACGGTTGGGCCAATACGGACTCAGCCACGGGCTACGAGCGCGAGCTCGCCCTGCTCTTCGCGACCCTGCGAGTGCTCGGAATCGACAACACGATTTGGCTGACCACCGATGTGCACTTCGCCACTGGAGTGGAATACACGCCGTTTCCCGATGCGCCGGGTTTTCATGTGCGCGAGTTCGTTTCGGGCCCCCTCAGCGCCGGGCTCTTTCCGCGCCAGGACCTCGACCCCACGTTCCGGCCGCGCAGATTGTTCTTCCACGGACCGCCAGAGAAGCCCGCGAGCTACGACGAGGCTCTGCGGTGGTTCAACTTCGGTCTCCTTTCCGTGGACGGCGCGGGTCGGCTGAAAATCGAGATCGTGGATGGGCGCGGGGGCACCGTGGCGAGCCATTCCATCGACCCCAGGTGAGCGGGCGGGACAGGGGCCTGGAGCACGGGCGGCACTCTGGAGCCCATTTCGGGCCGGGGAAAGCGGTCGCGGCCATGGGCTGCAGCCAGCATTTGGCCGATCCATCCCCGCTCCCTTGTCCGGCCCGAATCCTGCCGTATCTTGGTGAGCGCTCGCCGGTCCGACCTCGCTCCGAAGGAACGTCATGAAACGCACCCTCATTGCCGCAGCTGCCCTGGGCTCCATCCTGTTGCTGGTCAGCGCCACCCGTGCCGCCGACCCGGTTGCGCCCGCGAGCTTCGTCCCTGGCCATGACGCCTGCCCCGCGGCGAGCGACGACACGCCTCCGGTCGATTGCCCGTTCTGCGGCGGCGACCCGCTGCTGCACTCGCGCCGGATGAACAATATCGCCGTCACGTCTTCGCGGCTGGCTTACCGCCTGCTCGATTCGTCGCTGTTCTAAGAACCAACGATTCGTCGCGTCCTTGCGGGGGTCTGCGCTGGCGGCGCGGGGCCCCGCAATCATAGGTGAGCAGTTTCACCCAGGATCCGAGCCCGTCAGTACTTCGGGCGCGTGGCCCACTCTCTCGGTCGCTAGAGTGTGCGCCCATGCAATACGGGTTCCTCATGGACCATCGGCGCTGCATCGGCTGCCACGCCTGCACGGTCGCCTGCAAGTCCGAAAACAGCGTGCCGGTCGGCAGTTTCCGGACCTGGGTCAAGTACACCGAAAAGGGTCGCTTCCCCAGCGTCAAGCGCCACTTCGCCGTCCTGCGCTGCAACCACTGCACCAAGGCGCCCTGCGTCACGATCTGCCCGGTCAACGCACTGGAAAAGCGCAAGGACGGCATCGTCGACATCGACCGCGACGCGTGCATCGGCTGTCGCGCCTGCATGCAGGCCTGCCCCTTCGACGCGATCTACCTGAACGAGGACACCGGCGCGGTCGAGAAGTGCCACTTCTGCGCGCACCGCATCGAGCAGAATCTCGAGCCCGCCTGCGTGATCGTCTGCCCGGAGCAGGCGATCATCGTCGGCGACCTGCACGACCCGAACTCGCGCATCTCGAAGATGGTGGCCGAGGAGGTCACCCTGGTGCGCCGGCCCGAGCAGAACACGGGGCCCAACGTGCACTACCTGGGCGTTGAGCCCCTGTCGCTCGTCCCGGGGGCCGCCGGTCGCCAGAACACCTATATATGGAGCGAGCGCCCGGATGCGGGCGTCGAGGAGTGGCCCCAGGAGGCGGCTCCCACGGTTCCCGACCTGACCACGGTGCTCGACGTCGGCCACAAGGTCGAATGGGGCTGGCCCGTGGCGCTGTATCTGGTGACCAAGGGCGTCGCGGCGGGTGCGGCCATGCTCGCTCCGTTCATTGTGGATTTTGGGATCGAGCGCGGGACCTTCGCCGAACGCTGGCTGCCCGAGATCCTCGCCCTGGTGTTCACGACCCTGACGACGATTTTGCTGGTTGAGGACCTGCACCGGCCGCTGAAGTTCCTGACGCTCCTGACGCGACCGAACACCAAGAGTTGGCTCGTGCGCGGCGCTTGGATCCTGATCGCCTTCAGCACGGTCACCGCCGCGATTCTGGCGGCTCATTGGTTCGAGTTCGACCGCGCGGCCGGCGCACTGCGTGCGCTCAACGTCGTGCTCGGCGCCGCTGCGGCGATTTACACCGCATTCCTGTTCCGCCAGTGCGAGGGTCGCGATCTGTGGCAGGAGCAGAGTCTGCTCCCCCACTTGCTCGTCCAGGCGCTGCTGTGCGGCGGCGTCGCGTTCCTGCCCTTCGCGCCGCCTGCGGAAAATCTCGCGCTGTTCGTTGGCATCGCGCTCGCCGCCCACGGAGTTTTCATGGGACTCGGGCTGAAAGCGAAGCACGAGACATTGAATGCGCGGCAGGCCGCCGGATTCCTGCCGATCGTTCGCATGGGATCGATCAAGAGTCCGTTCCGCTGGGGATTGATGCTCGGAGCGGCGATTCCGGGTGTGTTGCTCGCCGCCACGGCCCTGCAGCACATCGCGCCGGCCGCACCGGCCCTTAGCGCGCTGATCGCACTGGCAGTCGTCGCCGGCATGTTCTTCTACAAGTACGCCTACGTCCGCGCCGCCCAACTCCCGCCGCTCTCATGACGCCCAAACAACCGCTGGAGATGAGCGTCACGCCGCTCGCGTCGTTCCCGCCCATGGCGCAGTGGGACGATTGGATGGCCTACGACGCCCAGGCTTGGCCGAAAAAAGTCGAGCGGCACTACACGCTCGTGCCGACGACCTGCTTCAACTGCGAAGCCGCCTGTGGACTGGTGGCCTACGTCGATCAGGCCACCTGGAAGATCGAAAAACTCGAGGGCAACCCGCACCACCCCGGATCCCGCGGCCGAAATTGCGCCAAGGGGCCGGCGACGAAGAATCAGATCGAGGACCCCCAGCGCATCCTCTACCCGCTGAAGCGCGTGGGACCGCGCGGTTCGGGCAAGTACGAGCGCACCACCTGGGACGAAGTGCTCGATGTCTTCGCGGCGAAGATCCGCAAGGCCTTGATCGAGGACCGCCGCACGGAAGTCATGTACCACGTCGGCCGTCCGGGCCACGACGGCTACATGGATCGAGTGCTGCAGAGTTGGGGCGTCGACGGCCACAACAGCCACACCAATGTTTGCTCGGGCGCGGCGCGGTTGGGCTACGCACTTTGGACCGGTGCGGACAGGCCTTCGCCGGATCACGAGAACTCGCGGATGATGCTCTTGCTCTCCTCGCACCTGGAGACCGGGCACTACTTCAATCCCCACGCCCAGCGCATCATCGATGCGAAAATGAAGGGCGCGAAGCTCGCCGTGGTCGACGTGCGGCTGTCGAACACGGCCTCCATGGCCGATTGGTGGCTCGCGCCCTTCCCGGGCACCGAAGCGTTCATGCTGCTGGCCTTTGCCCACGTGATTCTCGAGGAGGGACTGTTCGACAAGGCCTTCGTCGAGCAGTGGGTCAACTGGCGCTCGTTCTTGACCAACGTCGAGCCCACGGCGCCGGCGACTTTCGCCGCGTTCCTCGACGCCCTGAAGCGTCAGTACGCCCACGCGACGCCGGAAGCGGCCGCGGAAGAATGCGGCCTCGACGCCACGACGATCCGCGAGGTGGCGCGCGCCATCGGTCACGCTGGCAGCGCCTTCGCGTCGCACGTGTGGCGCAACGCCGCCTCGGGCAACGAAGGCGGCTGGCAGGTGGCGCGCTGCCTGGAATTTCTATGCGTCCTGGTGGGCTCCGTGGCCGCGAAGGGCGGCACGAACCTCAATTCCTCGGACAAATTCGTCCCGCCGCCGTTCCTCAAGCCCCCGCCGCAGAACGTGTGGAGCGAACTGCTCTACCCGAAGGAGTGGCCGCTCTCGCACCACGAGTTGTCGTTCCTCCTGCCGCACTTCTTGGCCGAAGGCCGCGGCAAGATCGCCGCCTACTTCACGCGCGTCTACAACCCGGTCTGGACCAATCCCGACGGGATGCTGTGGGAAGAGGTGCTGCGCGACGAGGCGAAGATCGAACTGCATGCGGCCCTGACGCCAACCTGGAGCGAGACCGCTCAGTACGCGGACTACGTCTTGCCCATGGGCCTTGGCGCAGAACGCCACGACTTGATGAGCCAGGAGACCCACGCCGCGAAGTGGATCAGTTTCCGCCAGCCGGTATTGCGCGTGGCGAAGGAGCGCAAAGGCGAGAAGCAAGAGTCGACGCGCGACTCCAATCCCGGCGAGGTCTGGGAGGAGGACGAATTCTGGATCGCGCTCTCCTGGAAGATCGATCCCGACGGATCGCTCGGCGTGCGCAAGTACTACGAATCTCCCTACCGACCCGGCGAACGCATTACGGTCGACGAGTACTACCGCTGGATCTTCGAAAACTCCGTGCCCGGTCTGCCCGAGGAAGCGAAGAAGCACGGAATGTCGCCTCTGGAATACATGCGCCGCCACGGCGCGTTCCTGGTGGAGAAGGACACCTACCAGAGCTACCTGAAAAAGCTCTCGGCCAAGGAACTTGAAGGTGCCCAGGAAGACTCCGAGGGAACCGTCGCGCGCGCTGGCGCCGCGATCGGCGTCGTGGCCCAGGGCGCGGCGCGCGTCGGATTCCACACGCCGTCGCGCAAACTCGAACTGTGGTCCCAGACCATGGCCGACTGGGGCTGGAGGGAGTACGCCCTGCCCGCGTACATCGAGAGCCATATCCATCGCAAGCACATGGATGTCGCGAAGGGCGAGTACCCGCTCGTGCCGACCTTCCGCCTGCCGACGCTGATCCACACGCGCTCGGGCAATTCGAAGTGGCTCTACGAGCTCTCGAACACCAACCCGGTCTGGATCCATCCGGTGGACGCTGCGCGCATCGGCGTCGAGACTGGCGAACTGGTGCGCGTCGCAACGCGCATCGGCCACTACGTCAACAAGGTCTGGGTCACGGAGGGCATGCGCCCGGGCGTGGTCGCCTGTTCGCACCACTTGGGACGCTGGCGACTGTTCGATGACATGGGTTCGGAGTGGGCTACCTTCAAAGCCGTGCGCGAGGCCCAGGGCAACGGACGCTATCGCTTCCGGCGCATCGAGAACATCCGGCCCTTCGCGTCCGCCGATCCCGACTCGAAGCGCGTGTGGTGGACCGACGGCGGCGTGCACCAGAACCTGACGTTCCCCGTGCAGCCCGATCCGGTCAGCGGCATGCACTGCTGGCACCAGCGCGTGACCGTGACCCGCGCCCTCGCGGAGGACCAGTACGGCGACGTCTGCGTGGACACCAAGAAGTCCATGGAGGTCTACCGCGAGTGGCTGGCCAAGGCGCGCCCCGCGCCGGGTCCAGGCGGCCTGCGCCGTCCCTTGCACTTCGCGCGCGCGGTCAAGCCGACGGCGTCGGCGTATCGGATCGCGCCCTGAGCTCGAGCTGGACTACTGCAGGTCCCCGAAGGTCCTGCGGCAACTCTCGGTGTGCGCGGTTTCGAGTTCGTCGCGTGTCCTGAGGCTGGCCACAGACGCTCGCGCGAGATCTGCGAGCGCCGGATCGAAGACGCGCTCCTTGCCGCGCGGTCTGTAGTCGTGAAATCGATGGGGCCCGGCGCCGATGGGCCGCTGCATGTGCGCATAGACGGCCTGTGTCCAGATCAGGTGCGGCAGCTGAGCCTCCCACAGGTCCGCGTCGATGCCGAGCTCCACGGCCAGCAGGGCGAACTCGGCGAAGGCGAAATAGTAGGCGCTGTCCGGTTCACCCATGCCGCGCACGCCCACGACCGGCACCCGCAGGCGGCCGCTGGCGAAGTACAGGAAGGCCTCCTCCAGCGCCGCGAGGTCCAGGCGGCGATCGCTGTCGCCGTAGTGGGCCTGGAGCAGAGTGAGTTGGATCCCAGACCAGGTCTGAACCGCGGCAACGACTGACTTCGAGTGAGCTGAACGAGGTTCCAGGCAGGGGCGCGCGCCACGGGCGCGGGCGTCGAGGCGCCCCATGAGCACGCCGACCAACTCAATCAACTGCGCCACACGCGCTTGCGCTTCGCTCGCGGAGATCCGCGGATGGCCCATGATCGCAGCGGGCTGAGTCGATTCCTCCAGGGCGCAGAAGAAGCGCCCGTGGCGCAGCAGCGGTCCACCTTGGCGCTCGAGGTACTCCCAACGCCAGCGCAACGGACTTGCGGGATGTGTACTGAGATCAGGCGGCAACCGTGGGTCGCGAATCCCGATGCTCCCGTGCGTGTCCATCTCGATGACTCAACCGACGACTTGAACGCAGATGAGGATCTCCACTTCGAACTCGAGCCCGACGATGCGCGCTTCCTGGATCAGCGGATCGCCATTGGCGAGCAGCTTGAGAATATGGCCGGACCCTCGGATCCATTGCCCGTCATTGAGAATGTGATTCGCAAGGAACAACTCCGAGGTGTAGCTCACGCCAGGGTCCACAAGGCCCGCGAGCAGGTCGTCGAGGAAGTTCGTGAAAGGCGCCACGGCATAGCCCGTTTGAGGGTCCTTCGGACCCGGGTCCATTTGCAGGCTGGAGTCGGCTGACTGAACCGCGAGCCAGCGATACTGACCACCCATGGCAACGACGTTCTCCAGGTAGCCTTGGTTGGGGGTGGACCCGGGACCTTCGCTGGAGGGAAAGCTAGGCGCCGTGCTTTGGACGAAATTCAACGCGAGCGTCAGTTGAACGAAGGGCGGCATGGAATCTCCTATTGGGGGCTTGAGTGAGGCCAAGCGACCGAGCCGGACTTTGGCGATAAACAGAACTCGTACTCAGAACTGCACTGGAGAACTTCTGAAGAAAGACAGCGTGCGAGATGCGAGGCAAGGGGCGCGGCGAGCAGGCGCCAAATTCGGCTCGACTGTGGAATGTAGTTCCCCATGGGCACCTACTGTCGAAAGCTCCTTGCGCAGCGAAATCCGATCTCCGCATCGCCGGGCGTCCCGGTTCCGTCCATGCCATGGGCGTCGAGCCCGCTGGGCTGCGAGTTTGAGTACCAGGCGCCGCCCAAGTTCCAATATGCATCGGGCATCACCTGGGGCACGCCGCCTACCGCCAGCACGTGGACGAACGCGCTCTCCGTAGCCTCGCGCACATTGCCGAGCAGGTCGAAGATCCCGTCTGGCGTCACGTCCTCAGGACTGGTGCCCACGTCGCGCGTGTGCTGCTTCCACAGTTCGATGCGCTCCGCATGCGAGAGCGTTTGCCGCGGAGCCTCGCCGTGAATCGCCGCACGCAGCGACAGGTCCAGGGGCGCGCCGCTGGGCGTCAAGCGCTCCTCGGCGCCGCGCGCGGCCAGTTCCCATTCGGCGTGGGTTGGCAGTCGCTTGCCGTGGTACTCGGCATAGGCCTGCATGTCGGGGTGCGATAGAGACACGACCGGCCGTTGGTCGTAGAGCGGGTCATCGCCGTAGAGGGACCAGCGCTCCGGACGAGGCCGCCCAGTCTCCCGCAGGAATTCGCGGTACTGGGCCACGGTCACTTCGCGCGCGTCGAGCAGGAACGGTTCCACGGAGATGTCCTGGCCCAGATTCGAACACAGGGTCCTGCGCGGATCCTTGCGCCGTGCCAGCAAGCCGCCGCCGATCAGGACCATCCCCTCACTCGATCCACGGGCGCTGCGGCGCACGGCGAGCTCCACTTGCACCTCCTCGCTCCCGGGCCGCAGGAAACGCGACAGTTCGCCGAATTGGCCTTCGGGGTAGCCGACCCACAGGCGCACGAAACCCACGGGCAGGTTCGCCGGCGAGAAAGGCGCGGCGCCCAGTTCCGTGCGCTCGCCAAAGCGCTCGGTGATCGGATCGAAGGACTGGTAGGAAAGACCCGTCGGTGCCAACTCACCGGCGGGCCCGGTGTAACGCACGGTCAGCGTCGTTGAATTGGGATCCGCGGCAAAGCGTTCGCGCAAGAAAAAGCCACCGAACAGTGCAACACTTGTGAGCGCACCGGCCCCCAAGGGCACACGCCGACGGCGCAGGATGCGAAGCGTGAGATCGAGCGCGGTCGGCGGTGTGGCCAGGATCGACTCGCCGTTTCTGAAGCGCTGCAGATCCGCGGCAAACTCGCGCGCGCCCATGTAGCGCGAGCTCGGAGTCTTCTCCATCGCCTTTTGACAGATCACAGCCAAGTCCCGCGGCACGCGCGGGTTGAGGTCGCGGACAGGCTTCTCGTCGCGAAGCTCGATGGCCTTCAAAATCTCGCGCTGGGTCTCGCCCTCGAAGGGCCGGCGCAGGGTCAGGAGTTCGTAGAGGACCACGCCCAGCGAGTAGATGTCCGTGCGATGGTCGACGATTCGGTCGCGGGTCACCCGCGCCTGCTCGGGGCTCATGTAGTAGAGCGTGCCGGCGCCGTCTTCACTGCCCGGCGCAAGGCCCATGGCCTCGTCGCGCGCGATGCCGAAGTCGACGATGCGCAACCGGCCGTCGCGGCCCAAGATCAAGTTGTGCGGCTTGATGTCCCTGTGCGTGATCTTGTGCTCGTGGGCGTCGGCAAGGGCATCAGCCGCCTGACGCACGATTTCGGCCACGGTTCGGAAGTAGTCCTTGGAGTCTGCCGCGGGCAGTGTGCAGCGGTTTCCTGCGGAGTCGAGCGCGCCCCGCAGGCAGACCAACTCGCGGTGCAGGTCGAGGCCATCGACGTACTCCATCGCGAAGAAGTGCACGTTGGCCATGCTCTGCACGTCGTAGATCGGCACGATCCCCGGGTGCTTGAAGCGCGCCAGCCGCTGGGCCTCGCGTCGGAAACGATCAACCTGGTCGGGACGGGCGCTCAGGGCCGTATTGAGCACCTTGAGCGCCACGATGCGTTCCAGGGGCAAGTGCCGCGCGAGATAGACAATGCCCATCCCACCG
>CANKOY010000072.1 GCA_947484275.1 Planctomycetota bacterium | reverse complement strand
GCCTTGAAACCGAATTCGTCGGTCGCACCGTGGACCATGCCGCCCTTGATGCCGCCGCCCGCGAGCCACATCGTGAAGCCGAAGGGATTGTGGTCGCGACCGCCCTGCATTCCGTCGGCGCCATTGCCGATTTCGACCACTGGCGTGCGGCCGAATTCTGAACCGCAGACGACGATCGTCGATTCGAACAACCCGCGCGCCTTGAGGTCTTTGATCACGGCCGCGAAGGGCTGGTCGGAATCGCGCGCAGTGTCGCGATGCTGCAGGATGTTGCCGTGGTGGTCCCACGGGTCGCGGTTGGCGTAATAGACCTGCACCATCCGCACGCCGCGCTCGACCAGACGCACCGCGGTCAGACAGCCGCGCGCGGTGCTGCCGCGGCCGTAGAGCTCCAATGTCGCCTTGGACTCCTTGCGGACGTCGAAGACATCGAGCGCCTCGGTTTGCATGCGATAGGCGATCTCCATGGATTCGATCGCCGCGTCCAGGGCCGGGTCCACGAGCGCTTCGCGTTCGCGGCGCAAACGTTCGAGCTCGAGCAAGAGATCGAGCTCTCTACGCTGCTCTGTTAGCGAAAATTTGTCGTTGCGCAGGAAACGGACCAACTTCTTGGGATCGAATTCCTTGCCAACCAGTTGCTCGGCCGTTTGGTGTTCGACGCGATCTGCAATGAAGGTGCCCTGGTGCACCGCGGGCAGGAATGCGCTGCCCCAGAGTGGAGGCCCGCAAGTCGTCGGCACGTCCGGGCACAGCACCACGTAGCCAGGCAAATTCTGATTCAGTGTGCCCAGGCCATAGGTCAGCCACGCGCCCATGGACGGCCGGCCCACCTGGGTGTGGCCGGTGTTCAACATCAAGAGCGACGGCTCGTGGTTGGGGATGTCCGTGTGCATCGAGCGCACGAAGGCGATGTCGTCCGCGCATGCGCCAACGTGCGGGAACAACTCACTGACTTCCATGCCGCACTCGCCGTACTTCTTGAAGGCGAAGGGCGAGCGCATCAGCATTCCTGTCTTGCGCTCGGTCGCCACGATGCCGCCGGGCAACGGCTGGCCGTGGTACTTGTCGAGCATCGGCTTGGGGTCGAAGCTGTCTACCTGGCTCAAGCCGCCGTTCATCACGAGAAAGATCACCGCCTTGGCTTTCGGCGGGTGATCGAGCGGGCGCTTGTCATCGCCAAAGCTCGCGGCGGCGCGCGCCAGTGACTGGTTGAGCATCCCGGCGAAGGCCAGCATGCCGAAGCCGCTGCCGACGCGGCGCAGCGCTTCGCGGCGGGTCAGCGGGACTCTGAATCGATCCGAGAAAGTCATCGGTGCATTTACCTCAGCGAACGTAGAGGAACTCGTGCGATGACAGCAGGACCTTGGCGTAGCGACCGAGCACGCTGTCCGGCAGTGGCTTGGCGGGTTTCTTGGCTTCGTCACCCTCTCCCGCGATTCCATCCATCATGCTCCCGGCGTCCGCCGAATTTCCGTCGCGCTCTTCAGCGCTGTCGTCCGCGGTGGACACCATCGCGGGCTCGCCTTCCTTCGGTTTCGCGGCTTCGATTTTGCGCTCTTCGTAAGCCTGCAGCGGCTCTGCTGCGAGGTAGGTCAGACCGGAATGCAGTTCCGCTTCGGACGGAGAGCGCGCGAAGAGCAGCGAGTAGAGCTTGGCGATCCTCGCCTTGTCGTCGGGCTCCGTCTCCACGCGCCGCGCCAGCGTTTCGGCTTGCTGCTGCATGAAGTCGCTGTTCATCAGGAACAGACGCTGCTGCGGAACTGTGGTCGTGAAGCGTCGCTCGCTGGTGGCTGCAGGTGAGGGAAAATCGAACAAAGCCAAGTAAGGATCGAGCCGGTACCGGCTGATGCGCGCGTAGAGCGTGCGACGCTTCTTCGTTGGCGAGAGTGTCTCGGACGGACCGCCTAGCTTCAGATCGATCGAGCCCGAGGCCGTCAGCACGGAATCGCGCAACGCTTCGGCCGACAATCGACGCGGATTGGCACGCCAATAGGCGCGATTTCCCGCGTCGATGTCGAGGTTCTTCGAATCCGCGCGATCGGAGAGTTGATACACCGAGCTGAGCAGGATCTCGCGGTGCATTTGCTTGAACGACCCGCCGTTCGCCACGAATCTCGCGGCCATGTACTCCAGCAACGCGGGGTTCGTCGGTCGCTCGCCCGAGAAGCCGAAGTCGCTGGCCGTTTCGACGATGCCCGTGCCGAAGTGGCCCTTCCAAATCCGATTGACGATCACGCGGGCGCTGATCGGGTGCGCAACGATCGCCTTGGCCAGCTCGAGCCGTCCGCTGCCCTTTGCAAACTCAGGGCGCACCTCGCCGCTCAGGAATGCCGGGAAGCGCGCCGGAACTTGCGCGCCCAGGCGGAAAGGACTTCCGCGCAAGTTGACCTGCATAGCCATGGGCGTCGGCAAGTCCTCGACGCCGTGCACATAGGGGAATTTCTCTCCGAGTTTCTTGCGCGCCGCCTTGAGGTCGTCGCGCACTACTTGCAGGTACGCGCGCTGCTCGGCGCCCAGGCGCTGATCGCGCCCGTGCCCAGAAAACGAAAGCAAGCCCTCTTTGAAGGCCTCCTCGATGTTCCCGGCGAGGTCGACAGCCGCATCGAGGTCGTACTCGAAGACATCGGTCCACAGATTGGCGCGCTCGCGTTCGAGCCCTTTCAGTTCCAGCCCGCAACCAGGACAGAAATCGTCGTTGGTCAGGAACTCATTGGGCAGCTTAGCCCGCCCGCGCGGCTTTGTGGTCGGCAGCGCCTTAGCCCGAATGATCTCATTTTCTCGATCGATATCGACGCGTTCGAAAAGCAGGTCGATCAGCTCCTGCTGGAAGCGCTCAGCAAGTTTCTGTGCCGCTTCGGGTGTGCCGCCCTTGGCGATCAGCGCCTGCCAATCGCTGAGGTGGTGGTAGTTCTTCGGCGGGTCGGTGAGGAATTTGAGCCAGCGCTCGAACAACTCGTAATCAAGCTTCTTGTCATCGACGACTTGCCGCGTGTTCTTGCGCGCCGGCCCCTGCACGAGCCAGGCGGCCTCCATGTACTTCGCGCTTTGGAACACCAGCGCGTAGGAGAGTTGTTTGCTCTGTTGGCGACTGATTTCGCCGAGCAGCTTCTCCTGGGCCTCGATTCGCGCGTCGCTCTTCACGTACTCGTCGACCAGTGCCTGGGGCACCTGGGGATACTCGCGGTAGCGTGTGTTCAGGAACACGCTGGCCATCGAGTAGTAGTCCTCGATCGGAACCGGATCGTATTTGTGGTCGTGGCAGCGCGCGCAGGCAACGGTCAGGCCAAGGAAACCACGCGAAACTGCATCGACGCGATCGTGGCGCTCATCGGAGCGCGTGACTTCGACCGAGCCGTTGTCGTAGAGCCACGGCCCAAGGCCGAGGAAGCCGAGCGCAGGCAGCAGCGCCACACGCCGGCTTTCATCCAACAGGTCGGCGGCTAGCTGCGCCTCGACGAATTGATCGAAGGGCATGTCGTCGTTGAAGGCCTGCACCACCCAGTCGCGGTACAAGTAGGCGTTCGGATACGGATTCAAGCCGCGGCCCTGTGGATCCTGGCTGCGACAGTCGTCTTCGGCGTAACGCGCAACGTCCAACCACCAGCGTCCCCAGGTTTCGCCGTAGTGCGGCGACGCGAGCAGGCGCTCGACGACTTTGGCGAACGCACCAGCTGATTCGTCGGCCACGAATTCCGCCACTTCCTCAGGCGATGGCGGCAGGCCGATCAAATCCAGGCTCGCGCGCCGCAAGAGGATCGCGCGCTCCGCGGCTTCAACGGGCTGCAGGCCGATCTGCTCCTGGCGAGCTTGCACGAAGCGATCGATGTCCGATTTCGCCCAGGCTTCGTTCTTGACGCGCGGGACCGCGGGGGACGACAGCGGTTGGATCGACCAAAACGCGCGCTGCTCAGGGGAAATGCCCTTGGATGCGGCGGGTGTTTGAGCTTCGGGCTTGTCGTCGGGCCAGTGGGCTCCGCTCTGCACCCATTCGCTGAGCGCCCGCACTTCGTCGGGCGACAATTGCGGCCGGCGCTTCGGCATTTTCAATTTCGCGTGCGTGTGTCGCACAACCTGGATCAGCAGGCTTGCGTCCGGATCGCCTATGACGATCGCAGGTCCTGAGTCGCCGCCCTTCATCAGCCCCTCGCGCGTGTCGAGGCGCAGTCCGCCGTCCGCGGTCTCGCCGTGACACTCTTCGCAACGGCCGATCAAGAGCGGGCGCACCTTGGACTCGAAGTGCACCACGAGCGGATCCTGCGCGGGTTCCTGGGACCCGAGCGCGAAACCGAGCAAGCTCACGAGCAAGGCGGGTAGCTGAAGTCGTTTCACTGTGGCGGGGGAGTGGGACGGGCCACGCCGGTGAGCTCCGATGGCCGCAGCCCTGATCCGTGGCTAGAGTGTAACGTTACGATGAGTCTTCAATTGTCCGCGACGATCCTGGTGAGCCTTGTCTTGTCCTGTGCTGCGGCCCAAACACCAGCGCGGCCCCCTAAACCTGGCGTCACCACACCCAACGTGCGCATTCCGATCGAAAAGCTCGTCCCCGACGCGATCTACGAGATCGGGGGCAATCCCGACTGGTTGGTGATCGACGAGCAGACCTGGGTGTCCAACGCTCCCAAGGACACTGTCTCGCGCATGGATCCCAAGACCAACACGGTCATGGCGACGATCGCGGTCGGCAAGGAGCCGGGCTCAGGTCTCGCCGCCGGATTCGGCAGCCTGTGGGTGCCCAACTGCGGCGACTCGACGATGTCGCGCATCGATCTGAAGAGCGGCGCAGTCACGGCCACTTTTCCGCTCACTTTTGCCGCTTCCGAAGGCGGGATTGCCACGGGCGCCGGCAGCGTTTGGGTGATCACCGACGCACGCAGCACGCTCGCGCGCATCGATCCATCGAACAACAAAGTCGTGGCGGAGATTCGCATCGCACCGGGCTCCTTCGCGGTGGCCTTTGGGGCGGACGCTGTCTTTGCCACCAGCACCGAGAAGAGCGTTGTGACGCGTATCGACCCCAAGACGAATCTGATCGTCGAGACTATTAAGGTTGGTCCAGCGCCGCGATTCCTCTCGATCGGCGAGGGCTCGGTCTGGACGCTCAATCAGGGCGACGGTTCGATTTCTCGCGTCGATCTGAAAACGAACAAACTGGTTGCGACGATCGAGGCCGGCATTCCCGGCGGCGGGGGAGAGATCTCGGTCGGCGAGGGCTCGGTGTGGGCGACGTCGTTCCAGTATCCGATCACACGTATCGACCCGACGACCAACAAGGTCGTGCAGCAGTTCTTCGGCCCGGGCGGCGATGCGATCCGCGCCGGTCAGGGCTCGATCTGGCTCTCCAACCTGCGCGCGGGAAACGTCTGGCGCATCGATCCGCGCCGCATCGAGGCCACGCGGGCTGACTGACTGCCAGCGCCAGATCGAGTTCGCCCAGAGCTACTGAGCTGGACGCCCGAGGATCGAGAGTTCCGCCGCGTGGGGCCGCAGGGCCTCGATCACGAAGGCGATGTGCGCAGGCAATTCCACGCCGAGCAATTCCACGCCCGCCTGGACTTCAGCGCGCTCGACCTTGGCGGCAAATCCCTTGTCCTTGAGCTTCTTGATCACGCTCTTGGGCTCCAGCGTCATGATCCCGCCTTCGCGTACGTGACAGCAGGCGCCGACGAAACCCGTCAGTTCATCGCAGGCGAGCAGAGCCTTGTCGAGCGTGTTTTCGTAGGGCACGCCCCACTTGGTGTAGTGCGCGGAGACCGCGTGGGCCACTTCGGATTCACCTTGCTCGCGCAGCCAGGCCACGATGCGTGCCGGATGTTCCTCAGGCCAGGCTTCGTAGTCGGCGTCGTGCAGCATGCCCGCGAGACCGAAGCGCTCGATTTCATCGGCGTCCTCGGTCCCGCGGCCATAGCGCAGCGCTGCGGCGCGCATGACTTCTTCCACCGCGCGCGCGTGCTTGCGCAGCGCGTCGGTTTTGGTCCAGGCGCACAGCTGCGCCCAGGCGTAGTCGCGGCGCATCACGTGCTTCCTAACCGCCGATCGCTCGCGGCCACAGCCAAGCGAACGCTCCGGCCGTCAGGCCCGCGTAGACCAACCCGTCGAACATTCCGCGGATGGTGATCGCCCAGGGCTTGCCCTTCCAGATTGAATCGGCGGGGCCAGCCCAGGAGTAAGCGAGCCACGCCGCCGCTCCGACGACTTGGAAGACCTTGAGGTACTCGGTCGTCGAGGGCAGCGCCGAGTGCGCGACGTAGCCGGAGATCAGCGACACGAGGAACGAATACACGATCCACTTGCCGAGGAACGGGCCGAGCTTGAATCCGCCGTTGGGCCGGATCCACATTACGACGTTAGGTCCTTCCGCGAACTTTTGCGCCATCTCCGGCGACCCGGCATCCTTGCCCTCGAGGCAGTGCGGCATGATGTACTGCCCCGGTGCCGGCGCGCCCTTGCGGATCGCAGCGCCCACTTCGCTTTCGTTGGAGAGTTTCTTGTAATCCGGATTGTGCAGCTTCAGCACCATGTGGATCAAGGAACTGGCGACGAAGACCAGACCCGTGGCCAGCAGGGCAGGGAGCAAGAGTTGAGACCATTCAACCATGGAGATTCTCCTGGTAAGGGGACCGGCGCAGAGCACGCGACCTTACGCTGCTCGCGTCAAGCCCCGGCCCGGTCGAAGTCGCCAGGGGTCCCTGGACAACCCCTCGGACTGGGAATGCGGCTGGCCCACGGGGCCTGCCGAGGAAGATCCGGAACGCTCGCTCGTCCGACCGATACACAATTGCGTGCTTGTCACACCCGCCACAGCGCTCCATTCTGATCCGCCTGCATGAGTCTCTATCTGGTCACCGGCGGCGCCGGCTTCATCGGTTCGCACTTGGTCGCGGCGCTCGTTGCACGGGGAGATCGCGTGCGCGTGCTCGACAACCTGATCACGGGCAGTCGCGACAATTTGGCTGAGCTTCCCGCTGCAAGCGTCGAATTCCAGCACGGCGACATCACCGATGCCGCCAGTGCGCGACAGGCTTGCCGCGGTGTGAGCGCCGTGTTTCATGAGGCCGCACAGGTTTCCGTGCCCCAGAGCGTCGTGGATCCTCTGGGCAGCTACGCGGTCAATGTCACGGGAACCCTGCGCATGCTCGAGGCCGCGCGCGAGGCGGGGGTCAAGCGCTTCGTCTTCGCCGCGTCGTCCGCGGCCTACGGCAATTCAACGGATCTGCCCAAGGTCGAGACCATGCTGCCGACGCCGCTGTCGCCCTATGCATCGGGAAAAGTGGCCGGCGAGCACCTGCTCTCGGTGTGGGGCAACTGCCACGGCCTGGGCACGGTGTCCTTGCGCTACTTCAATATTTTCGGGCCGCGGCAAGCGGACGATTCGCCGTACACGGGCGTAATCGCGATTTTCGCCAAGGCCTTGCTCGAGGGACGCCAAGCGACGATTTACGGCGACGGCGAGCAGACGCGGGATTTCACCTACATTGAAAACGTAGTCGCCGCGAATCTTGCCGCGATCGATCGCGATCTCGCGCCGGGTTCGATCATTAATGTGGGCACCGGACAGAGCATTTCGGTCAACAAGCTCTACCGCGCCATGTGCGAGCGCCTCGGCGTCGCCTGCGAACCGCGCTACGAGCCCATGCGCTCCGCCGACGTGTTGCATTCCGTGGCCTCGATCGAGCGCGCGAAGAAACTGCTGGGATACGAGCCGAAAATCGACTGGAAGACCGGCCTGGCGCGGACCGTGGACTGGTACAAAGCGCGCTTCGCGGGCTCGCGCGGCTAGCGGACGTCGCCATCAATTTGGCGCACCGTTAGTCGGCGAAGAAGCTCTGACTTCCCCCGCCCGAGCCGGCCTACAACCGCCCCTGCCTCCGCTCCGACTCCAGCGCGCTCAGCGCCCGGTGAACAGCGTCTTGGCGTCCACGAAGCACAGTCGATTTCCGTCTGGATCGCTGGCGTAGAACGAGCGCTCGCCCCAGGGGCGCTTGACGATCTCGCCTGCGGGCGCGCCGTGGACTTTGTCCTTGGACAGGCAACGGAGCTTCTTCGCGCGTCCGTGGAGCTTGTCCAGATCCTGCACGGCGAAGTAGATGAAGTCAGGATTCGGCCGCGGCTTCTTTCCATCGGCGCTCGGATCGACCAAGGCCAGGATCACCGAACCACAATCGAAGTAGTGGCGCGAGGAGTGGACCCGCCGGCCCTTCGCGCCGAGGAGCTTCCCATGGAACGCTGCCGCCGCATCGAGATCGGCGACCTGCAGGATCAGGCGGAACAGTCTCGTGGCGGCTGAGAGCTTGGGCATCGCGGTAGGGAGTGGAAACGGGGCTCTGTGGTCTCTTGCCAAGCCTAGGAAAGCCCGCCATGGCTCAACAGGATGGGGCGCGGCCCCGGGGGGAGGGGGCGGATCGCTTTCGCGAGACCCCGAGTTTCGATCTTCGGGCGGCTGCGACGGTTCCACGGGTCCGGGAGACCCCCCCCGCCCTGGCGCGGACACCCCGGTTGGCTAGACTGTCCGGCTCGACAGCCGGCATCGAACTGGGACATTGACCCTCCGCCGGAGCCGATCTCACCGCCTCCCACGACCCACCCCATGACCACCTCCTCGACCCAACCCGCCGCCAATTTCGCCGCGGACCTCGAGCGCCTCCTCGGGCTCAACGCAGTCACCTACAAGTACAACCTGTCCAAGGAAGAGCTGTTCGGTGAGGCGATCAAGAACGACCGCGGCCGCGTCGCCAAGGGCGGGCCGTCGAACGCCCAGAAGGCCTACGCGACCGTGCTCGGCGTCAAGGGGCCCCTGGTCTACTACACCGACCCCGATTGCACCGGCCGGCGCGTCAAGGACACCTTCGCGGTGTGCTGGCCCGAGGTCGAGAACGTCATCTGGTGGAAGGATGACCTGGGCAAGTACGACTCGGCCAAGTACGAGGGTCTGCTCAAGCGCGTGGTGGCGCACCTGAACGCCAAGAAGGCCACCCTGTACGTCAAGGACGTCTTCGCCGGTTCGGATCCGAACTTCTCGATTCCCTACCGCTTTGTCGGCGAGTACGCGACCCACGCGATGTTCGCCCACAACATGTTCCCGAAGAACCTGAAGGGCGTGAAGGACGTCGAAGCGCGCCGTTGGACGATGCTCAACGCGCCGTCTTTCGTCTGCGATCCCGCGCGCGACGGTTCGCGCTCGGAAGCGGCGATCATCATCGACGTGCGCAATAGGATCTGCCTTGTCGCAGGTCGCGCGGACTACAACGGCGTGGTCAAGAAGACGATTTTCACGGTCGGTAACCTCTTGATGCCGAACAACGGCCTGCTCTCGATGCACTGCTCGGCCAACGTCGGCGAGCGCGGCGACGGCGCGATCCTGTTCGGCCTGTCGGGCACCGGCAAGACGACCCTGTCCGCCGATCCGGATCGCCGCCTGATCGGCGACGACGAGACGATCTGGTCAGACAACGGCTTGTGCAACCTCGAGGACGGCTGCTACGCCAAGTTGATCGACCTCAACAAGGAAGCCGAGCCGGTGATTGCCGCCGCGCTGTCGAAGCCGGGCACGCTGATCGAAAACGTTCCGCCGCTGCCGGGCAAGACCATGGCCCAGTGCCACCCCGACGAGCTCGACTTGACCGACAAGTCGATCACGGAAAACACGCGCTTTTCCTATCCGCTCGACGCGAATCCGAACGTGATGCCCGGCGCCCAGGGCCCGCATCCGGAGACGATCGTGCTGCTCACCGCCGACGCATTCGGCGTACTGCCGCCTGTGTCGATTCTCGATTCGAAGCAGGTCATGTACCACTTCGTTTCGGGCTTCACCGCCAAGCTCGCGGGCACGGAAGTCGGCGTCACTGAGCCGAAAGCGGCCTTCTCGGCCTGCTTCGGCGCGCCGTTCATGGCCCACAAGCCGAGCGTGTACGCGAAGTTGCTGCAGAAGAAGATGGAGCAGAACAAGGCGCGCTGCATCCTGCTCAACACCGGTTGGAGCGGCGGGGCCTACGGCGTCGGCAAGCGCATCTCGATCAAGCACACGCGCGCGCTGCTCAACGCGGCACTGCGCGGCGATCTTGACAGCGTCGCCACCGAGCAGCACCCGGTGCTCAATCTGAAGATGCCGAAGTCTTGCCCCGGTGTGCCCGCGGAGATTCTCAATCCGCGCAACACATGGAGCGACAAGGCGGCCTACGACGCGGCGGCGACCAAACTGCGCGATCTGTTCCGCAAGAACTACGCCGACAAAGGTTTCGCAGCGCTGAACATCGAGCAGGTGCTCTAGGAGTCCGATGGCCGATCCCAAGCTTCAATTCCACATGGCCGGACTGAAATTGTTCGGCCAGGGCAAGTTTGAAGAGGCGATCGTCGAGTACCGCAAAGCGCTCGAGGTCGCCCCGGACTCGCCCGAGGTGTTGAACGCTGTGGCGATCTCGCAGTCGAAGCTCGGCCGACAGGACGAAGCGATTGCGACGATCCAACGCGTGATCGGACTCACGCCCGATGATCCGTTCGCGTTCACCAGTCTCTCCATCTTCCTCCAACGTCAGGGCAAGATCCCCGAGGCCGAGGCCGCGGGCGCGAAAGCGCGCATGCTCAACTGGAAGCAGGAACTGAAGACCAATCCCAACGCGCCGCGGCCCGACAACGACGGCAAGATGAAAGTCATCCAGTAGCTTCGCGTCCCATTGGCCTCCGAGCGCCGCCAGACATCGCCTCGCCCCGTGGCGCACGTTGAGCGGAACTTGTCCCCGCCCGGGGAAACTCCTCCCGCGGCGCGTGCTCTGCCGGCAGGCCGATTGGTACGCTGACCGGAATACGAGGCCAGCCCCACAATGCCCAACCTGTTCATCCCCCGTGAGGTCTCACCCGGCGAAACGCGCGTCGCCGGATCCCCCGAGACCGTCAAGCGCTACGTCGCCAGCGGTCTCCAGGTGCAAGTCGAGACTGGCGCCGGTCTGGCGGCCGGAATCCCCGACGCGGACTTCCAAGCTGCGGGCGCGACGCTCGTGGGCCGCGAGGGTTGGAAGTCAGCCGCGATCGTGATCAAGGTCGCGCCGCCGGAGGGTGACGAGATCGCCGCGCTGGCGTCGGAAGCGATCGTGATCGCGTACGCCTGGCCGACGACCCACGCGGGCGAAGTTCGCAAGCTTGCAGCGCGCAAGATTTCGATGCTCGCCATGGATCTCGTGCCGCGCATCACGCGCGCCCAGGCCATGGACGCGCTGTCTTCCCAGGCCATGATCGCCGGGTACAAGGCCGTGCTCCTGGGCGCGTCGCACATGACCAAGATCTGTCCGATGCTGATGACCGCGGCCGGCACGGTACCGCCTGCCAAGGTCGTGGTGTTCGGCGCGGGCGTTGCAGGATTGATGGCGATCGCGACGGCCAAGCGCATGGGTGCGCAGGTGGAAGCGACCGACGTGCGCGCGGCGTCCAAGGAGCAAGTGCTCTCGCTCGGCGCGCGCTTCATCGAGGTTCCTGGCCTGGGCGACATGGAAGGCGCCGGCGGCTACGCGAAGGAAGCGGGCGAAGACGTGCTGCGCCGCCAACGCGAGGAAGTCGCCAAGCGCGTCGCCGTCGCCGACCTGGTGGTCACCACCGCGCGCGTGCCCGGCCGCAAGGCACCGATGCTGGTCAGCGAAGCCATGGTGCGCTCCATGCGACCCGGTTCGGTGATCGTCGACATGGCGGTCGAGTCCGGCGGCAATTGCGAAATCTCGGTCGAGGGCGAAACCGTCGTGCGCCACGGCGTGACGATCGTCGGCACGCGCAACCTGCCCGCCACGGTTCCGCAGCATTCGAGCGAGCTGTACGCGAAGAACATCCTCAATCTGGTCAAACTCTTCGTCGGGAAGGACGGCGCCATCGCGCGCGACTTCAAGGACGAGGTCTTGGCTGGCTGCCTGCTGACGCACGGCGGCGAAATCGTCCACCAGGCCACCGCCGATCTGCTTTCGGCAGGAGCAAAAGCGTGACAGCGTTTGCACTCGTTTCCTCCACCGGCGGCTCCGCTTCAATGCCGTTCCTGCTCGTCGGCCTGTGGGTGCTCTTGCTCGCGGTGTTCCTGGGCATCGAGCTGATCCAGAAAGTGCCGCCGACTTTGCACACGCCGCTGATGTCGGGATCGAACGCGATCTCTGGCATCACGATCGTCGGCTCGCTCCTGTCGCTCTCCAGCGACTACCCGCTGACTGGGATGATCCTCGGCGCCATCGCGATTGTCCTGGCCATGATCAACGTCTTCGGCGGGTTCATCGTCACCCACCGCATGCTCGCGATGTTCCGCGAACGGCCTGAGGTGAAGAAGTGATTCAACTGCCCTTCGCCGCAGTCAGCGCCCCCGGCATCGAAGTCGCCTACATGGCGAGTTCGGCGCTGTTCGTGCTCGGGATCAAGTTTTTGGGCAAGGTCAAGACCGCGCGCAAGGGCAACCAGATCGCAGCACTCGGCATGGCGGTGGCCATGGCCGCGACCCTGTGGGAATTGCTGCAGGCAGGCAAATACAGCGGGATTTCCTGGGCTTTCGCGGGCCCCACGCTGCTCTTCGGCGGACTCCTGGGCTGGAGGCTCGCGGTGCGCGTCCCCATGACGGCGATGCCCGAGTTCGTCGCTATTTTCAACGGACTGGGCGGGTTAGCGTCGCTGCTCGTGGCGCTGGCGGAGGTGTCGCTGATCGCGGTGCTCGCAAACGACAGGCTGCAGTTGCCCGGGCTCCCAAGCCCCGCGGGTCTGACGCTTTCACGTCACGGAGGTTTTGATTTTGCGATCGCGGTCGCCCTCTCCGTGGTGATCGGCGCCGTGACGTTCTCCGGCTCGATGATCGCCTACGCGAAGCTCGCCGGAAAAGTGAACAAGAGCCGCTTCGGTCCCCTGGGCTCGACACCGACGAATATCGTCCTGGGACTGCTCACTCTGGGCCTGGTGGTCTGGGGTGGTTTCATCGCGGAGACTCCGACCGAGCTGTGGATCGCCAACGGATCCCTGGCGCTGGTGTCGCTGGCACTCGGCGTCGGGCTGACGATGCCGATCGGCGGCGCGGACATGCCGGTGGCGATCGCGTTGCTCAACTCCTATTCCGGGATCGCCGGGATGACCACCGGCTTCGTGCTCAACAACAATGTGTTGATCGTCGCGGGCTCGCTGGTCGGCGCGTCGGGAATCATCCTGACCCAGATCATGTGCAAGGCCATGAACCGTTCGCTGTCGAACGTGTTGCTGGGCGTGATGGGCGACACGGGCAGCGCGGCTTCGAAAGAGGGCTACACCAAGGTCAAGACCACCACGGCTGAGGAGTTGGCCCCGCTGCTCGACGCGGCGCGGCTCGTGATCATCGTTCCTGGATACGGTCTCGCGGTGGCCCAGGCACAGCACAAGGTGCGCGAACTGGCGAGTCTGCTCGAGAAGCAGGGTTGCGCCGTCAAGTACGCGATCCATCCGGTGGCGGGACGCATGCCGGGCCACATGAACATCCTGCTGGCCGAAGCCAACGTGCCCTACGAGCAGTTGTTCGAGCTCGACCACATCAACGACGAGTTCGCCCAGGCGGACGTGGCGCTGGTCTTGGGCGCGAACGACGTGTGCAACCCTGCCGCCAACGACGATCCCAAGTCGCCGATCGCCGGCATGCCGGTGCTCAACGTGTGGAACGCGCGCACGGTCGTGGTCGTCAAGCGCTCGCTCTCGGCCGGGTACGCGGGCATCCGCAACGAACTGTTCCAGTTGGACAATTCACTGATGCTGCTCGCCGACGCCAAGAAGGCTATGGAAGACCTGGTGACCGAGCTGAAAGCGCAGTAGCGCGCTCGTTCGATCGCTTGTCCCTGCCAACTATTCCGCAGGCTAAGCCCAAAATCACCAGGGGCAGCATTTCGCCGTAAATGCGCAGTTCATTGCATTGCGCCAGGCAGAAGCTGACGGCGAAGAACAACGGCAGCACAAGCAGGGCTCGCCGGGCGAAAGAATCGCGGATGTGGCGTGCGAGCAACACGAGCGGAATCCAAAGGAAGCCAAAGAGCGTGGACATCGTGATCCACATCTGCGGATCTTGGATCGAGACCAGGTTTTCCTTGAGCGCATCCGCGTAGTACTCGCCGACGCCGGGATTCCGCGCGAAAGTTCGGCTGAGCAGGAGCTTGATTCCGACCCAGATCGCGATTTGCACGCCGATGTGCTGAAAGTACGCGAGCCACTTCATTCGGCCAAATTGCGTCAGCGCGAAGGCAAGGATCAGGAACAGCGTCGTTTCGCGATTCAACGTCGCGAACGGGAAGATCCAGTAGTACCAGGCCCAGCGCTGGTCCTTGATCCACAACAGTCCCAAGGTCGTGAACAGAACGGCTGGCGAATCCCACGGGTACCAGTAGGGCCACGCGCGCGGCAGCACGTATAGAAACGGCAATGCGTAGAGGCCCAGTGCAGCTCCGAGAATCGAGGGCCATACGCCCACTGCGAACCTCGAGAGCAGCGCGCGCAAGGTATAGAACAGGCCGATCACGCAAACGACGTCGATCAAGCGCGCACCTGCCTCCAGCGTGAGGCCGGGCCGTTCACCCAGGCCGCTCTCCTGCAGGGCGCGCAGCACGAGCGGCACGAGCACGCGATTCTGGTAGGGCGTCTCGGCGCTGAAGGCGCACAGGCGATCCAGTGCGGCGGGCGGATGCACCATGTTGCGCGTCTGGTGCCAGTGCGCGAAGAGCACCGCGAACGCGGCCACGGCCGCGAACAGCGTCAATTCGATGGCGATCGAGCGCGCAGTGCGACGGCGACCCGCTTCCATGACTGCGAAGATACCTGCGGCACGCGCGCGCCGCCCGGACCGATGGGCGAAAGGTCCCGACGCCCCTCAAGCGACGCTACCATGGTCCCGTGGGACAAAAGCACGTGCTCATGCTCTGCGTCGCCGTGCTGGTCAGCGCCTTGCTGTGGCTGGTTGTGATGCGCGGCGACTCCGACGATTTGATGGCGCCGCCGGAGCGTCCCGTTGGCGAAGATGCCCTGCTGCCCGCCGAGTCGCGCTCTCCGGCCACGATCAGCGGCCGTGAGGTGGTATCGGCCGAGCCGCGGACGGAACAGGGCGCGCTCTCGCCCGCGGGCACGCTGCGCGTCCAAGTCGATGTCGCTCCCGGCGTGCAGTTTCCAGCGCATTACGAATTGTTGATCGACGCTCCGCCCGCGCCGCGCATGATCGCCTCCTTCGATGACGGCGCGCGGCTCGCGACCATTGCGATATCGCCCGGGCGATCGACGCTGCGAGGCCGTGCCGAGGGACTCGCCTCACGGCCCCTGGTCGTGGTCTTCGACGGCACTGCCGCCGTGGCTCCTCCGCGCCTATTGCTCGAGCCCGCCAGCCGAATCGGTGGCCAGGTCACCGAGTCCAGCGGTGCCCCCCTGAGCGGTCTGCCCGTGGCCCTTTTGGGGGCGAGCAACATCGACGTGCGCATCGTTCAAAGCGACGCCGAGGGTCGTTACGCATTCGATGACGTGCCCCTGGGCGCCTACCGCGTGTGTTTTGGCGCCGCCGACGGTCCGATCGCACCGGTGGTGCCGGTGACCGTCGAGCGCAATGAGGTGCGCGACGTGCCGCCGAAGGCCATGCCGGATCTGGGGGAAGGCGAAATCCGCGTGCTCGATCGAGCCGGTCAACCGGTCGCGGGCGCGCGCGTGCAGGGCGCCGGACAGCGCGGCGGTTGGATCGACGGCGAGAGCGACCCCCAGGGTTTTGTGCGCGCGCGCTTTTTGCCTGCGGGAACGTATTTCCTGAACGTCTCAGCCGCGGACGGCAGTGCTGGTCAGGGACCGCTGGAAATCAGCATCGGGCGCATCGGCCGGGCCGTGGTGCACATCCGCCAGTAGCCGAAGCCCGCGAGCCGGAGGACTTTCCTGTGAACGGATCGATCAGATTCGTCGCGCAGAGCGCTCAGACCGAAGCCGCCGGCCGCGTGGTGTATGTGCACAGTCTCGGGCGCAAGGCCCAAGACCCCGCCGCGGCGATTGCCTTTCCTCGCGCGCGGAGTAAATTGACCGCGCGTTGTGGGTTGGCGCAGTCGGGGAGCCCCGCGCAGATCGACGGCGGGCCGCGTTGGCCGTCCTGAGTCTCCTCCGAATATCCCCCAGCGGAGAGTTCCACAGCCCGTGTCGCGGTCCGGAGCATGAGCGAGTTCGAAGAACCCGCAATCGGCGATACCCGCCTGTCCGAGGCGGATTTGCGCGACGCGTGGCGTGTGCTCGACACCTCCGAGCGCGCGGAGGGCTTTCGTCTGCTCAACCCCACCGAGGGCGAAGAGTTCTTCATCGACCTTTCGGCCGGCGATCAGCTGGCCCTGTTCACGGCCCTCAGTCCCGCCGAGCAGCGATTCTGGCTGCGGGCCCTGCCGCCTGACGACTGCGCGGACCTGGTGCAGGAGGCGCTGCCCGAGGATCGGCCGGCGATGCTCGCTCTGCTCGATGAAGCCCTGCGGCGCGAGGTGCGCACCCTGCTGGCCTACGCGGAAGACGACGCCGGGGGATTGATGAGCACGCGTTTCGCGCGCGTGCGGCCCGAGATGACCGTCGACGAGGCGATCTTGTACTTGCGCAAGCAAGCCAACGCGCAGCTCGAGACGATCTACTACGGCTACGTCCTGGACCGCGAGCAGCGGCTCTTGGGCGTAGTTTCCCTGCGCCAGCTGTTCCAAGCCAAGGGCAATGCGCTGGTCAGCGACGTGATGCACACCGACCTCGTGCAGGTGCCCGAGGAGATGGACCAGGAACTCGTCGGCCGCACGTTCGCCGAGCACGACCTCGTGGCCCTGCCCGTGGTCGATTCCTCGGGCCGCATGAAGGGCATCGTGACCGTGGACGACATCGTGGACGTCGTCCAAGAAGAGGCCACTGAGGACATCCAGAAGATCGGTGGTAGCGAAGCCCTGGACGCTCCGTACCTGGAAGTCAGCGTGCTGCAGATGGTCAAGAAGCGCGCCGGCTGGCTCGCGATCCTGTTCGTCGGCGAGATGTTCACGGCGCCAGTGGTCGATCACTACGCGGAGCACATTCAGCAGGCCACGGTGCTCGCGAGTTTGATGCCGCTGATCATCTCCGGCGGCGGCAACGCAGGTTCCCAGGCCTCGACACTTGTGATCCGCGCCATGGCCCTGGGCGAAGCGCGCCTCTCGGATTGGGTGCGCGTGCTGCGGCGCGAGCTGCTGGCGGGCACGGTGCTCGGCTTGGCCCTGGGCCTGGTGGGGATGCTTCGCATCGTCGCCTGGGAGGGAATCTCCGGCGACTACGGGCCGCACTACCTGATCCTGGGCGTCACGGTGGGCGTCAGCGTCGTCGGCGTCGTGCTCTGGGGCACGATCACCGGCGCGATGCTGCCCTTGGCGTTGCGGCGCCTTGGATTCGACCCGGCGAGCGCCTCGGCGCCCCTGGTGGCGACGCTGGTGGACGTCACAGGGCTGCTGATCTACTTCGGCTTGGCAACGGCGCTTCTGGCGGGGACGATGCTGTAGTCGAATCTCAGGGCACAG
>CANKOY010000071.1 GCA_947484275.1 Planctomycetota bacterium | reverse complement strand
TACGCGGTCGAGTACGACTTCGTGATGCCGTCTCAGATGGACGACACACTCGCGGCGCGCAGCGTGGCCGGCCTGTACTTGGCCGGGCAGATCAACGGCACCTCGGGCTACGAGGAAGCCGCGGCCCAGGGGTTGATGGCCGGAGCCAATGCCGCATTGTGGGCAAGCGAACGACCGCCGTTCGTGCTGCTGCGCCATGAGGCCTACATCGGTGTGCTCGTGGATGACCTGGTGGTCAGCCAGCCGACCGAGCCCTACCGCATGTTCACTTCGCGCGCCGAACATCGACTGATGCTGCGGTCCGACAACGCCGACCGCCGGCTCGTGCGCCGCGGCGCGGCCCTTGGACTCGCGAGCGCCGAAGACCTCGCGCGCGTCGAGGCCCGCGAGCTGCGGCTGGCCAACGCACAGCGCGTGCTAGAGGGCCTTCGCGATCCGTCGCGAGGCCATCGGACGTTGGCGGAACTCCTGAAGCGCCCGGAGATCACGTTCGAAATGTTGGAGCAGGAGAGCGAGGTCGTTCGCGGATTGGAGTTGGATATCGACGACCGCGACGCGCTCGAAGTGGAGCTCAAGTACTCGGGCTACGTGTCGCGCGAAATCGCCTCGGTCGAACGCATGCGGCGCCAGGAAATGACCGAAATCCCGGCCGATCTCGATTTTCACGGTCTGCTGGGCCTGGCCAACGAAGCCAAGAACCAGCTCACTCGACTGCGCCCGCGTACCCTTGGCGCTGCATCTCGAATTGCTGGTGTGCGTCCGCCTGACGTCGCGCTGCTTGCGATCCATGTGGCCCGCCGCCGCGCTGCAGCACCACAGCCGTCTTCGCCCGCCGCACCGTGAACTCGCCAGCGCCAGGGCGCGCGTCCCGCCGGCTTACGTGCCTTTGCGCAGCACGACGGTCTTGATCGTGTTGAACATGATCGAGAGGTCGAACAGCAGGCTCTGATTCTTGATGTAGAACAGGTCGTACTGAAGTTTCTGCAGCGAGTCCTCGACGGTGTTGCCGTAGGGGTAGTTGATCTGCGCCCAGCCGGTCAACCCGGGTTTGACGATGTGGCGCTGCTCGTAGTAGGGGATCTGCTGCTTGAGCGAATCGACGAACACGCGCCGCTCTGGCCGCGGACCCACCAGCGACATGTCGCCGGCGAGGATGTTGAACAACTGCGGCAACTCGTCCAAGCGCGCCTTGCGAATGAAACGGCCGCAGCGCGTGATTCGCGGGTCATTGTCGCTGGCCCACACGGCTCCCGTGGAAGCCTCAGCGTCGGTGCGCATGCTTCGGAACTTGTACAGCGTGAATTCGCGGCCGTCGTAGCCCACGCGAAGTTGCTGGAACAGCGCCGGACCGCGCGAATCGAGGCGCACAGCGATCGCTGTGAGCAACATCAACGGCCAAGTCAGGAAAATGCCGAACAGGGAGAGGATCACATCGACAATTCGCTTGGCGATTTCGCTCTGGGGACTGCGCGAGAATCCGTCGTTGAAAATCAAATACGACGGGCGCATGGCCTCCACCGCGAGCTTGCCGGTGATGTGTTCGTAAAGCGCCTCGCGCTCCTTGACCGTGATGCCCGCAAGGCGACAGCGAAGCAGCTGATCCGTCGGCAAGTTCCCGCGCCGATCCTGCAGTGCGACGACGACCACATCGACGTCCATGCGCTGCACGAGCTCGAACAGCGGCTCGGTCAAGGGAGGCGATTTCGAGGTGTCGAGGGCCAAGAGCGCCTCGGTGTCAGCCAATGGCACGCTCACGGGCTCGAGCAACAAACCCGCGCCCGCACGCCCTTCGCGAGGGGTGAAGAACTGCGTCGCGTAGCTGAGCGAAGGGCGCTCGAGCTCGTCGACCCCCTTCCCATTTCCATTTCCGTTGCCGCGGTGGGCTCCACGGGTTTCCGCAGCGGAGGCCTCCACGCCGTAGCCGCCCGCCTCGGGAATCATCGCCACCAATTCGTATCCCGAATCGGAGTGCTTGATCATCTCCGCTGCCAGGGAACGCGCCGCCTGTCCCGCGCCGAGCAACAGCACGCGCTCGTTGAAATTCCAGCGTCGCATGGCGAAGTGGAACGCATTGCGCCACAGGTACAGCAGGCCAAACCCGAGCAGTAGCGTGAACACCAGTGTCTGCACGAGCTGGGAGAACGACAGCCCCGGGAAATCGAGCACACGACCGAGGTGCCACAGGCGCGCGAGACTGACCAGACCCAAGGAAAGGAGCACCGCGCTGCCCGTGGAACTGACGAAGCGCGACGCGCGGTTGAAGCGCGAGATCGAGATTCGTATGTCGTAAAGCTCGTTGAAAGCGATCGCCACCTGGGCCAAGGCCGCCAGGAGAAAGGCCGACAACAGGCAGCGCCACAGGGCGTCGTCGCGGTTGAGAGTCTCCTGTGCCAAGCGCGTCACGACCGAGGGTGTGGGCTCGTTCCACAGGTGCGCCGACATCCCCAGACCGAGGGCCACGAAGAGGATCAGCGTCTCGCTGAAAACGAGGAACGCCCTGCGGAGCGGCAGGTAGTGGCGTAGGACGCGGATCATGATCCCGGGGACGCGGGTTTGGCGTCCGCGGCGAACTCCGTCGCAGGCACGGGGCTCGCCCACGGGGTCATGGACCTCGGGCCGGGCCCGGGACTAGACAGGTTGCGAATCAAGAGTTGTTCGAACCGTCTGCTAACCGGTCCGGGAGGGAAGTCTAACAGTTTAGATCAGTTGCAGCTCGCCGCAGTTCACCGCGTACCAACGAGCGCGTGCTCATCGACTGGGCGGGCCGGGGCGGTTGAGTGGCGCGAGCAAGTACCTCGCCGGGGGGGCGCCTGGCCCATGCGCGGGGCCTCGGCGACCGTCAGCAGCTGGGCTCTACCCAGATCCGTTCCGTGTCTGAAGCGGCCCGTTCAAGTCGCGGTGGTGCCGGAGCTGCAGTTCGCTTCCCGCCGGCCCGATCCAAATCTCCACAAGATCGAGCCGCGGTGGTTGCTGCGAACTGGTGAGCCTGCGCGCCGCGAGCAGGCGCGCGGCCGCACGCTGGCGTTCGATTGCCGCGCGCCGCCAGCGGTCGCCGGGCCGCCAAATTCCCCCCGGTGCAGCCAACGAGGTCTTCACTTCTGCACAAACGAGCCGACCGCGATCGGACAGGACCAAGTCCACCTCTCCGCGCGCCGTGGCAACGCGCCGTCCCAGGCACACAAGTCCCTGGCCCCGAAGGAAGCACCTGGCCAATCTCTCGCCCGCCTCGCCCAGTTCGGCGCTGCTCGGCGCCATGTGGCGCGCGAAGTGCAGCGGTGCGACCCAGAGCAGAAACTGTCGAAGCTTCGCCCTTAGCTCTTGGCGGAAGCTTCCAGGCCGTCGACCTCGAGCACCTGGGCGATGGCCTGACGCGTGAACTTCATCCGGACGTCGTCGGCCGCCAGCAGCGTGATCGAGTCTTCGTTCACTGCCGCAACGCTCGCGTACATGCCACCCGTCGTGACCACTTTGTCGCCCTTCTTCACAGCCGCGAGCATCGCCTCGCGTTTCTTGCGCTGCTTGCGCTCGGGCGCGATCATCAAGAAGTAGAAAATCGCGATGATGATGATGAACGGCGCAAAACCGCCGATCGCGTCCATCATTCCGCCCGAGGTCCGAGGCTGGACGCCCGGATCCACTGTGCCCTGACCCGCACTGCCGTCGCCAGCCGTGCCCTGACCAGCGGTACCCTGGCCCGCGGTGCCCTCCGGGGCTCCGGTCAAGGTTTCCTGGGCGATGACGGTTAGGGCGAATGCGTGCGCGGGGACTTGCATGGGTGCGCTGTGGGCTGAAGGGCGGGTAGTGGGGGTGAATATGAGCCAAAGAGATGGCTCCGATCTGACAAGCGGGCGAAGAGGCTACTAGAATCCGATCCGAACCGAAAGCGCGCTCGGGCGTTGGCCAATGTGGCTCACCGGCGCCTCGGCCCCCCCTGGCCAGGGGGCCTTCGGGCCCGCGCACTTTCACCACACCCGGAACTTTCGGATCCATCCCTTGGTCGTTCCCGTTTCCAAATCTCGCACCGTCGTCGCCATGAGCGGCGGGGTCGACAGCTCCGTCTGTGCCTGGATGCTCCAGCAGGCGGGCCACGACCTCGTGGGCCTGTTCATGCGCAACGGTGTCCACGTGGACGCCAGTGAGTCGCACAAGAAGAGTTGCTGCTCTGTCTCCGATGCCCGGGACGCAAGGATGGTTGCGGGCTCCCTTGGAATTCCCTTCCAGGCCGTGGACCTGAAGCAGGAGTTCGGCCAGATCATCAAGTACTTCATGGCCGAGTACGCCCGCGGACGCACGCCCAATCCCTGCGCGATCTGCAACCGCGATTTGAAGTTCAACCGTCTGTTGGCCTTCGCCGACGAACTGGGTGCCGAGTGCGTAGCCACCGGGCATTATGCGCGCCTTGACATCGAGGGCGGTCGAGTCCGCGTGCGCCGCGGCGTCGATCGCTCCAAGGACCAGTCGTACCAGATGTTCAGCGTGGCGGAGCGCCATCTCGCCCGTGCCCGCCTTCCACTAGGAGCACTGAAAAAGTCAGAAGTCCGCGCCCTCGCCACACAGGCAGGTCTGCGCACAGCAGTCAAGGCCGACAGCCAGGAGATCTGCTTCGTCCCGTCGAACGACTACCGGCTGCTCCTCGAGCAGCAGGGGGCCAGTCTCCATCCCGGGCAACTGCTCGACACCTCGGGCCGCGTGCTCGGCCAACACGCGGGCACCGAGCACTTCACCATCGGACAGCGCCGCGGCCATGGGGTCGGCGGAGGTTCACCGCTGTATGTCGTTGCCCTTGATCCAGAGCGCGGCACGGTGGTGCTCGGATCGCGCGAAGAGTGCCACGCGCGTTCGATGATCGTCAGCGAGTTGAACTGGATCGGCTTCGACGTGCCGACCTCGGGCGAGTTTCGCGCCGAAGTGCAGGCGCGCTACCACCATCGACCCGCCCACGGCAGCATCAGCGTGCAAGGCAACCAGGCCGAAGTCGTATTCGATGAACCGCAACTGGCGATCGCGCCCGGTCAGGGCGCGGCGTTTTATCTCGGCGACGATTTGCTCGGCGGTGGCTGGATCGAGTCCAGCGAACTCGTCGGTGCGCAGAGCGCCGCGCCGGCGGCCCAGGACGCCAAGGGCGCCTGAATCTCCATTGATTCTCCACGGCCGGTGGCGCTCGAGCGCGCGTTCCGCCCCGCGAGGAATTGTGCTGTCCGCAACGCGCGAAACATGCCGGACGTCTGGCTCGGGCGAATTGAAACTGCGTGCGTTTCCTTGCGTTCGAAGACTGCTGCCGATATCCGTCGCTGAACCGACATGTCCGGTCTGACCTCCAAGCACCATTGGATTCGAACGCCGAGTACCGGCACGGGACTCCTTCTGGCGGCTGCGCTCCTGTTCCTGCTCGGAGCATGGCTCGCACTTCCGCTGCACGGGCGCAGCTCGAGCCGGGCGCTGGTCGTCGCAGTCTTCGACCGCTCGGCAAGTGTGGAGCGCGTGCGCGAAGACTTTTCCTCCTGGCTCGCGACGCGCGCGGAGGCGGAGCGGCTCAGGGCAGAGGAGCAGCAATGCGATTTCGCCGCCCTCATTTTCGCCGGTGATCGCGCCTGGTGGGCGGCGCCCGGCGCGCCGGCTCGCGATTTGGGAGCGCCCCTGCGGCTTGGCAATGTCATGGAGAGCGATCTCGCCGCCGCGCTCGGATTGGTGCGCACGGCGGCCGTCGAGCGCGGCGCCTCGGGCGGAGTCGTCCGACTATTTTCCGACGGAAGGAATACCGGTCTCGACCTCCAGGGGCCCTTGCGCGAACTCGCGCGCGCGGGATTTCACATCGAGGGCGAGCTGCTGCCGCCGCCGACCTTGGACGACGTCGCGCTCGTCGAACTGCGCGCACCGGAGCGCCTGGAAGCAGAGGCTCCGCTGGCCTGTGAGCTGACGCTCGAAGCGCGCCTTGCGCCCTCGGACGCGAGTTCGCGAACCGTGGCCATCGAATTCGACCTTGAGGATGCGCTCGGCAGGAGGCGCCTGGAATTCGAACGCCAGCTCGCGCACGGGTCAGACGCGCAGCGCATGCGCTTCGACCTCGGGACGGCTCCGGCTGGTGGCGTGCGAATTTCCGCCCGAGCCTCGCTTCGCGGCGACCCGATCCCGGAAAACGATCGATCCGTTGCGTGGGTCGAGGTCGGCGGCTTGCTTGAAGTCGCCGTGGTCTGCGGTTCGAGTGCCCCTGGTCTGCTCTCTGGCGATTCCTTCGTCTCCGATGCCGAGCGCTGGCCGGGCCTCGCCTTCTTGCGCACTTCGATCGAGGACTTGCCCGCGGTGCTGCCGCGCGTTCGCGCAGTGCTGACCCTCGATGTGGACCTCGGCCATCTGAACGAGGCCGCCCTCGGCCAATTCCTCAGCGCTGGCGGCGGATGGCTCGACTGTTCCGGACCCGCGAGACTCGCGGAGGCGATCGAAGTGTCAGCGGCGGGCACGGGTGCGCGAGCGCTCCTGCCACTGGCGCCCGATCCAGATCCGCGTCCCGCGCGGGATGTGCTGCTGTTGATCGATGGATCCGGCTCCATGGCCGGTGCGGCCCATGACGCGGTGCGCAGCGCGGCGCTCACACTGTGCGAGCGGATTTCAGCGCAGGATCGCCTGCTCTTGGCCTTCTTCGCGCGCGAACTGGGTCCCCTGCGCGTCGTGCGCGATTCGGGGGCCGCTGGATCGAGCTCCGAGGAGCTGGCGCGCTTGCTCGCGGCCCGGGCGCCCTCAGGTGGCACGGATGTGTTGCGCGCGTTGGAGGAGCTCGCCCGCGAGAGAAGCGGGTCTGGCCGCGAAACGTTGACCTTGCTGCTCAGCGACGGCCGCGATTCCAGCGGGGCCGCAACGCGAGATCCGTCGGAGTTGCGGGCCAAATTGGCCGCGGCGCGGATCGAGCTCGCGGTCTTCGCCATCGGACCCGAGGCCGATTTATCTTTCCTTGGAAGTCTCCTGCCGCCGGCGCGCGCGCTGACGCGCGTCGAAGATCCGAGCCAACTCGCGGATCTGTTCCTGCGGGCGTTGGACTCCGACCGGGTGCGCGAATCCACCGCGGCCATCGCCGCGGATCCCGCGCGATTCGCCGCGGGGACCAAGGGTCGCGAACTCGCAGAGGTCTTGGCTCAGGTCGCCCCCGGCCGCATCGAGCGCAGTTGGATAGCGCGCGCCCAGGGGTCGGCAGAGGTTCTCTTGCGCACCGCGGAAGGCGATCCACTGCTCGCCCTGCGCTCCCTTGGAACGGGAGCCGTCGCGGCATTCGCGTCGCTTCCCACGCCGGACTGGGCGGACGCCGCGCGCGATCCGGCGCTACTGGGGCCGCTGCTGCGGCTTCTGGCGCGCGAAAATGAATCACGCGGGACGCTGCCGCGTGCCAGCGTTGAAGACGGAGTCCTGTGGATTCGCGGCCTCCGTGCGTCCACACCTGCCGCGATTCTCGCGCGCTTTCCAAGCGGCATCGAGCTCGCCCTCGAGCCGCCCACGGCGTTGGTGGACGATCCGCGACATTCGCGCCGTGCAGCACTGCCCGACGCACTGACCGCCGAACTATCGCGCGCTGGCGGCGCCAGCGTTTTGTCCCTGCGCGATCTCCACGGCCTCGAACAGGGCAGCGTGGCCTTGGGTGTCCTGCCGCAGATTGAATTTGCTGCCCCGGCATGGACGCCCCTTCCCACGGAGATGCGTCCTGAACCTGGGGCCACCCGAGGGCAGGGTGGTCAGGCCCATCCTCTGGCCCCCTGGGCCCTGGGCGGGGCGGCTGTGGCGCTCAGCATGGCCTTGCTGCTCGGACTGAGGAATCCCGGGACGGGCGCGGTGGCCCGGGGTCAAGGATTCGCGGCTCGCCTCCGATAGGCCACCCAGCGATCCAACTTTCCGATCGCAGGAGTTCAGCATGCGACAAGAGTTTCCTGGTCTGCGTATTTCCGCCCTCTGCCTGGCTGCGCTCTTCGCGACAGGCTGCGTGACGACCACCGATGGCCCGGCCCCCCGCAAGCTGCCGAAGGGCCCGTGGCTCGAGGCCTCGCCGGTCCTGCGCCAACAGATCAACGACGAGGCTGAGCGCCTGCCCTGGACCCACGGCCGCGAGCGCATCGAGCAAATTCAGTGGTTCGCCACCGTCGGTGAACCGGCCTACACCAAGCTGCTGGAACTCGCACAGGATCCGCGTCCCGAGGTGTCGGGCTGCGCGCTCGCTGCCCTGGGCGCCACACGCGACGGTCGCTTGGTGCCCGCCTTGCGCGGTATCGACTGGCCTGAGGCGCCCACACGCGCCCTGGGCTACGAGCGTGCGCGAATGTTCCTGCGCCTTGGCGACTGGAGCAGCGCGCCGGTCCTCATCTCCGGCCTGCGTGATGAGTCGCTCATGATGCGCGCCCTCTGCGCCCAGGCCCTGTTTGAATCCACGGGCGAACGATTCGGTTACGACGCCAAGGAACCTTCGATCGGTCGCGAGGCCGGCGTGCTGCGCTGGGAGGCGTGGTGGAAGGAGCGGCGCAGCGAGGGCATCCTCACCGCGTCGCAGTGAATCCGAAGGGGGGCCTTCAGGCCTGCTTGCGCAGGCGGGCGATCACGGCCAAGTAACGCGCCTCGTTCCTCAGCGAGGACAGGTCCGCGTCAGCAACCAGGTGCTCCGCGTCGTCGTAGCCGAGCTCCACCGCTTCCTCGAGCGCGCTGAGCGCAAGCGCGCACTGACCAGTGAGCGCAAGCGAACATGCCAGGTTGTAGCGGGCGCCAGAATCCTTCGGATGCAGTTCCACCAGGCGCCGATCGACCGCCAAACCCTCGGGATATCTCCCCAGCTGCGTGAGGACCATGCCCAGGGTGACCAGGGCCTCCGCGTTTCCAGGGCGCTCTCGGGTTTCGATTCCGAGCACCTCAGCTAGGAATTCGAGCCCTAGCCGATCCAGGCGGCTCCTCAGGGAGTCTGAAAGCGTGAGTGTTTCTTCGCTCAAGGCGCGGTCTATGGACAGTGTCGGGCCGCGGCGTGCGACTCGGGGCCCGCAGGTTGCTAGCGTGCAAGTATCTGCTGGCGGCGGCCATTTCAGTATATATGGACTCTGAGCGCGATCCGCCTGGGATCCCGACGGAGCCTCGGCAAGATGAGCGACCCAAGGAAATCATGAAGATTCTCTTCTGCGATCTGTGCAACGAGTCAGTGCCGCAGTCCGAACTCGATGCGGGGCGGGCATTCATGCGCAAGGGACGCGTCGTGTGCGGTCGCTGCGATGAGCTGATGACCCAACGTGAGTCCGGTGGCCACGTACCTGCGGCCGGCGCGGCGGGCCCCATGGGAACTCCCTTCATCGAGCCTGTGCCCCAGGCGAGCTTGACCCCTGCCCCGGGCGCATTCGCACAAACGGGCGCGGGCCACGGGGCATTCGGCGGCGCGCACGCACCGCACAGTGGAGGCCACGGGGGACATGGTCATCACGCTCGCCCGCAGCGTTCGGGCTCGGGCGTAGCGGTGGCGCTGTTCGCACTTGCGCTCGGCGCAGGAGGCTTCTACTGGTTGCTCGAGCGCTCCGAGCGCGTCAACGGCGAGTTGCAGGCGCGGATCGAGAGTTTGCGCGTGGCCCAGGATTCCGCCGACATGCGCGCAATGGAGCGTTCCACGGAGCTGCGTTCCGAACTGCTCGCAATGCAAGGTCGCTTCGACACGGCCGTGGAGGCCGAGCGCCGCACAGTCGAGGTTGGCCTGCTCGAGAGCCAGCAGAAGGCCGCCCTCGTTCAAGCGAGTGTCGCCGACCTGCGCGCCGCCGTTGACGAGTTCAAGGTGGTTCTGCCGAGTCTGCAGCGGCACGAACAGGAACTGATCGCCACTGGGCGCAGGTTCTCGGAGATCGAATCGCGTGCGAACGCGCTCGATGGCAACCTCAGCGACCTGAAGAAGATCGTGGACCAGCGCGCGATCACCCTGGAGGGCGCCGGAGGTGGGGGAAATGGGGCAGGGGAACCAGCGCCCGTGGGGATGCCGCCGTGGATGGGACTGGTTCAGCAGCTCGAGAGCGCACAGAGCGGCGACCGTTGGGTCGCTGTGACGAGCCTCGGCGAAACGCGCGATCCCGCCGTGGCCGAGTACATCCTGCCGCGGCTCAAGGACGTCGACATTTTCGTGCGCATGGTCGCGGCGCGGGTGCTCGGCGATCTGGGCTCACAGAAAGCGATCGGCGCTTTGATCGAGGCCCTCGGGGATCAAGACGCCGCGGTGCGCGAGGCGGCCTACGTCGCCCTGTGCGCTGTTTCCAAGAAGAACTTGCCCTTCGAGCCGCACCAGGATCCCAACGAGCGCGCGAAGAAGGTCAAGGCTTGGCAGGAATGGTGGAAGAAGGCCCAGGAAGAGGGCGCGTCCCAGTAGTTCTCGGCCAGCGCTTCACTTGGTCCCCCCTGGCGCCGGTCCTTGGGCCGCCATTCAGCGCGCCCTGAAACACTGTTCCTCGATGCGCGCCAGCAGCAAGTCGGCGACGGCCTGGTGGCCCTTCACATTGATGTGCAGGTCGTCCCAGTAGTAGTCGTCGATGTCTCCGGGAAATCGTTCGCGCAAGTCGATGACGCTCGCGCCGCTTTGATTCAGTACGCCGATCAGGCTGTCTGCCAGTCGGTGGAATTGCCGCAGATCAGAATCGGCAAGTCCTAGCGCTTCCTTGGCTCGCGCGAAGGCAGGCTTCAGCGCGCCGTCGACGTCGAAACCCGGCGGGATGTAGACGAAGCTCAGCGCGATGCCATGTGCCTTGCACAGGCGTTGGATCTCGGCGCAGACCTGCTCAGCTGCGGTCAGGGCCAGCTCGACCTGGTCGGGATGGTATTGGAAGTACAGCAGCTGATTGAAAGCGTTGGCGACGGCCATTCCCGATGCCTGCTTCGCGCGCTCGAGCATCTGGCGATAGTCGGCGCGTCGCGGCGGAGGCGCGGTGTGCTGGAAATAATGCCACGGCTTGAGCACGTCCAGAAAGTCGTTTCCGCCGTAGAACGCGACAACGAAAGCGTCGGGCTTCTCGGGCAGGAGCTTCTCCAGCGCACCGAGGTAGTTGTAGAACGAATACCCCGAGACGCCAGTATTCAAGACCTCGATCACGAGTTCGGGATGACGGCCTCGGAGCGCGACTTCAAGGCGCTGAGAAAAAGTCTCCTCCGTGTCGCACAACCCATCGGTGTGCGAATCCCCGCTGACGACGATCAGACGATCGCGTTTCGCGGCGAGCTCCTCGAAGGACTCGCCAAAGCCCTCGCGGCTGGTGTTCTTCACGAAGTATCCGCGCTCGTGCTCGGGGAACTCGACCCGGATCTTCTGCCCGCCCCTGTAGCGGTAAATCGTGAACGGGTCGTACGTGAAATGCTCCCGACCTATGGCGAACAGTCGGGCGGCTGTCTCGGGGTCGATCGTCTCGCGCACCAGTCCTGCGCTCTGCGTGGTGATCGCCGGATCCAGGAGTCCTCGGCTGGCCGATGCTTGGCGTTGAACGAGCAGTTCCAAAGCCGCGCCGGAATCGTCGAACAGGGTCAACGTCTCGCGTCCGCTGCGAATGCGCGCGAAGGCGATCCAGGCGACTCCACCCGCGAGCAGTGCGGACGCCGCGCCAATCATGAGCCGTGTGCGGATCGAAGGCATGCCAATGAGAATTCTCTGTGCCTGTGGTCCAATGTGCCGTCCAGCCATGGCCGGTTCCGTTCAAGTTGCAGCAGTCTACGCTGCGTTCATCGGGTGTCTGGCGCTTTCCGCGTGCGGCCCGAAGACCGAGCAGGTCGAGATTCGCTTCCCGCCGGTGGCGGGCCGGGCGGAGACCGCGCAATTGCGCTGCCGCGGAACGCTTGTGGATGGCAAGCAGGAGGGCGAGTGGATCCAGTGGTTCGCGAACGGTCAGCGGGAACTTCAGGGCAGCTACCGCCGCGGCGAAAAGCACGGGGTCTTCGAGGAGTGGTTCGAAAGCGGCACGTTGCGCTCGCGCTCCGCGTTCGAGGCCGGCGTCGAGAACGGTCCGTTCACGGAATGGGATGAGGGCGGAATCGTCGCGGCCGAGGGTGACCTTCGGGCTGGTTTGCGAGAGGGCCTGTGGACGCTTCGATACGGCAACGGCGAGCTCAAGAATCAAAGCCACTGGCGCAGGGGCCAGCTCCACGGACGCGCGCGCGAGTACGACCGCAGTGGCGCCCTCGCTTGGAGCGGTGAGTACAACGCGGATCTGCGCGATGGCACTTGGACCGAGTTCTCGGGCAGCGGCGCGAGGCGCCAGCAGGGATGCTATCGCGATGGGAGGAAGCAGGGCCGTTGGAGCGTGTGGTACGACCACGGGCAGGTGCAGGAGGAAGGTGAGTGCGTGAACGGCAAGCGCACGGGGCTTTGGATCGAGTACCACCCCAGCGGTGCCAAGTCTCGCGAAGCGCCATGGAAGGACGGCGGCGTCGACGGTTTGTCGACCGAGTGGCATGTCAACGGTGTGAAGGCCTCGGAGTCGAACTTCGTCGCCGGCGTCCAGCACGGGACACTATTGACATGGTTCGACAACGGCCTGCCCGACACCCAGGCTGTATTTCAGCAGGGCGTTCTCGACGGGGACTTCACGAAGCACTGGCGCAGCGGCGGGCTCGCTCTCCGAGGCAAATACTCGGGCGGCAACCGTGAGGGACCGTGGCTCGCATGGGCCGAAGGCGGCGAACTCGATGCTGCGTCCTCAGGGACCTATCGCGCCGGACTGCGCATCGGCGATTGAGGGAGCCGGTCCCCTGGGCGCCTGGTCCCGGTCCCCTTGGGATTCGTGCTCCCGTGGGCGCCTGTCGGGCCCCAGCGCGCGAGCGGCGATGCGTGGAGATTCGCGTGAGCAGTCTCCCATGCGCGGATCGGAGGGTCATTCCATGCGATGGGCCTTGCGACCGCCTCGCGTGGGTTTCGGGGCAGGGGACTCGCGCGCCAACAGGCCGCGCGCCATGTCGACCGAGCGCGTCACCAGCTCGCGCGCACCTTCGTGCAGCTCGGGGCTCGTGCGTACGAAGGCCGCATTGCGTTCCATGTCTTCCGAAGTCCAGCCACGGGAGTGCGCAATGAACGGAAACTGTGGGAAATGACAGCCGATCTCGGCAAAGAACATCAGCATCTGCCCGGCCACGGCCTGAATGTTGTCCTGACCACCGGTAATGATGAACGCGGCGACCTTGTTCTTGAGCAGCACGCGGTCGCGAATCGTGACCTGGTTCTGGATGCAGTTCATGCGCTCGATCATCTTGAAGTACAGCGAACTCGCGCTGCCCCAGCGGATCGGCGACGTGACCAGAATCACGTCGGCCCAGAAGACGATCGCTTCGTAAACGCGATCCATCTGGTCCTTCGGGTCCATCTGCGTGATCGAGCAGGGCCACGTGCAGGCCTTGGCGCTCTTGGAGTAGTAGCCCTCGCAACTGCGGAAGGACAATTCGCTCAGACGGATCAGGCGCGTCTGTGCGCCAAGCGTCTCTTCGGCGTGCTTCAACGACGAATTCAGCAGATCGTCGGACGTGGAGTAGCGCGGGTGCGCTTCATCCATGGCCGTGGTCGAGATTCCGACCACGCGGATCGGTCCAGGCTCGCGCTCGATGGGGCGCTCGAGTGCGTGAGGCGGGTGGGGTAGGCGCGAACGTTTGGAAGCTGGCTCCTCGCGCACGAACAGTCGCCCAGCGCGCTGCTCGAGCTCGAAGCGCGGCACCGCATCCTGTTCGTAGCCCGGCTCACCTTGGCCACCGAGCCGGTGGAACTTCCAGTTGTGCCAGGGGCAGACCACGAAGTCGCCGTCGAGGGCACCTTCGCCCAGGGGCCCGCCGCTGTGGTTGCAGGCGTTGTGGATCGCGCCGAAGACGCCGTTCGCATAGGAAAGCGCGATCTTCTGCTTTCCGGCGGTCACGGTGCGGAGCGGCGTCTTGGACAGTTCATCGACACTGCCCAGGTCGTGCCAGGTGGATTCGCTCATGGGACAGGGCTGTCGCGAAAGGCGGCCGACCCGATTCTCAGTGTACGGGCGTGAGTTGGTCCTGTGACAGCGCAAGCCTCCGAGGAAATCGTCGCGGCGGAGTGCTCCGTCGCCCTCCGCCCGACGTGCGGGCAGGCATCATTTCACGCGCTTGTAATCGCCTTCCATGAAAGGTTCCCAGCTCTTGCCGTTGTCCTGGGAAACGTCGATCTTGAACGTGTAGCGATTTGCGCCTTTCAGTGAGTACACGTAGCGCATCTTTCCGTGCGGCGAGTCGCTCTCGAACACGAAATCGGTGCCACGGAACTGTCCTGCGGTCGCGGTGGGGGGCGGCATGCCCATGGAATCCACCCAATACCACAGGTACTGCTTGCCGAATGTGTCGTAGCCGATGACGCCGTGGCCGAAGAAGCTCGGCGTGCCGCCAACTTCCTGGCGATAGTCGGCGAACAGGTAGAACTTGTCGGCGGAGATCCGCGCGTCGGTGAATCCTGTCGACTTGCCTCCGGGCCCCATGGGACCGGGGTGCATGATCTCTTCGCCGACCCACTTGCCAGCGAGCGATTCGAGTTGCGCGTGTTCCGCTCCCGGTTGGGGCATCTGCATTTCCATGTCTGTGATTCCTTCTTGTGGATGTAAGCGCTCGGACCCCCGCGGTCTCGAGCTCGCGGTGAGCGTCCGCTGTGTGCGACCGCCCTGGGCGCGAGGAAAATTGGGCCGAGCATTGTGCCGCTTTGGCCGGTGATTGGGTTCGGATCGCCCGCGCTCACGCTCCCTGGCGCGTAATTCTCTTGCAAGGGCGACTTGGGCCAGTCCCTTGGTTCGTGGCCCTTGGCCCTTGGCCCTGGGCAGAGTTCTTCCGTGCCAGCCTCGACCCAAGCCCTGTGGCGGTGCCTACGGCACGTTGCATTGTCACGTCGCACAGCCCGCGTCGCGACGCTCTTCCCCAACGAAGCCTCGCTGCTCCGACCGGTCAGCGCCGTGCTGGCCGAGATCAGCGAGGATTGGGAGCCCGGACAGTTGAAGGGCAAAGACCTCGACGGCGTGGAGTTCAAGCTCTCCGACTATCGCGGCAAGGTGGTTCTGCTCGACTTTTTGGGCCATTGGTGACCGCCGTGCCGGGCGATGTACCCGCACGAGCGGTCGCTCGTCAAGCGCATGGAGAAGCGTCCGTTCGTCCTTCTCGGCGTGAACTCCGATGATGACCTCGCGGCTCTGAAGCCGGTGCTCGCGGAGGAGAGAATCACCTGGAGGAGTTTCTGGGACGGTCCGCCTTCACGAAGGCGGTCGCATCTCTCCTGACTGGGACGTGAGTTCCTGGCCGACCCTGTTCCTGATCGACCACAAGGGCATCCTGCGCAAGCGCTGGTCGCTGCCGCCCGCTGAGGAGGAACTCGATCGCGAAGTCGACCTCTGAGTGAACAAGGCACGGCAGCGGTGAGTGCTCGGGCCGTCCGGATCTCGCACAGAAATTTCAGGCGACCGTTGCGCCGGAAGCCTGCACTGTTGCGAAGCAGATGTGCACGGAGCTTCGAGGCGTGGCACGCGAGCTCGAGTGCGGGGGCACATTGCAGCCACTGCCCGCAGCGCTCCAATTCCCGCGCCAAGCACGCGCGTCCCGCACGAGGAACCAAGTAGCACGCACGTGAGACCGGAGGCGGTGCGCTGATACCCTGGTCGGTGACCCGATCGATCGCATGTCTCTGCCGCTGCCTTGAACGGACTCTCGACGATGGAGCTCAGACTCCTGCTACTCGCACTGCTCCTGCGCACTTGCGGATTCCTGTTGTGAAAGCGAGCGCCGGCGAGTGAGCCGCTCGATCACGGTTCGCGACCGAGCAGCATGGCGAGGAAGCGCTGCCGCGTGGATGCGGACACCTCGCGAAAAAACTCGTAGCGCACATGCTGCTCGGGCCGTGCGGGATCCAGTTCGATGCCCCACAAGGGACTCAAGCTCGAAGGTTCGTTCGCGTAGCGCACGTCCCCCAGCACAGCGCGGTGCTCGGGATGTTGCACGACGAACCCGTCGCTGAGCACGGCAAAGCGCTCTATGTCGGCGCGCAGCACGGATGCGTCGGGGATCGGCGGAAGATCGCGCCCGAGCTCGAGTTGGGAGAGCGATCCCCCAACATAGACCCGCGACCCGCCGAACCAATCGAACCAGCCGACGCGCAGCGCGTCGACGTGGTAACGACCGCCGGCCTGATAGACGGAACGCCAGAGCAGGAGATTGCCGATCGTCGGCTTGACTACGGCGCGCTCGACCTGTTGACCGCGCTCCCTCGCCAGCTCGGCCTGCATTTGCTCCGCGCGCCCATGCTGCGCGAAGCCGAACAGCAGGTAACACCCCGCCGCGCCCAACGCGGCCCAAGCCGCTGCACGCTGTCGCTTGACGCACGAGATCACCACGCCGGCCATCAAGGCCAACGTAAAGATTGGATCGACGATAGAGATGATGTTGAACGCGACGCGCTCGTTCGAGAAGGGCCACAGCAGGTGAGTGCCGTAGCTCGTGCAGGCGTCGAGCAGCCCGCTGGCGCTGTAGCCCAGGAGCGCGAACAGGTACAGCCGAGTGAAAACGCCGCGCCCGCGAAGCAATGGCCAAAGCACGCCGGCGGCGAGCAGCGCCCCGACTGGGATGAACGCCAGCGCGTGGCTGAAGTGGCGGTGATACTCGACCGCGAGCAGCGGGTCGCTGTCCCGTCCAATGAGCACGTCTAGGTCGGCCGCTGTCCCCGCGACGAAACCAATCCCCGCGGCTAGGCGCGCCTCGTGTCGCCTTGCGCCCGAGAGCGCTAGCGCCGCGCCCACCAACCCGTGCGTCAGGACATCCATCGCGCGATCGTGCCTGATTGCCGCGCGGCGCGCGACCCTCTGTCGTGGCTGTGCTCGCGGTCCTGGCTCAACCGGCCGGCCGGCAGGTGTAGCTGATGCCCGGCCCCAGGGGCAGGTCGAGGGCCCAGAACTCCAGCAGGAAGGCGGTCCAGACCACGAGCAGCGTCACCGAGAAGAGCAACATCAGCGCGAGCAGCGTCCCGATGCCCGCACTCTTGACGTAGCGCTGGCGGAAGACGACCACCAGCGGGAAGTAAGGCATCAGCGGCGTGACGACGTTCGTGCTCGAATCGCCGACCCAGTACGCAGCCTGGGTGAAGTCAGGCGAGATGCCGAGTTGCATCAACATCGGGACCATGATCGCGCCGATCAAAGCCCACTTCGCCGATGCCGAGCCGAGAACTGCTTCGCGGCGTTTTTCCTCTGCTCCAAAGGGCAGCGGAATCATTGCAGCCAGCCAGTACGCGCCCACTCAACTCCGGAACAAGCGATAGCTGTTCTCCAGGCACACCGCATTCAGCGCTTCGTTCTTGGAGTGCCGGGAGAGCCCGTAGAACGCGTACGGGTATTTGAATAGATGCCCCAATTCGAGATCGTCCTTTCTGCGCTGCCAGTATTCCTTGCTGACCGGACGGAGGAACTCGACCTTCGGGCGCTCGGCTCGGTAGTCCGAGATGGTCGAGGATCTTTCGCACGACGACACCGTCGCTGATCAGCGCGATCAGCTTGCGCCGTGCTCCGCAGTGCGGGCACTCGAGCACGTCGATGGCAAAAACTCTTTGCAAGAGCTCGGCC
>CANKOY010000070.1 GCA_947484275.1 Planctomycetota bacterium | reverse complement strand
GCGCTTGAGGCAACCGGGGAACGCGAGCGCAGCGCGAGTGCAGCGACCAGCCGCCCGTGGTGGAATCCGCCACCGCAGAGGGTCAGCCAGTGGACGCGGAAGCTGAAGCGCTCGAGTGCTTCGACGTCGCCGTGGACGACGGACTCGGCGGCGCTGGCCAGCCGATCCTAGCAGTCCGTTGAAAAGGCCCGGAGCGAGGCGGAGCGTGTGAAGGCAAGGCAAGCAGCTCGACAGAAAGTCGCGCAGGGGTCCTCGCGTTAGAGCGCGAAGCGCTCGTAGCGGAGGTTACTGCGGAGCCTTCTCAGCGGGGTGCGGCCTTCCTGGCCGCTGAGCACGACTCTCCAAGCGCGACGCCGAGGCGCCGAAGCACGCGCTGGCGCAATTGGGGCTTTTCCATCGGGCTGCTAGGACTTCCTCGGCACGCGAATCGTGCGCCCCGGGTTCGCAGCCCCCATGGCGCGCTCCAATTCCGCGGTGGAAATCGGCCCCGCAGCCACGACGCAGCAGGCGTCGGGATGAAAGTGCGCGCGAGCGACGCGGCGCAGGTCCTCGGCGCTGACCGCGGCGAACTCGCGCGGCAAGCGGGCCAGGTTGTCCGGCGGAAGTTGGTGGCGCTCGGCGTTGATCAAGTAGCTCGCGCGACGGCTGGCGCGTTGGAAGGACAGAACGAACGAGCCCACGAGGTACTCCTGGGCGACGCGCAATTCCTCGGCGCTCACCAGTTCCTCCTGCACGCGGCGGATCTCCGAGCAAAATCCCGCCAGGGCCGTGGCCACGTGCTGCGGCGACGTGCCGATGTAGGCCGCAAAGGTCCCGGGCAGGATTCCCGCGGAGCTGTGGATCGCGGCATTGACCGAGTAGGCCAGCCCCTGCTCGTCGCGCAGTTTCTTCGAGATGCGATTCGTGAACCCCGGCCCGGTGCCGAGCACGTGATCGAGCACGACCAACGCCACGTAGTCGGGATCGTTGCGACGGATTCCGAGGTGGCCCAGGTGCACGTGGACCTGGGCGCGTTCGGCCCGAAACGCTGCCGCACGCGGCGCGACGGGCGGAAGCACGGGCGGCGTCGTGGCGATATCCGAACCGCTGCGCCAGTTCGAGAGTCGCTGCTCGAACCGCGCGCGTACTTTCTCGGGTTCGACGTCGCCGCAGACGGCGATGACAGTGCGCGCTGCCACCCAGGCACTGCGATGGAACGCGGCGAGATCCGCGCGCGTCACGCGCTTCAGGGACGCGATCGTCCCGGTGGGCGGCCTTCCGAGCCAATGGTTGCCGTAGACGAGCTTGCGAAAGAGCTGCTCGCCTTGGACGCGCGGCTCGTCGAGATCTACCAGCAGTCGATCGATCACACGCTGGCGTTGACGTTCGAAGCGCGCCTTGGGATAGGTCGGCTCCACGAGCATTTCGCACAGCACGTCGATCAGGACTTGCGAGTCGCGTCCTGCGATGTGGGCGCTGATGCTGCTGGCGGCGCCCACGATGCTGCCGCCGGCGGTCTCGAGCACCTCAGCAATTTCCTCGTCGGTCCGCGAGCGCGTGCCCTGATCGATCAGCGCGCCAGTCAAGTACGCCACGCCCTCCTTGCCCCGTGGATCCAGGGCCTCGCAACCGCGCAAATGAACGTGGATCGCCGTGACAGGCGCTGCAGTTCGTTGCGACACCAGCAAGAGCGCGCCGCAGCTCAGGCGGAAACGCTCGAAGGGCACGGCGAGCTCGGGCAGGCCCATATTTTCCGCGGCGTTCACCGGCGCGCCTTGCGCTTCTTGCGCTGCAGGGCCAACCCGCGCGGCTTCGGCAACTTGGATTTTTTGGGTGCGCGTTTGCGCGCGGGCTTCGCGTCCGGTTTTTCTGCCTTGGCCCGCTTAGGCAGACACCAACCGACGACGCGCGACTCTTTGCCGAGCATGCGGCGCGCGCACTCCTGAATGTCCGCGGGTGTCACGCGCTTGACGCGCTCGATCGACTCAAAGGCCAGGGTCCAGTGCGAATCGATCGCGTAGCCGCCGACCATCTCGGCCAGATCGGACGCGGTCTCCTCGTCGAATGCTTCGCGGGCCTCGATCATCGCCACTACGCGCGCCAATTCCTTGGGGCTGACCTTTTCGCGCGCCAGGCGCTCGATCTCCTCGTCGACTGCGGACTCGAGCAATTCCGGCGCCGTGGATGCGGCGCATTCGGCAAAGACCCAAAACAGGCCCCCGTCCACGCGCGTGTCGCTGGCGGCGCTGATGCTCGTTGCCTGACCCTCGTCCATGACCAGGCGTTTGTACAGACGCGAAAGTCGGCCGCCACTGAGCAGCGACGCGATCACTTCGAGCACGTCGTCGTCCTTGGTGCCCAGGGAAGTTCCTGGCCAGGCTAGGCACAGGCGCTTTCCCTGATCGTCCCAGGACAGGCGCAGGCGCCGCTCGCCCCCCACTGCGACGACTTTGGGGCGGAAGCTGTCCGCCTGTTCGTAGGGCATGCCCTTGGCGATATGCGCGAAGTGCTTCTTCGCGAGCGCGAGCGCGTTCGCGGGCGTCACGTCCCCAGCCAGCACCAACGTCGCGTTCGCCGGGTGATAGAAGCGCCGGTGATAGTCGCGCATCTCCTCCACCGAAAGCCGCCCGAGGGAATCGGTGTAGCCAATGATCGGACGGCGGTAGGGATGGCGCTCGAAGACCGCGGCCTGCACCGCCTCCGTCAACGCGCGCCAGGGATCGTCGTCGCCCATGGAGAGCTCTTCGAGCACCACCGCGCGCTCGGCGTCGAACTCCTTGGGCTCCAGCAGCAAGTGCTGCATGCGATCGGCCTCGATCTCGAGCGCCTTTTCCCAGCGATCGGAGGCCAGTTCGAACCAATAGGCCGTGTGATCGTAGCCGGTGAAAGCGTTGTTGCTGCCGCCGAGTTCCGTGGTGCAGCGATCGACCTCACCCTTGGCGAAACGCGCAGAGCCCTTGAACATCATGTGCTCGAGGAAATGCGAAACGCCGGCCTCGTGCTCGCGTTCGTTGCGCGACCCGACCTTGTACCAGAGCATCACGGCCACGACTGGATCGCCGTGGCGCTCGATCACGAGCACGCGCAGGCCGTTCTCCAATCGGTGCTCTTCGATATGCGCTCCCGCGCGGTCCGCGCTGGTGGTCGTCGGCCCGAGCGCAGTCGGATTCTTCGGACGCGGGCGACTCTTTGCTTGGGAGCGCTTCAAGGCTTGGCTCAGCGCTTGCCGCCGCGTCGCTCAGGTCGCGCGCGACTGGATCCACCGCGATCCGGGCGCGCATTGCCGCCGCCGGCGCGTCCAGGCTTCGCCCGTCCACCACTGGAGCGCTCCGGCCTGGACCGCCCGGCCCCGCGGCCACCGCTGGCGCCCTCAGGCTTTGCCCTGGCTGACCCGCGTCGTGCGCTACTTGTTCCCGTGTCGCTGGTCCGCGAACCGCGGCGCACTGCGCCAGCACCCATGCGGCGGCCCGAATCCGCGCCCTCGCGCTCGGAAGCTCCGGCTGTGGGAACGCTGCCCTCGCGCGGCTTGCGCGTTCCGGTCTTGATGCGGAATTCCTTGGGCTCATGCCACTCGCGCCGCTGACCGCCAAAGCGCGAGCGTTTTTCCTCGCGCTCGCCGCCCCGTGCGAGACGGTCCGTGCGCTCGCCTTTGCGCGGGCTTGGACGCTCGCCGGAGCCCCGCGACTCATCGGCTTCGCTGGCCTCGTGCGCGTAGCTGCCGTGACTCGCGCGCTGAAACAGTTCCTCAGCGCGAGCCTTGTTCTTCGCAATGTCGAGCAGGTCAGCCACCTCTTCAGGCGTCAGGGGTCGCCACTCGCCTACCTTAAGTCGCCGATCCGCCAGGGCGCCGATGCGCACGCGGTGCAGACGCAGGACCTTGTAGCCAAGTGCGGCGAACACGCGCCGAATCTCGCGATTCATGCCCTCGCGAATCGTGACCGTGAGCACACTCGCTTCGGTCGAACGCCGCTCCACGTGAAGCGCCGCGGCGCCAGTCTTGCCCTCGGAGAGTCGCACGCCCGCGCTGATGCGTTCGAGCGCCTGGTCGTCGATCCGTCCGCGTACTTTGACCAAATAGGTCTTAGGCACGATGTGGCGCGGGTGGGCGATCTGGTTGGTGAAGTCGCCGTCGTTGGTCAGGATCAAAAGGCCCGAGGAATCCTCGTCCAGGCGACCCACGGAAAAAATGCGGCCCTTGTTGCGGTCGGTGATCAAGTCGATCGCGCGCGCGCGCACTTCGCGCGATTCGTTCGTGCAGAGCACGTGGCGCGGCTTGTTGAGCAAGTAGTAGCGCCGGCGCACGTCCAGCGGCTTGAGTACGACGCCGTTGACGTCCACGACCTGTCGCAGGGGATCGATCTTCGTCCCCAGTTCGACAGCGGGCTCGCCGTCGATCGAGACTTTGCCGGCGGCGATCATCTCGTCGCACTTGCGCCGCGAGGCGACGCCGAGCTCCGCCATGAACTTGTTGAGCCGCACCAAGCCGTCCGACGACGAATCGCCCTCAGGCTCGCTGTCGCCGCCGTCTTCGCGTTTTGTCTGCTTCTTTGCCATGGTGCGTCCCAGTTGGGGCCGAGCAGGATACGCGGGGCAGTGCCGCGGCGCCAGTTCAGAGCGCGAAGGCGAACGCGGCGCTCAGCTCTTCAACAGCCGGCGGGCTTCAGCGCGCGCTGTTTCGTGGGCAGAACCGCCGGCGATCATGTCGGCGATCTCCTCCACGCGGGGGTCCCCGCTCAGCTCTTCGATGCGAGTCGAGGTGCGCCCGGCCTGGACGGACTTGGAAACTCGCAGATGCTTGGCCGCAAGGGCCGCAATCGCGGGCAGGTGCGTGACGCACAGAACTTGATTCTGTTCTGCGATGCGCCGCAGGTGAGCGCCCACAGCGGGTCCCAGGCGACCACCGACACCGGCGTCGATTTCGTCAAAGACCAGAGTGCGATCGCGATCCGCGCCGCACAGCACGCTGCGCAAGGCGAGCATGATTCGCGCGCTCTCGCCGCCAGAGGCGACTTCACGCAATCGCGCGAGGCCCTCGCCGGGATTTGCGGCCAGAAGAAACTCGATGCGGTCCATTCCGCGTTCGCCAAATCGTGCTCGGTCCGCCTCAAAGGACTGTTGGGCAGGCTGAGAATCGGCGTGCGCTGCGCCCTCATCGGAGACCGCGTCATCCGCGACCGGCGCGGAGTCGTCATCGGATACGCGCTGGCCAAGGCGTAGATCGAATTGCGCGTGCTCAAGGCCGAGTTCACCCAGAATCTTCTGCACCGCGCGCTTCAACTTCGTGCCCAGGGCCTTGCGCTTGCGGCGCAGCTTTGCGCCGCGTTCGAGGACGCTCGCACGCGCCGCCATGGACTCCGGGCCAAGGTCCACGAGCGAGCGCTCGTCTCGCTGCATCTCTTCGAGTTCCTTGCGCAGGGACTGCGCTAGGGCCACGAGGCCCGCGGCATCGGTCCTGTACTTGCGCTCGAGGCGCTCGAATTCCGCCAGGCGCGCTTCGATCAACTCCAAGCGCGCCGGATCGCCTTCCACGCGCTGTGCGATCGTGCGCAGCGCGCGCGTCGCCTCCTCCGCGTGCACCACAGCCAGCTCGAGTTCGCCGCGCGGCGCGTCGAGGGCGGACACAGCCCGCGCGTGTGCCTCGAGCACACGCTGCGCTCGCGTCAGGCGCGTCAGAAGTGCCTCGTCCGAATCGCTCAATTCTTCGAGCAATCCGCCCAAGGCTCCGCGCAGGGCGTCCGCGTGACGCAGCAAGTCGCGTTCGGCGACCAGCTCGGCGCGCTCGGCGACGTCGACACCGGCGGCGTCGATTTCAGCGCACTGGAAACTGGCCAGATCGAGCCGATCGCGACGGTCGCTCTCCGCGCTGCGCAGACGCGCCAGTTGTTCTCCGAGTTCCAGCCAGCGCTCGCGCGCCGCTCGGTACTCGGCGAGGTCCGCCTCTAGCTTGCCGAAAATGTCCACGAGTCGCAGTTGTTCGCTCGGCTCCAGCAACCGCTGGTGGTCGTTTTGCCCGTGGATCTCGATCAGTCGCGCCGCCAGTTCGCGCAAAGTGCGCAGCGTGACGGGGCGATGGTTGACGTAGGCGCGACTCTTGCCGTCGTCGCCGACGCTGCGACCGATCACCAGCTCGCGCTCTTCGGACTCGCCTTCCCAGTCGCCCAGGACTTCTGGCAGGTGCTTCTCCAGCCACTTCCTGACGCGTTCGTCCCGGTCATCGAGGACGAAGCGCCCCTCGACGGAGAGCTGCCGCGATCCGGCGCGCACCAATCCCGGGCGCGGGCGCTGGCCCAGCAAAAGTTCCAAGGCGCCAACCAGCAGACTCTTGCCCGCGCCAGTTTCGCCGGTGATGACGTTGAGCCCAGAACCAAAGGAGAGTGTGCACTCCTCGATCAGGGCCATCTTTCGGATCGACAGTTCGACGAGCATCGCGCCAAGGAGTCTCGCCGCGCTCGGTGCCACAGGCAACCGCCAGCCGACGATCCATCCCTACGACTCAGCGAAGCGCGGGCGGAGCGACCGGAACCGCGATTTTCTTGGACGGATCCCGATTCGGCTTTGGGCAGCGGGCGAGACTGTCGGCGCGCAGGCCCTCGAGGTCGGCGCGAACCCGCCCGGGCAGGTCGCTGGCCAAAGCGCGCTCAAAGGACTGGGTCGCGAGCTCCCAGTGCTCGGCGGCCATGAACTCGACCCCGCGGGAGGCGTGGATCAGGCTGCCCTCGCTGAATTGCTCGGGAAGCGGACGCAAGGCCGTGATTTCGATCCAGGGACGGGCCAGGAGCACTTGGCGCACGACCGCGGTGGCCTCGAAGCGGCCGTAGCGCGACGCCGACTGGATCTGTGGCTCCAAAGGAGTGCCACGGCGTGCGAATAGCATGGCGCGCGGGTTCGAGTAGTCCTCGCGATCCCAGAGGCGCTGTTCATCTCCCCAGGCCAGCAGGGCGCAGTAGTCCTCAGTCCCAAAGCGCGTCAGAAAGGGGTTCCACCGCGTGGGTCGGCTCTCGACCTGAATCGTCAGGACCAGTTCCTGGCCGAGGAATTCGCGCGGACTGCGGGCGATGTCGCTCAGGGTCGGCGGGCCACTGTGTTTCGAACGGCCTTCTCCCTCTCCGGCGCCCAGCGCCAGGCCGGCGAGCATCAGCGCCAGAGCCACGGGCAGAAATCGATGGAACGGGACCATGGGTTTGCGTCCTACTCGTCGGCATGGACGCCTGGCGGCTGAAGCGCGCGCCGTTTCGGGCCCCTTTCTCAGTCCCGGTCGTGGTATAGGGCGCCGATGTCGACCCCTCTGAGACGAAAGGCCCCCACTGGCCGCGCTGTGGCGTATTTCGAAACCGCAGGCCTGCTCCTGACCCTGGCCCTTGGCGCCTGTCGCTCGGACGGGGCGCCTGGAGCGGATTCCGAAACGCCCCAGGATGGGCTGCGGGCACGCGCCGGGGAATTCCAAGCGGCGAACATGCCCCTGCGCGATCGCGAAGCACTGTCGCCAGAATTCCTGGCCGAGAACTTGGACCTGGCTCTCGCTGCGCGCGAGGAGTTCCCCTGGGCCGCCGCGGTTCCTGAGGCGCTCTTCCTTAATGATGTGCTGCCCTACGCAGTCTTCGATGAGCGGCGCGATCCCTGGCGGCGCGAATTGTTGGATCTGTGCCGGCCGATCGTGGCCAACTCGAAGAGCGCCAGCGACGCGGCCCAGTCCCTGAATCGCGAGTTGTTCGCGAAGATCGGTCTGCACTACAACACGAGTCGCGAGCGCGCGAATCAGAGCTTCGCGCAGTCGCGAGCCAGCGGCAAGGCGTCGTGCACGGGGCTTTCGATCGCGCTGGTGGAGGCCTGCCGCTCGGTCGGCATTCCGGCGCGCGCCGTTGGCACGCCGAGTTGGGCGAAGAAGGCGGGCAACCACACTTGGGTCGAGATCTGGGACGGTGAGTGGAAGTTCACGGGCGCCGACGAATACGACGCCGGCGGTTTGAATCGCGGCTGGTTCGTGGGCGACGCAGGGGACGCGCGCGCGGACAAGCCAGAGAATCGCATCTACGCAACTTCGTGGGCGCGCACGGGAGACCATTTCCCCTTGGCCTGGAGCGCGAGCGATCGCGAGGTGGCCGCAGTCGACGTCACCGCGCGCTACGCCAAGACGCCCAGCGCCGCTCCGCACTCGGCGGCGAAGATCTTCGTGCGCGTGCTCGATCGAAAGGGTGGCGAACGCATCGTCGTGGAGCTCGAACTGCTAGACGGAGCGCGGCACGCATTGGCGCGCGAGAAAAGTCGCGCCGGAACGAGCGATTTGAACGACATGGCGCAGTTCATGTTGCCCACGGCGGGCAAGTGCACGCTGCGTCTGACGCGCGCCGGCGAGGCGCGATTCGCAGAGGTTGAGGCGTTGCCGACCGCCGAGGCGCAGACCTGTGAGCTCTACTGGGATGAGTTGTTGCAATCGACGACAAGCCTGGAGACCGAGAGCTCGCCGCAGCCGAAATTGCCTTCGCGCATCGCTCAAATTTGGGGCGACCTCGTCGCCCACGCTCGCGAGGAACGCCAGGCCGAGATGCAGGCCCTGGCGATCACCCAAGGCGACAAGACGCTGTCCTGGCTCGAAAGGACCTTCGGCGATGCGCCCGAGGGAAACCGCAGCCTGTGGATTTCGATGCACGGCGGCGGCGGAGCACCTGCGACGGTCAACGACCAGCAGTGGAAGAACCAGATCGGGTTGTACCAACCGGACGAGGGCTTCTACGTCGCGCCGCGCGCTCCCACGGACACGTGGAACCTGTGGCACGAGGCGCACATCGACGCGCTGTTCGGCCGCCTGATCGAGAACTACGTCGCCCTGCGCGGCGTCGATCCCAACCGCGTGTACTTGATGGGCTACTCCGCCGGCGGCGACGGCGTGTGGCAGCTCGCTCCGCGCATGGCCGATCGCTTCGCGGCGGCGGCGATGATGGCTGGACATCCGAACGAGGCTTCGCTGCTTGGACTGCGCAACTTGCCCTTTGCGATCCTGATGGGCGGCGACGACAGCGCCTACAATCGGAACGGGATCGCGCGCGAGCGGGCCGCCGAGCTCGACGCGCTCGAGGCCGCAGATCACGGTGGCTACGGACACTTCGTGCGCATCTACGAAGGCCTCGGCCACTGGATGAAAAAGAAGGACGCCGAGGCCTTGCCGTGGATGGCGAACTTCCAGCGCAATCCGTGGCCAAAAAAGATCGTCTGGTTCCAGGACGACGTGCTGCACAAACGCTTCTATTGGCTCGGCCGCAAGTCGGGCGCGGCTCGGGTCGGGGACAAGATCTTCGCGCAAGTGGACGGACAGACGATCCGAATCACGGCAGGTGAAGTGAAGGAAATCGAGCTGTGGCTTTCGGACGAACTGCTGGACCTCTCATTGCCCGTGATCGTCGAGGTCGACGGCAGGCGCCTGTTCGAGGGTGTGCTCGCGCGCAGCGATGCCGCGATCCGCGCCTCGCTGGAACAGCGCCTCGACCCGTCGCTGGCGGCCTGCGCCAAACTCGAGCTGTCGTGGTGAGCGCCCGGCGCGATCGCTCGCGCGACAACACGCCCCTGTGATTCCCGCGACGGTCGGGTTCGACCAAATCGCGCCGGGGCAGGCACGGCACGATCAGACGGAGCCCGCGTTCAGCGCTTCGGTGCTAGCCTTATGGACATCGACTCCGTCCGCCCCCACACCACGCTCCCTCCTCCCATGCAGATTTTTCCGACGCTCGCGGCTGTGATTCTTGGAGCAGCACCGCTGTTCTCACAGGTCGATCTCGTGGCGCGCTATCGCATGGATGAGGTCAGTGGCACGGCACTGGTGGACGAAGGCCCCAACGGCATCTCGGGCACTTACGTCAGCGGTTACACACTGGGCCAAGGCGGCGTCTCGGGCACCGCCGTCGGATTCTCGGAGATCGCCATCGGCCACGGAGACATAGCGAGTCATCCGGCCTTGACGAGCATGACCAGCAACACGTCCTACTCGGCTTGGTTCACGACGAACTCCACGGTCGGCTACCGGCGCATTTTTGCCAGCCAGGATGGCGGCATCGGCGTCGGGCTCTTCTACAGCAACCTGCTGTTCACGACGCGCGGAGTGCAGGACTACGTGCAGGCCGCAAGCATTCAAGTCGGCCCCTGGTACCACGCGGCCTGGGTTTTCGACGCGACGCTCTTGTGCTCGTTTTATTTGAACGGCCAGTTCATAGGTTCCGTGCAGGGAGCCGGCCCCGCCCTCGCGCCGACCAGCGTCTTCCACGTTGCTTCGCGTTCGGCGAGCACTGAACTTTGGGACGGGCTGATCGACGACATCCAGATCTACCAGGGCACGCTCAGCGCGGCGGAAATCTCGCTCCTGTTCAACAATCCAGGCCTGGCGTTCAATTCCAAGCCGACGACCTACTGCACAGCAAAGACCAACTCCCTGGGCTGCACACCGCAGATCGCCTGGCAGGGTGCGCCGAATGCGGGCGTGCCCGGCGGCTTCACGGTCCTCGGCACGAATGTGCGCAATCAGAAGGCCGGACTCTTGCTCTACGGCGTGAGCGGGCGCGCGAGCACCGTGTTTCAGGGCGGAGTCCTGTGCATCGCGCCGCCGGTCAAGCGCACCGTCCCCGTGACCTCCGGTGGCACGCCGCTGCCCATTAGCGACTGCAGCGGCGTCTACGCCCTCGATATGAACGCCTTTGGCCACGGCGTTCTCGGCGGCACACCGCTCGGCCAGCTGACGCTCGCCGGGCAAGTCGTCGACGCGCAGTTTTGGGGCCGCGACCCCGGATTCCCGGCGCCGTTCAATTCCACGCTTACCGACGGCTTGGAGTGGACGGTGGGACTGTGATCCGGATTCGGACCGGGTTCGAGTGCGACACCTCGACGCGAGCGCCCTGAGCGCCCCCGAAGTTTCGCAGTTCTAAACCGCTCGGCCGCCCGCGATCACCGACTTCAACTCCAGCGTGCGCGGATCGAGCACCACGAGGTCGGCGCGCAGGCCGGGCGCCAGGAAGCCCAATTCCTTTTCGAGCTTCAGCGCCCGCGCGGGCGATTCGCTCGCCATGATCAACGCCTCCTCGACACTGACAACTCCGTTCTGCACGAGGCTCTGCACCATCTCGAGCTGCGACATGGCCGAGCCCGCCAAACGCGCTTCACTTCCTGCTCCCGGCGGGTAGTAGAAGGCGCCGCCGCGACGTTCGTGGTCGCGGCCGTGAGAGTGGAACACGTCGCAACCGCTGCCCGCGCCCTGCAACGCGTCGGACACGAGGCACAGCCCTTTCGGGCCGCGCGCGGACAAGGCGAGTCGGATCGCATCGGCGCCCACGTGCACGAGGTCGCCGATCAACTCCGCGTACAACGCCGTGCTCGTCAGGGCGAAACCCGCCAGGCCAACTTCGCGGTGGTGCATGCCGGACATGGCGTTGAACAAATGCGTCGCGCCCTCGGCCCCGGCGCGAGCTGCACGGCGCGCGTCCTCCGCCGTCGCCGCGCTATGGCCGAGCGAAACGCGAATGCCCAGGCGCGCGCATTCCGTTATCAAGTCGGCGCAGCCCGGAAGCTCGGGCGCGAGCGTGATCGTTCGAATCCCGCGACCGCCGCCCGTGGCCGGACCGACGATGGCGCGCAGTGCGGCGAGCGACGGCTCGGCGAGATCCTCTTTCGGCAGGGCTCCGGCGCGCAGCGGATTCACAAAGGGCCCCTCGAGGTGCAATCCGACGACGCGCGCCACAGGCGCGCCCGTGTCCGAGCGGTTGGACTGCTCTGCGTGGGACCAAACACCGGCGGCCAACTCGCCAAGCAGGGCAGGCGCAGCGGGGAACAGCGTCGGCTGGAAGGCCGTGGTCCCGACGCGCGCGAGGCTGGCGGCCATCTGCGGCAGGTGATCCAGTGGACCGTGGCCGCCGAAACCGTGCAGGTGCAAGTCGACGAAGCCCGGTGCAACGATCGGCAGGTCGCCGCGGGCCTCGACGTCGCCGCCGATGTCCATGGAGGCGATGCGCTCGCCCTCCCAGCGCAGGACGCCGGGGGTAAGGTGACCGCCGATCAACAGCCGACCGCGAAGTTCGTTCACGGAGTCTCCGCTGGCGACTGTGCGCCGAGGTACCAGATGGAACTCGTGCCGTAGGAGCGCTCGCGCGAAATCAGGCCGCTGAACTCGCTCTCCCGCATCAATCCCCGAGGCGCGTGGAACACGATCACGCCGTCCTCGGCCAGCCACTGCGCACCCAATCGCCCAAGGGATTCGAGGACCCGCTCGCGGCCTGGACCGATCTGCAGCATCGGGTAGGGCGGATCGCAGAACACGACGTCGTACTTGGGCGCCAGGGGATCCTTCCAGGTCGCGGGGGACAGCGCGTCGCCGGTCAAGACCCGGGCGCGATCCGCAACGCCCAAGTCGGCGACGTTTTGCTGCAAAACCTTGGTCACTTTCGGGTCGAGCTCGATCATGCGGGCCACGGTGCTCCCGCGGCTCAGGGCTTCCAGACCCAGGGCCCCGGTGCCCGCGAACAGGTCGAGGACGCGCCCGCGGTCGAAGTGCCCGGCCAGGGTCGAGAACAGGGCCTCGCGGACGCGATCGAGCATCGGCCTGGTGCCGATCCCTGGCGGCGCCTGGAGCCGCCGACCGCCGAACTCTCCCGCGATGATGCGCATGGCCCTGTGAGGAGCACGATGGCTGAAATGGGCTCCGGGCGCAATTCTCCAGCGACCGCGTTCGATCCACGACCGGGATACGGGTTGGCCAGCTCGCTAGAATCCCCTCATGGTGCGTCTGCACGTCAATGTGGATCACGTGGCAACGCTGCGCCAAGCGCGCCTGGGCCACGACCCCGATCCGATTCAATGGGCCCTTGCCGCGGAACGCGCGGGAGCCCACGGCATCACGGTTCACCTGCGCAAGGACCGCCGGCACATCCAGGATCGCGATGTGGGCGAGCTGCGCACGCGCTGTGGAACCTTGCTCAATCTGGAGTGCAGCTTGGACAGCGAGATGGTCGCCCTGGCATTGAAGAGCAACGCCCAGGCGATCTGCCTGGTGCCCGAGCGGCGCGAGGAGGTCACGACGGAGGGCGGGCTCGACGTGGCACTCGAGCGCGAGCGCATCGCGCGCGTGCTGCCCGAGTTCGCGGCCCGTGGCGCCGTGGTCAGCCTGTTCATCGATCCCGAACCCAGGCAGCTCGAGGCCGCGGCGAGACTCGGAGCGCCATTCGTCGAATTGCACACGGGCTCCTACGCGAATGCAGCTGGCGCGGGACGCGAGCGCGAATTGCTGCGCCTGGTGGCTGGCGCGGCGCACGCGAAGCGCCTGGGGCTGCGCGTCAACGCGGGCCATGGGCTGAACCTCGAAAACACCGCCGCGGTCGCGCGGATCACGGGCATGGAAGAGCTCAACATCGGCTACTCGATCGTGGCTCGATCGTTGTTCATCGGGGTGGAAGCCGCGGTGCGCGAGATGTTGCAATGCATGGAGCAGCGCACATGAAGTGTCCGTTCCACGGCAGTTTGGTGGCACTCCCGACGCCCTTTCGTCAGGGCGAGGTCGATTTCTCGGCCCTGCGCAACCTGATCGAGTGGCACGTCGAACACAAGAGCGACGGGGTCGTGATCGCGGGCACGTCGGGCGAATCCGCGACGCTCAGTGACTACGAGCGCCGGAGCGTGATCCACGCAGCAGTGGAGAGCGCAAGAAAGCGCATTCCCGTGATCGCTGGCGTGGGCACGAACGACACGCGCCAGTCCGTAGACTTCGCGCGCTTCGCGGCCGACGCCCACGCCGACGGATTGCTTGCGGTGGCGCCCTATTACAACAAGCCCACTCCACGGGGCCTGGTCGCGCACTACGGCGCAGTGGCGGAAGCCACGGCCCTGCCGTTGATCCTGTACAACGTGCCGTCGCGCACCTGCACGGACCTGCAACCGGAGACGATCGCGGAATGCCGCGCGCGCTTCGCCAACATCGTGGCCATCAAAGAAGCCTCGGGCTCGATCGGCCGCGCGCGTCAAATCCAAGCCGTTTCGGATATTGCCCTGATTGCCGGCGAGGATTCGCTGATTGCGGAGTTCATGGGCCTCGGTGGCGTCGGCGTAATTGGGGTGGTCGCCAACATCGCGCCGGCGCAGGTCGCTGAACTTTGCCGCGCCGCGCGACCCGGCGGAAACGTGGTGCGCGCCGCCGAACTGGTGGCCTGGTTGCAGCCGCTAATTCGCGACCTTTTTATCGAGACGAACCCGGTGCCGATGAAAGCAGCACTGGCGGCAATGAAGCTCTGCTCCGCGGATGTACGCCTACCCCTCGTGGGCCTGGAGCGAGAGCACCAGGAGCAATTGATGGTCACGCTGCATGAGGCGAATCTCCTGCGCGTTGAGCGCGCGACCCCGGGCGGCCCCGGGGGGCGCGGTTCGTAGTCAAGAGTCCGCGCGGATAGCATTCAGCACCGTGGACGAGCCGACTCAACACGCTGAGCAGAATCTCTCCAATCGAGCGTACGAGTACCTGCGCCGCAAACTGATAACCGGCGAGCTTGCACACGGCGCGCGATTGTCGAATCGCCAACTCGCCCAGGAAATCGGGATCAGCTTTACGCCGGTTCGCGAGGCGATCAATCGATTGGCCAGCGAGGGAATGGTGGAGTACGTGCGCTGCTCCGGAGCCTTCGTCAAGCGACCTGACGCCTCGGACATCGAACAGATCTATGACTTGCGCGAAGCGCTCGAGCCCGTCGCCGCGGCCCAGGCGGCACGCCACATCAATTCGGAAGAACTCGAACAACTGCGAGTTGTGTGCGACGACTGGCTGGCAATCGTCCGCTCGATGCGCACCGAGGCTGACGCCGGGACAAACGGAGAAGCGAATCCCCATGGGATGGAGCGGACCCTGAGCGACGCGCAGCTTCAGCGCTGGGTTGACGACGAGGAACACTTCCACGGCCTCGTGATCCAGGCCGCGCGCAATCGCTGGCTGGCGAAAATCGCGCACGAAATGCGCTTCCTGCTTGTCAGCTTTCAATTTCGTCGCGCTGCGAAACAGTCGATCACGTTTTCCGACGCCGCCCATTCCTGGCGCGAACACTTGGTTCTCGTGCGCCTGCTCGCAAAGGGCGACGGCCCCGCGGCCCAGGCCTGGATGGCCGAGCACATCCGCTCAAGCCGCGCGAACATGCTGAATTACCTAGCCCGTCGGTAAGGCTCGGTGATCGGCGGGCTAAGGCTCGTGTTGCCGGCCTCCGCGGCGCCACCAAGTCCTCTTGAAGCGCTGACGGAGCCCAAGCGCTTGGTGATGCGCGGACTCTGATTCTCTGCGGAGTGCCCTGTACTCGCGCGACGCGTGCGGCTTTGAGTCTTGGCGCGGCAAAAAGGAAACGCTCGCTCGCGCGCATCCCTGGACGAAATGAGGCGTCCATGACCGAGCGTGAACTTCGAACTGCGCGCAACGTGGCAGCGGGAATCGTGGGCAGCCTGGCGCTCTCCGTGCTCATTCTCGGCGCGATGTTCGGTCCGGAAGCCATGGCGGCGGGCGCACCCCTGCGCACGCTCGGTCTCGAAGTCCGGCCCTGTCCGGGTTGTCCGCTGTGCGGGATGTCGCGCGCCTTCAGCTGTGTGGCGCGCGGCGAGTTCACGCGCGCCTTCGAATTCAACGCGGGGGTCGTCGCCGCTTACCCGCTGGCCCTGGCCCTGGCGATTCTGAGTCCCGTGGTCCTGTGGCGCGGGCGCGCCCAAAGGAGCTGAAGTCCCATGGCAATCGTCTCCCTTGTAATGGTGTTCGCGAGCAGCCTGTTCGTCGCCGTTGCCTTCATCCCCTGCTTGGGCTGCCTGAATTGGCTGGCGATCCCCATGGCGGCCATGACCACGGCCATCGGCTTGGCGGGTCTCTTCACCGGTCGGGACCCCCGCCGGGCTTCCGGATCCGCAGTAGGGGCCCACGCGATGGCTGCGGTCATTGGGGCCCTGCTGACCCTGATCGCTGTGCTGCGCTGCGCTGCCGGGGGCGGGATGGTCTGACACTGCCAAACTGGCGTTTTGGCCTGCCGAAACGGCGCGATCTGGCGGTGGCGAGGCCCACGGGGCCTGAAAGGAGCATTTGCGCCCCTGTCCGGGCCAGTCGGATGATGGCACAGACCTTGCGATCCAGGCTGACATCATGCAGATGCAGCACACGACCAAGGCAGGCGAGGCGCTCCAGGGTGCACAGAAACTGGCACTCGATTCCCATCATCCCGAGCTGACGCCGGCGCACCTGGCAGTCAGCCTGCTCCAGGCGCCCGAGGGAGTGACCAACGGAGTGCTCCAAAAGCTCGCCGTGGATCCCAAGGTCATTGCCGGCGAACTGGTGCTTGCTCTCGACAAACTGCCGCGCAGCGAGGGTGGCCAGCTGGCCCCGTCGCGCGCCTTCGTCGAGACGCTCAACATGGCGGCGGACCAGGCCAGGCGCCTGGGCGACGAGTTCATTTCGACCGAACACCTGCTCTTGGCCCTGGCCAAGAAAGGTGGGCCGGAAATCGTCGGCCTGTTCAACGCGCGCAAACTCACAGCAGAGCGCGTCGAAGCCGCTCTGGCCCAGGTGCGCGGCGAGACGCGCGTCACGAGTCCGGATCCGGAGGCGACTTACGACACGCTGAAGAAGTACGCGCGCGACCTGACCGCGGAAGCGGCGGCGGGCAAGCTCGACCCGGTGATTGGCCGCGACGCCGAGATTCGGCGCACGATGCAAGTGCTCTCGCGCCGGCGCAAGAACAACCCGGTGCTGATCGGCGATCCCGGCGTGGGCAAGACGGCTATCGTCGAGGGCCTAGCGAATCGCATCGTCGCCGGGGACGTGCCCGAGGGACTCAAGAAGAAGCGCGTCATGTCGCTCGACTTGGGTGCGCTCCTCGCAGGGGCGAAGTACCGCGGCGAGTTTGAGGAAAGACTCAAGGCTGTGCTCAAGGAAGTCGCCGGCGCCAAGGGCGAGATCGTGCTGTTCATCGATGAACTGCACACACTGGTGGGCGCGGGCGGCGCGGAGGGCGCGATCGATGCGGCCAACCTGCTCAAGCCAGCCCTGGCGCGCGGCGATCTGCGCTGCATCGGCGCGACGACCCTGGACGAGTACCGCAAGTACGTCGAAAAGGACAAGGCCCTGGAGCGTCGCTTCATGACCGTCTTGATCGGCGAACCCTCGGTCGAGGACACGATCGCAATTCTGCGCGGCTTGAAGGAGCGCTACGAAGTGCATTCGGGCGTGCGCATCCTCGATTCAGCGCTTGTGGCGGCGGCGCGCCTTGCGGATCGTCACATCAGCGACAGGTTCATGCCCGACAAGGCCATCGACCTCGTGGACGAAGCGGCGGCGCAACTGCGCATGTCGATCGATTCACTGCCCAGCGAGCTCGACGAGTTGGAGCGCAAGATCCGCCAGCTCGAGATCGAACGCGGCGCCATCGAGAAGGAGAAGGGCTCCGACAGCGCATTGCGACTGCGCAGCATCGCGGGGGAATTGGCGGAATTGGGCGAGCAGAAAACCGCGCTGCGCGCCCGTTGGCAGTCCGAAAAGGACCTGATCACGTCGATCCGCGCCGGGAAGACCCTGATCGAAAGCCTGCGGTCGGAAGCCGAGCGCAAGGAACGCGAAGGTGACTACGCGCGCGTCGGCGCGATCCGCTATGG
>CANKOY010000069.1 GCA_947484275.1 Planctomycetota bacterium | reverse complement strand
GCACCCCACATGACAAGGTCAGCGTTGACCACCGGAAAGAGTGGCGAAATGACGTCGTTCGTCTGCCCGCAAAGCAAGGTCCAGTCGGTCCAGCCCAACTTGAGGTAGGCGTGCCGCATGCGAATTGCCGCGCGCGACTCGCTCTGGCCAGTAAGTCCGCTGTTGTAGAAGTCGAACTCGATCTTGCCTGTGACTTTGGCGGAGCCCAGAGACTCCACCTCGCCAGCGTCCACGTCGAGTCCAAAGCGCGTGAGCCGGGGGTGCAGGCCCAAATTTCCGCGGTTCTTCTCACCGCCGCCGGGCGCGCCCGGAACACCGGGCGATCCGGGCCCAGTCGCCGCCAACGGATCCTCGGACAGCACCCAGCCGATGGTCTGGCCGTTGCTCGCGCGCGAGTCGTCGTACTGGGCGTCGAGGCGCAAGAAGCCGTAGAACCTGATGTGGCCCGGATCGGCGATCAGGTCCTTCCAGCTGAGTCCGGCCGCGGGAGCGGGAGTCGCCGGTACTTCCTGTGCGGAAGCAGTGAGGGACAGAACGGACAGCGAAGCAAGCACGGGAATCAATGCGGGCATGGGCGTCTTGGGGTCGAGGGTGGGAGCGCTGCGGCAACCCTCCCCCCTGCGACCGCACCCCGCGTGAGACAGCGCCTCGAATCGCGCGCGGACCTAAGCCAGCGAGACATTCCTAGGACCGACCGGCCCCCTAGCGGAGCGGCCGCGCCGAGGCGCAGGCCACCGCTCTCTGCACAGTCAGCAGAAAGCGCGCGGGAGGAAAGGAAGGCACATGGCGCGGCTGTTATATCCAGGCCCTCTTTTGACTGTCAATTGCACCAGCGCTCTGGCCCTAGTGCAGGTATGGCATGCCCGCGCCCAGGGTGAAGAAGTTGCTCGAAAGGTAGCCCTCGGACGCACACCCTGTAGAGTATTAGTGGCGTGGCGCGCCCAACCCGAATGCGTCGCTCGATCGCGCCGGGCCCCGGCCCCCGCGGCGTGTGACCATTGGCAAGCCTCGGACCCTCGCACTTTCTCTCCAAAAGCAACGATCCCTCCCTCGGGCAACGCCCGGCGAAACCCGTTTGTCCTCGCCAAGCGCCTTGGCGCCGCGTCGGCCCTGGAACCCATCTCAAGAGCACCGCAGCATGAAAATGGCACTCAAGATCGCAATTCAATTCCTCCTGGCGCTTGCGGTCGGTTGGGCACTGACCTCGCCGGCCGAGGCACAGGCCCTGAAAGGCGTCCGACTGACCGGTGGACTCTCCGCGCCGCTGTATGCCTGCGCCGCGCCTGGAGACACAAGCCGCATCTTCATCGTTCAGCAGGGTGGACTGATCCGCATCCTCAAAAACGGCAGCCTGCTTCCGACTTCGTTCCTCAACGCGGGCACGAAGATCTTGACCGGCAGCGAACGCGGCCTGCTCGGCATGGCGTTCCACCCGAACTATGCGGTGAACGGCTTCTTCTACATTTCGTACACGCGCGCCGGTGACGGTGCTTCGATCGTCGAGCGCTACTCGGTCAGTGGGAATCCCGATGTTGCCGACGCGGCGAGTGGCCTGGTGATCGTCGGGCCGGTTGCCCAGCCTGAGTCCAATCACAATGGTGGTTGCATCCAATTCGGCGCCGATGGAATGCTCTACTTCGGCCTGGGTGATGGCGGCGGCGGCGATGATCAGCACGGCGCAATTGGCAACGGCCAGTTGGGCACGACCCTCTTGGGCAAGATCCTGCGCTACGACGTGGACATTCCTGCGCCCTACATTCCCGCCAACAACCCCTTCGTCAGCAACCCCTCTGTCCGCGACGAAATCTGGTCCCTGGGCCAGCGCAACCCCTGGCGCTTCTCCTTCGACCGCGTGCGCGGCGACATGTACTCAGGCGACGTGGGTCAGGGCAATATCGAAGAGATCGACTTCGAGCCGGCCGGACTGGGCGGACGGAACTACGGCTGGCGCTGCATGGAGGGCCTCAACTGCACCGGCCTCTCGGGCTGCACGTGCAATTCGCCGACGCTGACATTGCCGGTCGCCACCTACAGCCACAGTTTCGGCTGCAGCGTCACCGGCGGATACATCTACCGCGGCTGCGCGATGCCGGCGCTGCAGGGAACATATTTCTACGCCGACTACTGCACCGCGCGCATCTGGTCGTTCACGTACGACGCGAACACCAACACGAAGGGTCCGACGATCGAGCGGACTTCCGAACTCGCCCCCGGTGGCGCTTTTGCGATCAACGCGATCACCTCCTTCGGTGAAGACGGCTTTGGTGAGATCCTGATCGTCGACGGCGGCGGAGAGCTGTACAGGATCACTTCGCAGACCCAAATCGACTGCAACGGGAACGGAGTTGCGGATGTCTGCGATCTGCAATTTGGCAACTCGGTGGATGTCAACACGAACAACATTCCGGACGAATGTGAGTGCACTCCGCCTCTGACCTATTGCTCGGGCAAGTTCACTTCCAACGGCTGCGCGCCGAACATGGGGACAGTGGGCTATTCGAGCGCGACCCTGGGCTCGGGATTCTTCGTGCGAGCGACGGAATGCATGAACAGCAAGCCGGGCTTGTTGCTCTACGGAGCCAACGGCCAGTCTTCCCAGGTGTTTCAAGGCGGCGTCCTCTGTGTCAACCCGCCGATCAAGCGCACCCCGGGATCGAGTTCTGGCGGCACCGCGCCTCCCGCGCTCGACTGTACCGGCGTTTACTCGATCGACATGAACGCATTTGCCGTAGGTGCACTGGGCGGCAACCCGTTGCCCGCACTGCTCGTGCCTGGCACAGTCATCAACGCCCAGTGGTGGGGACGCGACCCGGGCTTCCCGGCGGGCCAAAACTCTCAGTTGGCAAACGGAGTCCAGTTCCAGGTCTGCCCCTGATTCGAGCCCCTGGGGGGCGGTCATCGACGCGGGGCGGCTCCCTCGACCGGGAGCCGCCCCGCGTCATTTGGCTGGCCGCCCGCGCGTGCCGGAGCTCATTGCCAAACCGTCAGAAAAGTCTGTGGCGCCAAATGCAGGGATGGGACGCCGCGTTCCTGAGGAGTGCTTAGACTCGAATCGAAGTCACGCGGGATTCCGCGGGTCCCGCGCGTACCGCATTCCCAGGCTCATGCAGAGTGAGCTTGGTCCAAAATGCGCGTATGCGGCGAATACCCCCGAGACTAACTGACTCTGATCCCGCGCCTCCATTGCTGCAAAATTCTTGCAGGCGGATGTGAGGCCTGAATTCACCGAGGTACCACAACATGAATCTTCTCAAGCGCCCCCTGCTCCCCTGGATTCTCGGCGCTGCCCTGGGTGTGTTTGGGATTCATGGGGCGTCCGCGCAGGTTACGAGCGTGCGAGTGGCCCGCGGGCTTTCATTGCCCCTGGCAGTGACGGCTCCCGTGGGAGACGCCCAGCGCATCTTCATCGTCGAGCAGACGGGCAAGATCCTGATCCTCAAGAATGGCGCGCTGCTCCCCACGCCTTTCTTGGATGTCACGCACAAGGTCGGAGTCGGATTCGCACTGGGGCTGCTCGGCCTAGCGTTCCATCCGAACTACGACACGAACGGCTATTTCTACATCTCGTACACGCGCGCTTCGAACGGCGCGTCGATGCTCGAGCGCTATCAGGTCAGCGCCGGCAATCCGGATGTGGCCAACCCGGGTTCGAGTCTGCTGCTGCTCGATCCCATCGCGCAGCCCACGCCTCAGCACAACGGCGGCTAGCTCCATTTCGGCGCCGATGGCAAGTTGTATTTCGCCCTTGGAGATGGCGGCGGTGCCAATGACGCCGGCGCAGGACAACCCCCCGTGGGCAACGGCCAGAGCGGCAGCACGCTGCTTGGAAAACTCCTACGCCTCGATGTGGATCTGCCGCCCTCCTACATACCCGTGGACAATCCGTTCGTGGGCAATCCCGCGATCCTTGACGCGATCTGGGCCATGGGGCTGCGCAATCCCTGGAGCTTCTCCTTCGATCGACGCACCGGCGGCATGTACGTGGCGGACGTCGGACAGGCCGTCATGGAGGAGATCAATTACCTGCCCCCCGGTCTCGGAGGCCTCAACTTCGGCTGGAAGTGCATGGAAGGGTCGGTCTGCACGGGGCTCGTGACCTGCGGCTGCAACCTTCTACGCTGGACCGCTCCGATCGAGGAATTCGGTCACAGCTTCGCCTGTGCAGTCATCGGCGGATATGTCTACCGCGGCTGTGCGATCCAATCGATTCAGGGCCGCTACTTCTACGGCGACTACTGCAGCGGGCGAATCTGGTCGTTCGTCTACGATCCGGTGACGAACACCAAAGGACCCGTGATCGAGTACACGTCCATGCTCGCGCCGGGACCGGGGCAGTCCATCGACCAGATCATGGCCTTCGGTGAGGACGGACTGGGCGAGCTGCTGATTGCTGACCGGGACGGCGACGTATTCAAAGTCATCTCGGCAGCTCAGGTCGATTGCAATGGAAATGGCGTCGCCGACATCTGCGATCTCAGTCGGGGCATCTCGCTCGATGTGAACCAGAACGGGATTCCCGACGAGTGCGATGGGTTCGCGCCCCAATCCTTCTGCTCGGCAAAACTGAATTCGCTCGGCTGTCTGCCGAGCACTTCATTCAGCGGATACTCCAGCGCGACGCGCGTCGATGGCTTCGTGATCCGCGCCGCAAATGCGCTCAACAGCACAGTGGGACTGTTGCTCTACGGCAATTCAGGCCGAGCAGCCCTGCCCTTCCAAGGCGGAACGCTTTGCGTCAATCCGCCTGTGCGGCGCGCCCTCAGGGCCAATTCTGGCGGCACCCCGCCGCCCACCGTGGACTGCAGCGGAGTCTTCGCCATAGACATGAACTCTTTCGCCCAAGGCGCCCTCGGCGGTGACCCGTCGGCGGCCTTGCGAGTTCCGGGCACCGTGTTCGTCTCGCAGTGGTGGGGTCGCGACACGGGAATGCCGCCGACAATGGCATCACAATTGTCGAACGGCCTGGAATTCCAGGTCTGCCCGTAGAGCGAGGACGAACTGGGGTGAATTCGTGCGCGCTACGCGCGCGCCTTGCCGCACGTAGCGCAAAAGCGCGCGTCGGGCGCCATGGCCCCGCCGCAACCGCCACAGAATCCCGCGCTCGGCGTCGCGGACTCCATGCTCTTGCCGCAGGCAGCGCAGAACTTGCCAGGTGCGACCGTGGCATTGCAGGCCTTGCACGTGACGCCCGCGGACACCGGAGCGAGGGTCGTTCCCCCGCGGTTGTCCTTGACCAGCATTTGCGCCATGGCCAAGCCGACGCCGAGGCCCGCTCCTCCCATGAGTCCGGCGCCGCTCGCGTCCCCGCCTCCGCCGCCCTTGGACATGCCTTCGCCAGCACCCATCATCGCCTTGCCGGCCGCGAATTGCTGGTAGTTCCCGACCCCGCCCATGGAGCGAACGTAGGCCGAATCGGTGTACAAGCGCTTGAGATTCGTTGCGTCCGTCTCATCGATGGCGACCACGAAGTTGCCCAGCCGCACGATGTCCAAGCCGTAGGACGCAACGTGCTGATCCATGCTCTTGAGCACGTCGCCCTCCACCTCTTCGGTGTAGGCCCCCGAGGTAACGTCGAGCAGCGGCCACTTGTTCTTGACCACCAATTCAGCGATGCGATCGCGAATGACCTTGAGCACCTGCTCCTTCATCCACAGGCGCACCTGGTAGCTCTCCGCGCGGCCCATGCCGACGAGTACCGTGATCAGCTTCTGCGCATCGAGGACGCGGAAACTGAATTCGCCGTGCACCAAGGTCTGCACGGGAACGCCGCTCTTGGGATCCTCGACGTGGCCGATCGGCCCACCGAACTTGACCCCAACCTGTTCGTTGGTAGAGACGAAGAACACCTCGGCGATGAAGACATTGCCACCGGTGAAGCTGTCCACAAGGTTTGACAGGAAAGGCAGGTTCGAGGTGTCGAGCGTGTGCCGTCCTGGCTGCAGCGTCGCGACCACCTTGCCGTCGCGGAAGAAAACACAGACCTCGTCGGATTCGACGGTCAGCTGCGACTTCATGGGAATCGTCGGATCGGGGTGCTTCCAGACGACGTGGGACTTCGCGTCGTCCGGACGCGCCACCATCATCTCGCCGACGCCGCGCTTGAACCAATCGATGACGCCCATGGGCCTGTTCCTTTTCTGCCGGGCCGAGACTGGCCCTGTTCAATGAATGCGAGCTCACACCCCCCGGCGGGAGGCGGCAAGCCACTACGCAGACCATAGGGATTCCTTCACGCAGCGAAAAGTGCCGACGGCAGCTTCCTCAGCCCAGCTCGAGTCAGAAGCGTTGAAGTCTGGTCAGTCCGCAGCGTAGAAGTGCCCCTCAGGCGCAGACGCGCCATAGCGTGATGCAACCTCCCCCGCCGCCGCCTCCCGAGTCCGATTCCCAACGCCAGTCTGGGCAGCGGAAGTTCGCGTGCCCCAATTGCGGCGCGGAGATGTACTGGGATCCAGACCTCGACGCCCAGGTCTGTGGCCACTGCGAATTCAAGCGCCAGGTTCCCGCGAGCACGACCAAGATCGTCGAGCGCACGCTGGAGGAGGCCGAGGGCGCAGCGCGCGGGTTTGGCACGGACGTGCGCGTGGTGCAGTGCAACAGCTGCGGCGCGCGCGTCACCTTCGAGGACTCCGCCACCTCCACGGACTGCGTGTTCTGCGGCTCGCCGACCGTGCTCGCCCAGGGCGAGCGGCGAAATCCCCTGCGTCCGGAGTCCCTGGTGCCACTCGACGTCGGCCGCCAGACCGTGCAGAAAAATTTTCGCCAGTGGACCGCGGGCCTGTGGTTTCGGCCCAACGCGCTCAAACGCGTCGATCGATTCCACGCGCGCGGCGTTTACGTTCCATTCTGGACCTTCGACGCAAATGTCGACTCGGAATGGTCGGCGGACTCCGGCACTTACTACTACGTGACCATCATGGTGCCGACCATGGTCAACGGCAAAATGACCATGATCGCGCAGCAGGTGCGTCACGTGCGCTGGACGCCGGCCAGCGGAGCGCGGCAAGACACCTATGACGATCTGCTCGTGCCGGCCTCGGGATTCGTGCGCGGCGACCTGCTGGCAAAACTGGGGGTCTTCGACCAGTCGGCCCTGGTGCCCTACGCGCCGGAATACCTCTCGGGCTGGCATGCGGAGGAGTACCGAATCGACTTGGCCGACGGATGGCGCGCGGCCCAGACCTCGATCGAGGAATTGCAGTCGACGCGCTGCGCGGGCGATGTGCCAGGCGACACGCACCGCGACCTGCGGGTGGCCAACATGATCCGCGACGTGCGTTGGAAGCACATTCTGCTCCCGATATGGACGTTGACCTACCGCTGCAATGGCAAGCCCTACACCGTTCTGATTCACGGTCAAACCGGTGCCGTGCGCGGCCAAGCGCCGATCTCCTGGGTCAAGGTGTTCGGTTTGGTATTAGCCCTCGCGCTCGCCTTCTTGGTGGTCGCCGCCGCCGCGAGTCTCTGAGGTCACGGCCCGACGCCGCGCCGAGGCTCCTTGTCGTAACTCGCCTCCAACTTCGCCGATGCGGCAAGCCGACGTCGGGGGCCCGCGATGGCTACTGAGGCTGCCAAGACCGAATGGGGTGAGTGACGGGTCTCGAACCCGCGACCTCCAGGACCACAACCTGGCGCTCTAACCAACTGAGCTACACCCACCGTCCAAGTCCGATGGTCCAACCCGGCGGCCGTGAACTGGCCGGAGGCTGGGGGGCAAGAGGATCGGCGCGAGGCCCGGGCTTGTCAAGCAGTCACCCGTACATGCCGCGACGTCGTCGTCGGAAAGCTGCCCCGCAGCGGTCGTCCTCAACGTCCGGCGCTGAAAATCCTGCGCCAAAGCGGGGAGCGGGCACCCGAATTCTTCTCAGTAGCGGCTCCCGAGCCCAAGGCCGGGGCACGGGCCGATCCGCGGCCGATTTCCCGCTCTAGTTTCGAGCGCAAGACCGCGTTCTCACCCTGCAGCACTCCCAGTGCGAGGATCAGGCGCTTGTGCTGACGCTCCGATTCCAGCAGCGCCTGAGTGCGCTCCTCGACGCGGTCCTCCAGGCGGTCAATTCGCCGTTGGCAGCCGCGCTCGACGCGTTGGCTCACCTCCAGAGCCGCCTTGCCGGTCCGCAGATCGTCCAGTTGGCGCCGTTCGCGCTCGCGCGCCATCTCCAATTCCGCGGAAAGACCTGACAGGCGCGTGAGGTAGCCGCGTTCGAAGCGTCCGGGCCCGATTACGCGCAGGATGGGGGCCTCCCGGCCCCCTACGTCCGTCGGTTCAGGGTCATCGAACGCCGCAACCTCCCGGGGACCGGGCGGACGCAGGACGAAGTCCCGCAGTGCATCGTCGGTGCTGATCATCGAGTCCCCCACTCCGAGTACATTCGGCGGGTTTGCCTCAAACCTTGCCCTTGGGCCGACATTTCCCTGGCCGAGCTCAGCGGTTTGCACCGACAGCCCCGCGCCCTGGGTAGAGTGCGCTCGCGCCATGGGAGAAGAACGCAAGGACCCCAAGCCGCCGAGCTTCGGCAACATGTCTGACGACCACTGGTCGCGGGCGCGCAAGGACAAGAACCAGGAAGCGCTCAATTACTACCGCGAGCGGTCCAAGGCTCCCGGAGTGGCCGACGGTGGCGCGGCGCGCAATTTCTACTGCATGTCCTGCGCGGGCGTACTCGACTTCGACACGCAGGCGTCGGCCTGTCCCCACTGTGGCGCGGTCATCGAGGGCGGCGCGCGCCGGTACTTCAACTGGGTCGAGATGGATGAACCGAAGAAAAGCGATTTCTTGGTGCTGATGCCCTGGCTTGTGGCGGGCTTGGTCCTGCTGGCGGTGCTTGCGACTGGCCTCGTGTTCTGGCTGCTCTGAGGCGCCCTATGGACGAGCGAGAACCGCGACGATTCGACCGCCAGGCGCGCTTCGCCCCCCTGGGCGAGGCCGGCCAGGAGCGCATCGAGGCCGCCAGCGTTCTGGTCGTAGGCTGCGGCGCTCTGGGGGGATCCCTGGCGCAGACGATGTGCCGGGCCGGAGTCGGACGAATGTTGATCGTCGATCGAGACATCGTGGAGCTCACGAATCTCCCACGGCAGGTTTTGTTCGATGGAATTCACGCGAACGAGGGCACGCCCAAGGCCTTCGCCGCGCGCGAGACTCTTGAGCGCATCGGCGGCCCCACACGCATCGAGGCCCACGCGCTGCACTTGGATGCAGCGCAGTTGCCTGAGCTCGCCCAGGGGATCGACTTGGTGCTCGACGGCACGGACAACCTGTCGACGCGCTACCTGCTCAATGACTTCTGCGTATCCCGAGGGCTGCCATGGATCTACGGCGGAGTCGTCGGGGCTCACGGGCTGGTGCTGGCAGTGTTGCCGGGCCTGAACACACCGGGCGCATGCCTGCGCTGTCTTTTCCCCGAGCCCCCTCCGGCACAAATGCTGGACACCTGTGAAAGCGCTGGCGTCATTTTGCCCGCGGTAAGCGCCGTGGCCGCCCTGCAGGCCGCCTGCGCGCTGCGCTGGTTGGGGAGCGACGCCCAGGCGCGCGCGGCCATCGAGCCGCAGCTGGTGCAATTGGATGTCTGGACCCAGGAATTCCTGACAATTCGCGCGCGCCAGCAATCGGACTGTCCCTGCTGCGGCCGGCGCGAGTTTCCGTTCCTCGATGCTGCGCCGGCACGCGGCTCGGTCGTGCTGTGCGGGCGCAACACCGTGCAGGTGCGCGGCAGCGGTCGTGTTGACATGGCGAGGGTGCGCCAGGTGATCGCCGGTCACGCCAGTTCGATCATCGAGGCGGGCCCCATGCTGCGCTTTGCTGTCGAGGGCCTGCGCGTGACGCTGTTCCCTGATGGGCGCGCATTGATCGAAGGCACCGAGGACTCTGGCCGAGCGCGCGCGGTCTACGACCGATACATCGGCTCGTGAAGCCGGCCGTGGTCATCCTGGCCGCGGGTGCGAGCGCGCGCCTGGGCGAGTGCAAGGCCCTGGCCTCCCTGGGTGGAAAGAGCGCCCTTGAGCATCTGATCGAACAGTCCTCGATGGCTGGCGCGAAGGAAATCCTTGTGGTCAGCGGTGCACACCACGAACTGATCGAGGGCGAGTTGCGGCGCATCCCATGCGGATCAAGCGCACGCCTCGTCCTGAATCCGCGCTGGGCCGAGGGTCGCAGCGGTTCCGTAGCCGCTGCGGTGGCCCAGTTGGAGGGTCGCGACCTGTTGCTGGCCCCGATCGATGTGCCCCTCGTGGGAGCCGCTGTATTCCGCATTCTCTTCGAGGCCTGGAGTGCGGCGGGCTCGCCGCCTGGCGGCTGGCTGGCGCCCGCATTGGAACCAGGGCCGCGTCACGGCCATCCCGTGGTTCTCGGAGCAGAATTGGCGGCAGAGGCCGCGAAATTGAACCCCGGCTGCCCCTTGCGCGAATTGCGGCAGCGAGCCCGCCCCCTCTGGGGTGTGTCCGTGCTGGACCCCGCGATCCTGGACGACCTGGATTGCCCGGAAGATCTTGCACGGCTGCGGTTTCGAATGGCCAAGGGCCGAGGTCCGCCTGGCTGATCCCGCAGATCCCTCGGAATTGCGGTCAAGGAGGCACAAGTCCGCCAAAGCATGAACCGATAACGCTCTTCCCCATGTCTTTTCAAGGCGACGTTGCAGGTCTTGGTCTCGGCGAACTGCTCCAGGGACTTGCCCGCGGTGGGCGCGAGGGCGTTCTGACGCTGTACGGAGGCGGACTCTCGGCCACCCTCGGCGTACTCAGCGGCCAGATTCACCTTCTGCCGGAGCCCGACGAAGATCCCGAGTTGTGGCGCAAGCGTTGTGGTCGCGCGTGGATCGAAGATCCCAACGAGCGCGTCGATGCGCTGCGCATGATCGAGATCGCCTACGCCGCGCGCCTCGAACGCATGTTTGAGTTGCTCGACTGCGAAGGTGTTCACTTTCGCTTCGAGCCAGGCCCGTTGCCCAACTCGGACCCGCTGTCGACGGACGCGGAGGTCGATCAATCGATCAAACGTCCCGCGCGCCTCGAGGCCAGCGGTGCCGTGTACTGCCCGCCGGTGTCGGTGGAGTTCCTGCTGCTCGAGCACGCACGCCTGAGCGACGAATGCGGAGCCCATGATGGGACCCGACAGATGTCGAATCACGAGGTGCCCTGCCCCCTGGTAGCGCCCAGCTCATTCCCCGACGACAAATTGCTCGCCGAGTGCAGCGGCGAATCAAACGTAATCGAGATCTCCGATCGCATGGCTTGGCCCCTGCGCCAGACCAAGGCGGCGCTTATCACTCGAGTTCTCGCCGGCAGGCTGCGCTTGGCCAACGCGAACGAATTCGCGGCCCTAACCAGCATCGAGCTGAGCAAAAACCGTTTCCTGCGCGCAGCCTCGAGGCTGTCGGGCTGGGCCCGTAACGCTCAGCCTGGGGTTCCCGATCCGGATGAAGCTCAACTGCTTATCGACGAGTGGAACGGAGGCAAGCTCGTGCTCGCCCTGGCCGGCACGTCGAGTTCCGACACGCGCACGATCCTGCGCCGCATGGAATTGGCGGAGGCCGATACCCAGGCCTCATTGGCACGCTGGCGCGAAATCTGCAAACACCACCGCCACGACCTGATCGCCGAAGTGCATGTGCTGCGTTTGGGCCTCGCATTGGACGAGGAGTCCCAGAAGCCCACGTTCGCCGAGCTCTTGAAGGTCGCGCGCAACTTCATCGATCAAGGACGCTTGATGCGCGCCGGGGCGATGCTGACCGCGGCGGCCGCGCGCAACCCGGAGAACACGCAGAATCGCCTGGAGCTTGGCAATCGGATGCTGGCCTGCGGGCTGACGAGCTCAGCGACACCCTGGCTGCTCGAGTCCTGCCGCGCGCTGATCAACGGCGGCCTGGCAGACAAGGCCCTAGCCCCGCTGCGGGCGCTGGTGGCGGCCGACCCCGCAAACCGCGACGCGCGCAGTCTGTTCAGCGCGGCACGCGCGCGTTCGACGCAGGGCAAGGCCAAGACTCGCAATCTGTGGATCGCGCTCTCCGTGGCCCTGATCCTTGGCGTCGGTGCGCTGGTGCAGGTGCAGTCCGACCACTCCGTTCAGCGACGCCTGACCGAGATCGAGACCAGCGGCCAACAGCCCGGGCTGCTGTTGCGTGCAATGGAGGATGAATTCCCCGACAGCACGAATCCGCGCGTGCGCGAACTCAAGCGCAGCTTTTTCGATTCGATCCGCAGGCGCGAGATGCAACTCCGCGAGACCTGGCTGAACCAATACGCGGAGTGCGAACAAGAGTGCGCCACAGGGGACCCACTGTTTGGGCTGGAGCGCACGCTGCAACTTCCTGCGCCGCCCACGCTCACGACCAGCCGCGAACCGTGGCCCACGACGTCGGACATTCTCCAGGGGCTCGCCGCACGACTGGAACAAAGCGTCGGGGAGTTGGGGCAGGAGGGCATCATCCCCGGCGCCACCGACAACGGCGAGCGCCGACTTGCGGTGCAGGTCCGCGAACTTCTGTCCCTGGGGAAGTCCCACGCGAGCAGCGACGCGCTCGACGGATTCGTCGGGCGCTTGCAACAGCTCCTCGGAACCCTGCGCGCCCGCGACGAAACGCGGGCGGCCATCCAGAGCGAGACCACGGCGCGCGACAATGCCAATCGGCAGGAACAACTGCTCTCCAAGGCGCGAGCCCTGGACAAGGCGGGGGAACTGGATCGCGCTTCGGAGTGCTACAAGGAACTCAAGGAGTCGGACACGGGCGGCATGCTCACCAAGGCCTTGGAGCCTGAGATTCGAGCACTGGAAACCCACCGTGGCGCACTGTCCCGTGCGCGCGAATTGTCTCGCGCGGGGCTCCACGTCAAGGCCCTGGCGGAACTGGAGCTTGGTTGTCCTGCGCCCTGGGAGCACATGCTGCCCTGGCGCGTTGAAGCTACTCCCGCCGGCGCGCGGGCGCGCTTCTCGGATGGAACGGTGCGCGTGACACCCTTCACCATCGAGACCGCTCCGAATGAGCGCATCGACTTCACGTTGGAATTGCCCGGGTTCGAACCTGCCATGGTGCGCTCGGAGTCTCCGGCGAATGTCGCCGTGGCACTGTCGCGCTTGCCGCAGCGCTGGTGGCGCACCGAAGGCCTAGTGGAGGCGCCGCCAGTCGCCGTGCAGGACGAACACGTGCTCGTTGACCGCAAGGGAGCAGTCGTTCGCATGGGCGCGACCGGTGCACTGCGCTGGCAAATGGCCCTCGACTCCCTCAGCGGGATTGCGCGCGCGCCGGTCTTCCTCCCGGGTCGCGCGGGCACGCTCCTGTGCCTGACTGAGGACGGAAACGCCTGGATCGTCGAGTGTGCTGAAGGGCACGTGGAGGGACCTTGGGACGTGGGCAGTCCGCCCCTGGCAGGTCCCTACGTACTCGACAACAGCGTGCGCGCGCGATTCAGCAGCGGCCACGAGGCCAGCTGGGAATCGAGGTTGAAACCCGATCTCAGCGAGTTCGCCGAGGAATCGGGAAAGCTGTCCGCTGTGGAACAGGAGTCTCGACGCGGATCAGACGCTGGAATGCAGTTGCTGCGCCGGCGCGACGCTGGCCACGATGCCGTGCTCGATTCACAATGGGCGCCGTGGACCGTGGAGGTCCGCGAGGATGCCTTCGTCGTCCGGGAGCGCGCTCGGAGCTCAGCGCAATTCACGGTGCGTCGCCAGGGCGATTGGACCTATGTCGCGTGGGAAGCGCCCAATGTGCGTTCGCCTCTCGGGCGCCTGTGGATCTCAGACGGCGCGGGCTTGCGCGCGTTCGATCTGTAGTTCGCCCACTGATCCGTGGCGCCGTTCGCTTAGGCGCTCAACTGGCGTTCGGCTTCTGCGTCGCTGATCTTGGTGATCGTGAAGCCCGTGAATCCATACAGGATCGACACCAGGGGACAGACCCAGTTGAGCACCGCGTAGGGCCAGTATGCGGCGGTGGCAACGCCGAGCACCGCGGTCATCTGCGCGCCGCAGGTATTCCATGGGATCAGAGGCGAGGTCACCGTCCCCGAATCTTCGAGGGCCCGCGACAGGTTCTTGGGGTGCAGGCGCTGCTTGAGGTAGGCCGTGCGGAACATCCGGCCGGGCACGACGATGGCCATGTACTGATCCGAGGCCAGCACATTGACGCCGAAACACGTGCAAATCGTCGCTGCAATCAGCGAGCCCGTGCCGCGCACGAAACTCAATAGTCTCCGCGCGATGGAGCCAAGCATGCCGGAGCTCTCCATCACTCCGCCGAAGGACAGGGCGCAGAAAATCAGTGCGATCGTGCCCATCATGCTCTTCATGCCCCCGCGCTCGTGGAGCAGCGACTGCACGGTCTCCGCGGCGCTTCTCTGCAGTTCGCTGGCGCCGCTTCCCAGGGCGCTGGTCAAGTCGATCGCATAGCCGGTGTAGAGCACGCTGAAGGACGCGCCGACCGCGGCGGTGCTGTCGCCATGGGGCTGCACGATCCAGCCCATGATCGTCGCCGAGAAAGTGCCGATCACCAGGGCCGGCAAGGCGGGAAAATTGCGCGCCACGAGCAGCAACACCAGGACCGGCGGCAGCAAGAGCCAAGGCGAGAGCACGAAGTGGCCCTCGATCACGTCGATCACCGCCTGCACACGGGCAAGGGAGTCCGGGCCGGCGCTTTGGCCGCGTCCGAGAAACCCGTAGACCCCGAGCGCGATCAGCAGCGCCGGAGTCACGGTGAAAACCATGTGACGGATGTGCTCCACCATGGTCGACCCAGCCATCGCTGGGGCCAGGTTGGTCGTGTCCGACAAGGGCGACATCTTGTCCCCGAAGTAAGCGCCGGAAACGATCGCGCCGGCGACCATGCCCGCCTCCAGTCCCATGGCCGCACCAACGCCCACCAAGGCAACTCCCACGGTGCCCGCGGTCGTCCACGAGGATCCCGTGCAGAGCGACACCACGCAACACACCAGGCATGCGGTCACAAGGAAGAGCGAGGGCGAAATCAACTTCAGGCCCCAGACGATCATCAGGGGCACCACGCCCGATTCGATCCAGGCGCCGATCAACATCCCAACCACCATCAGGATCAGGCAGGCCTGCAGGGCCATGGTGATCGCCTTGACCAGCCCGGTCTCAATCTGGGTCCAAGGCTGCTTCAAGACCAATCTCGCTAAGCAAGCCGCCAGCGCCGTGGCGAGCACCAACGGCACATGGTTGTCTGCGGAATCGAACCAACGCACGTTGACGAACAGGAGTCCCACCAGGGCGGCGACCGGCAGGAGGGCGAGCCAGATGGAAGGCAGTTCCTGCTCGGCCGCAGACCCCGCCTTCGGTGTTGATTCGCTCATGAGTTTGGTGTGCGTGTTTTTGCGCGTCTTATGGCGTCAAGCGGTAGATAGTGCGCGGGAACGGGATCGCCTCGCGCACGTGTTCGACACCACAAATCCAAGCCACGGTGCGCTCCAACCCCAGGCCAAAGCCCGCGTGGGGAACACTGCCGTAGCGGCGCAGGTCCAGATACCACTGGAAGGCCACTTCGGGCAATTTGTGTTCGCGGATGCGCCCGAGCAGAACCTCGTAGTCGTCCTCGCGCTGACTGCCGCCGATGATCTCCCCCACGCCCTCGGATCCGAGCACATCCACGCACAGACACTTGTCCGGTTGTGCGGGATCGCGCTTCATGTAGAAGGCCTTGATCTCCTTCGGATAGCGGTGCACGAGTACCGGCCTGTCGAATTGGTTCGACAGAATCGTCTCGTCCGGCGCTCCGAAGTCGTCGCCGTACTTGAAGGTGGATTCGGGATGTTTGGCGAGAATCGCCGCCGCCTCGTCGTAGGACAGCCGCGGAAATGGCGCGACGATTTTCTTCAGCTTTTCAACGTCGCGCTCGAGGGCCGCCAGTTCCTCCGGTCGCCGTAGGAGCACCTGGGCCACGACGTGCGCGAGCAGCTCCTCCGCCAGCACCATGATGTCATCGAGGGTCCCGTAGGCGACCTCGGGCTCGATCATCCAGAACTCGGTCAAGTGCCTGCGCGTCTTGGACTTCTCTGCGCGAAATGTCGGGCCGAAGGTGTAGACCTTGCCCATGGCCATGGCCGCGGCCTCGGCGTAAAGCTGACCCGACTGCGTCAAATACGCGGTCTGCTCAAAGTACGGAACCTCGAACAGGGTCGAGGTTCCCTCGCAGGCGTTGGGCGTAAAAATCGGTGAGTCGACGCACACAAAGCCGCGCTCATCGAAGAACGACCGAATCGCCGTGATCACTGCGTCCCGAACACGCAGGATCGCCCAACTGCGCTTGGAGCGCAGCCACAGATGGCGCTGCTCGAGCAGATACTCGATGCCGTGTTCCTTGGGCGTGATCGGATAGCCCTGGACGCTTTGGTGGATCTCGCCCTGGGTCACGTCGATCTCGAAACCGCCTGGCGCGCGCGCGTCTGCTTTGACCAGTCCGACCAGTGAGAGCGAAGTCTCCTGACCGGAGTGTCCCAACTGCTCGAACAGCTCTGGCGGCACGTTGTTCTTGAAGACGACGCACTGGACGATGCCGGTGCCGTCGCGCAGCTGCACGAAATGCAGCTTGCCTTTTGAGCTTGAGTTGTAAATCCATCCGCGCAGGCAAACGGTCTTGCCGACATGCTGCGCGAGGCGTTCGACGCTGGTGACTTCGATCATTGCCGCCAAAAAATTGGGCTCAGGGAAAAATGGCGTAGGCGGACTGCATCGAGACGTCGATCAGCGCTCCGCCACGGAAAATGGCCTTGCCCTTGCAGGGAGCTCCGTCGCGTCGAGCCTCGACGAGCACGTCGCCGCCGTCTCGATGGATGGACTCGAACTGCTCGCGGGGTGTGATGACGACCACACGCTCGTAGCCCAGGGCCAACATGCGGTTGGTCACGCGTTCGGAGAGCTCGCTCGAGTGTGTCGGCGCGGCTTCTCCGATTCCCTGGCCCGGGCGAGCGTTGGCCAGGGAGCGCAGGAGAGCGTCCTCAAGGCGCCGGGATCCCTCGCGAATCTCTGTCAGAAGTTGCTCGACGCGACCCAGGTCGAGCCCTTCCGCGCCTGACTGGTTCCTGGAGCCCACGGCCGGCAGGTCCTCGGGGCGGGACAGCCCGCGCAGGCTGCGCTCGATTTCCCCTAGTCGCACCACTGCCACCCAGGAGGCCACTGCGCAGGCGCCCAGGAGCGCCAGCACGAGCCAGGACCAAGTCGGGGGATCTGACTGGGGAACGACAGCGAGGAGGGCCAGGAGCGCCACGGGCCGTGGAGCCTAGCATCCCGCCAGACCGGGTGCGCTGCCCTGTGAGGAGCCCGGTGTGAGAGGCCTGGAGCTTGTCCGAGTCTAGGACGGCCCTACCATACGCCGCTCATGCAAGGTGGGTGGCGATGACGATGGACGTGCGGTGATGCGTCCGCTTGCTTGGCTCGCGGCGCTGTGCCTGGGTTTCCTGTGGCTTGCCCTTCCGAGCACCGGGCCGGAGACCGCGGCCGTGGGGCGCATCGGGAACCTGTTCCAGGCAACGGTCGACGGCGGTCAGGGATCCCTTGGGGACCATCTAGTCGAGTTCGCCGCAAATCCCCAAGGCGGCCCCGGACCGACGGCCGCCGTCACGCGCCTGAACCTGGGCGGGGTGCGCATGAGTATCCCGGGCCAGGGCAGCGAGGATCTAACCATTCACGGCCGCGCGCGACGGGCCGTGGTCGCCGCGCTGCGCGACAGCGCTGTTCGCCGTGGTCGCCACCTGGAGCTCGCAGGAGCGGGAGTCGCCGTGGAGGGCGGCGTGCACCTACTCCTCAGTCTAGAGGACGGTCGCCTGAGCGCCCACGCTCGTCAGCCCGGCGGCCTGGATCTGCGCGCTTCGATTCCATCGCCCCCCAGCGATCGCCGCGCGCTGTTGCCTGCACTGGCGGCTATCACGCTGATCCTGCTCTGGCGCCGGCCACTGATGGCGCTCCT
>CANKOY010000068.1 GCA_947484275.1 Planctomycetota bacterium | reverse complement strand
GCCCTGCGCCAATGCGATCTCGGCTTCGCGCAACTTGTGGATGATCTGCTCGTCACTGTGGCGTCGCTTCCTGCCCATGTTGATGTCCCTTCGGTTGGGGCCCAGATCCTATGATGAGATCTGGACCGGTCTGAGGGGGGCAGGTCAATCGAGCAGTACTACCTCGACAAGGGCGCCTACCCGCCGGCGACGGTCGTTGCCTCCGGCAACGGCTACGACGCCACCCACGACAAGAACTTCATCCCGGAGTTGGTCAAGACGGGCTACCTGCGCGAACAGGTCAAGGACCCGGTCAACGACACGACCTACTACTACGCCTACAACGTGTTCAAGGAAGCCACCAGCGGCTGCAAGGGCAAGGGCAAGTTCTACGTGCTCGGCATCAAGAAGTTCGAAACCGCGACCTTTGCCGCGGAGCACCCGGGCTACTTCAAGTGCGCCCAAAAAGATTGGAACACGGAATTCGAGTATGTCACCGGAGGCGGAGCCTCAGAAAAGGACCCGAACGCCGCGGCTCCGGCCGGGTCGAAGTAAGGCACGGAGCTCGAACTTGCCGCGCCGTGAAGGCGCGGCAAGTCGCTTTTCATCCCGGGCGCGCTAGAGTCGCAGCAATGGACTCCGCAACACGAATCGTGCGCCCCAGAGCCCTGGGCTTCGATTTCGAGGTCCTCGCCGATGATCTGATCATCGGGCCCGCGATCGAAGCGGGTTCTTGGGCCGACGACGAGACCTATCTGTTCCGCGCACATGTGGCGGCTGGGACCAAGGTCGTCGATCTCGGCGCAAATGTGGGCTGGTTTGCAGTCCAGGCGGTGCTCGCCGGCGCGGAGGTTCACGCCTTCGAGCCCGTACCGGTGATCGCTGACGTCTGCGAGCGAAACCTGCGGCGGGCGGAGCAAGTGGGCCGCGGCAAAGCCATCCTCCACCGCGTCGCCGCCTCGGACGCGCCCGGACGCGCTTCGATCGTGCTGGCGGCCAAGAACCACGGCGACAACCGCGTGATCGAATCTGGCGCGCGACCCGCGGACCTCGCCGACGGCGAGACCATCGAGATCGAACTGGCGCGCGTCGACGACCGCGTTCAGGGGCCCGTCGGCTTCCTGAAGATCGACACCCAGGGCAGCGAGTGGCTTGCGCTGCGAGGCGCACGGAAACTGCTCGACGCGTCGCCCCAGCTCGCGATGTTGCTGGAATTCTGGCCCTACGCCCTGCGCGGTGCGACGCCGCAGGAGCTGCTGACTTTCCTGTTTGAGCGGGGCTTCACCATGGGCAAGGCCACGGAAGCTCCTTACCCAATGGACGCCGCACGCATCCTGCGCCAAGCCCTCGCGCGCGATCCCGTGCGCGGCGGCATCGATCTCTACGGGACGCGCGGCCGTCCGTTCCACGTCACGAGCGCGAAAAACCGCCTGCGCGCCCTGGTTCGATCGCTCAAAGAGGCTTGATCGAGAAGCGCGCAATCCACAGGTCGCGCAAGAACGGCGCCTGAGCGCGGGAATGTTCGAGCACGAGCCCGGCCTCGAGCGCTTCGCGTTGCATTTGAAGGCGCGTCAGCGTGAAGCGCGCGCTGTCCGCGGAAAACTTGCGTCGCAAATGGTGCAGGCTCAGGGGATGGAACCACGTGAGCACGACGAAACTGCGCGACACGCGCGCCAGTTCGCGCAGGATAGCCACGCGCTGTTCGCGCGTGGGCACGTGGTGCAGAAAGCGGAAACACACCGCCCCATCCACTGCGCGATCCGCCAGTGGCAGTCTTTCGACCTCGGCGATGACCCCACGGCCCGATGTGGCGTGTGCTGCGCGCGTCATGTCGGGAGAAATGTCGAGCGACACGGGTTTGCCTCCGCGAGCTGCGAGCAGATCGTGAAGCCGGCCGAAGCCACAGGGCGCGTCGAGCACCAAGCCGTCGATGCGCGGTGGCAAGATGGCTTCGAGCAGCGCGCGCTCGGAACGGTCGCGGCGCGAGGAGCGCTCGCGGTACTGCGCAACGGGAGCGTCGCCGATGTAGCGCGTGCGCGCTGAGTAGGAGGCCCCGCCGGTCGTGGCCGCTGTTCGTGGATCGATTTTCTTGCGTCGGCGCACCAATGCCGCGCGCTCCTCGATGCGCCGTTCCAAGGACGCGCCCCCGCCGGGCAGGGCCAGGGCCAGTTCACTCGCATTCGCTCCCGGAATCGTGGCCACCAGGGCGCCCGCGTGGCGCACCAACAATTCGACGGCCGAGCGCAGGCTGCGCGTCTCGACTCGCGGCAAGTCGACCAGTGCGAACCTCGGGCTCGTTTCGGGCCCATCGACCTCGCGCAGGAACAGATGCTTGGCGTAGAGATCGGGAACGGCGACGCGGCGCTCGGAGAGTCCGCGCAACAGGGCGCGCAGGGCCGGCGAAATCCGCGACCAGGCCGCGCTGTCGATCGGATTGAATCCAACCAGCTCTTCCGTCACCAGGAAACTCTCGCGCTCGACGCCCAGTGCCGTGGTGATCTCGCCCGAGAGGATCACGCGCGCCGTCGAGAGACCAATGGCCTCCAGGGCGCGTGTGGCCTGTTCCTCGCGCGCCGAGGCCGAGCGCGGCATGCGTGCGTGGAGCAGCTCCTCGAACCACTCGCCACGACGCGTGCCGCGGCGGTACTTGGCGAACAGCGCGCGGCCTTCGCCGGGCACAGCGCGCACCCAGCGGTCGGGCTTGCGGTTCACAGTCACTCCACCGAGTTGCTCCAGGCGCCAGCGCTCGAGATCCAGGAGCCCAAGGCGCTCGAGTTCCTTCAGCGACTCAGTGGCTGCGCGCAGTTCACCGCCGGGCAGCGCGCAGCGCGACCAGCCTGGGCGCTGTGGGCACTGGGTGAAGTCACGTATCGAGGGGCCCATTCGAGTTGTTGGAACGACGGGTCCATGATGGCTCAATTCCCGCCGGGCCCGCAAGAGTGCATGATTCGGCCCCCCCCCCAGCGCGCAGGCCGGCGCCTCGCACCGCGGGATCCAGCCGACATGCCGATCATCGATTTCCACCTGCACCTCTTTTCCCGCGTCTACTTCGAGACCGTGGCGGCCCTTTCCCCACAGCCCGGCAGCGTCGCGGAGCGCCTGGCCGACGTGCAGAAGCGTCTGGGGATCGAGATTCCACCCGCGGACCTCGCCGCGCACGTTCAGCGCTGGCTGCGCTCCTTCGATGAGCACGGCGTCGAGCACGCCGCCGCCTTCGCCAGCGTGCCCGAAGAGATCCCGGTGCTCTCCGAGGCACGCGTTTTGAGCGGCGGCCGACTGACGCCGTTCGCCATGGTGAACCCGCGGGCACCGGATTGCGCCCAGCGCGTCGGAAAGTTGATCCGCGAACAAGGCTTCGGCGGCGTGCTGCTGTTCCCGGCCCTGCACCACTACCGGGTCAGCGACGCGGAATGTGCCGGGCTGTTTTCCGAGTTGGATCGACACAGCGCCGTGGCCTTCGTGCACTGCGGCGAGTTGATCGTCAAGTTGCGCGACGTGCTCGGCATCGCGCGCACGGCCGATCCCAAGTTCGCCGATCCGCTGGACATCGTGTCGGTCGCGAAGGCCAATCCGCGCGCAACGTTTGTCATCCCCCACTTCGGAGCGGGGCGCTTCCACGAGACGCTCGAGGCCGGTAGGAGCTGCGAGAACATCGTCGTCGATTCGTCCTCGTCGAATTCCTGGATCGCCCGGGCCGACGGCGGGCTCGATTTGCAGACGGTGTTCGCCCGCGCTCTGGAGGTGTTCGGGTCCAAGCGCGTGCTGTTCGGCACTGACTCGACGACGTTTCCCAAGGGCTGGCAGCGCGCCAGATTGGACGAGCAACGCGCCGTGCTCACCGCGCTCGGTGCCTCCGACGGGGATCAACGCGCGATCTTCCAGGGCAACTCGGCGCGGCTCCTGAAGCTGGGCGCCTAGGGGCCCGTCAGCAAGACTCCTCGCTGCGGGCGGGCGTCTTGTGAGCGAACCTGCGGCGCGATCGGAGTGTGGTGCTCGACGGCAAGAAATGCCGTCCGGGCGCCACTTTCGCAGCGCTGCTTGTATCGCCTTCCCGCCTTCAGCGTCGCGACGGGAGCATCTCAACACGCTGCTGGCAGCGCGAGCTCAGTTTGGCACGCCGCTGGGCTGGGGCCCGGGGACCCGCGGAGCCTGCCCGCGCAAAACCGAGTTGTCGTTGAACAATTTCGACTGATCGATCTGTGGCGACTTCTCCAGTTGCTCCACGTCGATCTGCCCCGACTGCCCGTAGGCGTCCAGCGCGTTCTGCCAAGTGACCCGGCGCACCCATTCGGGATCGATCCCCTGCTTGAGCATCAGTGCCGCGGTGCGCGGCACGGCCAGAGGATCGGAAACGCCCCAGTCGGCGGAACTGTCGACGATCAATCGCTCAGGCCCGTACTTCTTCAGGATCTCGACCATGCGCTCCGAGCCCATCTTCGTGAACGGATAGATGGTGAAGGCGGCCCAGGCCCCGGCGTCGAGCACGTCCTGGACGGTCTCCTCGTTGTTGTGATCGATCACGAGCTTGTGCAACGGCAGCTTGCACTCCTGCGCCACCGCCAGTGAGCGGCGAATCCCGTGCTTCTTGTCGCGGTGCGGCGAGTGGACCATGACGACCATGTCGTTCTTCTGGGCGAAATCCAATTGCCACTGATAGGCACGCTCCTCGGCTTGTGTGATTTCGTCGTAGCCGATCTCGCCGATCGCGACAACGCCTTCCTTGAGCGCAAAGCGCGGCAAGATCTCGAGGACTTCGCGCGCGAGGCCTTCGTTGTTGGCTTCCTTGCTGTTGAGCCCGATGGCGCAGTAGTGCGCGATCCCAAACTGCGACGCGCGAAACCGCTCCCAGCCCACCAGGGCCGAGAAGTAGTCGATGAAACTGCCGAGCGTCGTTCGCGGCTGGCCGAGCCAGAACGCGGGCTCGACCACAGCGCGAACGCCCGCCGCCGCCATGGCTTCTAGATCGTCGGTCGTGCGCGACGTGCAGTGAATGTGGGGATCGAAGAATCTCACGGTCGTCAATTCACACCACCTTGGGCACGGGTCCGTCGAATGATTGGAAGGCCTGCTGGGTCACCGCGCCAGATTGTGCCAGCAACAGGGCGCTGCGAATCGTGCCGTCGGATTCCCTCGCAGCGCGAGTCGCAAGCTCGGCGCGCGCGCGAGTCTTAGCATCCAGCCGCCCAAGACCAAGGGCCGCGGCGGCACGGCAGTCGACGGGGCCGTCACCCTCGAGCTCCCGAAGCAGCGCCGCGAATCCGCGCTCGCCGCCGTGGGGTCCCAGGCACAACCACAATTGCGGATTGACGTGTCGTCCGGCCGAATGGCGCTCCTCCGCGAGATCGAGCGCCATACGCGCCAGTTCTGCGTCCAGCCGCTCGTCGAGCCCGACGACGCGCCACAGCGGCGCCTCGATGAACAGGGCCTTGACCACACATTGGCGCCAAGCGACGTCGTCGAAGTAGCGCACCGGAAACGGCGTGTCGCAGATGGCCGCCTCGAACACCGCGCGAATGTTCGTGCGCGCGCCCTCGGCGGCGCGGGCGGCGAAGCGCTCGGGCCTGGGCAGCAGCGCGAGCGAGCGGTACAAGGCGCAGAGTTCGCCCATGTCGGCAAAGGCGAAAGCGGATTCGATCGCGTGGATGCCGCCCTCGCTGTCCTGTTGACTCCTCGTCAACACAAGATCGACGCGCGAGCACTCGCGCAGGGTCCAGCGCTGCGGATTCCAGCCTGGGACGGCGGTCGCCGCGGCGGTCAGTTCCGCCGCGCTCGGCGCCAGGGGCACAGCGCCCACGTAGCGCGAGGCCAGGGAAATCAAACCCGAGAAGCGCGTGTCATCCGCGCCTGAGCGCAGTTCCTGGCGCGCGCGAGTCTGGAATTCGCGCGCCTTTGGAGCGAGCCGCGAGTCGAGGGCACCGGCGACCCATGCCACAGGGGTGTTCATTCCGGTCATTGTGTCAAGGCTGGCCCCGTTTGCGCACTGCGCATCTCTGCGCAGGAGCGGGGCCCACGTGTGCCGGACCGCGCAGGCGGCCGCGGCTGCGCTTATTTCCCGGTGGTCGCCGCCGGCGCAGGCGGCAATCCCAAGGCCAGGGCCAGGGCAGCAAACGAAGTCCCGGCCGTCACGCTCCAAGTCTGAATGTGGAAGTCGCTCGAGGACCCGTCCGCGCGCAGGGTCTTCGCCAGGTGCGGACGCAACTTCGCGTGCCAGCTCTCGCGCTCGCCCGGCGGCAAGAGGTTGATCGACTGAGCCGCATAGTAGTGCCCAAAGAAATAGAAGTAGCCCGCGTTGGCGTAATAGGCCTCGTGCGGGACGGGCCGCATGCGCGCCACGTCGAGAAAGCGGTGCTCTTCGAAGAAACTGGACAGGCCCTCGCGCACCTTGTCGTGCGTAATCGACTTCTCGCCCGTCATCGCCAGGGCCCAGTTGCAGACCTGAATGCGCCCCAAACTGCCCTTGACGTTGTTGATGGTCTCACCGCCCGAGATGCGCGGCACAGGATTCAAGTTGTACTCGTAAGCGCCGTTGGGCAGGGAGCAGCGGCGAACGTACTTGCGCGCGCGCTCGAGCATGTCCCCGTCGACCTTCCAGCCCAGCTTCACGCCGTCAGCCAGGGCCGGGATCACACAGGCGGTCGTGAAACTCGTCGCCCACTTCGGGCGTTGGGTCGGATAGGGAAAGTCGTAATAGCCCCAGCCGCCGGTTGGCACCTGCTGGTCGAGCAGATACTGGAGCGCGCGCTCTGCTCGTGCGTCGATGCGCGGACGCCAAGCCTCGGATTGAAAACGAGCGTCGCCGGCGGCGCGCGCCAGGGCGATGTAGCTGTAGACCGCGGCCCAGACCGTGTCGTTGTCCCAATTGTTGCCGCGCAACGGATCGTCGACTTGCAACATCCAGTTCATGCCCTGCTCCAAGGCCGCGCGCCGCTCCGGCGTCTCAGGCGACTCCATCAGCGCGAGCAGCGCGAGTCCGTGGGCCCCCACCTGCCAGTCCTTCCAGCTGGTGACGGCGTATCCGGAATCCAGCAGACCTTCCATGGATCCGTGGCCCCAGTGTCCGTCCGCGGCCTGACTGCGAACGAGGAAGGACAGCGCGCGATCAAGGCACGTGCGCGCCTCCGCATCCGTCATGGTCTCCGGCACCGGATCCATGATGCGGACGACGGGGATCTCCGGATCCTGGACCACGGGGGCTACCCACAGTGCCAGTGCAGAAAGAAACAGTGTTGCGCCGGCCATGGGATCAGGCGTCCTTGGAGTCGTCGTCCTCACCGCGCTGAGCCTCTTCGAGCTTGTGGCGCGCGCGCAGGAGGTCGAGTTCGTTGCTCGCACGGGTCTTCTTCAATTTGTCCTCCGCGCTCGCGACTCCGGCGCTGGCCTTCTCGCGCGCTTGGGTCAAGTCGCGCTCTTTGACCGCCCAGTCGTGCGACTGCTTGTCTGCGGCGCGCTTCTTCGCCAAGGCGAGCATTCGCTGGGCGATTTCCATGCGAAATTTCTCGCGCTGGACCACGAGTTCGCGAGTCATCTTGGCGAAGTCGTCGGCCTTGTACATCGCCATGATCTCATCAAGTTCCGACTTGCTCTCCGCCGCGGCCTGGACCGCGCGGTCGAGGTCGATCTGCTGGTCCTCGAGCTCCAGGAGACGCTCGACCTGCTTGAAATGCGCGAGCTCGAGCTCGGCGGCTTCAAGTTCCTGTTTTGCGTGCTGCACGTCCTGGGTGGCATCGCGGAGTTCGCGCTCTGCGTCCATCTCCGCTAGGGCGAGCTCCATGGTCGCGTAGGTCACTTCGCGCTGCTGCTTCTCAGCCTTGCGCTGGGCTTTTTTGGCATCCGCGGCGGCATCGGTAGCGACCTCCGGCGCGGCCTCTTGCTTGGGATCACCTGCCTTGGCGGGCGCCTTCATCTCAGCGGCCATGGCCATGGGCTTTCCATTGCCGTCGCCGGACTCTCCGGCGCCGTCGGCCGTCAAGCAAGCGGAGGACAAGGTGGCCAGGAGCACGGCGGCGCAGAGAGGACGAAGGAAATGGGTCATGGCAGTGGTGTGGGGACTTGGGACTGCGCTGGCGAAGCAAGCCTGCGTGGCGACATGATGGGCAGTCTTGCCAGCCAGGGGAAATGGCCCTGTGTGGATTTCACGCCAACTTCACGGGCGCACGGCTGACGCCTGGTTCGACACCACAGGCGCGGGCGCGCTACCCTGCTCGCTTCCCGCGGCCCCTCCACGACTCCTCCAATGACCCACGGCGCATTCCAAGTACCCCTGCCCATCAATGAGCCCGTGCGCCCCTACGGGCCGGGATCACCTGAAAAGCTCGCTATCAAGGCCGAGCTGGCGCGCCAGGCCGCCGAGGTGATCGAGATCCCGCTGATCATCGATGGCGAGGAGGTGCGCACTGGCACGACCCAAACGGTCGTCATGCCCCACGCCCACCGGCACAAGCTGGCGATCGTGCACCTCGCCGGTGCCAAGGAAGCCGCGCGCGCCTGCGAAGCAGCCTCGCGCGCGCGCCACGACTGGGAGCGCCTGCCCTGGCAGGAGCGCGCGGCGGTGATGCTGCGCGCGGGCGAGCTCTTGACCACCACGTGGCGCGATCGGATCAACGCCTCGACGATGCTGGGGCAATCGAAGACCGTGCACCAGGCAGAAATCGACTCCGCCTGCGAGGCGATCGACTTCCTGCGCTTCAACGCGGCATTTGCGGGACGCCTCTACGCCGAACAGCCCCAGTCCTCGCCCGGCCTGTGGAATCGCCTCGAACACCGGCCCCTCGACGGCTTCGTGTTCGCGATCACGCCGTTCAATTTCACGTCGATCGCGATCAACCTGCCCACAGCGCCCGTGCTGATGGGCAACACCTGTATCTGGAAGCCGGCGACGACCTCGGTGCTCTCGAATTGGCATTCGATGAAAATGCTCGAAGCCGCGGGACTTCCCCCGGGCGTGATCAATTTCCTGCCGGGACCCGGCGCCCTGGTTGGCGACATGGTGCTCTCGGACAAGCGGCTGGCGGGCGTGCACTTCACCGGATCCACGGGGACGTTCAACGGCATCTGGAACACGGTGGCGAAGAACCTCGGCCACTATGGCCAATACCCGCGCCTGGTGGGCGAGACCGGCGGCAAGGACTTCATTTTCGCGCACCCCTCGGCGGACGTGCCCGCGTTGTGCGTGGCGATGCTGCGCGGAGCGTTCGAGTACCAGGGCCAAAAGTGCTCGGCCGCCAGCCGCGCGTACATTCCGAAGAGCATCTGGAAAGAGGTGCAGGAGCGCCTGCGCGCGATGCTCGCGGAAGTAAAAATGGGCGACGTGTGCGACTTCACGAATTTCGTCGGTGCCGTGATCGACAAGAAGTCCTACGCCCAGCAGAAAAACGCGATCGCCGCGGCCGCGGCGTCGCCCGATGCGAAGGTCCTCTTCGGCGGCAAGTGCTCCGACGAGACGGGCTGGTTCGTTGAGCCCACTGTGATCGAAGCCAAGGACCCGAAGTACGCGACGATGTGCACTGAGTTGTTCGGGCCGGTTCTCACGGTTCACGTCTACGCTGACGGCAAGTTGCAGCAGGCCCTCGAGAGCGCTGCCACGGGCTCGGAGTATGCGCTGACCGGCGCGGTGTTCTGCGAGGATCGCCTGGCCTTGACGCCGATGATCGACGCCCTGCGCTTTGCAGCGGGAAATTTCTACGTCAACGACAAGCCCACGGGAGCGGTCGTCGGACAGCAGCCTTTCGGCGGCTCGCGCATGTCGGGCACCAACGACAAGGCCGGCTCGATCCTGAACCTGATGCGCTGGGTCTCCCCGCGCACGATCAAGGAGACCTTCGTGCCGCCGCGTCAGTGGCGCTACGCATTCCTGGGCGAGGCCTAGGATTCCCTGGAGCTGGTCGCGGTCGCGCAGGACCGCTCGCGCAGGCCTGCCGCGGTATCGCAAGTGAAGCGCGCTTAGCGGACCAGGCGCTTTTTCGAAGGACTCCTAGCAGCCCGGGGACTTTTGGGGTCACGCTTGGCCGACCTAGGCCAAAATGGGGACGGATGGAGCCCCTGACCCTGGAGCAGCAGTTCGCGCGCTTTTGCGACGCCGGCGATCCGCTCGCCATGGCCGAGGTCTTCGACCGAGCGGCCCCTGAGCTGCTCTCGCTGGCGCGGCGCCTGACCCCCGGCGGGATCGCGGCCGAGGATCTGATCCAGGAGACCTTCCTCGCGGCCATCGAACACCGGGAGAGCTTCGACCGCTCGCGCCTGCTGCTGCCCTGGCTGGTGGGGATCCTCGTGCGTCAGGCGGGCAGCGCGCGCCGCCGCGCCCGCCGCGCGCTGGATCCCGGGCGGGTCGTCGCGACCCAAGAGGCGCCCCCGGAGGCCGACGCCGAGGCGCGCGAATTTCAGGAACTGGTGCTCGAGGCCCTTTCGCGGTTGTCGAAGCACGATCGCGCGGTGCTCGTGCCGCTGCTGTTCGACGGCCAGCGCGCGGTGTCGATCGCGCGTCAGCTCGGCGCGCGGCCGGACACGATTCGCATGCGCATTCACCGCGGTCTGGACCGCCTAAGGAGACTGTTGCCCGCCGGCGCGGCGCTGCCAGGATTCCTGGGCTTCGATTCGACCTGGCGGCGCGTGCGCGAAAACGTGCTGCAAGCGTCGGCGGGAAGCACCTCGCTCAGCGGCGCGCCGACGGGCGCTGCGGCCGCGAGTTTTGGGTTGGGGGCATGGTCGGCTCTGGCCCTGCTGCTCGCCCTCTCACTTGCCGCGGCATGGCGCTTCACTGTCCAGGTGCAGGGCCCGATGCGAACAGTGGCGGGCGCGGATCACAATGTCGCGTCAAGCGCGAGTTCGCCTTTGGAATCGACGTCGAGTTCAACGCCCCTCGCCGCGGCAGGTCAGGCGCGCGAGGCCTTGGCAGCACCGGCGACTACGGACCCAGTGTCGGTGACGGCGCGACTCACGCTCCAGGGACACGTCGCGGGACTGCGGATCGACGAGCGCGCCCTGACCGCGATCACCGTGCGCGGACTCGGACCTGAGCCCATCGCCCTGAGCGCATCGGGGATGCTCGCGGAGGACGGCAGCTTCGAAGTCGACGTGTCTCAGATCGAAGAACTAGGCGCGCGGCGGCTGCTGGTGGTCGTGGATCATCCGGCGTATTTGCTGTCCGAGACTCGAGTCGAGTTGGAACCAATCACGCGAGTCGAGCGGAAGGTCACAGCGCAGATCTCCGCCGGCACAATCGAAATGCGCGCAGCCTGCGCAGTCCGCGGGCGCGTGGTCAATCGACTCGGCGAGGCCTTTGCGGGCGCGAGCGTCGGACTGTTCTCGACGCGACCAGGATCCCAGGACGTGTTGCCTGTGGACAGCGCGACGACCGATGGGCGCGGCGAGTACAACCTCCGGACTGAGGCACCTGGCAGCTACGCCCTGATTGCTTTTGCCGCCGGCATGGGGCCCGCCACTGGACTCCTAGACCTGGCCCTGGGTCCCGCGGACGGCGGCGAACTGCGGCTGGCCCTGGGGCTATCGATCGCGGGACGCGTGCTCGCGCCGGAGGAATGGAATCTGGCGGGAACCCTGGTGCGCTGTGAGGCACGCGTGCCCGCGGGTGAGCGCCGCATGCGCTTGGCCCAGCGGCGCTTCGTGCGCAACAACGATCAATTCGAGCTGGCCACCAGTCTCGCGACTTGCGACGCATCCGGCCGCTTCGAGTTCACTGAACTCGGGACGCAAGTCTCAGACATCACGGTGGAACGTGTGGCCGGTGCGGAGTCCCTGGCCGCCGATCCCGCGGGATCGACCTTGGATTTCGCAGAGAGCGGTCTGCGCGCGCCGCGTTTCGACTTGGAGCTGCCGTTGCCCTGGTCCATTTTCGAATTCCAGGCTTCGCCTCCCATCGACCCAGAATTCGCGACGCGCATCGAGGCCGGCGAGGTGGCTATCGATGTCCTGCCGATCCTCGGCGCCGCAGGAGGCCACAAGAGTGGAATTCGAACGCGACTTCGGCTCGACCGATTCGGCCGCGCGGCGCTGCAGCTTCGGCCGGGAACTCGGTGCGAGGCGCTGCTTGTGGGCTGTACCAGCGGCGGAGTTGCAAAGCGTCTTTTGGAGGTCCCTTCAGGTGGCCTGCGACTTTCGATTCCGATCGAGGCCTTGGCCCATGCCGGGCGCTCGGCGCTGGTGCTCGAGCTTCTGGAAGGCGAACTCGCTCCCGGAGAGTGGATAGGCCTGGGCTTCCTGCCGCCCAGCGATTCAGCGGATCCGTCATCTCCGGGCACCGAGCTCGAGCACGCCCTGTTCGAGCGCAGCGCGCAGATCGATGCATCCGGCCGAGTGTCCTTCGACGATCTTCCGGTCGGGCCCTGGCGCGTGCGCGCGCGCGTCGGCGGCACGTACATGAGGCATTTCGGATCCGTATTGCCGCAGGAGTTCGAGCTCGAACTCGCACCCAACGCCAGCGTCACTCAGCGCCTGCCCATGGAGCGCGGTGGACGCGCGCGCATCGTGGTGCGCACGGAAACGGGCGCCGGCCTGACCGCCACCGCGCGACTGTTCGACGCCGCGGGCAAGGAGCACCCGCTGCACCTCAGTGCGTTGGAACCGGAGCGCGCCCAGGAGCTGCCGGGCCGTCTGGTGCTGGGTGTGCCCAACGAATTCGGACCGCTGCGCGCGGGAACTTGGCGCCTGGTGCTCACGTCGCTGTGGCACGAGCCGCTGGAGGTCCCTTTCGTCGTCACGGTCGGCGAAGTTTGCGAACTCGACCTGCGGCTCACGGCGCGATGAACCGCGGCGCGCGCTGCAACCCTGAACACGGCTGCGGATGCGGTGTGGATCGCGACGGGTAGCACGAGGACTGCCGACCCGGACGCGTCCTTGGCCTCGAGGGACACGAAGCGCCCTATTGGGACGGCGGCAGCTCGGTCAAGCTGCGGCCCGGAATGACGCTGTCGAAGGAACCCGGGATCCGCATCCTGGGCGAGTTCGAGGTGCCCATCGAAGACACCGTCGCGGTCACAGGGACCGGCGTGGAAGTCTTCGGCCCTCGGCAAGAAAGTCCGCTCGTGCCGGCCTAACCGCGGCCCTTGCCGCGCTTGGGTTTCTTGACGCGGCCCTTGGCGAGCACCTTGCCGGAGCCCATGCCCATCTTGAGAACGCGCAGACGGCCGCGGGTCGGACCGCCGCTCTTGATTCGGGAACGTGCCATGGAGAACTCGGAAGTGTTGCGGAAAGGGCCCTGGAACGATCGCGAGGGCCAAAACGGAAGTCCGGGAGCGTAACCCGCTCCCCGCCGTGCGGCAAGCACGTCCCTGGAGCGCCTCCAGCTTTCCTCAGTACCCTAGGCCCCGCAGTGCGTCGGCATTCGAATACCCCGTACCGCGCTGGTCGACGGCGTCGTCCGCGTGCCAGCGCGCCCGTAGGGCCTCCAATTCTGTCTTCATGTTCGCCACGACCTTGGGATGTTCCCCGGCCACGTCCACCAGCCCGATCGGATCGGAGGACAGGTCGAAGAGCTGGAACTGCTTTTTCTCCCCCAGGCCGCGCCGGGTCAGCTTCCAGTTGCCCAGGTAGAGGACCAAAGTCACGTGGTCCACGCGCATCTGGTCGCGGTCTTCCACCAGGATCGCGCGCGGCGCGGCGGCCTCTGGATCGTCACCGTCCTTCAACGTCAGGACGTCGATGCCCACGTAGTGCTGCGGTGTAGGCAGGCCCGCGATCCCGAGCAAGGTCGGCGCCACGTCGATGCCGCTGACTGGCGCGCGGACGCGCGGTTTGGGCCCGGACTGGGGTCCCGGGAGGCGCACGAGGAACGGGATATGGACCTGGGGCTCGAGGACGTCGTTGTGTTCGTACTTACCGCCTTCGCCAAAGGCCTCGCCGTGATCGGCGCTCAGCAGCACCGCGGTGTTGCCGTGCTCGAGATCCAGCCCAGCGAGAAAGCGCTCTACGTTGGCGTCGAGCTCCGACATCTCCGCGTCGTACAACTCGAGCAAATGCGAATCGTCGCGGGGTTGCATCCGGTAGTCGCGCGGAAACGTATCCGAGTGCGCGTGGTAGCCGTCCACGGGCCCGTCGTATTTGTCGACCCAGCGCTGGCGTTCCTGCTCATCAGGCAGGTACGGCCAGTGCACGTCGTACAGGTTGACCATGCAGAACCATGGCCGCGGATCGGGCTCGTCGATCCAGCGCTTTGCGTTGGCCAAGACCTCGCCCGCGGGCCGGAAAAAGTCTTGAAACCAATGCGGCTGTCCGTTCTGTGACCAGGGCGGCCCAAGTCGGGCCGCAAGCGATTGAAGGTCGTGCACCAAGCCCCAGGCGCGCGTGTCGCACAGCGGCGGATCGACGAGATCGTCGTAGTGCTCGAAGCCGAAGTCCATGCCCGTGGGCGCGGTCAATACGCCTGTGCCGACGAAGGCTCCGGTGCGATAGCCCGCTGCGCGCAGGGTCGCCGCAACCGAGGGAGTCTTGTTCGGAGAAATGCGCTGGCGCGTCATGCGCGCTCCGTGGTCCGAGGGATACACGCCGGTCAGCATCGACAGGTGCGAGGTCAGCGTGTAGCGCGAAGGCGAGCGAGCGTTGTCGAACACGATCGACTGCTCGGCCAGCGCTTCGAGGTGCGGCGTGGTCTTGCGACCGTAGCCGTAGATCGAAAGCGATTGCGCGCGCGTCGTGTCCCACACCAGGAGCAATAAGTTGGGCTTTCCCGAGCCGGCTGGGCTTGGATCGTCCGGTCCTTCGCGCGGCAAGTTCAAGAACAGGCCCACGCCAAGGGACACGAGCGCCAGCCGAAATGCCAAGCTGCGCACGCTCATGTGCATTGCTAGCTGCCTGAAACCGAGCAGCACAGCCACGAGCAGCGCGAGCACGCCGACCACTTCGAGCCACGGCCGCATGGTCTTCAATCCCGCAAGTCCGCCGCCGAGATCGCTGAAGGCGTCGAGGCGCCAATGCAAGAGGATCGGGCCAACGCTCAGTCCGGCCAGCAGCACCGCGCACAGCGGAGCATCCGTGGTCTGAGCGCGCCGTCGGCGCAACCACAGCCACGCCGACAGCGGCACCCAGGCCAGCAGTACGAACGCGAACCACAGGATCCAGGACTGCAGGTACAACTCAGCCCCAAGGTCTCGATGTCCAAACCGCGCGCGCACGGACAACGTGTCCACGGACGCAGCGACCGTGGCAACGAGCAGGGAACTGGCGAGGAAGCGACGCACGGTGGGAAGTTTTACGGCATCGCCTGACGGGGTCCAAGGTCTGGAGTCGCTCCCGGCGATTCCGGAATGGGCCCCTACGGCCCCGACTGGCGACGCGGGAACAGCCGACGCCAGGCCCAGATCACGAGGGCAGTCGCGCCCGCTTCATCGATGTTCCCCACCAGCGGAAAGTTGTCGGGCAGCAGTTCGAAAAGACCCGCGCCAGGGTTGAGGACATAGAGCACTCCCAAACCGATGAGGGCCATGAGCCCTATCCGGCGCAAGCGCGAAGCCCCAGCTGCGCGCGGCTCGGCGGGCGGCGTGCGCGGAATCAAAGGGCTGGGCTGCCTGGGCGAGTTCATGAGCGAGTTCATGGGCGATTTCCCCTGCGAATTCCTCTGCAGGAACCTCGGCGCATTCGGAGCGTGAACGACGCGCGAGTCCCGGGACATTAGACTGCGCCCCATGACGCGGCGCATCTTCATCGGCGACATTCAGGGTTGCCGCGAGGAATTGGAAGCTCTGCTGGAAGCGGTGTGCTTTGATCCGGCGCACGACGAACTGCACCCAGTGGGCGACATGGTCAACCGCGGGCCGGACTCCCTGGGCACACTGCGCCTGCTAAAAAAGCTCGACGCGGGAGGCTGTCTGGGCAATCACGACCTGCACCTGCTGCGCGCCGCACGCGCCGGAAGGCCAATTCGTCCCACGGACACCTTCGAGGACGTACTGCGAGCTCCGGACCGCGAGGCGCTGCTTGACTGGCTCGCCGCTCGGCCCTTGGCCCGGCGCTTTGATGCACTATTCCTGGTGCACGCTGGCGTCTCGCCGACCTGGGAGGATCCCGAGGCCGCGCTCGCCGGATGCGATCCGCTGCGGGCGAACGGGGCCGTCGACTTCGCCACGCGTGTGCGCCATTGCGACAGCGCCGGTGCGCGACCGGAGCACGATGATCCGCCGCCGGGGGAGCCGTTCCGGCCTTGGTTTCGCTGGCCGCGCGTCGAGAGTCTTCGCGGAGCCACGCTGGTGTTCGGCCACTGGGCCATGCGCGGCCTAACGATCGAACCCGGGCTGCGCGGCCTGGATTCCGGGTGCGTCTGGGGCAAGTCCCTCAGCGCCTGGATCGCAGAGGAGGATCGCGTGATTTCCGTGCCCGCCCGGCGCGCCTACGCGTCCTTCGGCGACTGAGCAAAGGCACGGCGCCACAGATCGGTTTCGAACAGTCCCTCTGGGTCGAGCTCGCGCTTCAGACTGCGGAACTTGGCCAGGATTTGCGGCGGGTAGAAGCGCTCAGGATCCCCCGCCGACAGCACGAGGTCCTTCGCGAAATAGAAACGCCCGCCCGCGGCGAGCACGACTTCCGTCAACTCGGCGCAGTGACGCCATAGGCGCGCGCGGTTCTCCGGTGTGACCTTGAAGTCCATGGCGAAACTCCAGCCATCGACAGCGTGGGTCAGCCAGAACGGATCGGGGCGATGGCGCTTGAACACGCCGAGATAGGGAATCAGCTTCGCGCGCTGGCAGCGCTCCAAGAGCTCCGTGTACACGGCCGCTGCGGCGTCCTTGGGCACGAAACTCTGGTACTGGATCAGCCCGTGCCTCAGTCGCTCGCGGCCGTAGGCCCACTTCCAATTCGGAACGTAGTCCAGCAGGAATGCAAAACCCGCGTGGGACAACAGGTGCGGCTTGCCCCGAGCCTCGAGCCGTCCGGCGTGGTACTTCGTTTTGTTGACGAAGCACATGCCCAGGTCGTGATTGAACAGCGAGAGGGCGCGCCAAACCTCAGCCTTGGGGAACACGCCCATGATGTTCGCCGGTAACACTTGGTGCTGGATCGTCAGGCTGGCCCGCGGATCGGGATCCTCGCCTTCGCTCAGGTAGTTCGCGTCGTGAATCAGGCCGCGGCCCAGTGCCCTGCCGCGGGAGAAGCAATCGACCCAACCCACGAGATAGTCCGCCTGGGTGCGGCGCGCCTCCATGGCGTCCATCATCTCGGCGAGGTTCTTGGTGCTGATCGCGCGCACCGAGAGGTTGCCGCTGTGGACTCGCTTCGTGTCCAGCTCGATGCGCGTGAAGACACCGAGCATCCCCAGACCGCCGATCGCCGCATGGAACAGGTCCGCATTCAATTCGCGGTTGCAGCGGCGCAACTCGCCGTTCGCCAGCAAGATTTCGAATTCACGGATCGCGTCGCCGATGGTGCCCACGGCGAAATTGTTCTTGCCATGGATGTTCATGGCCGCCGCGCCGCCCAGGGTCGGAAACATCGTGCCCGACACCACGCGCGGCCAGAATCCATGGGGCAGGATGTGCTTCCACAACTGCTCGATCGTCGCGCCGGCTTCGAGGTTCGCCACGCCGCTCACTGGATCGAAATTCAGGACGCGGTTCATGCGCGAGCAGTCGAGCGAGTGGCCGCGGCCGTTGATGCTCGCGTCGCCGTAGGAATTCCCGCCGCCGCGGATTCCAAGGCTCCGACCTTCGCGGCGCGCGATCGCAAAGCACTGCGACAGCTCCTCGACGGAGCGCGGCCTCAGCACGCGACCGTGGGCGCCGGCGGTCATGCCCCAGCCTTCGACGTATTCGAAGGCGCGCTCCACGCTGCGCTCGCCCATCAGAAATTCAATTTGCGGAACAGAAACGACGGGATCGATTTGAGCGCGAACCCAACGAGACCCCAACGCCAGGGAACGTAGCGTGTGTTCGCACCCGACCTCGCGGCCTTGAGGATGCGCCGCGCGGCTTCGTCGGCGCTGATGAGCCAGAACAGGCCCGGCAATCCGCGCGTCATCACCGTGTCGATGTAGCCGGG
>CANKOY010000067.1 GCA_947484275.1 Planctomycetota bacterium | reverse complement strand
TTGCTTTATCGCATCAAGTCCGACGACCGCAGCGACGCGCTGCGCGCCCAAATGCGCGAGCACGCGCTCTCCCTGGGGGAGCGCGGCGCCGAGGTCTTGATCGCCGGATGCACGGAGCTGCCCCTGGTCTTGTCCGCGGAGGATTGGCCGGTGCCCTGGGTCAGCTCGACAGATGTGCTCGTGGCGCGCACAATCGCCTTTGCCCGCAAAGCATGAAAATCCCGCACCGGAGGAATACGCCATGCATGCAACGACTTGGTTCTGTTCTGTCCTCGCAGCCGCAATTCTTGGCGCGTCGCTGACTTTTGGATTCAGCGCGCAGGACCCTGCGCCGAAGCCGCCGATCGCGGTCCTGGACCCCGTGGTCTACAGCGACGAACTTCGACATCCCATTTTCTTCGCCGTGCTCGAAGGGCTCTACCGCGACGGAGTCTCCAATGAAGTCGTCGACAAACTGCTCGAGATCGATCCGGTCACGAAGTACCCAGCCAATTTCATTTGGGCCTGCCCGATCTGTCTGCCGGTGATCGATGCACTGGATGTCTATCGAGCACGGCCGATGTTCCGCGGGCGAAAACTGGCTACGGACACGTTCGGCGCGGGGCTGGCAGCCGAGGTTCGCGAGGTCCTGCTGCACGGCGACATGGCCGCACGCCAAGACGCGCTCAAGATCCTGGTGGAAGGCTGGATACGAGTCTGGTTCGAGGCCCGCCGGCCGACGCCGGAGGAGCGCGCCAGGTTCCAATCCCTGATGGAGGACGGCCGCAAGCAAGGCATGGCCTACCTCAAGGCCTACCGCGCGCTCGGCGGCAGCTACGGGCTGATGGACGAGTGTCCGTCGTGCGAAGCTGGGAACGCTGCCGGCAAGCGTTAGCATTGCACCGCAGAGCAGCCCCGGGTCGGACGCTTGAGCGATGAACACATCTTCGACTTCAAAAATCAGCGGACTGGAATTCCACGCGCTCACCGCCGCCGGCCCGAAGCGGCTCGCTGTCGCGCTGGAGACCGGCACGATTCACGAGCTGCTCGATTGCTTGCCGCTCGGCGTCTACTCGGCCCTGCGCACGTTCGGGCACGATCGATTCCTGTGGCTGGACGCGCATTTCGATCGTACACAGCGCTCGATGGAGCAGCTTGGCTGGCCCAACCGTCTCGACCGCGAGGCCCTGCGGCGCGCGCTGTACGCCATGGCGCGCGCGTATCCGTTGCCAGAGGGCGTCGTGCGTTTCGACGTGCTGCGGGAGCCGGCGACGATCCAGGGCGCAACCGCGGATGTTTTCATCGCGCTTTCGCCCTATCTGCCCGTGCCCGACGAGTTCCTGCGCGAAGGCGTGCGCGTCGAGTTCGCACCGCACCTGCGCCGCGAGACGCCACTGATCAAGACCACGGAATTCGTGCGCCGCCGCCGGCCTCTGCCCTGGAGCACGCGCGAGCGCTACGAGGGCGTGCTGCTCGACGACGACCAGTGCATCCTGGAGTGTTCCAGCGCAAACATCGCCTTCGTGCGCGGCAAGCGCGTGATCGCGGCGGGCGACGGCGTCCTGGAGGGCATCACCAGTCTCGTGCTGCGCAAAGTCACGCAGACCGTCGGCCTCGAGTTCGAGGATCGCCGTCTGCCCGTGGCGGAGCTTGGAGACGTGGACGAGGCATTCTTGTCCAGTTCCTCCCGCGGCGTCGTGCCGATCGTGCAGGTGGAGAACACGCGCATTGGCGACGGCAAAGTCGGTCCGCGGACGCGGGCGCTGCTCGAGGGCTACTACGCTTTCGCAGAGCGCGAGGCCAAGTGAAGGCGCGGACGGGGATGCGATGATCTTTCCCCTTGGCTCGACGATAGGCGCTTGGGGATGCTCGATCGCGCTGTGGATTGCACCGACGCTGTGGAGCCCATTGCAGGGCGACGCGCCCTCGCTCCCGGCGACCGCGCCTATTGAGCTAGGCGAATGCGCGCGCTGTGGCGACAGCGGTGATGTCGAATGCACTGCCTGCGCGAAGACGACCTGCACCTGGACTGGCGAGGGAAAGACACCCGCGGTGTTTTGCTCCCAGGCCGCCGATTGCAAGCAATGCCTGGGCACGCGGCGCGTCGCATGCAAGAGCTGCGAGCGCGGCCCGTCCGTGGCGACTCAGAAACTGCGCACCGACACCGAGGCCTGGCTGGCCAAGATGCGCAAAATCGACGAAGTGGTCGGAGTCAAGGCCGTGCACGGTGAGTCAGCGCACTTTCGCATCACCTGGAACATCAAGCAGGTGGACGCCAAGGGCGGTTCGACGCCCCACGGCGGCATGCACGTCTACCTCGATCGCCTCGAAGCTCTCTACGCCGATTTCCTCGTGGACCTCTCGGCCGTCGACAAGGACTTTTGCGACAAGACCCACGTCATGCTCTGGCAGAGCGAGAAGGATCAGAAGCGCGCGTCGATCGCGTTCACGGGCCAGGATTCGTCGACCGAATCGAAATTGATGGGCAAGAGCCCCGTGGTTTCGATTTTCTACGACAAGAGCCACCTGCACGAGGAGTTCGAGCTGCACCAGGCGATGGTGCACCAGACCGCGCACTGTTTGTTGTCCAACGTCTTTGACGGCATCTGGCCCGGCAACATCAAAGGCGGCTGGATCGACTGCGGGTTGGCCCACGCCTACGAAGTGCGCTACTTCGGCTCGGTGCGGCATTACTGCTACGTCGAAGCAGACACGATGCAGGCGTTCCAGTTTGGTCGCTGGGAGCAAGCGGTGCTTTCGGGTGTACAGAGCGGCAAGGACCTGCGCTTTTTGGGGATCACCGGTCGCAACACCACCGAGCTGTCGCCCGAGGAGCACATGTACGCCTGGTCCTACTGCGACTACTTGATGCGCGCGCACCCCGGCAAGTTCGGCGCGATCGCCAAGGGCGTGAAAGCTCGCGAGTCCTACGCTGAGCTTTTGAAGCGCGTTCTCGGCGTGACCCTGGGGGAGTTCCAGGACGCCTGGGCGAAATGGGTCAAGGACACCTACTCCCCGAAGAAGAAGCCGCGTTGATCTGACGCTGACTTCGCCGCGAAAAGGGCTTCGCCGCATCAGAATTCGGCGCAGCGCCGTGCTTCGATCGCCCCTCCCGCGCCTACTTCCCCCGCGTGAAGACTTGATGGTTGCCGAGCTTCCAAGTCTTGCCTTGATCCGCGGAGAACTACTGCCGTTGATCCACCTCTGGATTACGGTTCGATCGGTTCCATTGGAGACGCCGTCGGAGTTCGAGTCACCCTCGGGCAGGCCGAGCGGCACGCCGTAGGCCGAGTATCGATCCACTTCGCGCTGGCTTCCGCAGCCGCCACGATAGGGATAGGAACTCCAAGCCCCTGATCCTGCCGTCCAGGTCGCCCTCCGGCGGGGGATGCGGCAGCGGAGGGGCCGTTTTCGGCGGTTTTTGTGGTTCGAGGCGTTCTCGGCGTGCCGCGAAGCGTCGTCTGCCTGCGCTCGAGCGGCAGGCTTTTGCTCGCATGGCAATGCGTCGCCTCGCGCGCACGCGGCGCGTGCGCGCGGATGTCCGCTGGTGCTCGCCTCACGCGTCTAAGGCCAGTTCTTCGCCGATGCGTGAGCTCGCGAGGATTGGATGCTCGCTCGGCAATCCGAGATGATCGAGGATCTTTCGCACGACTACACCGGTCGCTGATCATCGCGATCAGCCTGCGCCGTGCGCCGTAGTGCGGGCACTCGAGCACGTCGATGGCGAAGACTCCTTGCAACAGTTCGGCCCATGTCAGGCGACGTGTCTTCGGGCGGCGCACTGCGTCAGCGTCGTGCGCGGCTGTGCAGTCAGCGGGCGTTGCAGACTCCGTTGTGGCCTTGCGCCGTCCCGGCACGATCAAGTCGCGAGAAGGCGCCGCGGATGCGAGGCAGCACCATCGCGGACGAGCTCGCCGCGAGAGCGGAGTGAGCCGCGAGCGGCGCAGCTACGGCATCAACCTGTACGCGTCGTGCCCGAACGCTGATGCCAAGGCGAAGAACTCTTCCGGATAGAAAAACGTCCGCGGCGGTTCGGGCTCGGCCAACGAACCTTGCGCGGCAGGATCGATCGCGATCAGGCGAAGGTACTCGTCCCAGGCGGGATAGTCCGTCCTGCGGAAGAAGTAGGTGCCGCCATTCACCTCCATCTCGCACTCCAGGCCCTCGATCTTCGCGGCAAGGCGATGCTCGGCGAGGTTGCTGACCACGGGTGTGCCACCGCAGGCTTCGAGATGGGCATGGAGGCTCTGGCTCAACAGCACGCCCGCGAGCTGCTGGGGATCGAAGCCCGGCCAGTCGGGAGCTTCCACCGGCTCGCAGTCGAATTGAGCCAGCAGCCGACGAAAGGCGCGACGCTTCCAATGCTGAATCGTCTCTAGCTTCGGATCATAGGGCCCGGCGCGAAGGTACTCGACGTCTTGCGGCGCGGTTTTCGATGCGGGAGTCGACGGTTCGCGCAGCGGCTCGGCAATGTCGTGCGTTGATTCGATGGCGCTTCGGTCCTCGGGCTGCCGCACGGGTTGAGCACACGCGAGCAGATGGCCCGCAACCAAGACCGCGCCGATTCCGGATCGAATGTTGGGCCTCATGCAGGCCACTCTACCTCGGGCGCCCTACCCCGCCGAGGGATGGGAACTCCAGCCCCTGATCCTGCCGTCCTGGTAGCCCTCCGGTTCGCTCTCGGAGTCGGCGGTCGCGCTTGCGACAGGCTTCTGGGCGATGCCGATGCCGGCGCACAACGCGGCCACGAGGAACACACGAGCAAGTTCAGTCTGTATGGCAATCCTGCCAGCAAAGGTGGGGGAATTCTCGAGAGAAGGAGTGTAGAAAGCAGTCGGAGGAGCCGTCAGGTGCGCACGGTCACTCTGAGGAAGGTCGCGGAAATCGAGGTTCCGCCGCCCTGCTTCGTGTTCTGAGCTTCGGCCAGTTCCAGCAACTGACTGTGCAACTTGTCCGCAGTTCCGCTCTTGTCGGCCGCTTCGAAGGCGTTCATCGTCGGACCGTAGAAGCGCCGGAAGGAATCGACCACCTGCGCGGGGCTCTTGTCGGGCGAAACGAAGGAGAACGTGTCCCTGACCATGCTGATGTTCTCCTTGGCCACTCCGGCCCGGCCGAAACGTTCGACGACGTGCGCGTCCACGCCCCAGGTCATCGGGCTGACGAAGCCTTCCGGCGGCGGCGGCACGAACGACGAGCTGATCTTCAACAGCTGCGAAACGAAAGAAGTCGGATCGTTCGGAATCCAGTTGCCCATCACGATGCGGCCGCCAGGTTTCGTGACGCGCACCATCTCGCGAGCGACATCGAAGGGCTTGGGCGCGAACATGGCGCCGAAGATGGACATGGTCAAGTCGAACGAATGATCGTCGATGCCCTGAAGATCGCAGGCATCTCCTTCACGAAATCTCAATTGCCTGAGCCCCGCCGCGGCGGCACGCAGGTTGCCGGCATCGACGAGATTCCGGGCGATGTCGATGCCGACGACTTCCGCTCCTAGCTGCGCGAGCGGGAGCGCGGTGGTCCCGTCGCCGCAGCCGAGGTCCAAGGCGCGCAGGGGCGGAGTGATCGCAAGCGACTTGACGAGCGCCTCTCCGGATTGGCGCATGATCGAGGCAACTTGCGTGAAGTCGCCCTTTTCCCACAGCGCTTTGTTTGGATTCATGATCGATACCTATCAGGTCGATGCCTGCGGCCAGAACGCTATCGAGCCGGCCCATTCGACACAATGACGCCGACCGGCGCAATCGGAATGAACGCGCCGACCCGCTCGGAGTGCAAGGGGACGAACAGAAACGCGAGTCGGCCGCTCATCGACGGCGAGGTCAGCGCGCACTTCGCGATCGAAAGCGCTTCGCAAAGTTCGAGCAGAAAGCACTCGGCGTCGATCTCAGCAGCCTGCGACTCGCCGAAACCGGGCAGGTCGATCGCGATCGCGCGATACCCATTCGCTGCGAGCAGCGCCAGCGTGCCGAGTTCTTCCCAGCTCTTCGAGCTGTACTCCGCACCGTGCAGCAAGAGCACGCGGGGAGCCGAGCTTGCGCCGGCGGAGCGGTAGACGATCGTGGTGCCGTGCACCACGATTTCGCGCCTTGCGATGGCGAGCGCCCGCGGAGCGCCTGCCTGCACCGCGGCCGGCGGCGTGGAATGCGAGCCGCCGCAAGCGGTGATGGCGATGGAGAGGCTGGACTCGCGCAGCATCGTCCTCGATGCAAACAGCCGGCTGGGAAAGGGTCGTGAAATCTTGGGGGCTCGACCCCGTGCCTGCGGGGCGCGAATCCGCCGCCCAGCTACGCCTTGCAGCCACTGGAGAGGCGAGTGCCGTTGGATCAGCCGTCGCGGACAAGGCCAACTTTCTCAATCAGGCCGGCCTTGTGCGCCATCCAACCTCGAGATCAAGTCCATGACTTCTTGGCAAATCGTCCGACTGGTTGCCGGCCTATTCACTTTGGTGTCACTCGCGCTAGGTGTGCCCGGGAGCCCGCTGTTCGTCAATCAATGGTGGCTGGCCTTCACGGCGTTCGTCGACGCCAAGCTGCTGCAGAGCGCGCTGACGAAGTGGTGCTTGCTCGAATCCACCGTGCGCAAGTTCGGCGCGCGCGCGGGCGCGTGAATGAAGTGGCGCCGACTTGGTGAGGCTCGTTCACCGTCGCTAGCCTGACCGAAGCGCCGGGATCAACTTTCAGTGACAGTGGACCGCGGTGGGACGGAGCTACGCCGTTGCTGCCGCACTGGCGGCCCCTCCATCGTTGAACGCGAGCGGGTCGTCCGCGAAGTCGCCCATGTTGTTGTAGTTGATAGCGAGCTCTTCTCCGGCGGCGATGTCGCAGAGCGCCACGAACTCAATCACGAAATCGGCCTCGTGGAACTCGTAGCACAGGTTGGGCGAGAAAGAGTGATTGTAGAGCGAGCCGTAACCCAGGGCGATGGCCGCGCCCTCGTCGTCAGCGCCCCACTCGAAGTAGTAGCGCCCGAGCTGCGAATCGTGGATTCGCATCCGGTCTTCCTGGCTGAGCGCAATCACCGGAGCGCGTTCGACAAGCTCGCCTTGCGCGAACGCGCGCAAAGCGACGACTCCGCGCCCGCGGCCGGGGAACGATGTGACGGCGAGTGAGGGTGCCGAGGTCGGATACGCGGGACGTTCCGTGGCGGTCGAAGAACGGGACTGCACGATGGTCTTCACTTGGGCGACGTGTGTTGAGCGATAAGAAGGCGCGGGAGCATAGGGACTCCCGGAGAGGAGAGCCAGATGCGAGTTCGGCAGGCGTTCTGTTGCACCTGGATCCAGCCTGCGACGGGCAATCGAGCTCGCTGGGGAGGAAGGCCGCTCTGTAGATCGTTCGCCGTCGATCCGGGCCGGCGCACTACTCGGCTCTGATCCACGCGCTTACAGCTGTGGCGTCTCCATGGGAATCTCGTGCAGGCGAAGCCCGCAGGTATCCCCGAAACGGGGCAAAACAGTGTCCAAGCTCGTGATCTTCAACGACGTCGAATGGAAGCCGCCGGGCAAGGGCGAATTGCTCAATCCTCCCGTGGTCAAGCTCTCGGCGCGTTTTCCGGGCACTGACCTCGACCCTATGACCGACAAGCACCGCAAGAGAGCTTCGACAAGCACTTCAAAGGCTTCGACACGATTGGAGACTCGCTCGGCAATCCGAGATGATCGAGGATCTTTCGCACGGCTACGCCGTCGCTGAACATCGCGATCAGCCTGCGCCGTGCGCCGGAGTGCGCGCACTCGAGCACGTCGATGGCGAAGACTCTTTGCAACAGTTCGGCCCATGTCAGGCGACGCGTCTTCGCGCGGCGCTCTGCGTCAGCGTCGTGCGCGGCTGTGCAGTCAGCGGGCGTTGCACTCTCCGTTGTGGTCTTGCGCCGCCCCGGAGCGATCAGGTCGCGAGGAGGCGCCGCGGGTGCGAGCGCACCATGATACGTGTGTTGATGAGCGCGCGGCCGCGGCACGAGAGCCGCCAGTCGCTCGATGAAAGTCAGCGGGTCAAACGACACCGCCGACGTGCCGTCGCGCCAGTGTCTGCGCAGACCGTAGAGCACGCAACCGTCGCGCGCGAGTGAAAGACGTTCCGTGGCGATGGCGGGACGCGTGCCATAGCGGCAGAGAGGCTCGAGGTGTTCGCGCTGTCCGGCGGGTACGAGCACTTGTGCGTGCAGCGAAAAGCCCTGCTCAATCGCGACGAGGCTTCTACGGCAAAGTGCCAACAGCTCAGACCCGCAACACGGAAGAAGCCGAGCCGCGTCCTTGAGGTCACTTGGCGCGACGGCTCAGCAGCGCCTCAACTCGCGGCAACAGCTCTTTCGCGACCCGCTCCTGCCCCTGCAAGTTGATGTGCAGATCTTCCCAGTAGAGTCGGCGAGTCTCCGCGCGGAACGCCGGGCGCAGGTCGAGAACTTCCGCGCCGCGTTCGCGAAGTGTCGAAAGCAACTTGTCGCCGAGGCGATTGGCCACCTCAAAGTCGGCGTCGGAGAGCTCCAGCGTCTGCTTTGCCCGCCCGCGCAATTCGGACCATTCCGCCAACGGAAGGTCCAGCGGCGAGGGCAGGAAGACCGCGATCCACTCGATCTCGTTCTGCGCGCACAGCCTTTGGATCTCGCCCAGGGCAGACAATGCGGCCTTCAACGCCAGGTCCGCCTGATCTGGATTCTCGCGCAGGTAGAGCAACTGATTGAGGCCCTGGGACATCGCCGTCTCGGAAAGCGAACGTCCCGCGGTCACTTGATTCCAATAGCCGCGCGATCGCGGCGGCGGAATCGTGTCGGCATACAGATGCTGGACTCTCAACACCTCGAAGAAGTCGTTGCCGCCGAAAATCGTGGTGACGAAGACCGCTGGACGGCGCTCGAGGAACTCCTCGAGTACGCCGAGGTAGTTGTAAAACGAGTAGCCGCTGCCGCCGGTATTGTAGACCTCGATCAAGGGCTCCCCGTGCAAACGCTCCCCGTGGCTACGCGTCAGCGCGTGCTCCAACAGACTGCAATAGGTCTCCGAGTTGTCGCACACGCCCTCGGTGTGCGAATCGCCGGCGACGAGCACGAGGCTCGCCGGCGGCGGCGACGGAAAATCGTGATCCTCGCGAGCGCCCTCAGCATTCGTGGCACGGGTCCAACTCCCGCGCGGGTGCTCCGGCCAGGGCACGACTTCGAGCAGATTCGGTCGATAGCGATAGATCCGTCGCGAGTCGTACTCCAACTGCAGCGAGAGGTTGACGCCGAGGGCGCGCACCACTTCCTCTGCCGTGATCACGCGCCGCACGCCAGCGGCAGAGGCGACGTCAATTCCGTTGGGCAGATCCACCCCGCGGGGCCGCATCTGCCGCGAGATCCAATCGGCCTGCTGACCGAGCGAGTTGTCCGACAATGCCACGGGAGCTCGCACCGGCCGCGCACGCCAGAGCGCAAATCCAAGGCCCGCGGCCAGAAGCGAACCGAGCGCGAGCGCAAACATGCGGCCGCGAGGTTCTTTCCGCGCCGTCGACATCGCTCGAAGGCTACCGACGCGGGAACTGCGGTGGTATAGATTTCCCCATGGTGCTCGGAGCCCAAAGAACGCCCCTCGTCGCGACGGTACTCCTGGCCATGGTCGCGACGGCCTGCGATCGCGCGCGGGACGTTCGCCGACCTGACGGTTCGATGTGGTATCGCGGACAGATGGTCGAAGGCCTTGCCCGCGGCCAGTGGATGCAGTGGCATCCCAACGGACAAATCGAGTGGGAGGGCCGCTTCGCTGACGGCAAGAAGCAGGGCCAATGGAAGAGTTACCACGACAACGGAGCGGTCAGCGTCATCTCGCATTGGCGCGATGACCGCGAGGACGGAACTTGGAGTGAATTCGACGCGAACGGCAAGAAGCGCGTCGAAGGACACTACGTCGCGGGAGCACGCGACGGGCTGTGGACGAGTTGGAATGCGGAGGGCACGCCCCAACTGGAGCTGCAATTCAAAGGCGGCGCGGCCAAGGGAGCGGCGTGGGAGGTCGATCGCGCCAGCGGCGTCGTCACGCGCGGAAACTATGTTGCGAACATGCGCGAGGGACTTTGGGTCGAGACATACGCCAGCGGCCGCAAGCGCATGGAAATCGAGTATCGCGCTGGCGAGCGGACGGGCACTTCACGTGTGTGGCTCGAGGACGGTGGCATGCTCAGCGAAACCCACTTCGCTGCGGACGAGCGCGATGGCGAAGCGCGCGAATGGTGGCCCAGCGGCCGACTGAAAAGCCAACTGCATTGGACGAACGGCCGACTTGCGGGAGCCGCAGCCGAATACCGTGAGGACGGATCGCGCGAATCCGAGGGAACCTACACGAACGGCAAGAAGCACGGCCCCTGGCGCAGTTGGCACGCCGGCGGCACGCTCGAGTCCGACGCGCGCTTCGAGCAGGGTGAACTTCACGGACTGGTGCAGCGCTACCATCCCGGCGGCGGACGCGAGTGGCGCGCGACCTACGCTCACAACGCGCGCCATGGCGAGTTCGCGAGCTGGCATGCGGATGGCATGCCCGCGAGCGAGGGCCGGATGGTCAGCGGTAGCGCGCAGGGGCCCTGGCGATATTGGACCGAGGACGGCGCGCTCGACACCGAGCGCAGCGGACACTACGAGAACGGCGTGCGCACCGGCCACTGAGTCGGCGGCGTGGCTCGATCGCGAGACGCGCGCTGTGCGTCTCCACCGGAGACGGCGCATGCGCCCGCGCAGTCGCCACCGGTGTCGCCACCGGTGTCGCCTCCGCTGTCAACGGCCCGCGCGGCGCACGGGTTGGCTGGTGAGGTCGAGGACTCCACTCTACAATTTGACGATCTTGCACAGTCCCCAGCACAGCGCCGTCGGCGGTCCTGGCCAGCCGCGCGCCGCGCGGGCTTGGATCGCCAGCGGCATGATTTTGGCCGGTGCCCTGATCCTCGCGCGGACGGGAGTGCTCGCGGCGCTCGCCCGAAGCGGACGCGGAGTTGAGCCCGACGCCGCGCAGTGGGCAGCGGCGTCGCACCTTTCTACGACCACCGTGCACGCTCTCGCTGTGGCGCTCGCGGCGTCGGCGCTCGTGTTTGGCGCTCGCCGGCCACTGGCCGTGATCCTCGCGCTGGCAATATCGGCGAGCTTGTGCCTGTCCGTGGTCAGCGGCTGGCCGCTTGCCGCTCCAGTCCACGTTGCCGGCGGCGAGGACGCCCTTGGCATCGCGGCTAACTCGGCCCTGGCCTTCGTCGTGCTCGCGGCCTGCGCGGGGCTCTGGCTCGCGTCGTTGGTCGCGCGCGGGACCCGACTTGGACAGACAGCGAGCCGCGCGCCGTTTCTCGCGCTCGCCGCGCTCGCCGGACTGATTGCGCCCGTGGCCTGGGTCGCGCGCAGCGCGATGAATCCGCCGACGATGCCCGTGCGCGACATCGTGACCGATCTCGTGCAGGCGCACGGGCGTTGGAGCGTCGTGCGGGAGGACGCCGAGCATCGCAGCACCTACGGCGTCATGAGCCCCACGGTCGATCTGAACCAGGACGGCGGCGACAAGCCCTCCATCGTCATGCCGCCCGAATGTGAGCTCGCGATCGTGATCGCCCCGGACGAAGATGGCGCGCGGTTGCATGCGGCGGCGGGCTTCGACCGATCCGTGCGGCTCCTGCTCCCGGAATTTGGCGGCCGGCTGCGGCTACGTTTTGAGATCTCGATCGATGGGAAGCGTGCGTACGACGAGATTCTGGTCGTGCGCACGCTGAAGGAACTGCGCGACACCGGCAGCGAGCGCGAAAACGCTTGGCAGCACGTCGGCGGCCGCGAGGGCATTCCGGTGCACGCCGGAGCACGTATCACTTTCCGCACGAGTCTGCCGGACTTCGAGGCGGACGCACTACCTGCCTCCGTGCGCGGCCTGACCATGGGCTTCGGCGGCGTCACCATCGAGCGTGAGCTGCGCCGGCCGCGCATGCGCTCCGACGCCGAGCGACCGAACGTGGTCTTCATCGTGATCGACACCTTGCGCGCGGATCGAATGTCGAGCTACGGCTACGGGAAACCGACGACGCCTCACGTCGATCGACTCGCTGAACGCGGGCTCCTGTTCGAGAGCGCGTACGCCACCGGGAGCTGGACTCTGCCTTCGACGGCCTCGTTCTTGACCGGCCTCTTGGCCGACGAGCACGGAGTGACGTCCAAGGAATCCTGCACGCTGGACCTTTCGTTCGAGACACTGGCCGAAGCGCTCCAGGGGCGCGGCTTCACGACTGCGGCCTTTTCCTGCAATCCACTGATCGCCCCCGAGCGCTACTTCGACCAGGGATTCGAGAGCTTTGACAGTTCACCCGACATGCGTCCGACGTCCGCAGTGATCGGAAATGTCGTGGCGACGATCGAGCGCCTCGCCGACAGCCGTTTCTTTCTGTACTTGCACTTCATCGACCCGCACACGCCCCACGAGCCGCTTCCGTCGGAACTCGCGCGCCTTGGGGGCTCGATGCCCGCCGACTTCCCAACGCTGGAACGCAACGGGAAAAAGGGCGACGGCATGGATGTCTACGCGGGCCGCCTGCGCAAGGGCGAGACCGTGGACGCCGAAGGGCGCGCGCACCCCGAGCAGATCGTGCCTGAATCCCACGCGCGCTGGATTTCGGATTCCTACGACGCCTGCGTCGGGACCGCGGACTATTACTGCGGCATCGTCTTCGACGCGCTCGAGCGCATGGGGCTCGACGATCGCACCGTGATCGCTTTCACCTCGGACCACGGCGAGGAGCTGTTCGACCACGGCTTGCTCGACCACTCGCACACGTTGCATCCCGAATTGACGCACGTCCCGCTGATTCTTGCGGGTCCGGGAATTCCGCGCGGCGAGCGCGTGAGTCGCGAGGTTTCCAACCGCTTCCTGGCGAACACGCTGGCGAGCTTCGGCGCGGCGCGGATGCGCGGCGTGCGCGATCCCATCGATTTGCTGCGCTTGCCGCCCGATCCCGCGCCGATTTTCTACGCCACGGAGCGGGGCTGGTGGCGGGGGCGCGACAAGGACGCGGAGGGCCGCTCGATCAAGCTCTACGGTGGGCGCGAGGGCGGCTACGTCGTGCACTTCGCGCCAGGCCTGCCGGACGAACCCTTCGCTCTGTACGAGATCGCATCGGATCCGCGGGAGCACGCGAACCTGAGCGAGCGGCCCGACTCACGCGAGCGCGCCCTGGAGATGAAGCAACGCTTCAAGAAAATGCTCAGCGAGCAGCAGGAGCTCCAAAGGAACCCCGGTTTTGGCGTGGGCGCCTCCGGGATCAACGCGCTACAGGGACTCGGCTACATCGGCGGCGGCGACGACGATTCGGCGCGCGACGACGCTGAGAAGCAGAATTAGCCTCGGGGGATCGGCGTCGAGTTTCTGTTGAGCACGGCGCGGGTCGCGGTGCTCGGCTCAACGAACCTGTTGCTCCCACAGGGCGCGCTCCCAGCCACGTTCGAGCGCCGGGCGGACGTCCTCAGGCTGCGCAGCGAGGAACTCGCGGCCCGCGATTCGATCGAAGCCAGGGTGGATCGGCTGCAGACGATAGTACGGCACGCGCGCGTCGACGATCTGCACTTGGTGCAGCCGCCAGCCGAGGCCTTCGAACCAGGGTTCCGGCATGGTCGCTTCCCGCGCGGCGGCAATGTCGTCGGCCAGGGTCGCCAGCGCGGTGCGGTTGCGCGCGGCGAAGCGGCCGCCGGCTTCGTACAGCACGCGCTGTTCCTCGGGCCCGAAACGCGCGAGCACCCCAGAGACGTTGCCGAGGTTTCCCTGGCTCTCGCGCAGAACGAGTCGGCCCATCCCGAGCGCAAATCCCTGCCAGCGTTCGCCGCCGAATTCCCGTGCCAGCCCCAGTCCTCCGTCGATGTTCGCGACCAGGGAGCAGAGCACGCTAGCGCCTAGCTGTGGCTCGAGCCGCTCGGGACTCGGCTCCGAGAGGCGCAGGAGAATCGCGACGCGCTCCTTGGGGCTGCCCTCGATGTGCGAGTAGAGCTCGGACATCGACTGGCCGTAGGTGCATCCGGAGGTGGAAGCAAGGGCGACGAAGGACTCGCCCCAACGTGCGAAGGGCACCGGCCCCAGGGCCAACGTCACCGAGCGCAGTCCAAACAACGCAAGCGCTACCACCGCGCAGCGTGCGAGCCGCGCCTGCCACAGGGCGGAACTGCTCAGTCCATGGGCCAGGACGCCGGCGCTCAAGAGGCTGATGGGCAGCCATGCCGGAGAGGGCCGCGCGAATTCGTTGTAGTGCACGATGCGGCCCACGGCGAGGCGGCTCGCCACGTAGGCCGTGACGAAGATCGCAAGCTGCGCGAGCAGCAGTCGCGCCCAACCGCGCTGCGAGACCGTGCCGCGCAGGACCAAGGTCAGGCCCCCGATGAACAGCAAGCCGCGCAGGACGAGATCCGCCTTGTCGAGCAGAGGGCGGCCGCTGAACAGCATGCTTGCGAACTCACTCAGTTGGGCGAAGACCGCGCTCCAGGATTTGCCCTGTCCCAGGCTCTCGCCGTGGAGGTCGAAAATCTCAGTTCCAACGCGGCTCGCCATCCAGATCCACGGCAGCATCCCGAAAACGAATCCGCCGCAGAGCAAGAGCCAGCGTCCGCGGGCGAGGCTGCGCGGTGCCCACGCCACCACGGCGATGGCAGCCGTCAACAGCGCGGCGAGCGTTGTCAGGTCCATGGCGAGGCCAAGCCCAGAGGCGAAACCCAGGCCCAGGAAATCTCGCTTCCGCACGCTGCCATCGATGGCGATGCGACCCGCGGCCAGCAGGATCCAGGCCTGGAAGAGCAGAGCCTCGAAGTGGATCCCCAGTCCAAGAAGCGACAGCTTCTGCAGGCTCTCTGGAGCCAGCACGAACAGGAGCGCCGCGAGCACAGCGCCGCTCTGGCTAAATGCTCGGCGCGCGAGCAGCATGACGGCCACTAGCAGTCCGGTCTGCCAAGCGAGCGCGACGAGCTTGATCGCGAGCAGGCTGGGGCCGAGCAACGTGAAACACAGCGCGAAGAGGTGGCTGAAAAGGAACCCGCCGACTTCGTAGTAGTGGTACGCGAGCCGATGGTGTTCGATGCCGAGGTCGTCGAGCATCGCGCGACCGAGGGCGGCCTTGGCGTACTCCTCGTAGCCGAAAACATCTGCCTGTGAGAGCACCAGGGCCATGCGCGCCACCCACAGTCCGAGCACGGCGGCAAGGATCGGGATCCAGCGGCTGCGCGGGCTTTGAGTTGTCACGTCCATGGGGGGGCGTAGTTACGGGCGCCCGAGAACGTCCGACGGCGGAGTGGGGCCCATCCACACAGGATACGCCGGGCTGCGATTCACTTCACCCCGCGCGGATCTCCGCACTACTCGAGCTGCGCCAGCGGGTTGTAGCAGGGCGTGATCGACGGTCCGTAAATGGCGACGTACTGCAAATCGCGCGACTCGTCGCCGCCGTTCTGGAAAAAGTCGGTGGACATCAGGAAGCGCGAGAAAAAATCGTCGTCGAGCTCCGTCAGCCGGCCGACGGCGTGCACGCGCAGGCCGTAGTCGGTGACGTAGCTCTCGGCGACTTCCTCGGAGATCTTCAAGTAAGGGAAATAGAGCAAGAGCTTCTGCTGCGGCGTCTGGTGAGCCCTGGGCAAGCCGCGCCACAGCGTTCGCGCGTGCCAGCGCAGGCTGGACCAATTCAGGACCAGGGCGATGGCGGCGATGCCTGCCGCCGCGCTCCATAGCAGGAGCGCGCGCCGCGTCGGGGGCTTCTTGCCGCTGCCGCTCACGCCAGTTGCTCCGCCGCGCGCAGGGAGAGCGCGCACAAAGTCAGGCTCGGATTCGCGGGCGGGCAGGTCGGAAACGTGCTGCTGCCGAGCACCAGGAGATTGCGCAGCTTGTGGTGCACCAGGTTGCGGTCGACGACGCTGGTGGCGGCATCGTTGCCCATGGGCGTCGTGCACTGGATGTGCGCCGAGGTCTTGTGGGTCTCCTTGTGAATGCGGATGCGCTCCACGGGCAGGACCGAGATCACCTCGTGCGTGGTCTCGCGCAGGTGATCGACCGAGCGCTGCGCGTAGTCGGAGTGGCCGGTGAAGTTCACGGCCGGCTTGCCGTCCGCCGGATCGATGCTGACGCGGTTCTGGTCCTGAGGCAGGTCCTCCACCATCCAACCGAAACGCAGGAACTGGCGCCACTTGCCACGCTCCATGCGCAGTTGGGGCATGTTCAACGTGAGCATCAACGCCGCCGCGCGCTCGCGCCGATGGGCGCCGTCGTGCTGCATGTAGCCCGCGCCGCAGCTGGCGGTGCTGCCATGGAAGTTCTCGAGGCCGTCGAGATCCACTTCGACCGCAAGTGCAATCTGTTCGACGATCCCGCGGCCGACGACGCCATCGTCAAGACCTGAGCGCAGCAGCAGGTACGGATTGAAAATCGCGTTGGCCCCCAGGGCGATCAAGTTGCCGCGGGCGACAGCTTCCTTGCCGGCCAGCTCGTAGCGCACGCCGCTGGCCGCAGTGCCCGCATGCTCGATCTCGACGACGTTGGCGCCGAGCAGGAGCGTCACGCGCGCGTCCTTCTCGAATTGGTCGCGCAGTTCGTTGAGCACCGTGAACTTCGAATCGATCGGACAGTCCGAACACGAACCGCTGGCGCAGCAGCGAGGTCGGCGCGCCGTCTCGCGCGTGGGGCGGGCGCAGGGCTCGTGAAAGAAACTCGCGGGGTAGGCGCGCTGGAGAACCTCGTCGACTCGCGAGAAGCGATGGGGCGGCTGGGGATAGGGCCGACTGCGCGGATAGGGCCCGGATTCGCTGTTGCCCGCGACCGCCAGCAGGTCCTCTGCGTCGCAGTAGAACGGTTCAAGATCGTCGTAGGAGATCGGCCAATCGCGGCCCTGGCCGTACTTGGACTGCAGCGAGAAATCCTCAACCGTCATGCGCGGCGTCGTGCCGAACCAACAATTCGATCCGCCACCGAAAGTTAGTTGGAAGATCCAGGGCTTTTCAGGGGTCCGATTGTGGATCTGACGCCCCGAGTTGTTGGCGATGGCGACGCGTTGCTTGACGTGCTCTTCGTGCTCGCGCAGGACGCCGCGCTCGAGCACCAGGACGCGTACCGACGGCTTCGACCGCGCCAGGTATCGATGCAGGAAGGACGCGGACGCAAAGCCCGTCCCCACCAGAATCAAATCGTACGTGTCGTCCATGAAGCGTGCGGACAGTGGCAGGGTTTCGTTTGGCGATCGGATCCCGTCCGATGTCCCACAGGAATCAATCAGTACTGCCTTCTATCGAGGTCGCGCCGCGGCTGCAAGGATCCGAGGGGCAGAGCCCCGTGGCAAGGGACCTTATCGTCACCTTCGATGTGTGGCGCGGCAATCTGGGGCCATCCCTCCATAGGATGGCTCGCACGAACGCGAGTTCCTTGTCTGCAGTCTTGGCACCGCCAATTCTCCCTGTCCGGGCGGCGTTAGGTCAGACAAGTCACCCATGTCCAGGAGCCGAATCATGAGCCTGAGCCTTGCCCTGCTTGCGGCCTGTGCCGCTGCTGTCCCGCCGTCCGCGCCGCTCACAGCGGGCGCCCAGCCGACAGCGTCCGTCCAAACCACACCCGACTCGCCCGCACTGACCATTTACAACCAGGACTTCGCCGTCGTGCGCGACGTGATTCCGTTGACGCTCCAGCCTGGGGTGAACTCGATCACCTACGGCGGGATGACGGCGCGCCTGGAGCCGGATTCGGTGATCCTGCGCGACTCCAGCGGCAAACGTCGACTGCAGATCCTGGAGCAGAACTATCGCAACGATCCGGTGACCCAGGAGCGGTTGCTCGATCTCTATGAGGGTCAGGCGATCACCTTCCGGCGCGAGCGATCGAACGGGGAAGTGGAGCTGGTCCTCGGTCGCATCGTGCGCAGCGGTTACACGCCGCCGCGCTACGACATGTACGGGAACATGATGTACCGCGGGACGCCGCAGCCGGTGATCGAAGTGAACGGCGCGCTGCAATTTCAGCTCCCATGACATGCCCCCCTCAGACCGGTCCAGATCTCATCATAGAATCTGGGCCCCAACCTCAGGGAGACAGACATGGGCAGGAAACGACGCCACACCGACGAGCAGATCATCCACAAGTTGCGCGAAGCCGAGATTGCACTGGCGCAGGGTCG
>CANKOY010000066.1 GCA_947484275.1 Planctomycetota bacterium | reverse complement strand
GGCCCTGCGCCAATGCGATCTCGGCTTCGCGCAACTTGTGGATGATCTGCTCGTCACTGTGGCGTCGCTTCCTGCCCATGTTGATGTCCCTTCGGTTGGGGCCCAGATCCTATGATGAGATCTGGACCGGTCTGAGGGGGGCAGGTCACAGCGACGAGCGCCGGGACAACGCCTGGTTGCAGATGAAGGACCGCGACGACTTCGTCGCGCAGCTCAGCGCCAATCCGCCCCCGCGTCCAGCCAACATGGACGACCTGCTGCGGCTCAACCGCGAGGGTGTCGACATCCCGGCGTCGGTGTCGGCGGACGATGCGGCGCGGTTGATCGCGGCCGGCGGCGCGACCAGCGTCATCGACGTGCGCACCGGGGTCGAGTTCGACGGCCAGAACATCAAGGGCTCGCGCCTGATCCCGCTCGACCAGATCACCCAACGCGCCGACGAAGTGCGTGCAACGCCCGCTCCGCGTTTGTTGCTGTGTCGCACCGGCAGTCGCGCCGAGATGGCTCGCCTGGCGTTGGTCAAGCTGCACCTCGGTGGCCTGAGCGTCATCGACGGCGGCATCGAGGCCTACATCCGCGCAGGTGGCGCGACCGAAGTCGGCAAGGGCGGCCTGTCGCTCGAGCGGCAGGTCCGCATCGCCGCCGGCGCCATGGCGTTGCTCGGCGTCGTGCTGGGTTTCGCCGTGCACCCGGCGAGCTTCGCCCTGTCGGGCTTCGTCGGCGCCGGCCTGATGTTCGCCGGCATCACCGACTGGTGCGGGATGGGCCTGCTGCTCGCCAAGGCGCCGTGGAATCGGAGCAAGGGCGTCACCGCAAGTTGTGCGGCCGCCGCCTGTGCAGCGACCCCGCCGAGTTGTTCGGCTGGGGTGCCGAGCGCATGTGCCGCGCCTGCGCCGGCGCCCAAGTCGTAGCGCCACGTGCCGCTTCTCGAAGCGGCCAGCGCCGAGCTGATCGGGCCCGCCCTCGGTCTGCTCGGTCCCGATGGCCGATCCTGACCGTGCCGGTGCTGGTCTACCTGGTCGGCCAGGGAGCGAAGGTTGCGCTCGCTGAAGTCGGGATCCACTTCATGGTCTATGGCGCTCGCGCCCGCCCCAGCGGAGCTCGCGTCCATCGCGACGACCCCGCCTCCAAAGGCCGCCCTTCGCGCAGCGCCCCGGTCTGGGTGAACACCCTCATTAGTAGGCCCCGCTGAGGTCGCGAGCCGGGAAAGGCAGACCCGGGTCCCGGTCATCCCTAAGGACCCAGCGGGTCCGGTATCCCCTGGACCATTCGGCCGGGGCACCCCTGCAAGGCAGATTTTTGTGCCTTCTCGATAGTCCCGGAAGATTCTTAGATAGATTCTATTAGTTGAATTATTCAAAAATTGGTTAGGATCCAGACCATGTTAGACCCCGTCAGCGTCCTCCAAGGCCACGGTCTCCACGTCACAGCCCAGCGCCTTGCGGTGCTGCGGGCCGCGGTGCGGCACCCTCACGGTTCTGCCGACACCATCGCCAGCGCTGTTCGCGCTGAGATCGGCGCAATCTCGCTCCAGGCGGTCTACGACGCGCTCGCGCTCCTGAGTGAGAAGGGCATCCTTCGCCGCATCCAGCCCGCGGGCTCACCGGCACTGTTCGACCCCCGCGCCGGCGACTCCCATCACCATCTGATTTGCCGCTCCTGCGGGAAGGTGACCGACGTTGATTGCGCCGTCGGATCAGCACCTTGCCTCACTGCCTCTGAGCACCACGGCTACGAGATCGACGAAGCGGAAGTCGTCTATTGGGGAGCCTGCCCGAACTGTCGCGCCAAGCCGCCCGTTCCGGGTCCTTGAGGATCCGCGGCAACGGCCTCGACACGAACGAACCAAGACACCCACTCCAACCCCACAACCTCACACCCAGCCACCCCATGTCAAAAGCCGCCAATCAACGGGCCCATTCCTTCACCTGTGCGACGAGCCCGAGCTGCAAGCAACCCCAACTCCGCGTCGGCCACGCCGCCTGTGTGTCCCTCGTGGTCGCACTGGCGAGTGCCTGCGCAGCGACGAAACCCACTGAACCCGTGTCCGGCGGAGCTGCCAGCTCCGCCGGCGAATGCCCCGTAATTAGAAAGGACGCAGCCATGGAAGCCAGCTATCGACACAACACCGCAGGCGCAAAGACAACCGCTGACTGGTGGCCCGACCAACTCAGTCTCGACATCCTCCATCAGAATTCGCCCGCCGCAAATCCGCTGGGCGCGGACTTCGATTACGCCGCGGAGTTCCAGAAGCTCGACCTCGCGGCCCTGAAGCAGGACATCGCGACAATGCTGACCAGTTCCCAGGACTGGTGGCCGTCCGACTATGGCAACTACGGCGGGCTGTTCATCCGTTTGGCGTGGCACAGCGCCGGTACCTATCGCGTCGCCGATGGTCGCGGTGGCTCGGCGGACGGCACGATTCGTTTCGCGCCGCTCAACAGTTGGCCCGACAACGGCAACTTGGACAAGGCCCGTCGGCTGCTCTGGCCAATCAAGCAGAAGTACGGAGTCAAGATCTCCTGGGCCGACCTGATGGTGCTGACCGGCAACGTGGCTCTCGAGACCATGGGCTTCGAGACCTTCGGCTTCGCCGGTGGCCGCGAGGACGTTTTCGAACCTCAACGCGACGTTTTCTGGGGACCGGAGAGCGAATGGCTCGGCGACAAGCGCTTCAGCGGCAAGCGCGAACTCCAACACCCGCTCGCGGCTTCGCAAATGGGGCTGATCTACGTCAACCCTGAGGGTCCAAACGGCGTGCCAGATCCGGTCGCCGCTGCGCACGACATCCGCATGACGTTCAGCCGCATGGCGATGAACGACGAGGAGACGGTGGCGTTGATCGCCGGCGGGCACACCCTGGGCAAGGCCCATGGCGCCGCGAGTGCGGGCAAGCACGTGGGCCCGGAGCCGGAGGGCGCTCCCATCGAACAGCAGGGACTCGGCTGGAAGAATTCCTTCGGCACGGGCAAGGGCGGCGACGCGATCACCAGCGGTCTCGAGGGCGCGTGGACCAGCACGCCAGTGGCGTGGTCGCACGAGTACTTCAGCAACATGTTCCGATTCGAGTGGGAGCTCACCAAGAGTCCCGCAGGCGCCCAGCAGTGGAAGCCGAAGGGCGACGCGGGCCGGACCGTGCCCGACGCGCACGATCCGTCCAAGAGGCACCAGCCGATGATGCTGACCACGGATCTCTCGCTGATCATGGATCCGGCCTACCGCAAGATCTCGGAGCGCTTCCACAAAAACCCGGCCGAGTTCAACGCCGCGTTCGCGCGCGCCTGGTACAAGCTCACGCACCGCGACATGGGCCCTCGCGCGCGCCTGCTGGGCCAGCTGGTTCCCGATGAGCAGTTGTGGCAAGACCCCATTCCGGCCGCGGACCATCCGCTGATCGGCGCCGGGGAGATTGCCGAGTTGAAGAGCAAGCTGCTGGCCTCGGGCCTGTCGATTTCGCAGCTGGTCTCCACGGCCTGGGCGTCGGCGGCCACCTACCGCGACTCGGACATGCGCGGCGGCGCGAACGGCGCGCGCATTCGGCTCGCGCCGCAGAAGGACTGGGCGGTCAACGAACCGACCGAGCTAGCCATGGTGCTGACCGTGCTCGAACGAGTTCGCAGGGACTTCAACTCGGGGTTGCGCGGCGGCAAGCAAATCTCGCTCGCCGACACAATCGTGCTGGCGGGCTGCGCCGGCGTCGAGGAGGCGGCGAAGCGCGCGGGCCACGAAGTTCAGGTCCCGTTCTCGCCCGGTCGGACCGACGCGACGAAGGACATGACTGACGTCGAGTCGTTCGCCGTGCTCGAACTCAAGGCCGACGGTTTCCGCAACTACGCGGGCAATGTCAACGGACGGCCTGCGCCGGAGTTGCTCGTCGATCGCGCGCAACAGCTGCGTTTGAGCGCGCCGGAAATGACCGTGCTCGTGGGCGGCCTGCGCGTCCTGAACGCTAACTTCGCGGACTCTCCGAACGGCGTGTTCACGAAGCGCCCTGAAACCCTGACCAATGACTTCTTCGTCAACCTGCTGGACAACGGGACGCAGTGGCAAAAGTCCTCGGTCGGCACGGACACTTACGAAGGTCGCGACCGCAAGAGCGGCGTGGTGCTTTGGAACGGCACTTCCGTGGACTTGGTATTCGGCTCCAATTCGCAACTTCGCGCCATCGCCGAGGTCTACGCCTGCGACGACGCGAAACAAAAATTCGTCGCCGACTTTGTCGCCGCCTGGAGCAAGGTCATGAACCTCGATCGCTTCGACCTCCGCGCACCGGCGCGGATGTGAGCTGAGGCAAAGTGCAGCTCAAGCCGCCCGGGCTGGCGTTGGCGCCACCCGGGCGGCTTGCTTTGTGAACTGGGATGTCCGAAGCCGCAGATCTCCCTCGCTGTCCACAAATCAAGGGGGGCGGAAGTTCGAGCTTGTGACGTGAGAGCCCCGCGCAACGGACTCGATCAATCTTGGCGTGCTACCGAAGGTCGTCTGCACCGTCGAAGTTACGGTCACAGGACGGCCACGGCCCGAGCGGCTCTCGAGCGACAAATCTACTGCTGGTCGCGCGACGTTCGCTGACGTTTCGTCGGAGTACGGAGTACGGTTCCAGGCACGCTACCTTTCACTCGAGACTCCGGATGTAGCGATCCTCGGGCGGTCCAGCAATGGCCACGCGCGGCGTCGCGTCGTTGGAACGCGTCGGGAGAAACACCCTGGGGATGCGCACGAATCCTCTTTGGTACGTCGTGCGACTGCACGCTTTCTGCGCGTCGTTCGGCACCACGCAGACCGACGGTGCCGGCCCCAGGCGCAGCGCTCGAAATTCCGCCAGCCGAGCCGACTGCGAGCAACTGCTCGTCGGACGACTCGCCCTCGGCGTGCAGCAGCACGAGGCCACCGTTCGGGACATCGAGCTCGCACGTGCACGCCAGCAGCCCGCCGTCGCGACGGCTTTCCTTCACGCCGCGCTCGAGCTCCTAGGAGAGGCGCACGGCCGGATCTTGGAAGGCGTTGCAACCGAGCTGCATTGCGAGAACGATGCACATCGCGACGAATCGGTTCAGCTGAATCCCCGCTGCTGGTTCTGTGGAAAGCGCAGCGCCTCCGTGCACGTCTACGGCCAGAGCGTGATCGCGACCGCCGGAGTCACGTTGAAATCTCCCGGCGGCGCGTAGCCCGGGTCGCGGTTCCACGACTGGACCACGAGTTCCGAGCCGGGCACGAGACCGAGGCTCGCGAGCTGCGCGCGCGTAAACGTGTGCGAGATCGATCCGTTGCAAGAGCCCGCGGTCCCACCGGTCGACGCGCGCGGCGTGCGGCGGATCGGCGCGCCGACGCACAGCGATCCCGCGGCGATCTGTGCGCTAGCGCGGGCGGGGCTCCACAGGAGCAGTCCGACTGAGCTCGGCACCAGTTTGGTCGAGGTCACCTGCGGCTCGGGACCGACCGACATGCTCGCCGCTCCACCCCACGTGATCTGCGGAGTGCAGCCAAGCGAATTCCGCCGTTCGTTGTGGCACGGCGTCGGCCATGACCACGAGGGCTGCTGCACTGGCGCATCGCGCAGGATCGCCTTGGCGAGCGAGATCCAGTTCAATCCCGGCGCCGCGAGCAGCCAATCCCGTTTTCCGTCTGAGTTCAGGTCGCCCGCGTCGACGACCGGCCCGAAGCCTCCGAGCTCGAGCCAGGGGTCGAGGCCGACCACCCACTGGATCAGCGCCCCTGTGCGACCGGAATGCGCGAGCAGGCGATGGTAGTTCCTGGGCCCGCCTCCGATGAACATCCTCGGCACGTAGACGAGGAAGTCCGGCGATCCGTCGCCGTCGAAATCGTCCGCGCCGAGCACACTCTGCCCGAAGTCCCACCCTTGGTTGTCGGAGGCTGCGCGCGCGAGCAGGCGACCGTCGATTCCTGAGTGCACGAACGCCATCCCGGTGCAGTACGGACGATGGGCTTCGTCAGGCGCACCGATGATGAGCTCGGGACGTCCATCGAGGTCGACGTCCGCCATGGGAGCGATAGCGGTGCCGAAGGAGTTCCAAGCCGACAAGGGCCGCGACAAGCTGTAGCGCAGCGCGCCGCTCGCGCCCGAGATCACGTGGACCTCGCCGTCGCGGCTCGTCCCCCGGCGCGAGTTGCCGATCGCGTAGTCGCCCGTGCCGTCGCCGTCGGTGTCGCCGAGCACCGCGAGTGCGCAGCCGAAATCGATGTCCTGCGGCGAAGCGCCGGCGTGCGAGCGCAAGAGCGCGCCGCTGGCGCCCGAGAAAACCCACACGGCGGGCGCGAGCACGGCCGAGCCGCGGGACGTCGCTAGCAAGTCGCTCACCAGGTCGCCATCGACGTCGCCAGCCGCGAGCACGGTGCCGAACAACTCCGCCCCGACCGGCGGTAGAATTGTCCGCACAAGCGCGCCCGTCGCGCCGGAGTGAACTCGCAAACACGGCGCGGCGCCCCTGGTGATGCTGTACGCGTAGTCGCGGGTCCCGTCGCCATCGACGTCGCCGAGGGCCGCCACTGCGGTCGCGAATCCGTCGCCGGGGGCCGTGCCCACGTGCCCACGTGCGCACGCAGCACGGCGCTGTCGAGCACGCGTACGAGCTGCACTTCGCCGGTTCGCCCGGTGTGCCCCGTTCGACCGATCAGGATCTCCGGGTGGCCGTCGCCGTCGAGGTCGCCCGGTCCCGCGACGACGTCGCCCAGGTCCTCGATCCGGAACAAGACACCCTGGGCCGAAGCCGGGGCCCAGGCGAGCGCCGCGAACGCTAGGGCTACGGGAATGCGCATGGGTTCCATGGTGCGATCTAGCAGGGCGCCGGAGCCCGGGTCACCTCAATCTGCCGCGGGCGCCGGCCGCGGCGTTGGCTGGATCCCACGCCCCAAGTTCCGCTCACGCTCGCACTCGTTGCTCGTCGCCATCGCCTCGCTAGCCGACCAGGGCCACGCGCAGTGGACCGGGAGCATCCCCGTCAGCACGCGGGTTGGAGTGCAGCACGGCGACCAGCCGGACGGATGGGACGTTCAAGCCACCGATCAGCAGCGTCTTCAGGGGACGACTTAGAGCGGGTGTCGGAGGCCGTGACCTCACCGAGAGTCGGCACCCACGACCCTAGCCTCCGACTTTCTCCCGCAACAAGTCCAAGGCCTTCTCCAGGATCAAGTCCGCGCTCTCCAAGTCCTTGTCGCTGACCTCGACGAGCAGCTCCGGTGCGAGCCCCTCGCCCTCGAAGCACGACCCGTCGAGTCGCAAATCCTGCCAACTCGGCATCAGGATCGTGACCCCGTTGCCCAGCTCATGGGGCTTTGGATTTCCGCTGCTGCCGAACGTGGGCTGGCCGATCGTCGTGCAGTCGTCCGCCTGCTGGAGCATCAGCACGAAGGACTCATTGCTGCTCATGACGTAGCGACTGGTCAATACCGCGATCGGTCCGCCGAAGCGCTGCGCTGAGTTTCCGTTGCCCTTGATCTGGCGCTCGAGGACCGGACCGAAGGCATTCTTTCCCGCGCCGGTGCGAAAGCGATTCTTGGCGTAGGTCTTCGTGCCCGTGACGAACCACGCGGCGACGCGGCGCGCGAGCTGTTCATCACCGCCGGAATTCGGCCGCACGTCGAGGATCAGGGCCTTGCAGGTGCGCAGCTCGGTGAGCGCGCTGTCCACGGCGTCAAGATCGAGCGGCGCGCCCCATCCGGCGATCATCAGGTATCCAATGCCATCTTCGTTGCGGCCGAAGAGCGCTTGATCGTTTGCCGCGGGCTTCAGTGCGAGTTCCTTTTCCACGAGCTTGCGCCGGTACAGCGAATCAATGGCGCGCGTGCCAACCGGGTAAGTGCGCTCTCCAAGGCGCAAATACATATGGATGTCGTCCGCCGGCTTGAGGAGTCGCGCGGCAAGACTGGCCCACACACGGTCGGTCTTCGCCAACAGCAAATCCGACTTCGCCGCGCCAAAGCGCTTGTCCCAGTCCTTCACGCGCAGGTCGTAGTACGAGTAGGACTCCGCCAACTGTTTCTGCAATGCCTCGAAGGCCTTGCGATTGCGCTTCTTCTGCTCGACTTGATCGGGCAGCACGCTGGGCAGCGTCGCAAACGACCACGCTTGAGGGACAAAAACGACGCCCTCGGCGCTGGCAAAATTCCTGAACGCCTGGCAGTTCAAGCCCAGTTCGTAGTCGTGGTCCGGTTGCAGCTCGACTTCGATCTCGAGCGTTTTGGGATTCAACCAGGTGGTGCTTTTGATGTTCGGAAAATTCGGACCGCCGCCGCAGATGGACTTGCCGGCGCCCATGGGCCGATCGAATTCGACGGACAACTTCGTGGCCGCCTTGGCGTCGATGTCAGCCGATAGATTCTCAGGCGAAAGCGCCACTATCTTTGGCGCTTCCTGGGCCCATTGCGCGGACTCGAGGGCAAGACCGGACACGATCGTTACGAGAAGCGAGCGCAGCATGGGTGGCCTCCGGGGTCGAGCATATCAACGGCGCGCGGATGTGAGCGCCAAGGTCGGCAGAGCTGGTTACCGGGCCACCGGGGGCGATCCGGTTGCACGGGCCGAAGCCGGATGGTCGCGCACTCGCGTCGCATCACGTCGGCGCTGCACCTTGTGCGTCGGCATTTCTGGTTCGGACTGCTACGCTCCCGAGCTGCCCAGGTCCCCCTTTGGAGTTCGACATGTCTATTCGTCTCAAGCTCGCGTTCGTCACGAGCGCCTTTGCACTGCTTCCCTCCTTGTTGTGGGCTCAGAACTCGCAGCCCCTGCGGCTCGTAAGCGATCCGGAGCTTTCGCCCGATGGATCGACGCTGCTGTTCACCTGGGGCGGCGACATTTGGACCGCCCAAAGCAACGGTGGGGCGGCTCAGCCGTTGACCACGGGGCCCGCGCGCGAGCGCGATCCGCAATTCTCGCCGGACGGCAAGCGCATCGCGTTCGCCTCGGATCACGAGGGGAGCTTTCAGCTCTACGTGATGGATGCGGCGGCCGGCAATCCGGTTCAGGTCACGTTCCATTCGTCGGGCTATGGGCTCGAGGGCTGGTTCCCCGATGGCAAGTCTCTGCTGGCCAGCGCATCGCGCGATCATTACTGGGATGACTCACGCCGGTTTTTCCGCGTGCACCTGATGGACAGCGCGGCCGCGGCGCTTGGGGCGGAGAGCGCTCCAAGGCGCGCAGACGAGCTCATCTTCGACGACTACGGCGCTGAGGGCAGCCTCTCGCCCGATGGCAACAAACTGCTGTTCGTCCGCGAGGGACCGGCCTGGTGGCGCAAGGGTTACAGCGGCTCCCAGTCAGCGCAGGTTTGGATGTTCGACTTGCAAACCAAGGCCTTCACCAAGCTGCTGCACTCCGAGCGCGGTGCGCGCTCGCCGCGTTGGACCAGCGACGGCAAGGGGTTCTTCTACTGTGGAGAGCACGACGGGACGTTCAATCTGCACCGCTACACATTCGCTGATTCGAAGAGCGAGCAACTGACGCGCTTCGACGACGATGCCGTCGTGTTGCCGACATTGTCCCGGGACGGAAAAACGCTGGTTTTCCGCCGAATATTCGACCTGTATCGAATGGCCACGAGTCCGGTGGGCACGCCGGAGATGATCGAGCTCAGCGCCGCCGTCGCGAGCCTGCCCGCGCGCGAAGTGCGCCGCACGCTGAGCGAAGCCAGCGAGTCCGTCTTCTCCACGGATGGGCTCGAAATCGCTTTTGTTGCCGGCGGCGATGTCTACGTCATGGACACGGAGCTGCGCGAGCCCGTGGCCGTGCTTGCGACGCCAGAAGAGGAGCGCGCGCTCGCCTTTTCCGCGGACGGCGAGAGTCTGGTGTTCGTCAGCGACCGCATGGGACAGAGCGATCTGTGGAGCGCGAAACGGGCTGAGCCCACGAAGTACTGGTGGCAGAACGAGCGCTTCGAGTTCACGCGCCTCACCGAGGACGGCGTCACCGAAAACGACGTACGCTTCAGCCCCGACGGCAAGTGCATCGCCTTCGTGAAGGGCTTGGGCGAATTGTGGACCATGGCCCCCGACGGCAGCGACGCGAAGCTCGTTCTCGACTGTCGCAACCGACCGGAGTACGCCTGGTCGCCCGACAGCAAGTGGTTCGCCGTGGCGCGCCAGGACGACGACTTCAACAGCGACATCTGGATCGTCTCCGCCGACGCAAGCGCCGACCAAGTCGAACCCTTCAACGTCTCGCGCCATCCGGACAACGAGTCCGACCCTTCCTGGTCGCCGGACGGCAAGGTGCTCGCCTTCACCGGCCGGCGCAGCGACGACGAAGTGGACATCTACTACGTGTTCCTCGCCTCCGGGGACGACGACAAGTCGAAGCGCGATCGCACCTTGGCGAAGGCGATCGAAAAAATGGAGAAGGAGCGCAAGCAGAAGGACAAGCCGAAGGGCGCGGGCGACGAGCCGAAATCCGGCGAGGGTGAGAAGTCGGAGTCGGCGGACAAGGACGAGAAGGAAGAGAAGCAGGACGAACCCAAGTCCGACGCGCCGAAGAACAAGGACGACAAGGACAGCCCGAAGAAGCCCGTGACGGTTGTGATCGACCGAGAAGGCATGGACGAGCGCATTCGACGCATCTCGATTCCCGACTCGCGCGAGTCCGGGTTGATTTGGTCCCATGACTCGAAGAAGCTCGCCTTTGCGGCCACGGTGGAGGGCAAGCGCGGCACCTACTCGGTCGAGCTTCCCGACGAGGTGGAGCCCAAGCTGATCGCGGCCAAGAACGGATCCGGCGGCCGTTGGATCGAGCGCGGAAATCAAATCCTCTGGACGGCGAGCGGCGTACCGGGCGCCCTTTCGGATTCCGGCAAGGAAACGGTTTGGAAGTTCACTGCGCGCCAGCAATTCGATCTAGGACAGCGCCTGCGCGCAGGCTTCGATCTTGCCTGGCGCACGATGCGCGATCGGTTCTACGACGGCACGCTCAACCACAGAGATTGGGACGCAATTCGTGAGAAGTACTCTGCCGCGGCTGCCGAGGCTCCTGACGTGCAAGGGCTTGCCACGGTGATCCAATTGATGCTTGGAGAATTGAACGGCTCGCACCTTGGATTCACGCCGCGGCCCGATGCCGAGCGCGGCACCGGTTCCAGTTGGCGCGTGGAAACAGCGCACCTGGGCCTGCGCTTCGACCCCAGTTTTGCGGGACCCGGCTGGAGAGTTCGCGACGTGATCGCCAAGGGGCCGGCCCAGCGCGCGGGCGCGCGGATCCTTCCAGGAGAAATCCTGCTGTCGATCAACGGGCGCGCGCTCGATCCCTTGCTGGATCCGACTGAGGTGCTCAACGGCCCGCTCGATCGCGACATCTCCGTCGAGGTCCAAGATGCCGCAGGCGAAAAGCGCAGCCTGCGCCTGCGTCCGATCTCCCAGGGCGCGGCCCACGGCCTGCTCTACGGACAGCGGCTGGCAGAAAATCGAAAGCGAGTGGAGGAGTTGTCCAAGGGCTCGCTCGGCTACCTGCACATCGCCGGCATGAGTTGGCCGAGCTTCCTCAAATTCGAGGAGCAGCTATACGCCGTCGGCGCAGGCAAGTCGGGGCTTGTGATCGACGTGCGCGAAAATGGCGGCGGTTCCACCGCCGATCACCTGCTGACCGCTCTGACCCAACCGATCCACGCGATCACCGTGCCCCGCGGTGGCGGCCCGGGATATCCGCACGATCGCAAGGTCTACGCCACTTGGAACAAACCGATCGTCGTGCTTTGCAACCAGAACAGCTTCAGCAACGCAGAAATCTTCAGCCACGCGATCAAGACGCTGGGTCGCGGTCGCCTTGTGGGCGTGACAACCGCAGGCGGCGTGATTTCCACGGGTGCTGCCGACATCCTCGACCTTGGCACGCTGCGACTTCCGTTCCGCGGCTGGTACTTGGCCGAAACTGGCGAGGACATGGAGCTGAACGGCGCCGTGCCCGACGTGTTGATCTGGCCCGCGCCCGGCGATTTGCCGGCGGGCGTCGACACGCAGCTCGACGAAGCGACGCGACTGCTTGTTCAGGAAGTCAACGCGTGGCTGGCGCGACCGGCGCCGAAGCTGCGAAAGGCGAGCGAGCGCTAAGGGCCCGCGCAAGAATAACTTGACCATTTCGCCGGCCCTCGCCGCCGCTGGCTGCGTTGCACCTCCTCGGAGACCATCGAGGTTGCCTGCGTCGGTGCGCCTTGCCAGCAGCGACGATGGCTCGGCGAAATGGCCAACTTATTCTTGCGCGAGCCCTAAGGGCCGGAGTCACGCATGTGACTCCGTACCGGCGTCTACTCCAGCGCCAGTTGCTCCCCCGCGAGGGTGCGCTGGCGGTCCTCGTCGGCGTTGATGCGCTCGAGTCCGCTCTCGAACGCGGACAACTGCTCCGCAGTGTATTTCGCGCGCTCGAATCCGTTGGCCGCGCGGAAGTCTCGCAGGAAGTGGTTGCGCTTGCGATCGAGCGCGTCCTGGCGCTCGATCCACTCCGCGATCACCTGTTCACAGCGCGCCGTTGCTTGCGCGTGCAACGGGACGGGCCACAGACGGGCGGCCAACTCGAGCCCCTTGTCCGACAGCCCCAATTCGATCGCGGCCTTGGCGCCCAGGCCGCAGTTGCGCAGTTTCGAATCCGATTCGGCGCGCGCCAAGCTCGTGCCCGCAGCCTGCTTGGCCCGCGACTGAAAGACCGCCTCGCGCAACAGTTCGCGCGCGAGGTCGGTCCTGTTCAAGTCGAGCCTGGGGTCCTCCGGCATCGGCGGCCGGTTCAGCAGACGGTGTTGTAGGTGTCCGCCAACATCTTCGCGATCGTGCCCGGATCCTTGCCCTCGATGTCCTGGCGCTGGATCATTTTCACCAGCTTGCCGTCCTTGAGGATGCCGATCTGCGGCGAGCTCGGGCGGTAGGGCGCGAAGTACTCACGCGCCTTGGCAACGGCTGCGGTCTCCATGCCGGCGAAGACCGTGAACAGATTGACGGGCTTCTTGGCGTTCATCAGCGACAGACGCAACGCGGGGCGCGCGCCGCCGGCGGCGCAGCCGCAAACGGAATTGACGAAGATCAGGGTCGTGCCCGGCTTCGACAGGCCAGCTTCGACTTCCTGGGGCGTGCGGAGTTCCTTGATGCCGAGCGACGTGACTTCGTCGCGCATCGGCTGAACCATTTCGGGGTCGTACATGTCGGGATGGGGTGGGGGAAAGCGGAGCGCAGGGCCGCGCGATTCGCGGATCCGCGTGTAAGGCGATTGGGCCGAAGATTCTAGCCCAGGCGACAGTGGGCGCGAGGGCTCCTTTTCTCACAATGCAGCGCCCGCGGGCTCACGGACCCGTGTTCTGCGCCGGCCAGAGGCGCTCCCGGGAGTGTTCCATCTCTCCTTGGAGTTCGTGCACGACGCCTTGCTCGCCCAAGAGCGAGATCCCGTCGAAGTTGAGTTGGCACACGGCGCACACCGGGCGGACGCCGCGATAGCTCATGACGTCGAAACGATCGAGCACCACGTCCTCGATGCCGAACTGCGCGGCGTTGAGCGGCGTGCCGTCCTCGGCAAAGCCGAAGAAGTGCTTCACCTCCGCAGGTGTGCGACAGCACAGATAGCAGCGGTCCTTGTTGCCCGCGCGGTCCAGGCCGGAGAAGTACTCGTGGAATAGTTGTTCGAGTCCCATCAGACCAATTCTCCATCGGGGACCAATTCGACCTCGAGCGGACGATCAACTCGCGAGGTCAGGCCGTAGACCAAGCGCTTGATGTTCTTGCCGAACAATGCGCGAAGTTCCTCGAGCTCGCGCTCGATCAGCGCCGCCGGGAGTTTTCCCTCGGGCATGATCAGCGCGACGACCGTGGCGCCGGAGTTCGTGCGACCGATCGCGCGTGCGACCGTGCCCGTGTGCCGTCCGATTTCCACCAGTTCCTCGCCGACGAGTTCCGCCGCCTCGCGGCGCATGTGGTCGAGCACGAAGTCCAGGCGCGCTTCATCCACCAGACGCGCCGCATCGGGCCGAATGAACTCCTCCAGCACGCGTGTCCCGCGCCCGGCGTGGATCAACGAGACGTTGGGCTGGATGTGACGGAAATGGAACTGCAGGAAACGATCGGCGATGCGGTAGCTGCCGCGGCGCGAGCGCATTGGATCGGGATCCGACAGCGGCACTTCGCGCTCCACCAAATCGAGTTCGCGCAGGACGTGCAGGTACTTGTTGGCCGTGGTCGCATCGACGCCTACGTCGAGAGAAATGTCCGCCAGCCGCGTGGCTCCGCGGGCAATCGAGGCCAGGAGACTGTTGTAGGTCGCCGGATTGGACAGTTCGTGCCGCAGCAGGAATTGAACCTCCTCGAAGAGGTAGCCCTCTGGCCGCAGCACTTCGCGCAGCAGGTTTTCCTCCAGGGTGCGCGAATCGTCGAAGCGCCGCAGGTACGCAGGCATGCCACCGAGGATCGAGTAGGCCAGCACGCGCTGCTCGAGCTTCCAGCGCGGGAAGAAGTCGAGGGTTGCCAGGGGCGCGAGCGGTTCCAGCCTGCGCTGCCCTGTGCGCCGGCCGAACAAGGGCGAGCGCTCAGCCAGGACTTCGCGCTCCATGAACGACACCTGGCTGCCGCACAGGATCAGGAGCAGCGAGCTCCTCTTGCCGCGGGTGTCCCAGAACTTCTGGATCTGCGACGGCAGACTCTTGTTGGCCTCGCACAGGTAGGGGAACTCGTCGAGTACGACCACCAGCCGCTCGTTGCCCGCGCGCTCGGCCAGGAAACCCAAAGCCGCAACCCAGTCAGGGAATTCAACCGTCGCGGCCAGGGGATCCCCGAGGGCCTCGGAGGCCGCCAGTCGGAACGCGCGCAGGTTGTCGCGATCGCGGACTTGGGCGGCGAGGAAGTAGACGGCCTTGCGCTCGCCGCAGAACTGCTGCAGCAACTCCGTCTTGCCGACCCGTCGCCTGCCGTAAAGCACGAACAACTCCGGACGGCCTGAGTCGTGGAGCTCATTCAAGTAGCCAAGGTCGCGCTCGCGCCCGAGGAAAGCGGATGTGAACATGGGGGCAAGCTATACTGGCCGGTATTATACTGGCAAGTATAATACGCACCGAAAAAGAGGCCTCCCTGACCTCCTGGGGCCGATTTGAACCCGGTGATTGGGGCCTCAGCTCGATGGCAGGCCTCCGGACGCGCTTGTGGGGCTCGACCCGCCGTCCATTGACCCGCGCCACCGGGCAGGCTCAAGTGGACCGGCCAATGGAAGCCGCCGACCCTGTCAGCCCGAGCGGGGGGCATCGACTTTCCTGGCGCGACCCCGCCCTGCGCTGGGTTCTGCTCGGCGCACTCTTGCTCCAGCTTGGGTCCTGGTGGCTGCAGCGCGGCTACCCACTGGCGGACGCGGTGGAGTTCATGGACCGCGCCCAGGCCTGGGCCGGCGGCGAGGCCCTGACCGACGCGCGCAGCGTGCGCAGTTTCGCCTTCTCCAGCTTGTTCGTGCCGCCATTCCTGGTGGCGCGGTGGCTGGGGCTGGAGGACTTGCGGCCCGTGCTTGCCGTCGCGCGGTTGATCGAATTGGCCCTGAGCATGGGTCTGGTGATCGCCTGCGCTCGACTGGCCCAGCGCGTGGCCGGCCGGTCCGCCGGACTGGCGGTGGGGGCAGCGATCGCGATCAACCCGCTGGTGCTGCAGTTTGGATCCCAGCCGATCTCAGGCATCGCCTCGGCCCTGTGCATCGCCATGGCCATGGACTCGCTGATTGTCCGCGGCACGGGCCGCGACGGCTGGCGCGGCGGCATCTGGCTTGGGTTGGCGTTTCTGACGGCTTACCAGAGCCTGCTGATCTCCTTGGCGGTCTTCGCCGTGTTGCTCGCGCGCGATCGCTGGAAGCACCGGACCACATGGTTGTGCCTGGGGGCCGGCCTCGTGCTTTGCCTGTTGGTCCAGCTGGCCCTGGACCGAGTCGTCTACGGTCAATGGCAAGGCAGCCTGTGGCGCTACGCGTTGGAAAACGGCGGCTACCTGATCGTCCACCTGCTCCTCGACCTTGGCTTGCCGCGCGCGGCGGGCGATCTGTACCAGCAGATCTCGGATTTGCGCGGGCACGAGTACGTCCGCGACGACTCAGTGACCCAGGCGACCATGCGCTTCGGAGCGTGGTGGTACGTGCTCAACGCGCCGCGTCTGTTCGTCTGGCCGCTGCTCCTACTGCTGCTCGCTGGTTTCGCGCGGGCGATCCTGAAGCCGCGCTGGACGAGTTCGCTGGCCGCGCTGAGTCTGGCGATGACGCTGTTCATCATGGCGCGCAAGGGCGACAAGTCGCTGCGGCTGTGCCTGCCGCTCATCCCGTTGTGCGTGCCGCTGTTCGCCATGGGCTGGGACTGGTTCGCCACGCGTGGTCGCGTGCGTTGGCTCGCCCACGCGACGTTGATCGCGGCGCTGCCCTTGTCCTGGGCCGCCTACACGGCGACGCGGCCGCGCGCCAACGCTGCGTACTGGGATGCAGCGCAGTGGATTGACGAGCGCGCGGAACTTGAATCGCGACCAGAGCCCGTGCGCTGCGCTAGTGCCTATGACTGGGCGGTGTACTTGCGCTTCGGTCCGCGCGTGGAAAAGGTCAAGCTCGCGGACACGCTGGACCGCTGGAAGTTGGCGGGCGACGAACAACGAGCGCGCATCGAAGCAGAGCTCGACACGCTCGACTGGCTGATCCTGCACCAACCGTTGCTGGCGTCGCAGCCCGGATTGATCGAACCCCTCGCGCGCCGTTTCAGGGTCGCGGCGGCATTCTACGATCAGGATCAGTCAGCGGAATTGGGCGCGGTGCTCGTGCTGCAGCGGGCGGATCGCGGCGGCGCGCGCTTGGTCTCTTTCGCGAGCGACGCGCCTTCGCCGCAGGTCGCGCGCGAAATGGAATTCCGAGCCGCTGCGGACTCCGAGCCACTGAAGTTCCTCGGCTTCGATCTCGCGCAGCTGCCTGGATCGCAGTGGTGGTGGATCACTTATCACTGGAAACTCCCCGCCGAACACGGGCCGCTAGAAGTGCGCGATCGGATCACCAGCCCCGACGATCGAAATACCTGGCAAAACGATCACTTGCTCGGTCGCGGGCTTGGTGCGCCGAACGCAGAGGCGCGCTACCTCAGCGAGGGTTTTCTGTTCGTTCCCTCGGCCGTGGACTTGGCCCTTGACCCGCGCTTTCGCCCCATGGGCGGAGCCTATCGCCGCGGCGAGCTGTTGCCGCTTCGGGCGTGGATCGAGGTGCGCGACAAATCGACCGGCTCGACCCTCGAGGTCTATCGCGCGAACGAATCCACGCCCGTGAAAAACGAATTCGGGGACTCCACCTGGAAGTGGAGTGTCGACGGCTGTCGATTCAGCAAGGACGGACTTGCGCAGGTGGGCGGCTTTCTCCTGCCGGTCCACCCGCGCGCTTTTGCCCGCGACGACGGAAAGCCCGTTCCCGACTAGCGCTGCACCGTCGACGGGGCCTGAGGCTCGTTCGCTCGCTTCGTCAGGCGATAGTGACCGAGGTCGAAGTCCACTCGCGCCGTGTCGCCACGTTGGAGTTTGCCAGAGAGGATGGCCTCGGCCAGCAAGTTCTGAACGCGTCGCTGCAGCGCCCGCTTCAGCGGACGCGCGCCGAACTCGGGGTCGTAGCCTTCGCGCGCCAGTTCGTTGCGCGCGGCGGGCGTGAGCTCCAGGCCGATTTCTTGCTCCGCCAGAGTTTCTTGTATGCGCCTCAGTTGCACGCCGACGATGTTCGCGATGACCGCGGCTTCCAGGGGCTGGAAGGTGATCACGTCGTCGAGCCGATTGATGAACTCGGGACGGAAGAACTCGCGCAGTTGGGCCTCTGAACGCAGGTTCGAGGTCATGAACACGAGCGCCTGGGAGAAATCCACGGTGCGCCCGTGGCCGTCGGTCAACCGGCCGTCATCGAGCAATTGCAGCAGGATGTGGAACACGTCCGGGTGCGCCTTCTCGACTTCATCGAGCAGCAGAACGCAATGCGGCTTGCGCCGGACCGCTTCGGTCAGCGCGCCGCCTTCGTCGTAGCCAACGTAGCCCGGCGGAGCGCCGATCATGCGCGCCACCGAGTGCTTCTCCATGAACTCGCTCATGTCGATGCGGATCATGGCGCTCTCGTCGTCGAACAAGAATTCGGCGACGGCCTTGGCGGTCTCGGTTTTGCCGACGCCTGTGGGGCCGAGGAGCAAGAACGACGCCAGGGGCCGCGTGGTTTCCTGCAGGCCCGCGCGCGCGCGGCGAACGGCTTGCGAGATCGTCTCCAACGCATGGTCCTGGCCGACGACGCGCTCGCGCAGTCGATCCTCCATGTGCAGGAGTTTTTCGCGCTCGGTTTCGAGCAAGCGCGCGGCCGGGATGCCGGTCCAGCGGCTGACGACCTTGGCGATCATCTCGGCGTCGACTTCCTCAGGAAGCAGCGCGCCGTCCCGCTGCACGACAGCGAGGCGTTCGCCAGCCTTCTTGACGTCGATCTCGGCCTGCGGCAACTCTCCATAGCGGATCGCGCCGACGCGCGCGTAGTCACCTTCGCGTTCCTTGCGCTCGGCTTCCGACCGCAGGCTTTCGATCAGGGTCTTCCCAGCGCGGATCGACGTGATCAGCTCCTTTTCGGACTGCCAACGGGCGCGCAACGCGGTTTTCTGTTCGCCCAATTCCGCCAATTCCGCCGCGATGCTGCGCAGGCGCGAGGCGCTGTCAGAGTCTCGCTCTTTCTCGATGGCGCCGCGTTCGATCTCGAGCTGGCGGATCTTGCGCTCCAACTCGTCGAGTTCGCTGGGCAGGGAGTCGATCGACATCCGCAGTTGCGCCGCCGCTTCGTCCACGAGGTCGATGGCCTTGTCGGGCATGAACCTGTCGCTGATGTGACGATCCGCAAGGCGCGCCGCCGCCACAAGCGCTGAATCGAGGATGCGCACGCCCG
>CANKOY010000065.1 GCA_947484275.1 Planctomycetota bacterium | reverse complement strand
GCCGAGTCCGTCGTCCACGGCGACGTCGAAGCACTCGAGCGCTTCAGCTTCCGCGTCCACTGGCTGACCCTCTGCGGTGGCGGATTCCACCACGGGCGGCTGGTCGCTGCACTCGCGCTGCGCTCGCGTTCCCCGGTTGCCTCAAGCGCAAGATTCGGCGTCGACCCAGTTGCGCGCGAAGCCCTGCTCGGCGGGCGCTTCGTGCTCGGCCCTTCGGTGACGAGTACCGCAGCCACCCGTCCGCGCCCGGGCCGGGCGCTTGCCAAGTCAAGTCCGGCTCCGCCCCGCGCTTGAGGCGAATCGTTCGGAACGGGGTTGGACTCCGCCGCCGGATCTAGATCGGCCAAACGAGGGGAATCACGCTCAGCGTGACTCCCATAACCACGATGTCGAGCAGGATCCCCACTCGCAGAAAGTCGGCGAAGCGGTAGCCGCCGGGTCCGTAGACCATCAGGTTCGTCTGGTAGCCGAAGGGCGTTGCGAAGCCGCAGGACGCGGCGACCATGATCACGATCAGGAAGGGGTGGTAGTCCGCGCCGAGCGAGCGCGCGGTCGCCATCGCGATCGGGTACATCAGCGCAGCCGTGGCGTTGTTGCTCAGAATCTCAGTCAAGATCATTGTCGTCGCGTAGAGCACCGCAAGGACCAGCCACGGGTGCCCGTTGCCGCAGGCGCCGACAGCTCCGCTGGCGATGTGCTGCGCGAGTCCGGTGGTGCGCATCGTTTCACCGAGGCCAAGCGCGGCGGCGATGGTGATCAGGACTTCCCAGTCGATGCTGCGCCGCGCTGCGGCGGCGTTGCAGCAACCGCTGAGGATCATCGCCCCCGCGGCGAGCAGTCCTGCGTGCACCATCGGCAGCCATTCGAAGCCGGCGACGATCACCAGGGCGAGCAGGATCGCGATCGCAACCCAGGCGCGTTCGTGGCCAGGCGGTGTCGAGTCCTCGACGCGCGATACCAGGAAGAAGTCCTTCGAGTTGCGCTGCTGATCTAGGAAACTGGGGTGCGCCTCGAGCAGCAATTGATCGCCCGCCTGCAGCACGATGTCGCCGACTTTCTTGTTGATGCGCTCGCCGGAGCGCGCCACGGCGATCACGGCCGCCTTGTAAACCGTGCGGAAGGCGCTGTCGCGAATGGTCCGGCCGACAAGCGAGCAGTGATGGGCGACGACCGCCTCGATCATGCAGCGTTCGGAGCGCGGCGCGTCGAGCTTGAACACCTGGCTCGTCGCCGGGCGCAGGCCGCGGATGCGCTGCAGCTCGACCATCGAATCGACGATGCCAACGAACATCAGCCGATCACTCGCCGCGAGTCGCTCGGTCGACGCCACCGCGGGCAGGACGTGGCCGCCACGTTCGATCGCGGCCAGGTACACGCTCGGCAGGCCGCGCAGGCCGGCTTCCTCGATCGTTTTGCCGACCAGCGGGCTTCCGGGCTCGACTTCCATCTCGATCGTGTACTCGCGCGGATCAGTCGAGGCGATCGACTTCGGCCGGCGATCCGGCAGCAGCCAACGGCTGGTCGCAATGAGGAACAGGATGCCGACGACTGCGGCTGGCACGCCCACCCAGGCGAGATCGAACATGCCGAGCGCCTGGCGATCGCCGGTTTCGGCAACCAGCAGACCGTACACAACCATGTTCGTGCTCGTCCCGATCAACGTGCAGGTACCGCCGAGGATCGTCGCGAACGAGAGCGGGATCAACAGCTTCGATGGCGGAAATCCCGTGCGCTTGCACAGGTCGTTCACGACAGGAATGAACATCGCGACGATCGGCGTGTTGTTCAGGAATGCCGAGACGCTCGCGCAGGTGAACATCAGGCGCGACTGCGCGCCGGCGATCGACTTGGGACGGCCGAGCAGCGGGCTGGTCAGCAGGCTCATCGCTCCGGTGCGCGCAAGCCCGGCGACGACGACGTAGAGCACGAGCACCGTCACCAGCGCTTCGTTGCCCAGGCCGGCGACCAGCCGCGTCGGAGTCGGAAACTTGTCCGAAAATAATCCGGCGGACATGAAGACCGCCAGCACCGCAACCATCACGACGTCCGACGCCAGGTTCCGCGCCAGTGCGTAGACCATGAGCGCCAGCACGGCGAGCGTGAACCAAGCTTCCCAAGTCATAGGAACGGGCCGTATTTATCGACGCGAGGCCGCGCGCGCCTAAAGCCGGACTGTCTGCCCCTGAGACCATGACGGCAGCCCATGTTCACGCGCGCCCTCACCCTGTTCGAAGTCGCCCTGGCAGTCCACGGTCCCCGTTTCCACCCAGAGCGATCTCGCCGAGTGACGCGAGTACATCAGGCCGACGGCGGACGAGCCTTCCCTCGAAGCCTGCGAGCGGAGGCCGACGTCGTGGGAGGCGATGGTCGAAGGCTCACAGACGGGAAAACCCAGCTTGCTGTGGGCGATGAACGGCCATCCCGTGGCCTGCATCTGAAGCAGACGGATAGCAAATCCACTCCCCTGATCGCGTCGTCACGGTGGCACCCTGGTCACAAGGGTGCGCCGCACCGCGCAGAGGAGTCTTGGATCCTGGGCCACCAGGTAGCGAATGCGAAACGGGAACGAGAGCACTCACCGGCGCACAGAGCCATCGGGCAAGACTCCGTCGACGAGATGCGCGGCACCATTGAACATGTGCCTGTCTTCCACGACGGGCAGAAGCCACGGCCCCTGCATGGGAACGCCGCCAGATCGTCGCGCCCGCAGCTCGCGCAAGGCACGCGCGCGAAACCGAAGGCGAAGACGCCGCACAGCAAGTAGTGATCGTGTTCGCGCCCGACAAAGCGCGGTGGGCGGCAGCCGTGCTCTCGTGAGCGCGCCGCGGAGGTCACTGGGCGCACCAGCCGCAGGGAGCGCATCACCCCGCGATCTGGCTTGCGGCGCGGACTTGGACTGTCGTTGCAGGTGAGCGGCATCGCGGCTGCACGACTGCGACGGCGAAATGCTGGTGGCGACCGAGCAACAAAAATCAACGCACAGAACTCCTTGTCGCCTCCTCGATCACTTGATGCGTGCACCGCTCGCCAGGGCCGGGTGAGCATGGACCGCAGAATCCCCTGCGATGCCCGAACTGCGCCGCGGTTGTGCTTGTCCCGGCTCGCGCACGCTGGCGGCGTCGAACGGTCCGGGCGATCATGGGGCGGGCCGTCAACACGAGGCCAGGCGTGGGGGCCGCGTGAGGCGCATGCGCTCCACGCCCATGCCGTGGAAGACCGCCTACGCCAATGGGCCCGAGCAAAAGAACGAAGGCCCAGAGTAAGGAGTGTCTGTCCCGACGGCGGATCGGGATGGCTCTCCGGCGAACCCGTGCTAGTGTCGGTCGAGAGGCGACGGGCTGGCATTCAACTTCCCGCCGGGAGCGCGCGCGTCAGCCCCTCGATTGACAGCCCGAGGTGGCGCGGCTCTAATCGACATCGACTCTGCGGCTCCTGGCCGCGCGAGCACGACCGCATGACTCGTACCAAGCAAGCAACGCTGCGCGCCCTGCTGACGCTCACGCTCGCGTTCTTGCCTGTTTTCAGCTCGATTTCGAGCGGTTTGCACATGCTGCTCGAGCGTCACGTCGTGTGCAGCACGCACGGCGAACTCGTGCACGCGAACGAGCATTGCGCGGATTCGCCTCACGCTCTCCAGGGGGAAGTCGAGCCGACTTCCGCCTTGTTGAGTGCGAGCGATGCGCTCGAGCTGCCCACGGACGAGCACTGCTTGATCGTCGTCCTGTCGCGGACCAGCTTCGTGAACTGGGAGATCCGCGCAACGAATCTCGAGCTCCCGCGTGCGGGCCAGTTGCTTTCGACGGAACGCCGTGCACCGCCCTCGCTTTCGCTCGAGCCGATCGTACTTGCTCCGAAGCAGTCGCCGCCGGCGTAGTCACGCCTCGTCAGCACGGAAGTGCTCGAGACCGTCCGCAGTTGCGGTGTCTTCGAGCGTTCTGTCCAGCTTGAGATTGGAGCAGGATTCAGTCCGCGATCCGCGGCGCCCGCCTTCTCTCTCAATCGCGAGGACTCTGCCGCACGCGCACCAGCTCACGCTGCGTGTGCACATCGCGCTGTCTCACGACACGCGGCGGCACGATTCAAAGCCCCATGTCCACGCGCACTGGGCGCGTGCCAGCACGACTCCTCCACCATGCGATCTCATTTTCCACTACGCGTCGCGACGGTCATCGGTAGTTGCGCCTGCACCTGGGCCCAGGCTCCAGCCTTTACGACGCCCGGCATGCCGGCGCAGCCGAGCAGGCAAAGTTCCGCGCCCGGTGACGACATGGGCCAGGTCAATCGTTTCACCAGCCTCTTCAACCCCGCGTTCTCTTTCATCCTCGACACTGTGGGCGACTACACGGACAACCAGCGCACGCGCGACGGCTTTGACGCACGCCTGCGCGTGTTCGAGCTCGCCGCCAATGCGTGGGTCGATCCCAACGCTTGGGCTTACTTCATCGGGGCCGCCGAAGAGGAATCGGTGAACATCGAGGAAGCCGCGATTCACTACCTCGGTTTCGGCGGGCACCGCACTCTGCGCGCGGGCCGTTTCTTTGTCGACTTCGGCAAGCAGATGCAGCTCCACGTGCACGAGCTGCGCACGCTCGAGCGGCCTCTCGTCTTGCGCGCCTACCTCGGCGACGAGAGCAAGGGCGACGGGTTGCAGTGGGACGACTGGACTAGCATCGGCGATTCGACGGCACTGCGCTGGTCGATTGGCGTCTTCAGCAGCCTCCTGCCGGAGGAGGAAGAGGACTTCGATCCGGAGACGACGGCGGCGCAGGAGCTCGCGAGCACCAAACACGGCGCGGACTTCAACTACACGGCGCGCCTCACGGGCTTCACCGATGTTGGTTCAAGCGGCACGCTCCAATTGGGTGCGTCAGCGCGCGCCATCCCTCGCTACGCATTCCTGTACAGCCCCGCGGCCAATCCCGATCAGACAGACGACGATCTCTCGAACGTCGTCTACGGCCTCGATCTCACGTACGGGTGGGTCGGCGATACGGGCGAGCAGCGCTGGACCACTGGCGTCGAGGCGCTCGCGAACACTGGGGACAACGGGGCGAACATCGATCAGACGACGCAAACCCTGAACCCGTCCTTCGACGATGACGTGCTCGGATACGTCGCGTGGACCGACTACCAGTTCAACCGCTACCACAGCGTCGGCGCGCAGTTCAGCGCGCTCGAGCTCCCCGACGGAAACAAGTCCGACGAGTCCGAGGTCGAGGTCTTCTACTCGCGTCAACTCTCCGAGTACCTCCGCATGCGACTGGTCGTCTCGGATTTCGAATCGGATGCCAACGACGACGCCCTGCGCGTCGCAGTGCAACTCACCGCGATCCTCGGCACTCACGGCCACGGCCTCAACTGGTGAGCTCCAACCAAGGAACCTGATCACATGAAAACAATGTTGAAACTCCTCTTCCTTTCGTTGGTTGCCTGTGTCTCGGAGACGGCGATCGCCGCCGCGGCAACTTCACCCGCTGAAAAGCTCAAAGTAGTCACGACGATTCCCGATCTCGCCGACATCACGAATCAGATCGGCGGGGATCGAGTCGACGTGATGTCGATCTGCAAGGGCCGCGAGAACGCGCACGCCGTGTCAGTCAAACCATCGCATCTTGTGGCGATGAGCAAGTGCGACATGTTCGTCGAGGTCGGGCTTTCGCTCGAGCTCGCTTTCGTGCCGGGTCTGCTCGAAAGCTGCCGCAACGAGAAGATCCAGCCCGGGAAGCCCGCGTTCGTCAATTGCTCTCTGGGCTGGGAGGCGATCGAAGTGCCGGCGTCGCTCAGCCGACAAGCCGGCGACGTTCATCCACACGGCAATCCGCACATGAACCTCGATCCGCGCGCCGGACGTCACATTGCTGGAAGGGTCTTCGAGGCGCTCGTCGCGATCGACAGCGCGTCCAAGGTCGCCTACCAAAAGCGCTACGACGACTATCTCGCAAAGCTGACGGAGGCCGAGAAGCGCTGGTCGGAAATCGGAACGAAGTGGAAGGGCGAGAAGATCATCGAGTACCACCAGGAGTACAGGTACTTCGCTCACTCTCGCGGAATCGACGTCATCGGAACGGTCGAGACCAAGCCCGGCGTGCCCCCGACGCCCAACCACATCGCGCACGTCATCGACCTGATCAAGCGCGAGCGCGTGAAAGTGATCGTGACCGCGATCTGGTCGAACAACGCAACGGTGCGTCGCATCGCGGAAGAGTCCGGAGCGATCGTGCTCGAAATTCCCAACATGTGCGGAGGCTTGCCCGGCACCGAAACGTGGATCGGCATGATGGACGTGCTGCACAAGCGCTTCGCTGGGGCGTTTGGCACAACGGTGCCGTCGAAGTAGACTCCCGAAGCTCATGAGCGATCTGCTGCGCCTCACGAAAGCCTCCTTCGGCTACGCGGGCAAACCGACTGTCGCCGGCATCGATCTCGTGATCGGCGCCGGCGACTTCGTGGGCATCGTCGGACCCAACGGCGGCGGGAAAACCACGATGTTCCGCGGCATCTTGGGGCTCTTGCCGCCTTTGGTTGGCCGGGTCGAGAGGTTGACGAGCGCTGTCGGCTACGTTCCTCAACGGGAAAGCCTCGACGCCGTATTCCCGGTGACCGCGGAGGAAGTGGTGCAGATGGGCGCGTTTGGAAGGCTCAATCGTATGCGCCGTCTTTCCCACGAGGACAAGGCACTCGCGCTAGAGAGCTTGGAGCGCGTGGGCCTCGTCGAGCAACGCCGCGCGTCGTTTTCGGCACTGTCCGGCGGTCAGCGGCAGCGTGTGTTGATCGCGCGGGCCCTGATGGTGCGTCCCAAGCTGCTGCTGCTCGATGAGCCGACGAGTGGAGTCGATCGCTCCGCCCAATCCCGCATCCTCGATTTGCTCGTCGGGCTGAACGAGCAGGGCATGGCCATCTTGCTCGTGAGTCACCAACTCCTGATGGTGCGCGACACCGTTCGCCGAGTTGTTTGGGTCTACGACGGCCGTGTGGAGCACGGCGACCCCGCAGAAATGTTGAAGCCGGAGAATCTCGACCGCCTCTACGCCACGATCGAACGCGACGCACCAGGCGCGAGCTGAGCTCCCTCATGGACATTTCTTGGGCGGATCGGTGGCACCTCTTTCACTTCGCGATGCTCGCAGCCGCGTGCGCGGGACTGGTGTGTCCTCTGCTCGGCTCGTTCCTCTACCTGCGGCGCACGAGCTTCTACGGAATTGCGCTGCCACAGTTCGCCACCGCTGGAGTTGTCTTTGGATTCGTCGTCCTTCCGTGGTGGGTCGCGCGAATCGGACTCGGCGACCTGAGCGCGGACGCCGCGCTGGGCGAACCCCACGCGGCGATGAACTATCACCTCGTCTGGGCCGCCGTCTTCACCTTTGGCGGACTGTCGTGGCTCGACTTCCTCGCGCGGAAGAGCGGGCGGGACGTCGGCAGAGTCGCCGCGGCCTTCGCCATCGCGAGCGCAGCCACGATTCTCTTCAGCCGCATGTCCGCGGTCGGCGCTTCGTTCGTCGACGAACTCTTGCAGGGTGAGGTCCTCGGTGTCGGCCTGCACCAGTTCGAAACGATCGCCGTCCTGCTCGGACTCGTGCTCGCGACGTTCGTCATCTTCTACCGCGATCTCGTGTTGGTCAGCTACGACCGCGAGATGGCGCAGGTGCTCGGCGTGCGCGTGTTCCGCTTCGAGCTGCTCTTGACAATCGTCACGGGGCTGACCATCTCGGTCGGAACGATGAGCCTTGGTCCGCTGATCGTTTTTGGCCTGCTCGTCTTGCCGGCACTGGCGGCGCGGCCCTGGGCACGTTCGATGACCTCTTATTTGTTGCTCTCGAGCGGCTTTGGGTTGCTCGCGGTCGTGCTGGGCATTCTGGCTTCGTTCGAGCTCGATCTGCCCATGGGTGCGGCGATCGTCGCCGCTGCTGGACTCGAGCTGATTCCTGGATTCGTGTTCCGCCGCATGCGGCGTTGAGCGAGGCGGCCGGCCGCGTTGTGGACCGTCCGCTGCAATCGGTTGTCATGCCGAGAATCCGCGACCCTCACGTCTTTCGCCCCGTCCGCAACTTGTTTCGGACCTCGCGTTTTACGCGTGGGGCCAGCGCCTCCTCGTGCTTCGCGAGAAATGCTGCTACGGCGCTCGCGTCCCATCTGATGAGGGATCGCAGCGCCCAAGACAAGGCCTTCACGACCATGTCGTCACGATCAGGGCGCGACAAGGCGCTGCTGGCGAGAGCACGCGGTGGTCGGTGTCCAGGTGGGCCCTGGAGCGGAGAACTTGGGCCGCCACCGGTGGCACACGATTCGCGCGCCGCAAAAACCCAGCGCCAAGCCCGCGGTGATCTTGGACGCGGGCGCTCCGCGCCAGTAGCCTGCGAAGCCCCCAAGCCAGGAACCATGAGCGCCAACGCAGGAAATTCGCGGTCGAAAGTCGGAGCCTGCTCATGGTCCTTGGGCGTGGGCGGTCCGGACGCGCTCGTGGAAGCGCTCCAGGACATCGGCGTCGACGCGCTGCAGCTGCACCTCGATCCCCTGCGCGTCGGCGCTTGGTCGGAGGCCGAGACGATTCGCGTGCTCGCGCGCGAGGACATCGTGCTGCGCTCGGGGATGATGAGCATGGAGGGCGAGGACTACTCGAGCCTGGACTCGATCCGCCGCACCGGCGGCGTGCGGCCACAGTCCACGTGGGCCACGAATCGCGAAGCGGCCCTCGCCAACGCGAAATTGGCGCGGCGCCTGGGCCTGGATCTGGTGACGTTCCACGGCGGATTTCTGCCCCACGAGCGCGCCGATCCCGAGCGCAAGATCTTGCTCGAGCGTCTGCGAGAGATCGCCGACATTTTCGGCGCCGAGGGCGTGCGCGTGGGCCTCGAGACTGGCCAGGAGAGCGCGGCAACCTTGCTGGAGGTGCTCGCCGATCTCGCTCATCCAACCCTGGGCGTCAACTTCGATCCCGCGAACATGATTCTCTACGGCATGGGCGATCCCATCGCCGCGTTGCGCGAACTTGCGCCCCACGTTTTGCAGGTGCACATCAAGGACGCGAAGCCCGCGTCCTCGGCCGGGCAGTGGGGCGAGGAGGTTTGTGTCGGCACGGGCGCCGTGGATTGGCGCGCGTTTTTCGGCGTCTTGCGCGAACAGCACGTGGACGTGGATTGCATGATCGAACGCGAGGCTGGCTCGCAACGCATAGAAGACATGACCGCAGCGCGCGTGCTTGTGGAGCAACTCGCATGACTCGTCGCCCGCTCGGCATCGGCATCATTGGCCTGGGATTCATGGGGCGCACGCATTTGACCGCGTTCCAAGCCGCGGACGCCGCGGGATTGAAGAACTCGCTGATCGCCGTGGCCGACGCCGATCCGGAGCGCAGGGCCGGTCGCGCAGGCGAGGGCGGAAATTTCGACACCGGCGCGAAAGGTGAACTCCTTTTCGATCCCAAGCTGGTGCGCGCGCATTCAGACCCGCGGGCGTTGATCGAGGATGCCGCGATCGACCTGATCAGCATCTGCACGCCGACTTCAACCCACGTGGAGTTGGCGATCGCAGCGCTCGAAGCGGGCAAGCACGTCCTCGTGGAAAAACCTGTGGCGCTGTCCAGCGCGGACGTCCAGCGCTTGGCCGAGGTCGCCGCGCGCTCCCAGGGTCTGTGCATGCCCGCCATGTGCATGCGTTTCTGGCCTGGATGGGATTGGCTGCGCGAGCACGTGCGCCGCGGAACATTCGGCGCGGTAAAGAGCGCCGTGTTCTCGCGCCTGGGCACGCGGCCGGCTTGGAATCCGGGGTTCTACGCCGACTCGCGCCTTTCCGGCGGCGCGCTATTCGACCTGCACATCCACGACGCGGATTTCATTCGCTGGTGTTTCGGCGAACCTGTCAGTGTCCAGTCCTCCGGCAGCCTCGACCACGTCACGACCCTGTACCGCTTCGCGAACGGTCCTGCGCACGTGGTCGCCGAGGGCGGCTGGGATCACACGCCCGGATTTGCCTTCCGCATGCGCTACATCGTCGTCTTCGAGCAGGCGACCGCCGACTTCGACTTTTCCAGACAGCCCCGACTGACGCTCGCCCGGGGTGGCAAAATCGAAGCCGTCGAACTCGCCGCGCACACTGGCTACGACGGCGAGATTCGCCACTTGCTGGCAATGATCGCCCGCGGGGAGCGCGAACTGGGCGCGAAGATCGAAGAGGCCGTGGGCCTGACGCGTATGTTGGAAGCCGAGGCGACTTCGCTCGCCTGAGGACCCGCCCGGAGAGTCTGGGATCGCGCGCGGACTACGCCAGGATTCGATCCATGCGCTGGGAGACGTCCAGCAGACGCTCCTTAGGCCCGCCGCCAACCTCGGCGCAGGCCCAGCCGTCGTAGCCGATCTCGCGCAGTGCTTTGACCACCGCGGGCCAGCCGCAGTCGCCCTCGCCCAGCTCGACTTCGAAGCCCTTCCAGCGGCCGAGTTCGTCGCGCTTCTTGCGGCTGTACTCCTTGATGTGCAGCTTCAGAATCCGAGAGCCAAGAATGCGAATCCACTGTTCGGGCCAGCCGTAGGTGATCACGTTCCCCACGTCGAAGTGCCAGCCGATCCATGGCGAATCGAACTGATCGACGTAGCGCGCGGCTTCCAGCGGCGAAAGCAGGAAACTGTTCCACACGTTCTCGATCGCGATCTTCACGCCGGCGGCCTCGGCCACGGGCAGGGCCTTCTTGATTTCAATCGTCGAGCGCTCCCAGGCTTCGTCGTAGCCCACGCGTTCGTTGACCACGGCGGGAACGAGCAGCACGCTCGTGCCGCCCCAGGCCGAGCAGTCCTTGATCGCGCGCTCCAGGCCCGCCAGTCCCGCGGCGCGGACCTTTTCGTCCGGATCGGAAAGCGGCTTGCTCCAGTGGACGGAATCCACGGTGCCCTCGACCCCGATGCCCGTGGCTTTCTTCGCCGCCAGGAGTTCCTCGGTGCGAATGTCCGAGGGACTGTCGATCTCGACGCCGTCGAATCCGCAGTCGCGCAAGATCTCGAAGCGCTCGACCAGCGGCCCGGTGTGCTGCACCATCCCGAGCATCACGGCCTTCTTGAACTTGGGCGCAGTGCCGGCGGACTTCGCGCCCGAACTCTGCGACATAGAAAACGCAGGCAGTGCTCCGAGAGCTGCGGCGGCGGTCGCGCCACTCAGGAATTGTCGACGATCGAATTGCATATGAATGGATGGGTTTCGATTACCAGATGTCGGCCAAGGCCAGGCCGCGCGCAGCTTCGAGCTCGGGTTTGCTCGGGTTGCACTCAACGCCGACGTAGCCGTTGTACCCGAGCGCGGAAAGTTCTTTGAGCACGCGGTTGTAGTGAATTTCGCCGGTACCCGGCTCGGTGCGACCGGGGTGGTCGGCGAGCTGCACGTAGGCCAGATCCTTGATGCCCTCGCGCAAGTGTCCGCACAAATCGCCTTCGCTGATGTGCATGTGGTAGAGATCCCAGTTGATCTTGACGTGGGTCGAGCCCACGGCCCGCACGATCTTGATCGCAGCCGGTGAGCCGTAGAGACAGTGACCCTTGTGGTCCACGCGCACGTTCATGGGCTCGAGGATCAAGATAACGTCGCTGTCTTCGGCGATTTTCGCCACGCGCTTCAAGCCGGCGATCACGGTGTCGTGCATTTCCGCCTGGGACTTTCCAGCGATGTCGTTGCCTGCCACGACGCACATCATTTTCGCGCCGAGCAGCTTGGCCGCGGCGCAACCGTCCACGATTTCCTGCTCCAACTTGGCGTGATTGGCGGCGTCGTTCATGCCGGGCGTGAAACCCCAGCCCGTGAACTGTGCGCAGGCCATTCCAGTTTCTTTCATCGCCTCCGCGATCTTGGTCAGGTCCTTGTTGCGCCAGGGCCAGAACTCGAAGGCCGTGAAACCGATCGCGCTGGCCGCGCGAATGCGCTCGGGGAAAGGCAGGCTGCCCCACCACATCTCCAAGTTGGCGGCGAAGCGCGTCTTCGTGCCGCGCAGGGGGACCTGGTCGTCGATGGCCGCGGTGCCGGGGCGCGGCGAGCTTTGACGAGCTCCAGCGATCGAGCCTGCGCCGAGCAGCGCAGCGCCCGCGGCGAGCATGGAGCGACGATTGAGTTGGTTCATGTTTATTGTCTCGCGAGGAATTCGATCAGGTCGCGCATCTCTTGGCGAGAAATGTGTTTGGTCAAATCGGTTGGCATGGAGGACTGGCCCTGACGGCGCTCGGCGATCTCGGCCTTCTCGACGTCGTGCTTCACGGCCTGGGCGTCGATCAAGGTCAGGGTGGTCTCATTCTCAAAGATCACGCGGCCCTCGAGGTGCGCATCGTCGTTCAGGAACAAGATCGTGCTGCGAAATGCGGGGGCAATCGCGCGGTTGGGATCGCACATGGCCTCCAGCAGCTGCGCGCGCGACAAACGCGCGGCGATTCCGCGCAGGTCCGGTCCCACTTCGCCGCCTTCGTCATTCTCGATGCGGTGGCAGCGCAGACAAGCGAGCTCGCTCTTGGTGCGGAAGATCTGCTTGCCGCGCTCTGCGTCGCCGCCGTAGAGCGAATCGACGTACTCCGAAAGCAGCGGCTCTGCCGCACGTGGCGCGCGCAACTTCTCCAAGCGCGACTTGAGCTTCGAGCTGTCATGGGCTTCGGCCGCGAGGGCGAGGTCCAGGGCCAACTCATGGGGGAACAGGCCTGCGAGCTGCTGATCCAAGGCGCCTGCGAGGGCGGCCACGGCCTCGGGAGTGTCGATTTCCCCCAGGGCCCCCAGCGCGGCGCGGCGTTCGCGGAGTTCACCTTCGTGGAGGAACGACAGCGCCAACTCCAAGGCTTCGTCCGGCGCGATCCGCGGCAGTTCGGCGATGGCCGCCGCGCGCAGGTCGTGGTCGTCGGTGGCGATCATCGTCGCGACGAGGTGCCCGATGACCGGTCGAAGCGCAGGCGGTAAGTCCGGCGAGTCCAGCAGCTGCACAAATCCACGCAGGGCCGCCGCACGTACAGGCCCCGGAAGCTCTTCGTCGCGAATCCACTGCACGAAAACTTCGATCGCTCCAGCGCAGTCGTTGTCCACGCAGGCGCGAATCCACTCGCTCGCCAGGTCTGTGTTCGAGCTCAGGTCAGGCGAGCCGGCGATCGGCATGAGCATTTCGGCCAGATACGGCGCTTCGCGCTTTTCCAGGGGTCTCCAGGCGCCCACAACCGCGTCGCGATTGGACGGCGCAGTCCACTGCGCGAGTCTGAGCAACGCCTCTCTGCGCAATTTTGCGCTGACGTCTCCGCGCGACGCGAACTGCGCGAGCCTTGCCGCGTGCTGCTTCGTTCCGAGCCGAAAATTCGCGTTGATCGCACGCCGCTGCAGTGCGTACTCATCGCCGCGCTCCATCGCGATCTTCGCCAGCGCCTCCATGGCTCCTGAAATCGGCACGTCGGCAATGGCCCGCGCGGCCTCCAGCACGATCGACGGATCGCCGTCCTTCAGGAACTGTTGGACGCGCTCGCTCTTCGCGCGCCGCAGGGCGACTACGGCAGCGCGGCGCACATCCGCGGAGGCGTGGGACGCAAGCGCAGCGAGCTTCTCGGCCGACATGCACGTCTCCATGGCCATGGAGGCCACGTGGCGCAGCACCGGGTCCGCGGGGTCGGTGGCTGCGGCGAACTTGACCAGCGCCTCGCCCGCGCCGGTGTGAGGAATGCGCGCCAAAGCAATCCCCGCGTACATGCGCACGCGCGGTGCCGGGTCCGCGAGCAACTTGACCAGGGCATCGCCCGCCTTGTCCGCGCGCAGATCGCCGAGAACGCGCGCGGTCTGGGCGCGAATTTCATCGTCGCCATCGGCGAGCAGCGGTCCGAAGGGGTCAATGCTGAAGTCCCCGCGTGCACGGCACAGCATGCCCATGGCCCAGATGGCGTGGACGCGCGCCAGGCGCGAAGACGAGGAGGCTGCGAGCCTCTCGAGCGCCGGTCGCGAGGCCTCGCCCTTGCGAACAAGGGCAAATTGCGCCTCCTGGCGTACGCGTTGGTCGGCGTGAGCGAGCAGTTTCAAGAGCTCCGTTTCGCTGCGCGAATCGAAGCCGTCGGCAAGCAGGCGCTTTGTTTCCTGCACCAAAGCGGAGCCGCGGATCTTCGGATCGAACGTGCGATAGATGCGGCCCTTGCCGGTCTGGTTCCAACCGCCGATCCAATCAAGAACGTACATCGCGCCGTCCGGCCCGATGTCGACATCCGTGGCGAGCACGTCCCACCACGTTTTCTCATTCTCGCCCAGGACAAAGCCCGCGCCCTTGGGCAGCAACTGGAACCCGCGCACGCCGGAGCCCTTCGCTCCGCCGCGGAAATCCGCGAGAAAGAACCAACCGGCGTACTTCGGAGCGAACCCCGTGCCGGGATCGATCGTGATTCCCGAGGGTCCGTCGCTCAGATTCGCGATCGGCGGCAGGATCGCCGCGACCTGATTGTCAGGGTAAGGATGCCACTGCTTCTCGTCGTTCCACGGCCCGCGCACGTCGGGCTCGTTGATCCACTGGTAGGCCTGACGCCAGCCGGTATCCGAACCCTCGACGACGTGCACCAGTCGCGCACGATCGCCGCCGTCGGAGTTGTTGTCGCCCGTGAACAGGTTGCCGAAAGCGTCGAAGACCAGATCCTGGGGATTGCGCAAACCCGTGGCGAAAAGCTCCAAATCGCTGCCGTCGAGGTTGCACCGCAGCACGCCGCCCGCTTCCGGATACTCGATGCGCGTGCCGTCGGGCAGGGGCACGTTCAGGCCGCGATCTCCGATGGAAAAGTACATTTTCCCGTCGGGGCCGATGCGCAGTCCGTGCAGATCGTGGCCCAAGAGCGCGACGTGCACGCCGTAGCCCGTGGACAGCTCCACTTCGCTGTCCGCGCGCCCGTCGCCATCGTTGTCGCGCAGTTTCCAAAGGCTCGGGATGCACGTGTAGTAGACATCGCCGCGATAGGAGAGCAAGCTCGCGCCGATGCCAGCTGCGGCGTCGCGGAAGCGGTCGCTGAAGACGGTCGCCTGGTCGAGAAGGCCGTCGCCGTCCGAGTCGCGCAACATGCGCACGCGCTCGCAAGCACGCTCGAAGTTCGCGAATTCCGCGCCGAGCTGCTTCTTGAAGTACGCGACCCGATCCTCGACGGTGCGCGCGGCAAGGTCGTCGTCGTTCCAGTCCATGTGGTCGCGGATGTCCGTGACGCCCTTGTGGTGCCGAAACGTCTCGCCGACATAGACGGTCACGCCGTCGTGGTCCAAGGCGAAGCAAACCGGATTGGCGAGCAGAGGTTCGGCCGCGACCAACTCGACTGTCCAGCCCTCGGGCAACTTGAAGCCCGCCATGGCCTGCGCGCCCTCCTTGGAAGCGGCGGCAACCTTGGGCGCGTAGGGATCGTCGGAGGATTCCTGAGCCGTGGCAGCGCCCGTCAAACACAGGCACGAAAGCGCGAAGATCGAACGCTTGTCCATATTGAGGATCACGCGAGTTTCGCGCGCAGGCGCAGGAGCAGTGCTTTGGTGGCGAGGATTCCTTCCTTTTCAGACAGGCGCGAGCCTTCGTACTCGATCCCGATCCAGGAATGGAATCCGGCTCCAAGCACGATTTGCAGCATGCGCTCGAAATCGATCGTGGTCTCGTTGCCGTGCTCGTCGAAATCGTGGCTCTTGGCGCTGACCGCCTTGGCGAACGGCATCAACTCGCGCGTCCCCTTGTAGCGATCGTAGACCTCGCCGTTGCCGAGATTGAAATTGCCGAAGTCCGGCAGCGTGCCCACGCGCGGGTGCGCGGCCTTTTTCATCACGCCAGCGAGCCACGCTCCGTCCGATGAGTTGCCGCCGTGGTTCTCGACGATCACGTTGATGCCCAGGGGATCTGAGTACGTGGCAAGTTGCACGAGCCCGTCCGCGGCCTGGGATTGATGCTCCTCTCGCGTGCCGTCGCCGCTCGCGTTGACGCGGATCGACACGCATCCCAGGATTTTGGCCGCATCGACCCAACGCTTGTGATTTTCCACTGCCGTGGTGCGCTCTTCCTTGCTCGCAGCTCCGAGCGCGCCCTCGCCGTCACACATGATCAAGTGGTTGACCACGCCGTTGTCCTTGCAGCGCAATTTCAGTTCCGCGAGGTACTTCATGTCGCGTGCGGACTCTTTGAAGAACGAGTTGACGTACTCGACACAGCGGATGTCGTAGTCCTTGGCCGCGACCACCGGGAAGTCGAGATTGGTCATCGCACCCGACTGCAGCGCCCGGTGCAGGGACCACTGAGCCAGGGAAATTTCGAACAGCGGTTTCGCCTTGGGTGCGGTCTCGGCCTGCGCGCCGGGTGACTGAGCGAAGGCCCGGGGCAGGATCGCCGTCAGGGCGCCAATTTGGGCGGTGAGGAGCAGGAAATTGCGGCGCGTCTGGCTCATGGGGTCACCTCGTGGCGCTGGGGGAGCGGGGGCAATGGCGCAGAGGGTACCCCTGGGTATGAACCGTGCGCTACAACAGTCCGCCCCGGGTCCCCAGCATTACGAGTCCTCCATGCCAAGCCGCTTTGCCCGCGCGATCGCCGCGCTCACTTTCCTCGTGTTCCCATTCCACGCCGGGGCGCAATCGCCTCCTCAAGAGGCGAAGCAGTCCACAGAAAAGTCTGCGTCGGGCACCGCGGAGAACAGTGCCTGGCGGACGCTCTTCGACGGTAAGACACTCGACGGCTGGGTCACCAGCGGCGGCCGCTACGACGGCCATGCGTCCTGGACGATCGAGGACGGCGCCTTGACCGGCCGCGTCGGCCCCGGAGGCGAAGGTGGCTTGATCTACACCGCCGAGCCGTACTCCGCCTTCGACTTCTCCTGCGACGTGCGCATGGACTTCCCCTTCGACAGCGGGATCTTCGTGCGCATGGCGCCCACGGAGCGCGGGGCGCAAGTGACCCTCGACTATCGTCCGGACGGCGAGGTGGCGGCAATTTACTCCGACGGATTCCTCGCGCACAACACGACGGCCAAGGACAAGTTCAAGAAAGACCAGTGGAACCACGTCGAGGTGCGCTGCACGGGATTCGACATGCACCTCGTCGTGTTGCTGAACGGCGAACAGGTCATGGAGTATCAAGTGCCGGACAACTCGCCGGGCTTCGCGCCGCGCGGGCTGATCGGCCTGCAGGTTCACGGCGATCGCGACGATCCGAAGTCGAACAAGGTGCAGTTCAAAAACATCCGCCTGCGCGAGCGCGCGGTTTTCGACGAGAGCGGATTTGAGCCAGCGAAGGACGGACTGCTCTCGATCTCGAGCGCCGCGTCACAACGGGGATGGCGCTCGCTCTCCTCGCGCAATGACCTCTCGGACTGGAAGATCCAGGGGCCCAGCGACGGTTACAAGTTGGAGCGAGGCGTGCTGTCGATTCCCGCCAAGGACTCGGGCGTGATCCACACCAACGAAGAGTTCACTGATTTTCATTTGCGCGTGGACTTCAAGATCGCGCGCATGGCGAACTCGGGCCTGTACCTGCGCTCCTCGCGCACCGGCGAAAATCCCTCCTTCGACGGCTGCGAGGTGCAGATTCTCGACGACTTCAATTGGGAGCAGGACACCAAGTCAAAGCTAGTGGACTACCAATTCACGGGCGGCCTTTACGGGTCGCTAGCCCCGGGCTGGAAGCGCTATCGCCCCATCGGCGAGTGGAACACCTACGAGGTGCTCTACGTGGGCAACCGTCTGGCGGTGGCGCTCAACGGGCTCACCCTTTACGACGTCGATATCCTCACCCTCCCGGTGGGCGAGCATCCGCCCTTCGCCAAGCGGCCGAAGTCGGGGTTCATCGGTTTTCAGCGCTACGGCGCGCCCCTGGTGGCCGATCCGTACTCGGCCTGGTTCCGCAACATCTTCGTGAAGACACTTTGACGCTCGTTCGCTATCCTGTTCGGCCCATTCCGGCCCCAAGACCCTCCGCCTGACATGACCTACGTCGTTGCCGAACCGTGCATCAAGTGCAAGTACACCGATTGCGTGGATGTTTGCCCGGTCAATTGCTTTTACGAAGGTGAGAACTTCCTCGTCATCAATCCTGACGAGTGCATCGACTGCGGCGCCTGCGTGCCCGAGTGCCCGACCGAGGCGATCTTCAGCCAAGACGACTTGCCGGCGAAGTGGACGGAGTACACGAAGTTGAATGCGGATCTGGCGGCGAACTGGCCGGTGATCACCGCCAAGAAGGCCGGTCCGGGCGATGCGGATCACTGGAAGTCGGTCGAGCACAAGCGCGACCAGTTGTCGACCGAGCCGTTCAAGAAGTAAGGCGCGCTCGGCGACCGGCGCGCTCCGATGCAACAACGGAGCAGCAGCATCAAAAGTCAGGCGATCAACGACGCCCTTGCGGAGCTGGAGCGTGAGGGAGTTTTGGATTCGATCCAACGCCAGCGTGTGGCCGAGCGCCTGGGCGCCGCCGGTGAAACGCACGCCGATCGAAGTGGTCGCGTCGCCGCGATCATCGCCAGCATGGGCGGCGTGCTCGTGGCCGCCGGCATCCTGTACCTCGTCGGCTACAACTGGGAGGAGCTGACCAAGCCGGTCAAGCTGACGCTGATTTTCGCGATCTGGGGCGGTCTGCACGTGGCGGGCTTCGTCCTCGCTCACCGGCCTGGCAAGTACCCGCGCGTGGGGACGGCGCTGCTTGCGACCGCCGTTCTGTCCTACGGCGGCGCGATTGCGCTGATCGCGCAGATCTACAACCTGAGTCCAAAGTACCCGTGGTCGATTCTGCTGTGGGCGCTGCTCAATTTGCCGCTGGTTTTGCTGGCGCGTTCGGTGCTGCTTCTTTCGATTGTCAGCACGCTTTTCGTCGTCTGGTGCTTCTGGCACGCGGGCGTGCATCTCGAAGATTTGTTTCCCTCCGCGGACGAGCGCCTAGTATTCCCGTTGC
>CANKOY010000064.1 GCA_947484275.1 Planctomycetota bacterium | reverse complement strand
GGCCCTGCGCCAATGCGATCTCGGCTTCGCGCAACTTGTGGATGATCTGCTCGTCACTGTGGCGTCGCTTCCTGCCCATGTTGATGTCCCTTCGGTTGGGGCCCAGATCCTATGATGAGATCTGGACCGGTCTGAGGGGGGCAGGTCAGGAACGTAGCTGCGCTTACCGACGGGCTTTCGTTCGATGCGGGGATCGCCGGCGGTTCGGTTGTTGGCGATGCGCCTCCGGAGCTGAATGGGCGCATCGCATTCACGTTTGGTGGTGGCTTCACGTTCACCAAGGGATGGGCTGTCAAGGTTGGATCGATCGTGTACCGGGACGTGACCGATGGAGACGACCTGAAAGGTGCCCTCTACCTCGGGGTCTCCTACGACCTACTGTCGGGGTTGGTTGCGACCCCCAGTCGATGACTCCTTGTCGCGATCACCTGCGTGGGCCCGGCGGGGTTCTACGCACTCGGACATCCAATCGAAGAGAGATTGGCATTGGCAGGAAGCGACGCCGGACGGGCGAGCAGATTATCCAGTAGCTGCGCAACGCCAGAGTCACGAGTGCTGCGTGGCATTCATGAAACTCAGGCCAGGCCACGGGCCTCGCACGACAGTGCTTCCGCCGCGTTCGCGCTATCGCCAGTCCCGCTTGCCGTGATCGCTGAACCAAGCTTCAGGCTCAGTGGCAGCGCCCGCCGGCAATCTGAAGTCGCAGTGCACCAGTCCGGGCAGTGTGTACCAAGCCGAGGTGCTCCCGTCGACGATTCCGCCGACCAGCCCAAACCCTGGTGTGAAGAGCAGATTCAAGACCATCCAGCCGAGGCCAAGGTCTCGATCCAGCTCGACATCTCTTCCGTCCTCGGCCAGCGCGCGGTCACCCGCCGAGGATGTCCTCACGATCGGTGCGCGTGCGGGCGCAATGAAGGTCACGCGTTTCGTCGACTTGGCGAGCCGAAGGGTAACCGGTGTAGTTCCGCGTTGATCGCCCGCGAGCACGGTGGCTCCGCTGGGAACGGAAGTGAAATGAACCTCAGCCTTCGTACCCGCAAAGATCGTGGCGCAGCCACCGAGGAGACATGCCGCGAATGGGGCTGCTAGAAACTGAGCCTTGTTTGAAAGTGTCTTCACGGGGACTCGGTGAAATCTCGGGTGATGGGGGATGAGAGCCAGCATTCCCGTTTCGGCGGAGAGCCCGCCTTCCCCTGAGTCCGCGGCGCGTGGTGATCCCACTCTGGGCTGTCGCGAACCCCGCCCTGACTAGTGCCGGCCGATCGGCGGACGGGCGGCCAGTTCTCAGGCGGCCAGCAGAGGGCGCGGCGCGACGCGCCAGTTCCGAAGTGGCTCCCCCGCGCAGCCGTGGCCTGCTGTGAGCTGCGGCCTGCGGAAGCAACGGGTGCAACCTCACCACGGCTGCCCTCGCCTTCCGCGGCATCCGCCAGGCTCGAACGCCCTTCTCGCGGTCAGGAAGGCCGGTTCCGCCTACCCAGCCCCGGCTTCCCGCTTGCGCCGCGCGAGGCCGTTGGTATCCTTCTCCCCCCATGCGGGCGTAGCTCAGTGGTAGAGCGCAACCTTGCCAAGGTTGATGTCGAGGGTTCAAGTCCCTTCGCCCGCTCCACATCTCCGGCGTGATTGTGGTGGGCGTTTGAGGCAACGAGTCTCGCGACCGCTGGACCAGCCGTTCAACCCCTCTGGCGTGGTCAGGAACGGGGTTTTCAATGCGGCTCTAGTTGACCCTGACGGCGACTGAGTTCGATCACTCTTTTAGACCTCGCTTCTCAACGGAATCACCCATGAAGACTCAACTCTTAACGCTCGCAATCGTCTCCCTTCTCGCCGGCCTGTGCGGATGCTCCAAGGACGAGGCAACGCCCGATCCGAAGACGCCCGCCGCTCCTCAGGCCCCGGAGGGAGTCAACACGAATATGCCGCCGCCTGCCCCGGCTCCCTCGGCTACACCCGCCGCGCCCATCAAGTAGCCCGGACTTAATTCGGCATCAACCACGCGGGTGCATCTCACACACGCTTGGTGTGACCGACGCCCCGCTCGCCGGTCAGGCATCAGCTGAAGCCGGCCCGCCGCCGCACCAACGCAGATCGACTCGCGGACACGCGGGCCGGACTCGGCAGGTTGATGGCGGCGGGGGAGGCATTAGGCGATTACGGAAGCGTTGTCGCTCAAGCTGCTGCGTGCGCCAAAGAAGCCGAGCCGGCCGGAGGCGAAGCGTGTGGCCGCGCCCCGCGACGAGGACGACCTCGATAGGACTTTCGACAGCGCTGCCGCGCGCTTCTTCGGATAACGGCTCGCCCCCCTGACAGAACACTTGCAGGCAGCCGCAGCAAGTCTTCCGGGCACACTCGTGTGACGAGTCGGGGTTTACCTCGCGGACGGTGTCGTCGTGCGGGAGATTCTGGAGCACTTCGGACTGCAGAGTCTGCCCCCGATCATCGCGCGCTCACCAGTCGCCGAGAAACTCGGAGTTGGCGCGTGACTTGGGCACGAGCGGAGACCCGTGCGCGCACGCTCCCCGTGCACGCGCGGCGCCGCCACCATCGAACCCTCGGCGGACCAGACTCGTCTCCTTGCGGGCGAGACGGCCGCCGAGGCCACCGACGCGGCGTCACTTGGCCCGCGCGAGGACCTCAAAGCTCGGTACCGCGCCGCTCAGCGTGCGCGGAGGACCTCCGTACGCGAGGAATGCGGCTTCGGAGCGGCGCTTGAGGTTGCCTAGCGCGACGCGCGTGCCAGCCATGCGATCGCTATCGCCATCGGGAACGCCCACCAGGTCGAATCCCGCGATGCGCACGAGCAAGATGCCCATGAACTCTCCGTCGCTTGCGCGAATCGGGTGGTGCCAGTCCTGGCCCGCGAACCAATAGAAGTCCTTGCTGGGCGTGAAGACGAAGGTCGTCATGCGCCCTCGTTCGTCGAGCATGTCCAGGATGCCCAAGTCGCAGTCGTAGTGGCGGAATGGAAGCGGCAGATCCGAGCGAAAGCCTATGCGCAGCGCCGCGAATGAGCCGCGCGCCTCATCGCGGCCCACCAAAAACGTCCCGGTCTTGGGGCCAATCTTCTCGTAACTCGTACCGGGGTCGGTGAGCATCGTGGGGTAGTCGTTGAGCGCCGCCTTGATGGCTTCCAGGTCGGCGTTCACCAGCGCAGCGGCCTGGTGCATCGTCTCCAAGTGCTTGTAGCCCGACCATGGCTGCGACTTCCCTGGGTTGAGTTTCAATACAGGTCCGAAGAACATCCCGTCATCGGGTAGTTCCTCCTCGCCGTCCCAGTCCTTTGCTTTCAGGGCGCCGCCCAAGAGCACCTCGCGCAGCAGCTTGGCGCAGGCGGTGTGGGCCGCAGGATTGGTGAGTTTCAACTCGCCCAGCAGTGCACTGAGGGCGTCCATTCCCGAGCCTCGCTTGCGCGCTTCCTGAACCACGTCGCCAAGGCTCCGGGTCCAAGCCGGAGAGTCCGGTGAGTCGTCGAAACGGGCCTCGGGGAGCCTTGCCAGGGCCAGGGGCAACGTCTCCTGGCGGCGAGCTTCGTCAGCGGGCACCCAAAGATCCTGGGGCAGCATCCACTCCTTTGGGAACACAGCTTGAAGCTCGCTCCACGACGCGGACTTGGGCTGGAGTTTGACCGCTGCGCTGGAGCCTGCGTCGCTGGCGACTTGCAGAACCGCGGACGTAACCAAGCACAGTGCGAGCATGGGGCCTGGTTCCACTAGGGCGCGAGATGGAAGTTGAGCAGTGCGCGGCGCACGAATTCGACGGCTTCTTCGTGCGGGTAGTGGCCCGCAGGCGCGAGGACCAGTTTGGAGTTGACGATGTCGCGCTGAAAGCGTTTGGCCACTTTCTCGACCGTGTAGGCCACATCGCGCTCTCCCCACAGGAGCAGCGTGGGTTGCGCGATCCGAGCAATCTCGTCCTGGCGAGTTCCGTTCTCGTCGCGACACAATTGTGTCATGGCCTTCCAATTGTCGCCGTTTTCGCACACCAGGAACATCTCCTCGAGCTGATCGTCCCGAATCGGATCAGAGAAGTGGTGCTGCAGCGCGGGGCGGACGCGGTCGCGCGAGCTGAGCAGATAACCGAAGCCCGCGCCAGGCCAGTTGCGCAGCTTTTCCTCTTCGGGCAGCCACTCGCCATCGGCGCGCTCATAGCCCGACGAGTCCATCAGCACGAGCTTCGAGACGCGATCGGGCGCATCCAGTGCCGCACGCCAAGCAAACTCGCCGCCGTAGGACTGGCCCACGAGCGTGACATTGCGCAGATCCAGCATTTCGAGGAAGCCGCGCACCGAGTCGGCGCAGGTTTGGAAGGTGTAGGCCGGTGCGCTCTTCGAACCTACGCCGTGGCCGACCACATCGAATGCGTACAAATCGACCGCGCCGACGAGCTCGGAGGGTGACTTACCGTCGAAGCACAGCATCGCCCAATTGAAGAGGCATGCGGGCGTGCCATGGACGAAGACAATCGGCGAGTCCGTGCGCTTCGTGGCCCCTGCGGCCGGGGCGTGCGTCCAGACGTACTCCACTTCGCGCTCTTGGCCCTCGAGCACGACTCTGGAGATGCGCCGCTCGAGACCCAGCGCCGCCATGCCTTCATTCTTAGGCAAGGCTACGAGCCGCGCCTCGATCTCACGTTTGTTCATGCCTGCACAGCCTGCCACAACGGCTAGCGCCATCAACAACATCGCAACCGCGATGGGGGTCAGCCGCAGCCAATTCCGGTTCCTGGTTCGCGTCGTCATAGGGAGGATTGCTGCACTATTCGCAGCGGCCGCCCGCTCGGATGCAGATGTTCCGCCCTAGGTTGCGCTCTTCTGCGGCCGAGAGCGTGGCGCAGCGGGCCCCATGGCCCATCGGTGAGACCCTCCAGCAGAGCCCAAGACCAGGGCTGATCGTGAATTCAAGTCTCTGCGGATAGGACGTCCAAGCCCCCGATCCTGCAGGCAGGGTAGCTCCGCCACGGTGGATGGGGGGGGCTTGGATGTCCTGTTCGCCCTGGTCAGGCGGACCTGCGCGTCGCCAGGATCGACCCAACGACGCCGAGTACCAGCGCGCCGCAGATCACGCCGAGCGACGTGCCGGTGTCGATCTTCCAGCTCGTGTGCACCAGCATCAGCTTCACGCCAACGAACAAGAGCACGACGATCAGCGCAGGCTTGAGGTACTTGAAGCGGCCGATCAGGTTCGCGAGGCAGAAGTACAGCGAACGCAGCCCAAGGATCGCGAAGACGTTCGATGTGAACACCAGGAACGGATCGGCGGTGATCGCGAAGATGGCCGGAATCGAGTCGACCGCGAACACGACGTCGGTGAACTCGACCATCACGAGCGCAAGCAACAGCGGCGTGCCGAAGATACGGCTCCTTCCGCCCGCCCCAACGATGCGCGTGAAGAACTTATCGCCGTGGAATTCGCGCGTGATCGGGAACAGCTTGCGCACTGCGATCACGACGATGTTCTTTTCGGGGTCGAGGTTCGCGCTCGACATCCACGCCATCTTGAGCGCGGTGATGATCAGGATTCCGCCGAACACGTAGACGATCCACGAGACGTTCGCCATGAGGGCCGCCCCGACAGCGATCATCGCGCCGCGCAAGGCCAGCGCGCCGAGCACGCCCCAGAAGAGCACGCGGTGTTGCAACTTGTCCGGGACCGCGAAGAAGCTGAACACCAGCGCGATCACGAACACATTGTCGATCGAGAGCGACTTCTCGACCACGTAGCCTGTGAAGAACAGTTCGGCCGCTTCCCAGCCGCCGACCAGTGCCTTGACGCTGCCGTCGACCTGCGGCACGTCGATGCCGAGGCCGAGCCAGTGGTGCTCGTAAGCGAACCAGATCCAGGCATTGAAGAGCAGCGCCGTGCCGACCCACACAGCGGTCCAGGTCGAGGCCTCTTTGATCGTGACCACGTGGGCCTCGCGGTGGAAGACCCCGAGGTCAAGCGCCAGGAAGGCGGCGACCACAGCCAGGAAGCCTGCATAGGCCCAAAACACGTCCGATGTCGGGACTTCGGAGAGCAACGCGAGCGAAGGCATGAGCGGCATAGTTGACGGAAGCGGCCAAGCACGGGACCGGAGTGTCCGTCCGCGGGGAATTGGCGCGCTCCGTAGCCCGCTTGCGGCGCTCCTCAATCGCAAACCCGCGAAATCGGTGACCGGATCAAGCACCTGGAACCCCCGTGGTCGACAGGCCACGCGGATAGGCCCTCCAGGGCCCCCGTGCCCCTCCCGAGTGCTACCGTGACGGCATGCTCGGGGGCTTGGATGTCCTAACCGTTGATGTACCCCGGATGAACTTGCTCCGACTACTACCTCGACTTGCACTGGTGCTGCTGCTCTACGCAGGCGTGACCTCGTGCCGTGACACGTCCGAGCGCGACCTCGGATCGCAACTCGTTTCGATCTCGGTGACGCCAACCCAGCCTTCGATGGCCTCGGGAACATCGCTGCAGTTCACCGCGACCGGGAGCTACATGGATAACTCCACCGAGGACCTGACGGCCTCAGTCGTATGGAGTTGCTCGGAGCCCGCCGTGTGCATTCTAGGGACCAGTGGTTTCGGAACCGCTGGTTCGGTCGGCACCGCGACCATAACGGCCACCCATGGCGCGAACGGTATCAGCGGCTCGACGGATCTGACGGTCACTACGGCGATCCTCGTGTCGATCGCGGTCACATCGTCCCGCTCTTCGATCGCACTTGGGACCACGCTGCAGTACACGGCCATGGGGACCTTCACCGACAGCTCCACACAGGACTTGACGGGCTCGCTCGATTGGAGTTCTTCGAACAATGTTGTGGCAAGCGTGCAGGGCGGCCTGGCAAGCGCGGACTCGATTGGTCTCACCAAGATCACGGCCACGGATCTCGCGAGCGGAATCCACGATGCGGAGGCGCTCCGGGTTACGGCGGCCGTGCTGGTCTCGATCTCGGTCATGCCGACGAATCCCTCGATCGCACTCGGAACGACCCAGCAATTCACGGCGACGGGAATTTACAGCGACAACTCGACGCAGGACCTGACCAGTTCGGCCACGTGGAGTTCGTCGATTCGGGCCGTTGCTACGGCCAGCAATGCTCCCGGAAGCAACGGACTCGCCACCAGCGTCGCCGTCGGCCTCACCACGATCACAGCTACGGACCCCGCGAGCGGAATCAACGATTCGACGACGCTCACGGTCACAGCGGCCGTGCTGGTTTCGATCTCGGTCATGCCGACGAATCCCTCGATCGCACTTGGAACGACTCAACAATTCACGGCGACGGGAATCTACAGCGACAACTCGACGCAGGACCTGACCAGTTCGGCCACCTGGAGTTCGTCGATCAGGACCGTGGCCACGATCAGCAATGCTCCTGGCAGCAACGGATTCGCCACCAGCGTGGCGATCGGTTTCACCACGATCACCGCAACGGATCCGGCGAGCGGAATCGACGATTCGAGCACGCTCACGGTTACGGCAGCCGTGCTGGTTTCGATTTCCGTCACGCCGACGAATCCGTCGATCGCATTGGGGACAACACAGCAATTCACTGCGACGGGAACTTACAGCGACAGCTCGACGCAGGATCTGACGACTTCGGCCACCTGGAGTTCGTCGATCAGGACCGTGTCCACGATCAGCAATGCTCCCGGAAGCAACGGACTGGCCACCAGCGTGGCGATCGGTTTCGCCACGATTACCGCCACGGATCCGGCGAGCGGAATCGACGATTCGAGCACGCTCACGGTTACGGCGGCCGTGTTGGTTTCGATTTTCGTCACGCCGACGAATCCGTCGATCGCATTGGGGACAACACAGCAATTCACTGCGACGGGAACTTACAGCGACAGCTCGACGCAGGATCTGACGACTTCGGCCACCTGGAGTTCGTCGATCAGGACCGTGGCCACGATCAGCAATGCTCCCGGAAGCAACGGACTGGCCACCAGCGTGGCGATCGGTTTCACCACGATTACCGCCACGGATCCGGCGAGCGGAATCGACGATTCGAGCACGCTTGAGGTCACGGCAGCCGTGCTGGTTTCGATCTCCGTCACGCCGACGAGTCCGTCGATCGCATTGGGGACAACACAGCAATTTACGGCGACGGGAACTTACAGCGACAACTCGACGCAAGATCTGACGACTTCGGCCACGTGGAGTTCGTCGATCAGGGCCGTGGCCACGATCAGCAATGCTCCAGGAAGCAACGGACTCGCCACCAGCGTGGGCGACGGAACCACGACCATCACGGCTACCGACGTCGCGACCGGCGTCGACGGCTCGACCACGCTCCGAGTCATAACCGAACATCGCGCTGCGCAGCGCGTCCTCGGCGAGCTCAGCCGCAGGCGTATCCAGTCTGGTGATCCCAGTTCCCGCGGGCGTGACGATGGACGATGTCATGATCGCTTCAGTGTGCGTGCGTCCGAGCACCGCCACGATCACTGCGCCGGCTGGATGGACGCTCGTGCGGCGCATGGACAACCCGGCGTCGATTGCGAATTCGCTGGCCGTCTATCTCAAGACGGCCTCGGCGGGTGAGCCGGCAAGCTACACGTGGAGCCTCTCGGCCCCCACGGGATCGGCCGGCGGCATCTCCGCCTTCAGCGGCGTCGACACTTCCTCACCCGTAGACAGCGATGCCGGGCAGAGCACGCCCTCTTCGCTGACGCACGCGACTCCAAGTCTGACGACGGGCACCGCCCGCACGATGCTCGTCACATCCCATGCGATGTCCTCGTCCGCCACATGGACTTCACCCGCGGGACTGACAGAGACGTTTGACGTCGCAAGCCTGACGGTGCCGAACGGCGCCGGGATGTCGATCGAGTGCAACCATGCACTGCAAGTCGCCCCCAGTGCGACCGGAATCCTGTCAGCGGTGGCGAGCGGCGACGCCGACAACGGCAACACGCACATTCTTGCGCTGAAACAGGCACCCTGAGAGCAAGCGCGCGCCGGCGACTGCGCGAGAGCACAGAGAGGTGATTGGCCACAAGTGGGTGGCACAGGGACTACGACAAATTCAGGCCGCACGGCTCGCTCGAGTATCGACCGCAAGCGCCACTGTGCGTGCATCCAACAGAGCCGTCCTTCGCTACGCTACGGTCGGCTCTACTGGCGCGAATGGCGGCTCGGGCGCAACCTTGGACTTGGTACGACCATGGGGGGCGGGTCACCCACATCGCCTGAATCACGTGACCTGCTCTGGACGCGCTGGCCCTCGCGGAGTTTGGGTCACACGCGGAGCGGAATGTGCGGCCTGGCCCGCCAAATCGCTTCGGCCGGGCACCCAACATGCTCCTCTCCGGAAGCACCTGCGGGCGAGTCAGCCACGTCCTTGAACTCGGCTTCCCCCGCGCCGCCTGGCAGGAACGTTGCGCATGCGGCGAACGCGAGACGTCGGCCGCTTGGCGAGTGTTCGGAGCTGCGGAGTCGGGCGCCCAGACCCTCGGCCTTCTGAGCCATTCCCGACTGGCGACTGTCTGCCGTCGGGCTGGCGTGCCGACACATGTCGTGTTGGCGAGGCGACGTAACATTTGCAAGGGCAGCTACTTACGCTGGCTTGTGCGCTGAGCATCCGCGCCTTGAACAACCCCGCCGAGGTCGCCGGCGAATGGTCAGGTCCGTCCGCCAGTACCCGGCCCTCACCCAAGATCGCTCGAGCGGGCCCAAGCGGACTGACTTCGGGGGCCGAGGCCCCTGCGCGCCCATCCCGCCTCGGCGGACCGCTACTCGCGGGCTCCGATGAACTACGATGGGCACGGTGACGAGTGTCGGCGATCAAAGCGCGCAGCAGGGCTTCGATCCTATAGATCGAGCGCATGAGCCCATGTTCTCGGCCCGGGGCGAGCCCGCGAACTCCCAGCCCCTGGCCACCCAAGCGGGTCTCGCCAACGCCGATCCTCTGGCTCAAGCCAAAATCCGCCGCCGCGCTGCTCGCGCGACCGGGTTCGGCCGGTTCCTCGGAGTCTCTCTCGCAGTCCACGCGACCGTCCTGATCGCCGGCATCAGCGGCGGAGCCGCCTACATGCGCCGGGCGGGCGAACTGGCGAAACCGGCGGCCATCATGTTTGCCTCAGCGGAGCCGTTGACCACCAACTCGATCGTCACGCCCGAGAGCGAGCCGGAGCGCACGCTCAAGCGCGAGGAAATGCCCACAGAATCCGAGGCAATGCTCGACGACGCGGAGCCCATCGGCGAACTCGCTGCGACCCCTGCGTCCGAACTCCTCAGCAGCAGCGCCAGCCCCCAGGCATGGCCCGACGAGTCAAACCTGGAACGCGTGATCGGCGATCCGCTGGCCTCGTGGCACCTGCCCAACCACGAGCGTGCCGGCCTTCAATTCGGCCTCGAAATGAAACCGCCTGTCAGCGATTGCTGCGGCGAACCGCAGCCGTCTCCGGCTACCCCCGTGGCCCTCGACGTCTACATTTATCCTGAAGTGATCCGCATGGCGCGTGCGGAGTTTCCCGAGAAGTCCCAGCGCCTTGGGGAACAGGGCAGCGTGTTGCTTGAAATGCAAGTTGGCGCCGATGGCTTGGTCAAGGGCGTGCGCGTGATCGAGGGCAGCGGTCACCTGCGACTCGACGACTGCGCGGAAACGGCGGGATGGGATTGGTCGTTCAAGCCGGCGACGCGCAACGGAGTGGCCGTGGCGTCCATCGCGAGACACCGCTACTCGTTCCGGTTCTCGAGCTCGGGCGGATGAGGAGCGCGGAGGCCAGGCCTCGATTCGCGACGAGCTTCGGGCGAGCAGAACTTGCGTTGCCGCCGCCGCCTCACCGATGCTCCGCTGCGCGATGATCCACTCGAGGGACGCCAGCGTGGAATCTGGCCGGGGCACAAGCGCGCTGCTTGCCGCGCTCGGCGTCGGCCTGGCGCTCGCCAGCGCGGCGGTGCATCCCTTCGACTCCGAGGTCAGCGCCTGGGCCGTCGAGTTCGAGCCCAGCGCGCCGCTGCCCGACTTTCTATTCCGCGCGGTCACGTCGCTGGGCAAAGCGGACATGTTGATTCTGCTCTTGCTGCTCGCCTGCCTGACGCGCCTGCGACGCTCGGCTGTGCACGGAATCGCTGCCCTGGTCGTCATCGCGCTGCCCGTGATGCTCATCAAGCTCGCCGTGGATCGCGATCGGCCGCTGCAATCGAGCGGTTCCTTCCCCAGCGGCGACACGGCGAGCGCGGTGACGGCCCTCATACCGATGGCGTTCGCATCTCGAATGCTCGCGCCCGTGCTCATCGTGTTGATGGCCCTCGTTGCCTTCTTCCGCGTCGTCGCGGGCTACCACTATCCGAGCGACGTGCTCGCGGGCGCGGCGGTGGGGCTCGGCGGCGCGTGGATCGCCATGCGCTATACGCCGAGCAAGTGGCTGCGTCTGCGCGCGCGGCTGACTTGGATCCTGATCCCGCTGGCCTGCGTCGCCTGCGCCCTCGTCTCGGCCAAGAGCGCGGGGCGCTGGCCGATTCGCTCCTTCATGCTGCTCGTGTTTCCGCTGGTTTTCGTCGCCGTAATTGTCGAGCGCCAACGCATGGCGCGCGTGCTCGGGCCGGGCGAGGCCTTCGGACGCAAGGCTCAGCGCGCGCGCAATTCCAAGTGACCGCCGCCGGTGACGCGGGCCAGCACGCGCGGCGGGACGAGCGTCGTCGCGGAGAATTCTTCGACGACCGCCGGGCCTTCGAATTCCACACCCGGCGTCAGGGCGCCGCGATCGACGCGACGCGCGCGGACTCTTCGGCCGGATTCGAAGCGCAGGCTGCGCTCGCCGAGGATTGCATCGCCACGCAGGGCGCGAGTTCGCGGCGCTGCTTTGGGCGGCTTGGCTTCTGCGCGCTCGATCCCTGACAAACGCAGGGCCACCAACTCGATTTCGCGGCCCTCCAAGCGGTATCCATAGAGCCGCTGGTGACTCGCTTCGAACACTTCCGCGGCGCGCGGACCCTCGGGCACCGCGAGGTCGTAGCTCTGTCCCGCGTAGCGCAAGTGCAGCGTTCGCGTCAGGTCGCAGGCTGCGCGCGCCACGCCTGAGTGCGCGAGTTCTGCGGCAACTTCGCGCTCGAGTTCCTTCCACAGCGCTCTGCGGCGGCTCGACGACAAGGACTGCAGCGGCGCGAGCACACTCTGCGCGCGCTCGCACTGCGCGCGGGCACTGGCCAATCCCAGGGCCGACAGGGCGCCGGGATGCATCGGCACCAACGCGGCGGGCATGCCTACGGCGCGTGCCAGTTCGATTGCGTGCAAACCGCCGGCGCCGCCAAAGGCCACCAAGGGAACCCGACGCGGATCGATGCCGCGCTGCATCGTCATCACGCTGATCGCGCGCCGCATCGACGCGCGCGCGGCGGAGAGCACGGCGAGCGCGGTGGCCTCCGGGGTGCTCGACAGACGACGCGACAGCTTCTCGAACCCGCGCGCGACGGCGTCCACATCGAGCACGAGTTCCCCCGCGAGGAACGGACCGTCGCCGATGTGGCCCAGGAGCACGTGGGCATCCGTGACCGTCAGGCGCTCGGATTTCCCGTAGCACACCGGTCCTGGATCGGCGCCCGCGCTTTTCGGGCCCACGTGCAGCGCTCCGCCCGCGTCCACGTGAATCAACGATCCGCCGCCACAACCGATCGTGTGGATGTCCAGGGCCGGCACGGCGAGGGCGTGACCCGCCACACGCGTGGTGCGCTCGCGAAACGTGGCTTCGTCGCCTGACGCGCGGTCCTCGAAAGCCACGTCCGTGCTTGTGCCGCCCATGTCGAGACTGACCAGGCGATCGAAACCCGCTTCATGGGCCGCGCGCGAGGCACCGACGACTCCGCCAGCGGGGCCCGAGAGCAGGATGCGCACCGGTTCCGCGGCTGCGCGTGCGGCGCTGAGTTTTCCGCCAGTGGACTGCAACAACTCGAGCTGCGTGGAACCGAGCTCGTGCGAGAGATGTTCCAGGTAACGGCGCATCGTCGGCGCCAAGGCTGCGTTCACCACGGCCGTGGAGAAACGCTCGAACTCGCGGTACTCGCGCACCAGTCCCGACGAAGTCGTCACCGGCACTCCCAGGGACTTCAGTGCGCGCGCGACGCGCTCTTCCTGGCGCGGGTCGGCGTAGGAGTGCAGCAGGCACACAGCGACGGACTCGACCTTCGCGGCGGCAAGGCGCTTCGCGAGGAGCGCGAGCTCCGCGTCGCTGGGCGCCTCGATTTCGATCAGCTTGCGCGGGTCCTCGGGATCGGGCCACTGGCGCGCGCCGATTTCGAAACGCAATTCGCGCGGCACCAGGGCCTCGGGCTTGATCGGATGCAGGGCGTAGAGCTCGGGACGATCCTGGCGGCCGATCTCGATCAAGTCCGCGAATCCGCGGCCCGTGACCAGGGCCGCGCGGGCGGTGTTTCCCGAGAGCAGCGCGTTCAGTCCAACGGTCGTTCCGTGCACGACGCTGCGCTTTCGGCTGGGGGGAAGGCCCGCAAGTCCCGCGATCACAGCCAGTGCGGGGTCGCTGGGCGTTGAGGCGAGCTTGGCGACCGACATTTCGCCGTGCTCGTCGATCGCCACCAGGTCCGTGAACGTGCCCCCGGTGTCAACGCCGACCACGCAGTGGGCTCGGGTGACTTCGGTCACTCCGGTTTTCGCGCGCGGGGGCATGGGCGCTGAGGATACGAATAGCCGCGGGCCTTGCGACCGCTTCCGGGCCCGATGCGGGCACAAACGCGGCCCCGAACCTGACACTCCCTGCGCGATTCGCTAGGTTCTGTCCCAATGCCGGTTGCAGGAAGCACGGGATGGTTTGTCCCCAGCGGCCTCGAATGGGCCGCACCGGTCCTCGCGTACCTCTTGGGCTCGATCCCCTTTGGGCTTGTGGTCGTGCGCATGGTCAAGGGCGTCGATCTGCGCACCGTGGGCAGCGGCAACATCGGCGCCACCAACGCACGTCGGGCGGGGGGCAAGCCCGTGGGCTACGCGGTCTTCGCCTTGGACGTGCTCAAGGGCTTCGCGCCGGTTTTTTGGATCGCGCCGGCCATGGCGACGGCCGACGAGCGAGCGCTTTCGCTGCAGGTGATCAGCGGCGCCCTGGCGGTCCTCGGGCACTGCTTCCCGGTCTACCTCCTGTTCCGCGGCGGCAAGGCAGTTTCCACGGGCTGCGGCGCCCTGGCGGCCCTCGATCCGCGCACGGTCCTGATCGGGGGCGTGATTTGGGTCCTGGCACTCTACGGGCTGCGCTACACCGGGCTGGCGTCGATCTTGATGGGCCTGAGCTTCCCGATCGTGGCCTGGATTGGCGGCGCCCCGGCCCAGGGCCCCCTGGTTGGCGGCGCGGCGCTGCTCGCAGTATTAATCGTCGTTCGCCATCGCTCCAACATTCAACGCATGCTCGCAGGAACTGAACCCAAGATCGGACAGGGCAAGGCGCCCGGAGCGAGTGCATGAGCACCAAGGCCGTGAAGCGGGCGCTCGTGATCGGCGACGGAGGTTGGGGAACCACGCTGGCGATGCTCTTGGCGCGCCGCGGCGTCTCGACTGTCCTCTGGTGTCACTCCATGGAACAGTGCGAGGAGCTAAGGAGTCGCGGCGAGAACAAGCGCTTCTTGCCGGGCGTGCACTTGCCGGAGTCCCTGGAGATCAGCGCGGATCCGCATTCGGCGGCGAGCGGCGTGGATCTGGTCGTCAGCGCCGTGCCGACGCAGTTCCTGCGCAGCGTCGCCGGGCACTTCGAGGACGCGCTCCCCGGCGACGCGGCAGTCGTGTCGGCCAGCAAGGGCTTGGAAATCGAATCCCTGAATCGGCCGTCGCAAATTCTGCGCGAGATTCTCGGCGAGCGCGAAGTTTGCATCCTGACCGGACCGAGCCACGCGGAGGAAGTCGCGCGCGGATTGCCAGCCACCGTGGTCGCCGCCGCGAATGACAAGGCGCTCGCCCTGCGCGTGCAGGCCGCCTTCAATGGCGAGATGTTCCGCGTCTACACGCACACCGATCCCGTGGGCGCGGAATTGGCGGGCGCACTGAAGAATGTGATCGCGATCGCGGCGGGCATCAGCGATGGATTGGGCCTGGGCGACAACGCGAAATCGGCGCTCTTGACCCGCGGCATGCTGGAGATGGCGCGCTACGGCGTCGGCCTCGGCGGCAAGTTGGAGACTTTCTTCGGCCTGGCGGGCATCGGCGATCTCGTGACCACTTGCTGCTCCCCGCACTCGCGCAATCGCTCTCTGGGCGAGGCGATCGGAAAGGGCGAGACGCTGCAGCAAGTTCTGGCGCGAATGAACATGGTCGCGGAAGGTGTTTGGACCACGAAGGCACTGTTCGGACCCGAGGCCGAGACCGAAGGCGTGTCGATGCCGATTGCCGAGCAGGTCCACGCCGTGCTCTTCGAGAACAAATCGCCGCGCGAGGCCGTGCTCGACCTCATGCGCCGCGAGCCTTCCGAAGAGATGAAAGGTCTGGCGTAGGTGGGGCCGCTGTTTTGGTTTTGCTCCTCGGTCGGCGCGACCGTCGCCTGCCTGATCGTCGTCGTGATCACGGGCGTCTGCGGCAAGATCGCGGTGCACATTCCATTCGTCGCGGCGACGCTGCTGTCTCTGGCGGTCACGATTGCGCTCGCGATCAAGCTCGGCGCTGTCTACGACTTGAAGGCCGCTGGAGCGATCACGCCGATCCACAAGACGATTGCGATGCTCGCGACTTTGTCCTACGCGCTGCCGCTGATCACGGGGATTCGCACGCTGAAATCGCGCGAGCATCGGCGCATGCACTTTCGCGCCGCGATGTTCGTATTGTTCATGACCGCAGCTGCGTCGGTCACGGGCACCTTGATGGTGCTTTGGTCGCCGAAGATCGTTCCCTGAGGCGTCACTGCAGCGAGCTGCGGTGCTCGCGCAACCAGATCAAGAGCCAGGGCAAGACCAGGAGCATCGTGTTGAACGCGATGGGCACCAGGGCGAACAAGAGCCAAGAGCGTTTGGCGCGCAGGGTCAGCAAGCCGAGGATCAGACCGGGCATCGAGAAGAGACTTGAGAGCAAGAAGGCGGCTTCGAGGCTTGGCGCGCTCGCACGGTGTGCGCGCATCCAGACCACGGTCGCGCCCCAGATGGCAAATCCAGCGGTGGCCAGGGTCATCGACATGACCCAGGTGCGGTGACGTCGCCGGGTGACGGGCGGGACGCGAGCGAGTTTGCGGAGCGGGCGGGCCACGGCAAGATTGTCCGCCGCCGGTGGGGGGGCAGGTCAAGCATCGTCGGCCGAACACGTAGCGGAGAACGCAGCATGAACCACTCACTGAAGGCGGCGCGCGCAGAACTGCTCGAATACGCGCTCTCGTTCCCGGAAACGCGCGAGGACCATCCCTGGGGCGAGAGCGTGGCCAAGGTCGGTAAAAAGGTGTTCGTTTTCTTCGGCCGAAGTTCGCCCGACGATCCGCGCCTGTTGGTCGCGGTCAAGCTGCCGAAATCCGGCCTCGGCGCGCTCGATCTGCCCTTCGCGGAGCCGGCGGGTTACGGCATGGGCAAGCACGGCTGGGTCACGGCGATCTTCACCGCGGGCGACCGGCCCGACCTGGATCTTCTGCGCGGCTGGGTGCGCGAGAGCTACGGCGCGATCGCTCCCAAGAAGCTACTGAAATTGCTCGAGGCGACCCCGGCGGCGCCGAGAACGAAACCGAAGGCGACGCCGCCAAAGCGCGCGACTCGCAAGGCCTCCGCGCGGGCCAAGGCGTCGCGCGTGGACAAGAAGCCCACTCCGAAGCGTCGCTCCTGATCCTCCGGACGCGTGATTCCGGGCCCGGCGCTTGGGCCCCCGGCCCGGCCGCGTTCTTCCGCGTCCGGGCCGCGCCGCGTCTTGAGAAAAACGCGTCCCCTCGCTATCCTCCCGGATTCTCAACCGGTCGGGGCGTGGCGCAGCTTGGCTAGCGCGCTGCAATGGGGTTGCAGAGGTCGGAGGTTCAAATCCTCTCGCCCCGACCATCTACGGAGTCGCACACCTCTAGGCGAATTTCCGTCAAAAAGTACCGCACCAGGGTGCAACCCTCTCGGGTTCACCGCAGTCGTCCCACCGCCATGGCACGACGACCTCGAGCGGATACACCCGGGAGCTGGCACCACGTCATCAACCGCGCAATCGCCAAGCGGCCGTATTTCGAGACGCGGTCGGACAAGCGCTACTTCCTCTCGTGCTTGGCGACCGAGGTGCGCGCCAAACGCCTTGAGGTGCACGCCTTCTGCCTGTTGACCACGCACTTTCATCTCCTGGTGCGCAGCCCGACTGGCCAAATGTCGGAGGCCATGCGACGCTGCCAATGCGCCTATTCGCGCTACTTCAATCGCCGGCGCCAGCGCGATGGCCCGCTCATTCGCGCGCGCTATTTTTCGAAGCGCGTCGATACTGAGGCCTATCGGAGAGCGGTGGTTCGCTACATCGACGCCAACGCCGTGCGGGCCGGAGTCGTGCCGACATCTGCGGAGCACGAGTTCGGAAGCGCGCGGTACTTCCTCGGGCGGCGGTGTGCCATCTGGCTGACTTCGGAGTGGGTCGTGGAGCGCGCCCTGCAGGTTTCGGGGGCCAGCGAATTCAGTGCGGCGGCCTACCTAGCCACCTTCGGGCCGCGCGCGGGGGAGGACCTGGATTCCCTGGGGAAGTTGATCGAATTGCGCATGGCTTCTGCGCGAGCCGTGGACCCGCTCGACGATCTCGTCGGCAAGACGCCATACCAGGTCCGCCGCTGGATGATCCACAAGGCACGCCTTGCGGATGGGATGAAAATCGGGCTTCCCGTGTGCGGACCGGCGGCCTTGCATCGCGCACTCAAGCGGCGTCTTGATGCGCATGGTGAGTGGCTCGTCGACCGCGATTCTCGAACGTGGAGGGGCTCGCAGCTCGCACTGTTGGGCCTCCTCCGGGACCTCTGCAGCATGCCGATCGCCAAGATCGCGCGAATTGGTCGAATCAGCCCCTGGGATGCGGCCAAGCAGGTCCAGTTGCACCGCAAGTCGATCGCCGAGGGAGGAGCTTACGCCGAGGCTGTGTCCGAGATTGCCAAGGCGGCGATTGCGGCGACAGTGCCGGATTGATCGTGCGAGCTAAGGTCGCGGGATTCGTGCGGCACTCTTGTTGGTGAGAATCGCGGGTGGTGTGCGACTCCGTATACTGTCGGTCATGGGGGAACTGAACCAGCTGAAGCAGTTGATGGAGAACAATCAGGCCTGGGCGGCCCGGATGCTTGCGCGGGATTCGGAGTTCTTCAAACGCCTCTTGGGGCAGCAGCGGCCGGAGTATCTGTGGATCGGTTGCTCCGACAGTCGCGTGCCCGCCAATGAAATCGTCGGACTGCGCCCGGGCGAGTTGTTCGTGCATCGAAACGTCGCGAACGCGGTAATCCACGCGGACCTCAATTGCCTGTCCGTGCTGCAGTTCTCCGTCGAGGTGCTGCGCGTGAAGCACATCATCGTCTGCGGGCACTATGGATGCGGCGGTGTGCTCGCTGCCCTGCGCGGCGATCGCCTCGGCTTGGTCGATGAATGGCTGCGCAGTGTCGTCTACGTGCGCGAGAAGAACGAAGCGCAGATCGAACAAATCGCATCCGAGACGGATCGCCACGATCGGCTGTGCGAACTCAACGTGATCGAACAAGTGGCCAACGTCTGCCGCACGACCGTGATGCAGGACGCCTGGGCGCGATCACAGGAAATCACCGTGCACGGTTGGATCTACGGCCTGGAGAATGGCCTGTTGCACGACCTGGGGATGTGCGTCTCCAGTGAAGCGGAACTGAACGAGCTCTACCGAGCAGCCCGGGCCAGGAAAGGGCCCCGCAGGGAATAGCGCGGGTGCAGGACGCCTACTTGGCGTCGCGCTTTCGCTGATCCTCCGCGGCCCTGGCGAGGATTTCGGGAGCAACCTCAATGCCCGCCTTGGCCAGTGCGGCTTCGAGCAGCACCTCGCCTTCGCGGTAGCCGCTCACGAAAGCCGCCACGCGGCCATCGCGGCCGATCACGAATTGCGAGGGAATGCCGCTGACACCGTAGAGCGTGCGCGACGCGCGCTCGGGTTTCTTCTCAGCGGCATCGTG
>CANKOY010000063.1 GCA_947484275.1 Planctomycetota bacterium | reverse complement strand
GCCGTGCTTGGCGGGTTCGCCGCTCGAACCCGGCGGCCCCGAGCCCCCCCTGCCGATGTCGGTCGTGGCGTAGCCCCTGGCCAAGAGCAGCCTGGCGATGGTGACGCTCTCGGGCGGCAGGGGTTTCCGCCTCACGGGACTCAGTTCGCGAGTGTCCCGCATCGCCGCATGCTCGGTGTGCATGCCGGTCAGCAGCGTTCAACGCTACGGCGGGCAGACACAGCAGCCGGAGTAGGCCTGGACGAAGCGCACGCCGCCGCGCGCCAGTGTGTCAATGATCGGCGTCTTGATCGGCTTCTGACCGTAGCAGCCGAGGTCGTCGGTGACGATAGACAGCACCTTAGGCCCCCGCGCGACGCGCGGCCTCTCGCCCGGGCGTGCTGCGGCGCAGCCCGGGGTCGTGAGAATCGCGAGGAACGGAGCGAACGGGGTCTTCATCGGTACGTGAGTCCGTTGCCGCACGACGTGGACCTAGGCTACCTTCACATGAGACGGGACTCCGTGCCAATGACGACTCAATCGGCGCCGTCTCCTCAGGCTCAGTCGCGCATCGAGTCGATCGACTGGCTGCGCGGCATGGTGATGATCCTGATGCTGCTCGACCACGCGCGGGATTTCATCCACGGCGGCGCGTTCACGGGAAATCCGCTGGATCCGGCGACCACAACGCCGGCCTTGTACCTGACGCGCTGGGTCACGCACCTGTGCGCGCCGACGTTTGTCTTCCTGGCCGGCATGTCGGCGCGACTGCAATTGCTGCGCGGCCTTTGCACGCGAGCGCTCTCGCGCTACCTGGTCACACGCGGACTGTTCCTCGTCGCCGTCGAACTCCTCGTCCTTGGTCCGATGATGCCCCTGGAGCCGGGCTTCGAGCCCCTGGCCTTCCTGCAAGTCATCTGGGTCCTCGGCTGGTCCATGGTGATCCTGGGCGGACTCGTCCACGCACCGCTGTGGTTCGTCGCCAGCTTTGGCGCCCTGCAGGTACTGTTGCACAACTCGCTCGATTGGATCGAGTACGGGTGGCCAGCGCGCACGCTCGACGGGGCGCTCTGGGCCCTGCTGCACCAACCGAATGGGATCGAACTTGGACACAGCGATCGATTCGCCGTGGTGATGTACCCACTGATGCCCTGGGTCGGGGTAATGGCCCTTGGATTCGTGGCGGGGCGGCTCTTCGCGCTCGAACCCGCGCGCCGCCGGCGCCTGCTTGTCGCCATGGGAAGTGCGGCGGTGCTCGCCTTCCTGACGCTGCGCTGGATCAACTCCTACGGCGATCCGATCCCCTGGAGCGCGCTGGGGTCCACGGACAGTCCGCAGCCCTGGAACGCGACTCTCTCGTTCTTCAATGTCGAGAAATACCCTCCGTCGCTTTTGTACCTGCTGATCACCCTCGGCATCGCGCTACTTGTCCTGGCCGCGCTCGAGGGACGCCGTTTCGGACGAATACAGAACGTGGTGCTCACGTTGGGCAGAGTTCCGCTGTTCTTCTACATCCTGCAGTGGCCGCTGTTGATGGCGATCGGCTGGGGATTGCGCGCATTGAATGGACCCGCGAGTTCCGAGGGCGCGGGCCTCGGGTTGCCGGCCGTGTACCTCGGTTGGGCCGCGGCTCTGATCGCTTCCTATCCGCTTTGCGCCGCGTTTGCGGCTCTCAAGCGACGCAAGAAGGCTGTTTGGCTCAGCTATCTGTGAGTGGCGAAATTGGCTGAGAGCTCCAGCCGGCACAGCCCCGAGGGCAAGGCGATCGAAACGACGTGGTGATCGGGCATGGCTGACTCGGGCGAGCGGTCGCCGCGCATCGTGCGAGCCCCGAGCACCCGACTCACGGATGCGTGATCATCCACGGATAGCCGTCCGGATCAGTGACGCGAAATTCACCGCCCGGGGAGTGGAACGGATGCTGGATGGCTCCGCACTGGACCCCATTGGACACCAGCATGTCCCTGAACGCCGGGACATCGTCGCAGTAGAGATAAAGAACTGCGCTGTGTTCCACTGCGGAGGCCGGTGCGGCTGCACGCGCGAGCATCAGACTTACAGAGCCAGATTCGAGGCGCACCCAGCTGAATTCGCGAGTCCCAGGCGGTGCGAAGGAACCCTTGACCGCGAATCCAAGCTGACCATAGAACTCCGTCGAGCGCCGCACGGAGCTGACGAAGAGCATCGGCACGAGGGCTCGAACCTGCGCGCTGGGACTTCGCTCTCGCTCAACCTCACTCACCTTCCGCGCATCCTATGAAAGCGATCGCCTGCACGTCGATGACGCGCGCGGCGGCCCAGCGTGCTAGGGAAACGAGCGCGCCAACTCGCGCGTCGCAAAGCGCGCGAACACGCCCGGCGAGAGGAAGGCCAGCGCTTCGTCCCCGGGGGCGTCGTAGGACTCGCGCTCGAGCGCGTACCATGCTTCGATTGACTTGACGACGCGCGCATCGTTGGCGTCGATCTCAACGCTGCTGCTCCAGGCCACCTGACCGGTTTCGCAGCTGACCAGTTCCACTTGAGTGGCGATGCGCTGGGGCGAGTAGACGTTGAACTCGCGCACCGTGCCCACGAGCACCGCGTCCACGCGATAGCGCTCCGCGATCTCCAGCAGCGTGCGCGCGGCGTAGGAGCCGCGGCGATGTGGATCCGCGCGTTGAATTTCCGCCAGATCGAGGGCCGACAGCTGAACGAGCTCGAACTTCACCCGCGCCGCCATTTCCAGGGCAAGGCCATTTTGCAAGTCGCGCGAGCGCTCCTGATCGAGATCCGCGCCTGTGAACGGCACGACCGCCACGCGCTGCACGCGATAGCTTGAAAAATCCGCCGCCGCTTGCCCGCGGGCCAGGGTCGCCTGGGACCAGACGCCAACGTTGGTGAACGCGCAGGCGCTGACGCATGCGAGCAGCGCTGCGATTAGGCCCGAGCGGATCATTGATGCTGGACGGGCTCGGTGCTCGCCTTGATCGTGTTCTTGACCATGGACTCCGGTGCATTCTCGACGCCGGCCACGGTCTTGTTCGGCACGGAAATCGACATCTCCAGCCATTTCTTCTCAGCCTCAAGCCTGCGAATCTGCGCGGTCGTCAGTCGGCCGGCGAGGTCCAGATTCTGATTGGCGAGCTCGATGTTCGAGTGATCCGCCGAGCGCATGCGCGCTTCGAAATCGTTGGCCCGCGCGCTTTCGGTCGCCAACTGGTGGCGGGCCTGAGCGAGCTCGCTATCGCGCGCGGCAAGAGTCAGGCGCAGTTGATCGCGCTCGGCGACCACGCGCTCGTAGAGTTCGAGGATTTTGATCCGCGTGCCGTCGCCGTTTTGGACTTCTCGGCGAGGCATGTTCGAGTCCGACTGAGCACCTGCGGAGTCGACGACCGAACCGTCGCGTGCGTAAAGCACCGACTCGCTCGTCTGTGGCGTGGTATTCGGGAGAACCGCGGGAGCAATGCCACCCTTGCCCCAACTGGTCGGGATGAGTTGGCAACTGCAGAGGATGAGGCTTAGTGCTCCGAGGAGCAGAATTTCGCTACGACGCATCGGTGGTCTCCTAGGCCGTGGTCGGCCCGTACTCGATTTCGACGACTGTGACTTCCCCGCACGAGCAGCGGACTTCGAGGGCGTGAACGACATCGTTCTCGCGCAGTATTTGGACGCTCTTCTTGCAGCGGCCCGCGCCATCTCCCCGGACTCCCGCGCGGGCAGGCAGCGCCGATGCCGCGTCGACGAAGTCTCCCGCCTTGCGCACGCGGTCGTGCTTGATGATCGATTGCACGCGCGGCTGATTCTCAGGCGAGGACATCGACGGCTCCTTCGGACTGGATCTCATCGTCACGCCCTGATTGCTCACCGGTCTTTTGCTGAGCGCCGAGGGACTCCTCTTGCGTGTCGCGTCCGTCCCGCGCCGCGGACCGTCCACCCTTGGGCGACTGATCTCGCGCTGGGCGATCCTGGATCGGCGAGGGTTGGAAGCGCTCCAACGGCGCAATTCTGAATTCGCTCACGCGCTGCCTCCGAGCTCGCGATTGAGTCGGTACAGGGCGCGCGTATGGATTTGACTCACGCGCGATTCGGTGACGCCGATCACTTCGGCGATTTCGCGCAGCATCAGGTCTTCGGCGTAGTACAGCGTCACGACCAGCTTGTCCTGATCGGACAGGTTGTGAATCGCACGCTCGAGTCGCTCCTTGCTCTCCTGAAATTCTGCGCTGTCGTGAGGACTGTCACAGCGCGGATCGGTGAGCATGTTCGCCAGGCCCTCGCCTTCGGAGTCCTCGATGGTGGTGCGGCCGGCGGTTTTGGCCGAGAGCAACACTTCCTCGATTTCTTCGACGCTGACTTCGAGTTCCTTGGCCAGATCTTCGGTCGAAGGCGGCACGCCGTTTTTCTGGCTGATGCGAGCCACCGCGCGCTCGACTTCGCGGACCTTTTCGCGCCGTCCGCGCGGCAGGAAGTCCTGACGACGCAACTCGTCGAGAATCGCGCCGCGGATCTTCGGGAAAGCGTAGGTCGAGAATTTCAGGCCGCGCTCCACGTCGAAGGAGTCGGCTGCGGCGATCAAGCCGAGCATGCCGTAGCCCGCCAGGTCCTCGCGGTCGACGCTCGCGGGCAGATCGAGTGCCATGCGACCAACGATGTGTCGCAGGAGCGGAACGTGTTCGAGGATCAGCTTCTCGCGATCCACGTTCACCGGTCGCACGTAGCCGGAGAGGTCAGCCACAGAGGCCCCTGGATAGACAGAATTCGATGTGCTCGCGGATCACAGGCGCTCCTGGTTGGCGCTGCGAACTTGGGCGCTCGCGGCCGCAACGCGCGCAGTGCGCTCCTCGCGATCGCCGACGGTGGACCAGACGATCAGTCGGCCAATGAGGTCCACGATCAGCACGACGCCCAGGATCGCGGCCGCCCCGCGAATGCTGGCGACCCACAGAGGGCACCCGGCCACCAGGGACATCAGCGCGGTGACCATGCCCGCAAGCACGGCGAACTGCCTGCCGAGATCGCTCCAAGCGTTGATCAGACCGGGGGTCATGGCAATTTTTTCGACCGTCCCGGGCCTCAGGCCTTAAGCGACGGTTTCAAGGCTGGGAAGCCTGGGAACCAGCGCCGCACGCGCTCTGACAGGAGCCGCAGACAGTGGTTCTCGAGGCACAGGGGCCGGTCCATGGCGAAGGGCCGCTGGGAAGCGATCGAGGCCCCCACCAGCGCCGAGCGCGGCAGCCAGCCGGCCAAACGCGGGGAGCGCACCAGGAATCGTTCGCAGATGCCGCGCAGTTTCGTCGCCAGACCGTCGGCCTGATCGGCGCTGTCCACCTGATTGAGAACGAGTTCGGGTGTGGGCAAGTCCAGGTTGAGCTCGCGACCATGGGCGTCGATGGCCTTGATCAAGCCATACGCGTCCGCCAGCGCAGCCGGATCCGGTGTGGTGACGATCAGCACGCGATCCGCGGCCGCGCTGAGGCGCAGCACGTCTTGACCGATGCCCGCGCCGGCGTCGCCAATCACGATGTCGTAGTTCGAGGACAGTTCGGCCAGCAGCGCGAGCACGCGCGGACAGCGCTCGTCGTCGTCGCGGACCCATTGGGCCTCGCCCGACTCGGCCGCCAGCAGATCGAAGCCCCCTGGAGCGCGTTCGACACAGTCTTGAATCGCGCGCCGGCCCGAGAGCGCGTCGGCAATCGAGGCCTCTGGATGCATGCGAACGAAGATGTGCGCGTCAGCGAGGCCGAGGTCGAGGTCCGCAAGAAGCACCCGCTTGCCACTGGAGGCGAGCTGCACCGCCAGGTTGACCGCAAGCATCGTCTTGCCGACGCCGCCTTTCCCGCTGCTGACCAGGACGAAGGGCGCGGCGAGCCGAACCGGAGCGTGCACGGTCATTTGCATTGTGGTGCTCATGCGAGCCTCCCGCGGAGGATCAGGTCGGCGCAACCATCGTTCGATGCGCGCGTGAGGTGTTCTGAGACTTCCTGGCCGTCGCACAGGAACAACAGCCCGTTGCCGCAGGCCGAGCCGATTTCCACCGCTGCCCCCGGCGCGCGCGTTTCGTCGAGCTTGGTCAGGATCGCGGCGGTCGGACGCGCGGCTTCGAAAGCGGCCGATGCGCTCGACAGTGCTTCGCGGGAGGCGCTCGCGGCGAGCACCAGGTAGGTTTCGAGCTGCGTGCGCAGGCGCGTTGATTCCAGACTGCGCGCGAGGCGCTCGAGCGCGGCGGCGTCCTTTGGAGAGCGACCGGTGGTGTCGATCAGGAGCGCATCCACGTGCCCTGATTCCGCCGCGATCGCAACCAACTCGTCTCCGTCGCGCGCACGGCGCACGGGAGCCTGCAGGAGTTCGCCGTAGGCAGCCAGTTGCTCATAGGCGCCAACGCGGTGTGTGTCCGTGGAGACCAGGGCCACGCGGCGCCCAGCGCGCACCAGGCGCACGGCCAGTTTTGCGAGGGTCGTGGTCTTGCCCACGCCCGTAGGACCGACAAAGGCCAGGGCACGCATGCGGCCGTCGGCCCGCGGCGATGAGGCCACGCGCACGATGCGCGACAACTCCGCCGCGGCCGCGTCGATGGCGAAAGCTCCGAGGGCGTTGTTCGCGCGCACGCCAGCCACGACGCGTTCGATCAACTCGCTGGACACCTGCGAACGCTCCAGCCGCGCGCGAACGTCGCTTGCGCCGCGCTCCTCCGCCACAGCGGACTCGGTCTGATCCAGGACACGCGCGGGGGCCGCAGCTTGAACAGCGGCGCGCGGAGTCTTCAGGGAGACGCTTGGGAACACGATGTTCTCGGCTTGACGGCGCTCGCTGACCGCCAGCAGGACATCGCCATTTTCGGCGGACTCCTGAGACAGGACGAGTGCGCCTGCGCCGTGTTGCACGCGCGCGCGCTCCAGAGCCTCCTGCAGACTTCGACCACGAATTCGATGGATTCTCATGCCTCATCCTCCATGCGCACGATGCTGAGCGTCTCCACGGCGCGCGCCGGGACGACTTCGTTGTAAGAGAGCACTGACACCTTCGGCAGCGAAACGCGCACCAGCTCATTCAGAAAGCGGCGCACGTTCGAGCGCACGATGAGCACGGTTTCCTTGCCGCCCTTTGTCGAGTGAGCGATCTGCTCGCCGATGCGTCCCACGAGCCGCGAAAGGTAAGCGGGGCTGAGCGGTTCGGCGCGCGGGTCGGGCTGGTTGCCCACAGCGGAGGCCAGCCGCGCTTCGATCGCCGGGTCCAGCGTCACGGCGTGTACCGTGCCAGCCTTGTCAGAGTATTGCTCCACGAGCGCGCGCGCCAAGCGCTGACGCACGAGCTCCGACAGTTGGTCGGGGTCCTTGACCTTGGCGCAGTTGTCGGCGATCGCCTCGAGAATCGCCGGCAGGTTTCGGATCGAGACGCCCTCGCGCAGCAGGTTCTTGAGCACGGCCTGCACATCGCCGTAGCCAATGCGCGCGGGGACGAGCTCTTCGACAACCGCGGGCGCGATCTTCTTGGCGTTCTCGACCAGTTCCTTGACGTCGTCGCGGGTAATCAAGTCGCCGAGCGAGTGGCGCAGCACCTCGGTCAAGTGCGTGACCAGCACACTGGTGGGATCGACGACCGTGAATCCCTTCATCTCCGCCTCGTCGCGGTTCGAGTCGTGGATCCACCACGCCGGCAGACCGAAGGCGGGATCTGTGGTCTGTTTGCCCTTGAGCTTGCCGCTGGCGGTGCCCGGGTCCATCGCGAGGCAATGGCCGACTTCGACTTCGCCGCGGGCGACCTCTTGGCCGCCAAGCATGATTCGATATCCGCCGGGCGCGAGGCGGATGTTGTCCTTGACGCGCACAGGCGGCAACACGAGCCCCTCGCGACTGGCGAAACGCCGCCGCAGTTGTGCGATGTGGTCGAGGATGCCGCTGCCGCCCGGGGCCTGCACCAGCGGAATCAGCCGGTATCCGATTTCGATCGAGACGCGATCGATGCGCAACAGGTCCTCGACTTCGAGCGCTTCCTTTTCCGTTGCGCTGGGCTCGGCCCCCGAACCCTGCGCTTTGGACTGAGCCGCGCTGGCGAGCGCCGGCTTGCCGCTCAGCTCGTCGGGGCCTTTTGAGTCGCGCGTGGCGCGCCAACCCACGAGCAACAGCGAACCGAGAAGCAGGAACGGAAGCTTCGGCAGTCCGGGCAACAAGGCGATGGCGAACACCATCCCCGCGGCGATCAGTGTCGCGCGCGGGCGGCCGCTGACCTGGGCCAGGACGTTGACGCCAAGGCTCGTGGTGGACGAGGCTTTGGTCACAAGCACCGCGGCGGCGGTGGAGACTAGGAGCGCGGGAATCTGACAAACCAGTCCGTCGCCGATGGTCAGGATCGAGTACCTGGCTCCCGCTTCGGCGATCGACAGCCCGCCTATGGTCGCGATGGCGATGCCGCCGATCAGGTTGATGGCGGTGATGATCAAACCCGCGACGGCGTCGCCGCGGACGAACTTGGTGGCGCCATCCATCGCGCCGTAGAACTCGGCTTCCGAGGCGATTTTTTCGCGCCGGGCGCGCGCGTCGTCCACAGTGATCAGTCCACTGTTGAGATCCGCGTCGATCGCCATCTGCTTGCCGGGCATCGCATCGAGCACGAAACGCGCAGTCACTTCGCTGACGCGGCTGGAGCCCTTCGTGATCACGACGAACTGGATCACGATCAGGATCAGGAACAGCACGAAGCCGACCGTCAGGTTGCTGCCGGCCATGTACGAGCCAAAGGACGAAATCACCTGCCCCGCGTCGCCGCCGCTGAGGATCAGGCGCGTGCTGGCGACGTTGAGACCCAGGCGGAACAACGTTGCGAACAAGAGCAGCGTGGGGAACACGCTCAGCTCCGGTGATGCGCGCGTGGCGAGCACCAAGAGCAGGAGCAGCAGTGATCCGGCGATGTTCAACGCCAGCAGGACGTCGAGGAACCACGGCGCAATGGGCGAGATCAAGGTCAGGATCAACCCGAGCACGCCAAGGCCCAGGATCCAATCCGACCAGCGCTGCAGGAACTGACCCACGCGCGTCACGGGGCCGCCGTTGATGTCGATGGGAGTACTTTTGGTCACGTTCGACTCCTAATCAGGCTGATTGCCTGGTGCCCTGGACGCGGTAGACATAGGCCAGTACCTCGGCCACGGCGGTGAACAGTTCGCTCGGGATCTCGTCGCCAATCTCGCAGCTCGCGTGAAGGGCTCGCGCGAGGGGCACGTCCTCGTACAGCGGCACGTTTGCTTCGCGACCGAGTTCCTTGATGCGCTGCGCCATCAAATCGACGCCCTTGGCCACAACGCGCGGCGCCGAGGGATTGACTTTGCGGCCGCGCTCGTCGAAGCCGTCCTTGTAGTACTTCAGCGCGACCGCGTAGTGCGTCGGGTTGGTGACGATCACAGTCGCCTTGGGAACGTCGGCCATCATGCGCCGCGTGGCGATCTCGCGCTGCAGGCGGCGGATGCGGCCCTTGACGTGCGGATCGCCCTCGTCCTGTTTGTTTTCCTGACGCGCTTCTTCCTTGGTCATCCGCAGGTCCTTCGACAATTGCCAGCGCTGGTAAAACATGTCCGCGGCCGCCAGTGCGAGCATGGCGACGATGGCCGCGATGACCGCCTTGAAGGCCATGTGACCGGCGGCGACGAGCACCGGGCCGAGGTCGCTGTCGCTGAGATTGGCCACGCCGTTCACCTGCCCCAGCGCAACGGCGATGATCGCCGTGGCGATGACGGCAATCTTCGCCACGCCTAGCCCAGTGCGGACCACAGAGCGCATCGAAGCAATGCGCTTCCAACCGCTGCTCGGTGAAATCTTGCTGAACTCCAGACCCACGGCCTTGGGCGAGATCGAGAATCCGATTTGTCCGTAGCTGACGAGCAGTCCCAGTGCGAACAACGGCAGGATCAGAAACAGCACGGCCTTTGCCGCGGGCAGGGACACAGCGAAGAACTGCGCCACCGCTTCGTGTGGCGTGAGTTCCACGCGCCCGAAAGTCGCCAGTCCATCGGCGGTGCGCGCCAGTGAATTCCCTAGGGTCGCCGCCAGGGGACCGCCCGCGATCGCGAAGCTCGCCAGCCATCCGCCCAAGAGCGCGGCCACGATGACCTCGGTCGACAGCGCAACCTGTCCCTTCTCGCGCGCCTCCTGGCGCCGCCGTGGGCTGGCGTCGAGAACCTTGGCGTCTTCGTCGTTTTCCTCGGCCATGACTCAGCTCGGCTGCAGGGAATCGAGGACGGTGTTGAGACCCATCTGCACGCCGCCGTACAGGCGCTCCATGGCCGGCGCCATCATCGGCGCGAAGGCGAACATCGCCAGGAGCGCGCCAAGGATGCGCAGGGTGAAGCCGGTGTCCATCAGGTTGATCTGCGGCACCGCGCGACCGATCAAGGCGATCATCATCGAAACCAAGAACATCAGAACCAGCACCGGCGCGGCGAACACGACGCCAGCGCTGAACATCTGGATGAACAGGGTTTCAATCGCGGCGGAGAGTTGGGCCGTGCCGCCGATCTGGCCCACGGGCGCGCGCTCGAAGGAACTGAACAAGGCCCGAATCAGCCAGTGGTGTCCGTCCACGGCCAGGAAGCCGATCAGGAACAAGCCGTCGTACAGTTGCGCGACCACCGGCATGTTGACGCCGGTCTGCGGATCGACCTGGTTGGCCATGGAGAAGCCCATTTCCTGGCCGATCATTTCGCCACCGACGCGCACGGCCAGGGTCGCGAGCTGAAGCACGAACCCCAGGGCCAGCCCGATCAGGATCTCGCGGCCCGCGAACACGCCGAACTCGAAAGCAGTCGGCGCTTCCGGCAGCGGCGACCCTGAGCCCGTGTAGGACAAGAACGACAGCGCAACGATCAGCGCGATGCGGTGCATCGAGTAAGCCGCGCCCGTGCCGAAAATCGGTGCGGCGAACACCATGGTGCTGGTGCGCACGAGGTAGAGCCCGAAAGCGCCAACGGCGCCGGGGGACAGCAGCTCGGGCAGGCTTTCGATCGCGGGGATCACGAGAGTCCGAAGCTCACCAGCATGCCGAACACGCGTTCGGCGTAGTCGCGCAGGATCGCGAGGCACGGGGCCAGCAACAGCAGGGTCACGACCATGACCGCAATCATCTTCGGCACCTGGGAGAGCGACTGTTCCTGAACGGAGGTCAGCGCCTGGAACAAACTGATGGCGACGCCGACCACTAGCCCGGTAAGCAGCACCGGTGCAGTGACCACGATCGTCGTCCACAGGAGGTCACGGGCCAATTCCGTGACTTGCATGTCGAGATGTTGCATGTCAGCTCGTCACGAAGGAGGTCACGAGGGAGTGGCAGACCAGGTGCCAGCCGTCGACGAGGACGAACAGCAGGATCTTGATCGGCGTCGAGACCATCACCGGTGGCAACATGAACATGCCCATGGAGAGCAGCACGCTGGACACCACGAGATCGATCACGAGGAATGGCAGGAACAGCAGAAAGCCCATCTGGAACGAGGTCTTCAGCTCCGAGAGCACGAAGGCTGGAACGACCACGCGCAGGGGCAGTTCGGCGTTCGCCGGGCCCTCGGTGTGTTCGATCTCGGCCAGTTCCTTGAACATGTCGAGTTCGCTCTGACGCGTGTTCGCGATCAAGAAGCGCGACAGCTCGACCCAGGCTGCGTCGCCGGCCTGCTCGAGTGTCACAGTGCCCGCGCGGTAGGGCTTCCAGGCGTTTTCCTGGATCTTGGTGGCCACGGGGGCCATCACGAACGTGGTCAAGAACAGCGCGAGGCCGATGATCACCGGGTTCGGCGGGAGTTCATTGGTCGATAGCGCGCGGCGCACGAAGGACAACACGATTACGATGCGCGTGAAGCTCGTGATCGTGATCAGGATCGCCGGCAGGAGTGAAAGCACGGTCAGGAGCACCGCGACCTCGATCGAGGTCGCCATGCGTTCCTCGCCGATCAGGCGCGTGATGCCGTCGACGCCCTCGTTCAATCCCGTTGTGGACTCGGCGCCTGTCGCGTTCGTCGCAGTGGGCGCGTCAGGCGCAACGGTCATGATCGCATCCACGATCGCCGCCGGATCAGTTGCAGCCGGCGATTGTGCAGCGCTCGCCGCGGTCGAGAGAACCGCCGCGAGCGCCAGTGTGAGGATCCAGCGAAGTGCGCTCATCCGAGCACCCCCTCAGGTGAAAGCGCCTGTTTCGCGGCCCGACCGGGAGGCGCGACCTTGCGCGGAGCGCGCGGAACGGCCGAACGCAGCAGGCGTTGGAACGCAGATTGATCCGCCTCTGAGGCCAGGGGTTCGACGCTTGTGGCCGCCAGTTCTGGCGTCGCCTGGCCGTCGAGTTCAGCCACGAGGCACAGCTCTTTGTCGCCTAGCCCGATGACGAACGTGCGCTCGTAGCAGCGCACGACGGCCAGCTTCTGGCGTCCGCCGAGGGGCAGCATGTCGATCACCTGCAGCGAACGGCGCGCGGCGCGGGCGCTGAGTGTTCGGGAGAACAGGCGTTTGAACGCCCAGCCGCCGGCAACGATCAGCAGAATCAACCCGACGCAGACGCCGAGGTACTGCATCATGTCCGGTCCCAGGGAAGGCTTCGCGGGCAGCGCGTCGGCAAGTAGGAAAGTAAGCATGGATTCGCGGGCCCGTTGGTCGGCCTCGCGCACGGTCCCTGGCAAGCGGCATGCCACCCGCCGCGCGGGGCGCGTCGACGGCGGTTTGCATTCAATGGAGTGACTTTCCCGAAAGTCCCGCCGCTTGCCCCGGATCCAGGTTCCGCGGTGTCGTTTTTCTCAACACTGCTCCGACGCGCTTCGCAACGCTCAGGGAATCGCGCGCCCCTGCCGAAGACCAGAGCTACGAGGGATTACCGCGAGCTCCAACCAAGATGCAACCCGACCCCAATCCTCCCCCGGCCCTGCCCCGAGCCAGTCCGCGCGAGTTCGTGCACCGCGTCAACAACATGTTGTGCGTGGTTCTCGCCCACGCCGAGGCCACGAAGGCCAGTTCCGATCCAGACGAGTTGCGCGAGGCCATGGAGATCATCGCCCGAACGGCTTCCTCCATGGCCGATGTCGTGCGCAACTACGCGCGCGAGTACTCGCGCCAGGAGCATGCGCAACGCGTGGCCGGACGAACTGAACACAAGTAGCTAGAACAGCCCATGCCCCAGGTCGTCGGTCAGCTTCCCGAACTCTCGGTCGTCGTACCGACCCGCGACCGTGGAGTGCAGCTCGAACGCTTCCTCGCGCGCTGCGACCAGCAGACATTGGCCGCGCGGCGCTTTGAAGTGATCGTCGTGGACGACGGCGGTTCGCAGACCGCAACGGTCGACATTGCCGCGCACCGGTTTTCGCTGACGCTCCTGCGGCAGGACCAGGCGAACCCAGCTGCTGCGCGCAACCTGGCGCTCGGTCGTTGTCGCGGGGCCGTGGTCCTGTTCCTGACCGATGACGCCCTGCCTGCCTTCGAGCTCTTCGAACGCCATCTCGACATCCACGGGACGCGCACCGACAAGGTCGCCGTCCTGGGGAGGTTCGATTTCTCCCCGGCGGCCCTGCAGCGGCCATTCGCGCAAGTGCTCGACGACTCGGACCTGCTGTTCGACAGCGCGCGCCTGCGCGATGGAGCTTTGCACCCCTGGCCGTATTTCTGGGCATGCAACCTGAGCGTGCCCCTGGTGGCACTGCACGAAGTCGGCGGATTTGATGAAACGCGGTTCGGCGAAGGGCTCTGCGATGACCTAGAACTCGGCCTGCGACTTGAGAAGCAGGGCTACTCCGTGCTCTATCGCAGTGATCTCGCCTGCGAACGCGCCCACGCCATGACGGCTGCAGAGTTTTTCGCGCGAGCGGTGCGCCACGGAGTTCACTCGGCGCGACTGGGGCTCCTGCACGGCAAGGATCCTGTTTACCAGCGAGCTCAGGGACCCGGGCAGCCCAGTGCGCCGCGAGCCGCGGCCCGAGCCATCGCTCAGGCCCTCAGCGTTGCCGAGGCCTACTACCCCCAGAGCCTCGAGTTTTTGAAGCGCATGGGCCGCCTGGAAGCCGAGCCGTCATCGACGCCGATCCCTCCGGCGGTACTCGCGGAACTGCGATCGCTTGCACAGCGTCTGTCCTTCGTGCCGTTCCATCGCGGACAGTTGCTGGAACTCGCGGGCTGGGATCCTGAAGTCGTCATGCGCGACGGTCCTGCGAGTGGCAAGCTGACGTCGATCATCGTGACCTTCGCTGGCCCGCTCGCTCGGACGCGCGAGTGTCTGACGCGACTGCGCCTGGCGAACCGTCCGCGTCATCCGACCGAGTTTCTGTTCGTTCAGAGCGGCCCGAGCGCTGGCAGCGCCGAGTTTCTCTCCGCGCAGCCCGACGTGCGCTTGATCGCGACCGCTGGAGAGCTCGGTCTGGCCCAGGCGCGAAACCTGGCGCTGTCCAGTTCCCGCGGCGAGTACATCGCGCTCCTTCACAGCGACGTACTGGTGACAGAGGACTGGCTGGAACGTCTGCTCTACCATGCGCAAGTGGATCCGTGCTCGGGTTGCATCGCGCCCGTGAGCGATCGTGCGTCCCCTGGACAGCGAGTTTCGCTGACCTGTAGTGCGGACGCCGAATCACTCGCCGCCTTCGCGCGCGATGTCGCGCAGACCCAGCACCGCCGCCACTTCCTCGGCCCGGTGCTCGACGGATTCTGCCTGTTGTTTTCGCGGCGCGTCCTCGACGCCATCGGCGGGTTCGACGAGCGCTTCTGGCCAGCAGGCTACGAAGACGAGGACTTCACCCTGCGCGCGACCCTGGCGGGCTTTCGAAATCGCTGCGCCCGCGACGTGTTCGTGAAGCGGCAGGTGCCGGAGGGTGCGCTGGAATTCGAACGCACGAGCGAGCTCTTGCTGGCGAACGGACTGCGCTTCGCCGCGAAGTGGAAACTTGATCCCTCGGCAGGCCCGTTGGATGAGGCGCATCTGGAACCGATGCTTGCGCGCCACTGGCCATCGGATGAACTGCGCGTACCCCTCTCGGCGTCCACCGAACGCCTCGCGCCCCTGCCGCAACCTCCGCGGCATGACGAGCACAGTCCGAGGCCCTGAGAGTGCTCACGGCCTGTGTCATCGTGCGCGACGAAGAGCGCGCCCTGCCTGATTGCCTGGCAGCGTTGCAAGCCGTGGCGGATCGCGTGGTCGTCGTCGACCTCGGCAGCCGCGACGGGACAATCGCGCTCGCGCGCGAACGCGGCTCGGATGTGTTCGAGTTCAAGACGAGCGGCGGCGACGTCGCGGCCGCCCGGAACTTCTCGATCTCGACGGTGCAGAGCGGCTTCGTGCTCGCCATCGACGCCCATGAACGCCTGGGACCTGGCGCCTGCGAGGCGCTGCGCCGCGCGCTGCGACGGGACCGACTGGATCTGGGACTGCTGCCCGTGCGGGAAATCTCCGCTGGCCCCGGTGGCCCCGATGCCCCCCATCCCAACGATTCCTACTGGGCGAGCGACGCCGCGAGCGACGGTCGCGGTCGCGGCGCTGAAATCTCGCTGCTGCCACGGTTGTTTAGGCGCACGGATGACCTGCGCTGGGACAGCGCTGAGACAGGCCAACTCTCCGGCTGGCTTTCCGCGCGCGAACGCAACGTGGAGATCATCGATGCTCCGCTCCTGCGGCCGGCGTGCGGTGCGCGACTCCTCGACATACATCCCGGCGACCTTGCACTGCGCGCGGTCTGCGCCCGCGAACTCGCGCGCAGCGGCGAACACGCAGCGGCCCTGGGCGAGACTTCGCGCATTTGGAGCGCGGTTCGCTCGCGCGGCGCGTCTGCGGGGAACGCGAAGCTGATTCCAACCCTGGGCCTCCACGCCTGGCTCCTGCTGCAGGCGGGTCGCGGGGCCGAGGTGCTCGAGGTCCTGACTGGCGGGCGCTCACTGTGCGGTGAACATCCTGGCTTCCTGCTCCTGGAGGGCAGCGCCTGCGAGCGGCTTGCACTGGAGTCGAATCACACCGAGGAGCAAGACGTGCTCTTGGCCCGCGCGGAAACGGCCCTGTCCCGCAGTGCCTCCGCGGATGCCGACGCACTGGGGAGCATCGGACTGCCGACCGCAACTCCCTGGTGCGCCGCCACGCGTCTTGGAACCGTGCGCCTGCTCGCCGCGCGCCCGCTCCAGGCTCGCGACGCGTTCGAACTGGCACTCAACTCGCGGCGCGATCATCTAGAAGCGCGCCTGGGCGTGGTCGAAGCCATGCTCGACGCGAACATGCTCCGCCAGGCCGTCGCCGCGGCCCAGCCGCTTCTGAAACACGACTCCGCCGACGCCTGGCTGCTCGCTGCTGCCGCCGCGGGCTCCATGGATCGCGCGGACGACCTGCGTCTGTTCGCCAGTCAAACCAAGCAAGCTCTAGCGCGCGCGCCTTTCATCGCTCCGCACCGGCGCTTCCGCTGGCGTGCGATCGAGCGCGCGCTCGCCCACGACGCGGCCTGAGGGGTCCACTAGTTTCGCCGCAGAACGATCAGATGCGTCTCGCCCTTCTCGAGTGTCTGGATTCCGGCGATTAGAAGCGCGCGCTCGCCGGAAAGCGATGCGTTCACTTGGATGCGTTGGATCAGCGCCGCCGGCTCCTGCACGGTCACGGGCTCTGCGGATCCAAAGAGCGTGAGTTTGCGCTCGCGCATCGGCAGTTCGAGATTCTTGAGCGTCAGGTTCACATCGAGATCGAGCGCGCCCTTTTCAGTGCTCGCACGCGGAGCAAGGTGCACCGTGATTCCGTGCTCGGCCACCTGGACGATCGGATCGCCGATGGCGTGGCCGGGAGTCTGCGAGACTTCGAACGCGGCGATGTAGGCCTTCTGCCCGGTGATGGCAACGCGACCGGCCCTGTCGGGCGCCACGCCGATGGAACCCAGGTCGGTGATCCGCCCGCCGTCCTGCGCGCTAATCGCGCTCAACATGCGCTCGATCTCCGCCGGCGCCACCTGAAACGCCGCCGGCCGCGAGCCAATCTCACCAAGCAGCGCTTCGCTCTCGGAAAGCCCCAGGCGCACGACGACGACATTGACGTCGGTCGTGTTCACAGCAGTGAAGCTGGAGAAGTCGACCGAGGTGTCGAGTTCGCCCGCCTCGGCATGGGTGGGCGTCTGCTCCCACCCCGCGCGCCAGGTCAGCGGAACCTCAGTCGGCCCCTCCAGCGGCGCAAGGGACAAATGCGTGGTCGAACAGGCGGATGCGAGGATGGCGAGGAGAACGCTGGGCAGGATCGGAAGTGTTTTCATGGCCAAGCTGCTTTGGGGGTGGTGAGGGATGCAGGCTCTAGGACAGCCCAGGCAAGCAGTAACCCTACGGCGCCGCGGCAAAAGGCAAAGGCCTCGCGCCTTGGGTGGTGGTGGGACGGGCGAATCGAGCCTCGCGGAGGACCCGCGCGTCCACGGCGATGGTCGCCTCGCTCAGCAGCAATGAGTCAGTCCTTTGATGCATGCCACGTCACCGTCACGCACACGCATGCCTTGCGGCTTCCGGCTTCGGTCCGGCCCCGGGCTTGCGCAGCATCATGGCCGCGAGGACGCCGAGCAGGAGGACCAGAATCCTGTCGAAGGCGATTTGCTTCGCGACCAGGATCCCCGGCATCGGTTGAACGATGTAGTAGGTCAGATACGTCGGCACGATCGTGAGCAACGCCGCGGCCGCGCCGAAGCGCACGCCCTGTGCGCACCAGGACCTGCTCTCGATCCCGCGCGAGTAGATCCACACGAACGCGCCGGTCAGGATCAAGTTGGCCAGCACCATCAGCGGAAAGAGCCTCTGCACCTCGGCCTCGGGGCGCATGAACTCGGGCAGCTTAAGGACAGGAAATCCAAGCCCTTGATGATGCCGTCACCGTAGCGCCCCGGCTGGGGATGGGGTCCTTGAAGCGGCCGTTTTCGCCGGGTTTTGCGGGCGAACCTCGGGTCAGAACTTCTCCCCGTGACGCCCTGGAAGCGTGAATGGTGAACCCACCCCCGCTCCGTGGCGGGTCACCTAGAGGCTCTCGATGCCCACGGAGGTCAGGTACGCAAACGTCTCGTCGTAATACTCGGGCAGGCGGGTCGGGTCATCTGAGTCGCCAGGCGGAACGAAGATCGCCATGCCTTGCCGTGCGCGCGTCAGCAGCACGCGATAGGCATTCACCAAGTAGCGTTGGGTCGCGACATCCTTGACCCGCTTCCACTGCTTGCCGTGGAACTTGCGGTGCAGCCACTGTCCGTCGCGCATCCGCAAGTCGGCGTCCCAAGTCGCGCAGATCCAGTCGAGCTCGAGGCCTTGCACCTGGAACTCGGTGGCCGCGTCCTCCAGGTAGAAGGACGAGCGCGTGTCCTCCCTGTCGTCGAGGAACCAGTGCACAGGGTCGATCGCCGCGCGCACGTCGATTGCGTGCGGCTTGAGACGCTCAGCCTGGGACGACGCCACGAGCCCGAATCGTTCGGTTCCACGCGCTTGGGCTCGCACCCAAGACTTTGCGCGCTGCAGGTCCCGCGTGACCACGAGCGGATAGCGCGGGCGCAACTCATGGACGCCCACGCATCATCCGAGCGAGCAGCCTCCGTCGCAACGAGGATCGGGAAGATGCGCGCGGCGTGGCTGCCGCGGTGGAAGTTCTTCAGGTCGAGCGCGTAGTCCCACGCTTGATCGATGTCTCCGCGCGGGAACTGTGTCGCACCGACCTTGAACTCGATCGGGATCAGCGCAGCGCCGGCGAGCACCACGGCGTCGATGCGCGAGCCCAGCCGCGGGACATCGAACTCGAGGAAGAGGTGGCCCTCCACCTCCGCCAAGACGCGCTGCAGGATCTCGACTTCGCGCGCCCACGCCGCCACTTGCGACAGTTCGACCGCGAAGGCGCTCGCGCGCGTGAGTTCCCCGATTACCGTGCTGACCGAAGCGGACCGGAAGTCCGCCGTCGACGCCGCGTAGTAGGCTGATCGAAGCGCGGGGCTGAGCGGGTGTGGCACGGAGTCAGACTGCACGCTCGGCCGGCACGACACCAGTGGAGCACCGGAAACCGGCCGCCTGGACCCGCTTGGGCAAGGCCTTGGAGCGGGCGATGGAGTTCAAACCCGCGACATTCAGCTTGTGAAGCCGGAGGCGGTTCCCCGGAAGTTCCCCGCTGGTTCCCCGCTTGCGGCCTTGTTGGCGTGGGTGTGAGCCTGGCCCGAGCCTTCGTCTCCGACGACTCCTGATCGCGGATTACGATTCGTTCGCTGATGGCACCCGGACCCGTCCACGCGTCGCAGGCGCAGGTAGTCCGCGCGTTCGACGGCGACGTTACCCGTCGTCACTGAGGTGGTGGCGCCATCGGCGGAAGGCGGCGCATCCACTCCTCACAGGTCGGCGCCGGCTCGCGTCGCGGAAACTTCGGGAGCTGCTTCAACTCCGCGGGCTCCCCGTACCCGAAGAACTGCACCGTGTCGAAGAAACACGAGAAGGGAACGGTGGGCATCATCACCACCTGATAGCCCTCCGCGCGCCGCTGCTGCCCCGGAATGCTTGCCAGGGTATTGAACGCGTCGAACAAACGCGCGAAACGCACTGGCCCCGCGTCCCAGGGATCGACGCCAAGATCGAACAGGAGGTTCGCCACCGTCTCTCGCGCCTTTGGATCGTTGCCCGCGACGAACACCGTGGCCCGCGTCTTCGTGAGCAGCGGATCCATGAAGTAGACGATGTTCGGCAGGTTGATCCTGACCACGCGCATGGTCGGGTGGCGTGCTTGGATGACCTCCGCCCGCGCGATCTCGGACGTGAGTTCCTGGTAGCCATCTGGCGCCACCTTCTTTTCGCCGCCGCTGACGTCGATGACGACCCTGCCGCCCAGGTCACCCAGGCTGCCAGCGAGCTCAACCACCACATCACCGGGGACCGCGAGCACGACCACCGGCGCCTGCGACGCGGCCTCGGGCTGACTGACCGCCGATGCGTTAGGCCCGGACCGCTGCACCAGCTCGCGAACCGCGTCACGACCGGGGTCGCGGCTGCCGTAGATCACTCGATACCCCTGCGCACCCAACGCCGGTCCAAGGGCTCCGGCGAGCGTGCCCGTACCAATGATCGCGACGGCCCCTTTCTCCGCTGCGGGCGCAGGAGGGTTTTCGGCGGGGACCTTCCCGGCAGGAGGGGTTACGCAGGCCGACATGATCGTCAGTGTGGCGAAAACGATGTGGCAGGCGAGACGGAGTTGAAACATATGGAGGTTGTAGCTGTGGGTTCGCTTCAGGTCGTCACAAGGTGTACCGCGCTCGACGTGGAGGCGCTTCCATCGCTAACTGAAGTCGCGCCTCGCGTCGGCAGCAGTTTCCGCTGCAGCGCAAGCGCCGCAAATGAGCGCGGCTCTTACGATACCCGAAGCGCCAGCCGCATCGCAGAACCCACGCCCACACAGAGAGTTGGAGCGGGCGATGGAGTTCGAACCCGCGACATTCAGCTTGG
>CANKOY010000062.1 GCA_947484275.1 Planctomycetota bacterium | reverse complement strand
TTGGCTCCGGCCATCAACCCCTGGGCCGCGGCTTCCTCGTAGCCCGAGGTGCCGTTGATCTGCCCGGCCAAGTACAGGCCGGCCACGCTGCGCGCCGCGAGTGTGTCGTCCATCTGAGACGGCATCACGAAGTCGTACTCGACCGCGTAACCATGGCGCAGAAACTTGGCGCGTTCGAGCCCCGGAATCGTGTGCACGAATGCTTCCTGCACATCACCGGGCAGCGATGTGGAGATTCCGTTGACGTAGATCACGTCCGTGCCCAGGGATTCCGGTTCGAGGAACACCTGGTGGCGATCTTTGTCCGCGAAACGCATCACTTTGTCTTCCACCGACGGGCAATAGCGCGGTCCAACCCCGCGAATGCGGCCGGCGTACATCGGCGCGCGGTCGATGTTGTCGCGAATGATCCCGTGGGTCGCAGCGTTGGTCCAGGTCACGTGACAGGCCACCTGCGCCAGCGACGGAAAGCCCGCGCGCGGCGTGGAAAACGAGAAGGGCACAGGACGCACGTCGCCGTACTGCGCCTCCAGTGCCGCGAAATCGAGCGAGCGTCCGTCGAGGCGCGGCGGCGTCCCGGTCTTCAGCCGGCCCATCTCGAGTCCCAGGCGCTCGAGATCCGACGAGAGCCCCTCGGCGGAGGCCTCGCCTGCGCGACCGCCGCTCTTCTGGGCCTCGCCGGTGTGCATGATGGCGCGCAGGAAAGTCCCCGTGGTCACGACGACGGCGCGCGCCGTGAGTTCGCGACCGTCGGCGAGCCGCACGCCCTGGACCTGGGACACGCCGCGGGCTGAGCCGATCAGCAGACGTTCGACGGCCCCCTCAACCAATTCCACACCCGGAGCCTCCAACAGGCGCCGCGTGGCGTCCTCGCGATAGGCGTGTCGATCGGACTGGCAGCGCGGGCCCCGAGCCGCGGCGCCCTTCGCGCTGCCCAGCATCCGGAATTGAATCCCGGTGCCATCGGCGATCTTGCCCATGGCTCCGCCGAGGGCGTCGATCTCGCGCACGAGCTGCCCCTTGCCGAGCCCGCCGATCGCTGGGTTGCAGCTCATTTCTCCCAAGCGGTCGAGCCGCAGGCTGAACAGGCGAACGCGTGCGCCAAGGCGCGCCGCCGCGAGGGCCGCCTCAACGCCCGCATGGCCCCCACCGATCACGGCCACATCACAGTCCGCGGACCCAGGGCTGCCCATGGGCGGCCCGTGGATGTGCACGCGCGAACTTTCTTCTGAGGGGGAGCTGGGATTCACGGGGTTCCTTGGGCGGAACATTGCAACGTGCAAGTGCCCGCTCGCCAAGAGCGCTCGCGAAAGCGCGCGTAGGCTGAGCGTTCACCGCCCTTAGGGGATCGCGAGGCAAACCCGCTTTTTGAGTCCATATTGGACAGACCGCGGGTCGACAAACGCCGACGATGCTGTCCTGGATTTTCCGCCACCGCCAACGCCTGATCGCAATCTACGGAATGGCTCCCGCCCCCGTGCTACCTGGTTCGCGCTCCTGGGCGCCCGAACAGAAGCCCGCCCCCACCCGCGGCCCGCAGCGCCCGGGGCAACTTGCGCGCAGTGGCCGCAACCTCGAGCTGTGGCCGATGCCGCCGCGGGTGCGCTGAGCGGCGCTGGCGCCCGGGCTCATTGCCCGATCACAGGTCCCTGGCCAAAGAGCGGGTCACGGCGAGTGCTCGGCGGACTACACTCTGGCCCATGCTGCTCCTACCGCCGACACCGCCTCCGGAACCCGACGCGCTGCACGCGATCCAACAAGATCCGCTCGAGTCGCTTGAGCAATTCCTGGCGCGGGCGCGCCTCAAGCAGGGCGAGCTGTTCGCCAAGTTGGGCAAGGATCTCGAGGCCTTGGTCCAACGGCTCGAGGCCCTGACCCTGCCGCCAACGGATCAGGCCCGCGATGGGCTGGTCGACGAGTGTGTGGCCCTCGGTTCGGAGGCCACACCGTTGTTCGTCCGCTGGCTCGATGTCGGCGATGCCTCGTTGGAGAAGGAACGCTTTCGCGCGCGCCAGTTGGCCGCGGCGCTGGCGCGCATGGACACGCGCGCAGCCACGGCGGACCTGTTGAACTTGTTGGCCAAGGGGACCACCGAAGGTCGGATTCTGGCGGCCCGCGTGCTGGAGACCAGTCCTGAACGGGAGCGTGTGCGGCCGGCACTGAACGCAGCGTTCCAGAGTTCGAACGGACAACTGCGTGAAGCCTTGGCGCGCGCGCTGCTGCGGCTGTGGCCCGAGGACCCCAAGTTGCTCGACGATGTATTCAACGGCGAGGACGATGCGCTTTGCGCCGTCGCACTCGGCGTGATCACCGAGGCCAAGAACGCCGCGGCCGAGGAGCGAGTGCGTCGCCTGCTCGGTGACGAGGCGCGCTCCACGAAACACGCGCTGTGGATCCTGGGGTACTACCAGGCCATGCCGGAGTTGGTGAGCATCGGCCACGCGAAGGAACTGATCGCACTGGCGTCGAATTCGAAGCTCCCCATCGCGACGCGTCTGGCGATTATCGACGCGCTTCCGCTATTCGTCACGAATTCGAGCAATGACCTGAAGAAGGCACTCGATCCACTGCTCAACGGCGCGGATCTCAAACTGTCGGAATCGGTGCTGGTCGTGCTCGCACGACTCGGGGATCGCGCGGCCAAGAAGGACCTGCTCAAGCCTTACGACGACCTCGTGGACAACACGCCGCGCTGGAGTCAGGCCTTCGCGCGGCGCGCTGACGTGCTGCGTCGCATCGGCGACTACCGCGAAGCCGAGCGCGACTACGTGAAGGCGCTCGAGCTGGGCAGGAACGATCCCAATCCCCAGCCGGAGACCTACATTGGTCTCGCCCGCTGTGCCTCACTTCAGGGGCACTTCAAGGAAGCAGCGAAATGGCTGCAACAGGCGCCGATTCAGATCGCAATGCTCAAAGCCCTGGGCAGCGATCCAGATTTCCTGAAGCTCAAGTCGTCGAAATACGGCGACGTGTTTCCGGGCAGCTGATTCCAGGCCGGAATCACGGCAGTGACTCGAGGTCCACGGAAAGCGCGCTTGCCCCGTCGATCTGGAAGTACTCCAGTTCGAATCCATGGGAGCCAGCGTCGAGTTCGAGGTCGACGGTGTCGCGCGTCGGGCCATGCCACGTCCAGTTTTCGAGCACGACGCTGCCGTTGATCGCCACGCGCACGCCATCGTCGGAGACCACAGACAACCGGTATCGCCCAGCCGTCAACGGCACCTTGGCGCTCGCAATCAATCCGAAGTGACTGCTGCCCACAAGGGCCGCGATCTTGGGATCCGCCGCGTGGGGCGTTGACCAGTTGGACACGGTCTTGGTGGCCACCGGTGCGACCGCGAGCGCGCGCCAAGCGGCGAGCGCGGCCGAATCGCCGCGCGGATCGGGGCCGTCCTTCCAGGAGAACCACGCGCTCCGCCAGGGGGCCTCCGCCAACAATCCGCCCGGCGTGCGCTGAACGGGTCGTGGGTCGCCGGAACGGAAATCCCAGGGGCCCCATTCGCCCATCACGATCGTCTGCAAGCCCTGGTCCAAAGACTCGCCGCCCCCCGGGGCCGCGATGGCCTGCATGGATCCGGGCGTCGCGGGCGGCGCGGAGGACTGCTCGAGTGCCAAATTCTCCGGCGGAGACTCTGGGTCGATCTCGGCGCGCCGAACACTGATGTCGTCGAGCCGACCGCTCGCCAGCCAATTGCCGACGCCGCGGAACAACCCGTTCAGTGCCTCGCCCTCCAGCGCGCTGCCATCCATCGCGCGCGCGGCCCGCGCGGACAATTCGCGCCCGTTCTGAACAAAAACATTCTCTAGGAGCGCCAGTCCCTGGGTGCGCAGGACCACGAAGTCGGAGTCGTTGTCGGCGAACGAGTTCCTGTAGACGACGTGGCCCGCTGAACTGGTGTCGAAGTGCGCTCCGAAGGGGCCGCCTACAAGTTCCGGGTCCTCATCCCAGTACAACTCCAGCCCGAGCTCATTGCCGTGCAGCACGTTCTCGGCAATCAGGAAGTCCTGGCCGTGCTCGACCGTGATCGCCGGACCGAGGGTGCCTTCGATGCTGTTTTGGAACAGCGTCATGCGCCGCGAATAGCCGCCCCAGACGCCGTGGGCGTGGCAACCGTGGATGCGGTTGGCGACTGCGCGGTTCATGTCCGAGAACGTCGCCTCCAGTCCGTTCGCCACGGCGTGGGACAGGTCGTTGCCGTAAAACAAATTTCGATCCGATCCACCAACTGCTTTCTCGCCGCGCTCGAAGGCCAGCCCATTCACCGAGTCGCGGCCAGCGAACAGGAAAATGCCGTCGCCGGAGTGCGTTGCACTGTTGTAGGCGATCACGTTGTCCGAGCAGCGCTCGAACATCAGGATCCCCGCGGAGTCTTGGCCGCGCCAGTAGACGCCGTGGCTGTAGCCGCGCACACAGTAGTCGAAGCGATTGCGGCTGACGACGCACTGCGACGTGCGGTACATGGCCAAGCCCCAGCCCGAGAGAAACGAGAAATCGTTGTCGTAGACCTGCGCCTCCGTGCAGCGCAGCATCAGAATTCCGTTCTGGCCGCGGCGGCCGCGACAGTTGCGCGCGCTGACTCCGATACAGTCGGTGAAACTGATGGCGCCGCCGTAACGCTTGAGCCATTGCCCCTGATCGTTCTCATGGGGCCAGAGCCAGTCCGCTTCGTTTTCAGCCGCACTGGTGGATAGCAGGCGCATGCCGTACCAACCGTCGAACTGAACGCCGTCCAGCACGACGTTGACACTGCGCTCGACGACGATGCAGCCGCCGTAACCGCCGATCTTCCCGCCCTGGATCGTCACGTCCTTGCAGTCGCGGATCACGACGCCATGGCCCGCCAGTTGATCGAGGGGCGTCTCCGCCGGCGCGCCGCGCAGGACGACGCCGCGCAAATCGAGGGTGACGCCGGTCAATTTCTCGAGCACGATGACGCCTCCGCGAGCCTCGGCTCCAAGGGGCGGACGCAGGAACTCGCCACTTTTCAGGCGGCCAGAGCGTGTGACGATCAGCGGCCCGTTTTCAGGCAACACGAGGTCCGAGAGTGCGCAGGCAGTTCCCAAGGACGGCTGATTCAGCGGATTCGCCCGCGCCGGCCCGGGCATGGGGCAGCCGAGCAACAGGGTCAAACACAGAATCCAATTCATGGTTGGCGAGTCCTCAGCGGGTTTGAACGCAACCAGACACTTCCACGCAGCAGCGCCCGGCCCCATGCTAGCGCCCCCCAATCGGCGAAACAGGAACGAATCCCCAAGGGGATCCGCGCGCCGGCGGAAAACACCGCGCACGCCTCGCCCATGGACGCTTAAGTAGATCCCCATTGAGCACGAAGACACACACACACGGCCTGGAGAGCTCGGGCATCCAACTCGATCCCGCGCTACCGATCTGCCAGAGCGATTTGCCGCTCGACTGGTATCAAAAGGAGTTCAAACCTTACGCGGAGGAGTACCTCGCGCTTCCCGATCGCAAGCCCAAGACCGTGCTCGACTGGCTCGACGGCTACGTGAGGCCCGCCCAGGCGCACTTCGGCGATCAATTGTTGCTCGTGGCCCATTTCTACATGGGCGGCGAGATCGTCAAGTTGGTGGAGCGCTACGGCGGCGCCGTGGCAGACAGCTACCAGTTGGCCCTGGCGGCGACGCGCCACCCCGAGGCGAAGGTCATCGTCGAGTCCGCGGTGCACTTCATGGCGGAGGCGATCGCCATCCTAGCCGGCGAAGATCAGGCGGTGTGGATCACCAATCCCAAGGCCGGTTGCACCATGGAAATGCTGGCCAAGGACTACATGGTGCTGCCGGTGGCCGAGCAGATGATCGAACGCTACGGCGAGAAGCTGTGCGTGATCGCGTACATGAACACGTCAGGGCGACTCAAGGCCCTCGCCGGCCGCACCGGTGGCGCCGTGTGCACCAGTTCCAACGCCGCAAAGGTGGTCCAGTGGGCCCTGAAGCAAGGCAAGAAAGTCTTCTTCGTGCCCGACCAGCACCTGGGTCGCAACACGGCGGCGCAAGTGGGTCTTTCCCAGGAGCGCGTGGTCGCCCTGCGCGATCCCCAGGTGCTGCGCGGTGGCTTCCGCTTCGACGACAGCGCGGCGGTCGGCGGCCTGCGGGCCCTCGACAACGCGCAGATGATCCTGTGGGGCAGCTTCTGCGGCGTGCACACGATTTTCGAACCGCGCCATGTGCGCTACTGGCAGGAGCGCGGTTACCGCGTGCTCGTCCATCCGGAGTCGCGCTTGGAGGTTGTCGAAGCTGCCAACGGATTTGGCTCAACGAACTACCTTTGGGACGCGGTGGCCAAAGCCGCGCCCGGTTCGCGCCTCGCGATCGGCACCGAGGGGCACTTCGTGCGAAACGCGCGCGAGCAGGGCCGTTTGCGCGGCGTCGAAGTCGTTCACCTGGCGGACATTCCCGATCCCAGTTTCCAAAGCAGTGGCTGCGGATGCGCGACGATGAGTCGCAACGACCCGCCGCACCTGGCCGGAATGCTGGACCTGCTGCGGCGGGGCACGCCTCCGGACGCCAACCGCGTGCTCGCGGGCGATTCCGTGGACGAGCGCAGCGGGGCGCGCGAGCGACTTGATGGCGCGGAGCGCGCGCTCCTGGTCGCCCAGGCGCGTGCCTCCCTTGAGCGCATGATCGAGATCACTGAGGCAACTGGCGGCTGAGGGGCGACGGGGATACGGGCTGCTAGAATCCACACATGCAATCGGCGCTCGAGGAAGACTGGACCCAGGCGGGCGCGGCACCGGACCACCTGCGCGCGCTGATGCGCCGCTGGCTCTCGGGACGCGCGCCCGATGCCGCGACCGCACGGCCAAGCGCGCCCTTTTCTGCGGCGCTGATTGCGCGTTTGCCTGCCCTGGTCGAGCGCGTCGATTCCCTGGCACGCGTAATTTCGCGCCATCCCTCCGCCGACGGCAGCACGCGGCTCCTGATCGCCCTCGCGGACGGCCGCACTGTGGAGAGCGTCCTGCTCATGCGCGACGGGATGTGCCTCTCGACCCAGGTGGGCTGCGCCGTGGGCTGCCGTTTCTGCAAGACCGGCGAGGCAGGACTGCTGCGCCAGTTGAGCACGGACGAGATCCTGGCCCAGTTCGCCTTGGGTCAACGTGAGCGCCTCGCCGTCGGCGCCGCGCCCCTGCGCCGCGTTGTCCTGATGGGCATGGGCGAACCCGCTCACAATTTGACCTCTGTCCTGGCGGCGATTTCGATTTTCGGGAACGCCGGACGACTCGGCCACAAGCAAATCGTGTTCTCCACGGTCGGCGAGCGGCGCGCGTTCGAGGCGCTAACGCGTCACGACGTGAAGCCGGCCCTGGCCCTTTCGCTGCACACGCTGGACGACACGCTGCGAGCCGAACTCCTGCCGCGCGCACCGCGCCTGGCCGCCCGGGAACTGCTGGAACTTGCGCTTGAGTACTCGCGGGCCACGGGCCATCCGCTGCAAGTCCAGTGGACTCTATTGGAAGGCGTCAACTCGGCCGACTCCGACATCGCGGCCCTGGCCACGGCGCTCCGCAACGAACGCGCGATCGTCAATGTGATCCCTTGGAACCAGGTCGAGGACAGCGAGTTTTCCAGGCCCAGCGTGGCCCGCTGCGTGGAATTCGTCCGCGCGCTCAAGCGTCAGGGCGTGTTCGCAACGATCCGTCGCTCCGCGGGCGAGGACGTCGACGGCGCCTGCGGCCAACTGCGCGCGCGCACACTGAGCGCCAAGGCCTGAGGGTACTGCTCGTCGATCCCGCCCCGAGCCCCGCCGCTCCGCGCTAGCGTGAATACGATCACGTGGAGATCTTCGAGCCCTGCTCCGAAATCGTGTTCAACTTGGCGCAAAACACGTGGAACGCTGGGCAAGCGCCCCGGAGTCTCCCGGGACGAGCCCAGGCGTCCTGCTTTTGTCGCGCCCGCGCTTCGAATGAAGCGCGCGCTGTCTGGGCCCTCAGTGGCCCGGGCTGCCCGCGACTTTCGCCGCGGTCAACTCGTCCGCCAGGGCTCCCGCGCCGTAGATCTTGCGCAGGGCCTCGATCATCGCGCGGCTGTCCACGGACACGGCGCGGGCCTGGGCCTCGGTGTAGGCCACGTCGCCCACCAAGCTTTGGATGTTGCCGTCGAAGATCAAGCCGACGACTTCACCGGCGCGGTTGACCACGGGACTGCCCGAGTTGCCGCCGATGATGTCGCATGTAGCGACGAAGTTGTAGGGCGTCGCGAAGTTGAGTTTGTCCTTGGCGGCGACCCAGCTCTTCGGAAGTGCAAAGGGATACGCGTTCTTGCGCTCGGCGGAACGAGCGAAAATTCCACCCATCTGTGTGAAGGCCGGCACTTCAGTCCCATTCTCTTCGTAGGGCAGCACCTGACCGAAGGACAAGCGCAAGGTAAACGTCGCATCGGGGTAGGTCTTGTCGCCGGCGACCCGAAAGCGCGCTTCAGCGATTTGGGCGTAGCACTCGCGCTCGACCGAATCGACCTCGTCTTCCCATTGCTTGCGCAGTTTGCGCGCCTCGGGATCGAGATCGCGAACAAGCGTGACCAGCGGGTCCTTGGAGGCCAGGATCGCAGCCTGTCCGCCCTCCGCGAGGCGCTTGCGCTCGGCGACGTCGAAGAGCTTCGTGCCTAAGACGAGTTCCTCGGCGCGCGCGCGCGGCGACTTGCCCGCCAGGGCCCTGAGCACGGTCGGATCCTCGCCGCCCAGGGTCTCGGCCATGCGCGAAAGCGCGCTGTTGAGGGCGTCGATTTCCATCCCAGGATCGATCGGCGACGGAGAGAACAGCCCGATCTCGAGCGTCTTGCGCGCGCTGTCGCGGTATTCGCGCAGGCGCTTGCTGTCGGCCACCGAGGCCTCGGCAGCCATGCGCGTCAGATCCTTGGCAATCGAAAATCCACGGGAGCCCATGTTCATACCGCTGCCGCCCAGGGCCATGTAGCGCGTGTACATCGAGCGCGCCACGTCGCGCGAGGCGCTCAGGCGATCCCAGGCCTTGCCGGCGCTGGCCTTCAGTTCGGGATCGGCGTCCACGGCGGCGCGCAGAGCGCGTTCAGCTTCGATCTTCTCGGCCATCAACATCGGATCGAGCAGACCCTGCAGGATCCCCGTGCGCGCCTTGCGGCTGTTCTGCATGCTGAACAGGTCGGTCTCCATCACGCGCGCGTTTTCCGCGCTGCGGCCCGAAAAAGTCTGCATCTGCACTTCGCGACGCCACAGGCGCGACAGGGCGTTAGGCATCACGGTGTCGCGCAGCCAGCGCATGTCGTCCACGGTTTTAAGGCGCTGAGTGCTGCCTGGGTGCCCGGCGACGAACACCAGGTCCTTGGTTGCGCAGCCGTCGGCGGACCAGCGCAGGAAGTGTTCCATCCCCAAGGGCTTGCCGTTCTCATAGACACGGAAGAAGCACATGTCGAGGCAGTAGCGCGGGAACTCGAAGTTGTCCGGGTCTCCGCCGTAGAACGCCGCGTCCTTTTCCGGTGCCATCACCAACTTCACATCGGTGTAGGTCTTGTAGCGGTAGAGGTGGTAGCGGCCGCCCTGGTAGAGCGTGACGACTTCGCTTTTCAGGCCCGTGGCCGCCTCGGACTCCTTCTCGATCGCCGACATTTCGCCGCGGCGCGCGGCGTTCTTTTCGGCCACGCCCATGGAAGGAAGTGCCGCGCCGCTGACGCGCGCGCTGACGTCCTCGATCGACCACAGGCAATCGAGGTACAGGTCTTCGCAGGGCAGTTCCTTGTCCGGCGTCGCCGCGTAGAAGCCATTGAGCAGCAGGTCGTTCTCCTTGGTCGAGAACTTCTGCAGCACGTCCGAGCCCACGTGGTGGTTGGTCATCACCAGTCCGTTCGAGGACACGATCGAACCCGAGCCTCCGGTGGAGAAGCGCACGCTCGATTTCTGAAGGTGCTCGAGCCACGCGGCCGTCGGCTCGAAGCCATACTTCTTCTTCAGGACCTCCGTCGGCGGCTTGTTGAACAGCCACATGCCCTCGTCGGCGCGGGCCGGGGTGAGGACGGAAAGGACGGCGAGGGTGAGCGTGATCGTCAGAATGCGCATGGGCTTCTCCGCTGGGGTTGGGCGAAGGTTGTAGCCCGCGGGCGGCCGGACGCGCAATCTCAGCCGCGTTCGACTTCCCAGACAGCGGTGCCGAAGTGGTCCCAGGGCAGGCGGCCTTCATCGCAATGCTCGTCGGTCGAGAATTGCACGTCTACGAAGTAAATGATCTGCCCCGGTGCCGTGGGCCGCAGGTTCTTGCAGCCGTGAGCCACGCCCGGCGGGATGCGGACCAGACGCGAGTTGCCGTCGCCGAGCACGGTGCGCCAGACCATCCCTTCCGTGGGCGACCCCGCACGGGCGTCGGCGAGGACCAGGAGGACTTTGTCTGAAGGCGGCACGTACCAGACATCGGTCTGGCGATCGTGCAGGTGGAAAGCCTTGATGGCCTGGGGTTCGAGCACGCTGAAGTTGATTTGGCGCACCTGGAAGCCCGGCAGTTGCTTGTGCACGCCCCCGTCGATGCGGCCGAGCTCAGTCATCGCGCCGCCGTCGTCGTTGAAGCGTTTCAGCTCGACAATCTCGACGCCCTCGATCCGGCGCTTAGGACCGTAGTCCTGCTTGGAGTAGCTCTGCTTGGCGGCTGAATTGAAGTCGGTCATGGTTTGGATTCGCGTGGGGAGGGGCGAGCCCACAAGCATCCCCCGCGGAAGCGTGCTAGGCAAGCGCGCGGCGAAACCGATCTAGAACGAGCGCTCAATGCACGCCGGAGCGCCGAGCCAGTGCCAACACCCTCTCCCACAGCCCCGGCCTTCCCGAGACTGCATTGGAGCGCGCGGGTGCGCTCGCGTAGACTCGCTCGATCATGTCCCCCACACGCCAGGATCAACGCTCCTGCCCCGGCCCAGGCCGCGGCGGTGGCAAGCCCGGCGCCGCGCCGGCGCAACGGGAACTGGTCACGCGCTCCGTGACCGAGGCCGAAGGTCTCGACCAGTTGTTCGAGGGCTCGCTACCCGCATTCGGGGGCGCGTACCTGCGCCGCATCTGGACCCTGCTCGACGAAGCAGTTGGCATGGGCCTGCCGCTGACCGTGGCAGTCGCGGGACCCGTGACGGTCTCTGGCCAACACTTCGCGTGGTTGTCGCCGCTGCTCGACACTGGCTGGTTCATGCTGGTGTCGACCACGGATGCGGTCTGCTACCACGATGGCCACCGCGCCCTCGACGACGCGAAGGAGCATCCATTCCACGAGGTGGCCATTTTCGGCGACGACGGCGCGCTGCGGGACGAGCGCACGATCCGCGTCACGGACGTTGGCTTCGACGAGGACGTGCTGCTGGGTCAGGACCAGTTCATCCGTGCCGTGCTCACCTGCCCCGAGTTCCAGCGCAAGATGACCGGTCCGGAGTTTCGCTACCTGCTCGGAAGGCGCTACGCGGCTCAGGAAAAAAAGAACTCGGCCCGCGAGGGATTGCTCGCCCTGTGCACGCGCAAGGCAATCCCGATTTTCGTCGGCGCTCCCGGGGACGGCTCGGTGTTCCTCAATTCCATGGCGCTGTGGGCATTGCGCGAGGCCTGCGGCGACAAGTACGCCTTCGAGCTCGACATCCACGGCGAGGTTTTCGAAAGCTGCGCCTACCACCGTTGGGGATTGTTCGAGTCATCGACCAAGGCCCTGGGCACATTGATCCTCGGCGGCGGCGTGCCGAAGAATTTCAATCTGCAGCCCGAGCCGGCCCTGAGCCAAGTGCTCGGCCTCAAGGACATCCAGGGCTACCTGTACGACGTGCAATTGACCAGTGCGCCAGTCACTGATGGATCGCTGTCGTCGTGTCCGCCCGCGGAAGCCGTCACGTGGGGAAAAGTAGACAAGGATCACTACCGTTCGACCTGCGAGAGCATGCAGGTGGACTACTCGATCGTGATGCCGCTGGTGACCAAGGCGCTGCTCGACAAGCGCGCGCGGTTCGAGCGCTGGGCCGAACGGATGGGCCGCGAGGCACTGTTTGCCAAGCACCCAGAAGCCCGAGGCTATCTGCGCGATCCCGCTGGCTATCGCCTGTTCGACAAGCGCGCGGAGTTGGTGGCGAAGTTGATGGCCGATGTGAAAAAACGCGCGCCGGCCCTGCGCAAGGAAAGTCGCTATCCCCTGGCGCCCCTGGAAGCTGCAGCGCCGAAGAAATCCCAAAAGCCCCGCCAGCCGAAGGCGAGATCCTGAGACTCCTATGGCCGAAGAACCCGCGCCGATCGAACAACTGCCTCCCTACCGCCTTGAGGGCGCGCGTTCTGCGCGCTCTTCCTGCAAAGGCTGTCGCAAAAAGATCGACAAGGGTGTGCTGCGCCTGGGAGTCCTGATCGAGGGCCCCTTTGGTTCGGGCTACCTGTGGTTCCACCTGAAGTGCGCCGCCAAGCGCCGCATCGAGGACGTGGAGGCCGCCTACGTGGAACGCGCCTGGGACGAAGGCGTGGAAGTGCCCGAGCTCGAAAGTCTGCGCAAGATCGCCGCAGAGAATGCGGAGGAGAAGAAGACGCGCAAACTCGCACCCTACGTGGAAGTCGCGCCGAGCGGGCGCTCCAAGTGCAAGCACTGCTCCGAGACGATTGAGCAGGGAGCACCGCGCGTGGTGCTGTTGCGCGCCGTCGAGTTCGGAAACCAGGTGCGCAACGGCCCGATCGCCGTGCACCCCGCCTGCGTGGCCGCCGCGCTCGAGGCCCCCGACAGCGCAACGGAAGCCCCGGGCCTGGTCGCAGCCTTGCGCGAGAATTCCACCGACATCGACCCGAAGGTCCTCGAGCGCGCGATCTCCGAGCTCGGTTCCCTGTAGTTCTCGCCCGGGACTGCTAGGACGCGAATCAGACCGAAGCTACCAGAGGAACGTGCCGCCTGATTCGAGTGCGCGGGCGTCGACGCGCCGCCCGCGCAGGCCGTGAATAATTCCCAAGGCCTTGGCGAGCACGGCTCGACCGCGGCCGCGGAACAGTTCGATGAGGCCGATGAAGGGCAGCGACGCCACATCGAAAACGATGAAGGAAACCCAGTGGCGCGGTTTCGCGTGCCGGCGCAGGAACCAAATCGAATTGACGCCCATCATGTACTTGCGGCGCGGGTTGTAGCCGCCCCCGGTGGAACTCGAGGGCAAGTGCAGGGCGCAGGCGCTGCCCACCACGCGCGAATGCCAGCCCTGAGCTCTGGCGCGCAGAGCCAGATCGACGTCCTCGCTATAGGCGAAATAGCGCCCGTCGAATCCATCGGCGCCCTCGAAGGCTTTCCGGCGCGCGAGCAGCGCGCAGCCGACTACGTAGTCCACGTCCCGGGTGCCATGGAAACGAGCGCCGTCAGGCTCGCCTTGGCCGATCAGGGTTGTCAGGTTCTGGCGCCAGGACAGTTTTCCGCCGGCGGCCCAAATGCGCGTGGGATCGCGCGCGTCCAACACCCGCGGCCCCACGAAACCCAGGCCGGGGTCGCGCTCGAGTTCGAGCTCGAGCTTCTCGAGCTCCGCGGGCCGAAGGAGCACGTCATTGTTGACGAACAAGAGCGCGTCGCAGCCCAATTCGATGGCCCGCGTCGCACCGCGATTCGAAGCTTCGCCAAATCCGAGATTGCTCGAGTTGCACAGGATCTCAACGCTCGGAAAACTCTCGCGCACGAGTTCCAGAGAACCGTCGGTGGAAGCGTTGTCCACGAAAACGATGCGCTCGAGTTTTGCGTCGAGCAACACGGCCAGACAGGCGACGTTCGCCGCCCCCCCATTCCAGTTGACGACCACGGCGGCGATCCTCACGGAAGCGGCTCCGCCGGATTGGACTCTGTGCCCTGCACACGCGAAGTCACGCGTCCATCGACCACGCGCGTCACCAGGGTTTCGCCCGGGGCGAGATCGCCGACGCTGCGCACGATGCGCCCATCTTCTCGTTCGGAAATCGAATATCCGCGCTTGAGAATTGCACTGGGGGAAAGCGAACCCAATTGAGCCGCCGCGCGACCATGGCGCGCAACTCGCTTCTCCATCAAGCTCCCCATGCGCGCGCGAAGCAAGTGTCGCAAGGCCTCCAGGCGTTTCTCGTTTTGGGCCATCCGCGCCCGCGGCCCCGCGCGCTCCAACGCACGCGCCGCCACGGCGAGTCGAGCGCGAGCGCGCTCCAGTCTTCGCGCGAGATTCGACTCCAACCCCACGGCGAACCTGCCGAGTCGCTCACGGCGCATGCCGATCAAAGTGCGCGGATCGCGCAAAACGCGCGACCCCGAGGCACGGGCCAAGCGCTCCGCGCGCGCCGCCAGCGCCAGGTCGATGCCGCGTGCCAGGTGGGCAGCCGCCCGTTCCAATTCATCGACGCATGCGCGGCGATCGGGGATGACGATCTGCGCCGCATCGGTCGGAGTGTGGGCGCGCAGGTCGGCGACCAGGTCCGAAAGCGTGACGTCCACTTCGTGGCCGACGCCGCTGACGATCGGGACCTTGCAATTCCAGATCGCCTCCAGCAGAGGAAGTTCGTTGAAGGCCCACAGATCCTCAAGGCTGCCCCCGCCGCGGCAGATCACGATCACATCCGCGCCCCGGGCCTCGAGGCGTCCGATGGCGCGCGCAATCTCCGCCGAGGCCCCGGGGCCCTGCACCGGTGTGTGGGCGAAGAGCAGGGGGTAGCCCGCAAAACGCAGGGAACGCGTGCGCAAGAAGTCCTGGAACGCGGCTCCGTCGCGGCTAGTGGCGACGCCTAGGCGTCTAGGCCAACTGGGAACGGGCCGCTTGCGATCGAACCACCCGCGCGCCTTCAATTCCTGCTTGCGCCCCTCCAACTCCGCGAGGAGCGCGCCGATGCCAGCGGGTTCTAGGCGCTGCACGATCAGACTGTAGGAGCCCCGCGGCGCATACACGTCGAGCTTGCCGTGGGCGATTACCTGCAGACCTTCCTTGAGTTCGAAACGCGCGGCCTGAACCAACTGGCTCTTCCAGATCGTGCAGGCAAGCTTCGCGTCGATGTCCTTCAGATCGAAGTACACGTGCCCGGAACTGGCACGCATTATGCGCGAGATCTCGCCTTCGACGCTGACCCGGCCCATATCCCCCAGGGCCCCCGCGATGCGCCGCGTGAGCTCGCGCACGGTTTGGACCCTGGCCGTGGCTTCCGGGGCGGCCGGCGTCTCCTCCCGCGGCCCCCGCGGAGAAAACAGATCGTCGTTCGGCGCGCCCATACCCGATCATATCCCGCGCCGCGGCCAGAGCGTCAATGCGCGCCGTCGGCCGCAGGCTTCGCTTGAGCCGGTTTCGCCGCCGGCGAACCGAGTCCGGGCAGCGCGCTCTGCACCCAGGCCTCGACCTCAGCCGTGGGAAGCAAGATGCGATAGCGACCGTCCAAGAAGGCGACACGCTGGTCCTCGCCGCGCACCTGCACGCCATTCTCCAACAGAATTTCCACGCCGACGGCAGCGCGCGATATGCGCATGCGATCTGCGAACAGTCGGCGCTCGACAGAACCACTTTCGTCGAGGTGTTCGAGATGCACGCCGATCAACGTTCCGTCCTGGACGCCGGCGAGCTCCCGCAGGCGATAGCTCGTTTCGCCACCCTGGAGTTTGAGCAACTCGTTCAGGCGCTGGCGCACCCAGGCCAGATCCCAGAGGCCATCGTCGCCCGAGAGATCCAAGCCGTGTTCGCCGAACAGCTCGCTGAAATCGTCGGCCCACAAGAGCGGGTTCACGGGTTCCAGCACGATACGCCGCGCACTGGAACGAGCAGGGTCTGAGTTCGAAACGCCGAAGGGCAGGCGCTCTCCGCCGCGGGTTTCGTAGCCGCGCTCGAGCACCAAAGTCAGTGTGCGCGCAGAACGACTGCCTTCCATGGACAGGCGTTCGGCGTACAGCCCGCCGCACAATCGTCCTTGGCCATCGAGCAATCGAAAAACCACCGGACCGATGCCGGAACCGTCGAGCTTCCCGCACTCGAGCAGATCCATGCTGCGCACCTGCTCGAGCCTGAGCAAGGTTGAGAGCGAGCGCGAAATCTCAAGCGAACGCCGTTCCAGCGCTGGATCGATCGCCGGGGGCGCTGGCGCCGCTGGGTCGGTCACCACGGCCGAAGTTTCGGGAGTCACGTCGACGAATGTCTTCCCGCCGGGCAGTCGATCGGGCGAGACTCTGCTCAAGAGCAGCGAGTATTCGCTCCATTGGCGCTCGCGTTCGACCCGCTGCGCCTCTTGCAGCGCAAGCTCTTCGCGCTGGCGGTCAACGGTCGACTCGGCTTCCGCGGCGCGCGCGCGCACCCGCGCCAATTCAGCTTCGAGCTCTGAGACCTGGGTCCTCAGGTCAAGCGTACGCTCAGCAGCCACGACGCCGGGCTGCGAGGCGGAACTTGGCGCGGGAGAATTCGACTCCGTGCAGGCCGCGAGCCCAAGGACGAGACCCAGCGCCCCAAGGGCGCCGCGCCAGTCAATAACGCGCTCCATCGGAACCTCGCACTGGCCGAGTAGACGTACGCGGCGTCACGGCCTTCCCGCCGATCCTGGAGTTGCCTCCAGTCGCAACGGGATCCAATCGCGCGAGAGGACCCGCCAAGTCACCGCTGCGCTGGGGCCTGATCTTCAGGGGTGCACAGGGGCTCGCTGTTCCCTCGGGCCCCTCCTCAGCAACCGGGCCGACCCCGCACAATCGCGGAGAGGCGCCAGGGACGCGCCCCCAGAGGAACAGGTCGATACCCCTCCCCGGGACCAGGGCCGACGCCGGCGGCTCCAGCAAGGTTGCGAGGGGGTCCATCGCTCGGCCGAGGTGAAGCGGAGCCAGGGCCCGCCCCATGGCGTCCTCCACGGCTAGGCGCGAAAGGTCCAGTACAGCGTCGGGCTCCGGCGGAGCCGTCCCCTGCAGGTCGCGCCACTCCAGCCGCAGGCGCCAAAGTTCCCCCTCCGGGAGACCGTAGCGCTTGCGCAGCGCCTTGGACTGAAAAGCCTGGCTCTCAGGGTCGGGCTTCGACGGCGCCAACCAAAACACGAGCGAAGCGCCTGAGAGCGTCACTTCACCACCGAGTACATCGTGAGTGGACTCCGGGTCCACGCGCGCTGGCGGTCCCGTGGGAACGACCGAGTGCGGAGGCTGGCCCATGTACCACACAGAGCCAACCGCTAGGGCGACCGGCAGCAGGAGCAGGTACGGACCGCCCCAACGCCCCCTGCTGCGCTCCAACTCTTCGGAAGCGTACTCGCGCTCCCTGCCCTGCGAGCGTGGTTCGCTCAAGACTTGTCCCAGTCTCTCTTTTTGTTGTCGTTCCACCACGCCTGCCACTTGTTCGGATCGGTCTCGTTGTGTTTGGTCAGACGCTGCAGGGTGGTGATGATCGGCGCGGAGATCGTGTCCCACTTGTCCTTGTCCGACTGATTCGGCGACTGGACGTCGATCGCACCCTTGGCCGGCATGAGTGCGTTCTTGATCAGCTCCTCGACGCAGTCCTTGCGCACCTTTTGATCGGCCTCGCTGTACTCGCCCAGGGCCTCAGCGGCGGCGGCGATCACAGCCGGCGACTTGTCCACGAGCAACTTGACCAAGGTGTCGCGCCCGTCGGCATCGCGCGTCTTGCCCAGGGAGGTGATTAGCTTGGCCTGCAGCACGAGGTCTTTGCGGTGATCTTTCTGGCCGATCCACTTGCGCAGCACCGGCGCGCTCTCGGGGCCCATGGTGCCCAGGCTGACGGCAGCGGCCAGGTACAACTTGTTGTCGGGCACACCTTCAGCGGATTCCTGACGCTTGGCCTCGAAGCACTTCTCGATGCCCTTGACGATCAACTGCCGGTCCTTGACGCCGGACTTTTCGAGCTCGCCGATCAGGGAATCGATCACCGCAATGGCCTCGGCGTCCTCCTTGCCGCGCTTGCCGATGTGGCCGCTGAGCTTGTCCACCGCCTCTTTGACCTCGGGCCGGTTGTCCGGGTTCGTGTTGGGTGCGGGCTGTTGAGCAACGGCCGCAGTGGAGCTGACTGCCGGGGGAATCGGGAGCAGAAGACTGGCGCAGAGAATCAGTGCGTGCATGACGGGCCGTCCTTGTGGAGAGTCGCGGGTGGGGCCTACGGGCCCCTTTCTTCGTGTTAACCGTACGCAGCGGATCGCCGAGGCGATAGCGCGCGGCCAGGATCATCGGTGGATCCAGCCCTTAAGGTAGTCGACCGAACTGCCCAGGCCTACTTCGGTCCCCCGGCACGCGCGCGGGATGGTCAGCTCGCGCCAGCGGACCAGCCCAGGGCCGCGAACATGCCCTCAGCCTTGGCCAGGGTCTCGTGCTCTTCGGCCTGGGCCTTCGACGACCACGTGATGCCGCCGCCCACGCGAAAACTCAGCTCGCCCCCGGAGTCCTCGCGCCACAGAAACGTGCGGATCAGGATGTTGAATGCCGCGTTGCCGCGCAGGTCCACGAATCCAAGGGATCCACAAAAGAAGCCGCGGCCCTCGCCCTCCAAAGCTGCGATGCGATCCATGGCCGCCAACTTCGGAGCGCCGGTGATCGAGCCCCCCGGAAAAAGCGCGCCGAACACGTCGAATGCATCGAGGCCAGGCCGCAGACGAGCGACGACATCGGCCATCAGGTGGTGCACCTTCGAGTAGCTCTTCAGGGTCGGCCAACCCTCCACGCGCACGCCTCCGGGGAGCGCGCAGCGTCCCAGGTCGTTGCGCTCGAGATCGACGATCATCGCCAGCTCCGCCAGGTCCTTCTCGCTGGCGAGCAACTCCGCGGCCCGTGCAGCGTCCAGCCGCGGATCCGCGGAGCGCGCGATCGTGCCTTTGATCGGGCGCGTGCGGGCAACACCGTCGGCGTACTCGAAAAACAACTCCGGTGAAGCCGAGAGAATCGCACCCGCGGGTTCGAAGCCATCTTCGGCGCCCCAGCGCACGAAGCCCATGTAGGGAGCAGGATTCGCCGCGCGCAGTCGCCCGTACCACGTCTGGGGATCACCGGATGCACGGGCGCTGAAGCGATGGGCGAGGTTCGCCTGGTACAGATCGCCGCGAGCGATCGACTGGCGCAGGGACTCGATGCGCGCCATGTGCGTCGGCGCGTTGGTATGTCGGCGGATTGCTCCCGACTGCGCGGGACCAGTGCGCGGTGGCGCGCGAAGTTCCGCTGCGATGCGCTCAAACCGAGCGGCGACCGGCTCGCGTCCGTCCAGGGGCCCGTCGCCGAGCACCAACCACGTGCGCGCTTGGACTTCATCGCGCACCAAGAAGTCCACGTAGAGTCCGCCGACGAACAAGGGTTGGCCCCAGGGCTCTGGGCCGGAAAAAACCGGCCGCTCTCCCGCCGCGCCGCAGTCATAGGCCAGGGCGCACAAGAGTCCGCCGTGGAACGGCCCGGGCACAGGATCCCCGGAGGCAGGCGAGAGTTGCGACCACAGTTCGCGCAGCCCGGCCGGGGAACGCGCGCGGTCCCTGCATTGCGGCTCCACAGGCAAGGGATCAAAGGCCAGCACGCTCGCACAGCGCGGCTCGCCCGCGGCGCTGTCGAGCAAGATCGGGAGTCGATGCCCGCGCAGCTTCCAAAGTGCGCCGGGCCAATCGAATTTGCGCTCGAGTTCGAAGACGCGCGGCTGGAATCGAAAGCGCGGCTCCATGGGTTCACTCACTGGCGCGCGGGAAGCTCGCTCCAAATCGCTTGCGGTAGTTCAGCGCCACCAGGGTGGCACAGAGCAGCACGAGCGCCGCCGCATAGAACGGAGCCTGGGCCCCGAGCAGCGTGAAGACCACTCCAGCGATCGGCGGGCCGGTCATGCGCGCCAAGCTGGAAACGGATTGATTGATGCCGAGGAACGACCCCTGTTCCTCCTCAGGGCTCGCGCGCGAGATCAGGCCGATCAAGGCCGGGTTGTTGAGCCCGAAACCCACGGGCATGAGCACACAACCTGCGATGACCAGTCCCCAGCTTCCGAGCGTGCCGCCCAAACCGACGATGGCCAGGGAAGCTCCAAGGAACACGGGGCCGGCCACGGTCAGGGTCGGCTCGCCGAAGCGCGGCACGAGTCTTCGAATCAGCCCGCCTTGGATCACGGCGGCGATCACGCCGATGCCGGCCAGGTAGCGCCCGGCGATGGGCGCCGCCTCCATGATCTGGTCCAGGGTCGCGTCGTCCACCGCGCCGGGCAAGCCGAACACCGCGGGGAATCGCGCCAGTCCAAAGCGCGTGAACATCGCCTCGAAGGCCGCGAAGGCGACCACCGAGAGGTAGGTCAGCAACATCAAGGTTCCGATGCGAGGCTCGCCGAAGGCACGCTTCAACTGCGTGGCCTTGAACACACGGGACCCCTTTCCGCTGCGCGCAGTTTCAGGCAATCGCAGGAATCCAAACACGGCCGCGCACAGCGACAGACCCGCGGCGAAGTAGCCCGGCGCCTGAGCAGAAATTGCCGTCAGCTCTCCGCCAAAAAGCGGCCCGAGAGTGAACCCAAGTCCGAAGGCCGCGCCGATCAATCCCATGCCTTTGGCACGATTCTGCGGCGTGGTCACGTCGGCGATGTAGGCCTGGGCCGTGGAGATGTTGGCCCCGAAGAAGCCCGCCAGAAGCCGCGACGCGAACAGCATCGCCATGGAGTCGGCGTGGGCGAACATCAGGTAGGAGCCCGCGGTGCCCAAGAGGCCGCCGATCAGGACCGGGCGGCGGCCCACGCGGTCGGAGAGGCGCCCCCACATGGGCGCGAAGAGCAGTTGCACGCCTGAAAAGCACGAGAACAGGAGCCCCAGGGCGACCTCGCTCGCGCCGTAGGCCTTGCTGTACACCGGCAAGAGCGGCAGCACGATCCCAAACCCGAGCAGATCGATGAAGACCGTCAGGAAAATGAACAGGAGCGGAGAC
>CANKOY010000061.1 GCA_947484275.1 Planctomycetota bacterium | reverse complement strand
GCGGGAACGCAGGCCGGGCCAGCAGCCCGCCCGAAAAAGTGCCCTGCTCAGCGGCCAGGAAGGCCGCCTCCGCCGTCCCGCCGTCGCGTTCCTAGCCACGACGAAGATCGCTGCGCCTCGCGACGGGACTTTTTCGGGCGGGCTGCTAGGGTCGCCCTGTCCCGGAGCGATTCGCCGTGTTGAAGTCACGGCCATGGACTTTCGTTTCAGCGAGGAATTGCGTCTGGTCAGGGATCTGGCGCGGGAGTTCACGGACCAGAGGATCCGGCCAATATCCGCGCAGATCGAGCAGGAGCACCGCGTGCCACGCTCGCTGATGGACGAGTTGGCGGCCACGGGCCTGTTCGGCGTAGCCATCCCGGAGGAATACGGGGGCGCGGGCCTCGGGGAACTGGGCCTGTGCGTAGTGATGGAAGAAATCACGCGCGGCGACTTCTCGGTGGCCGTGACCTACGGCGCCCACGCATCCATCGGCGCCGTGAGCCTGCAGATCGGCGGCTCCGAAGAGCAGAGAATGCGTTGGCTGCCCGATTTCGCACAGGGGCGCGTGCTCGGGGCCTACGCATTGTCCGAGGCCAATGCGGGCTCGGACCCCGGGGCCATGGCCACTACCGCCGTGCGCGATGGGACGGACTGGGTCCTGAACGGCGAGAAGGTCTGGATCACCAATGGGGACATGGCCGATCTCGTGACGGTCTACGCGGTCACCGACCGCGAAAAACGCGCCCACGGCGGCATCACGGCCTTCCTGGTGCCGAGCAATTCTCCAGGCTTCAGGGTTGGCAAGCGCGAAGAGAAAATGGGCCAGCGCGGCTCGTCCACGGTTGCCCTCGCGTTCGAAGACGTGCGCCTGGGGGACGAATTGCGACTGGGGGCCGTGGGCGATGGATTCCGCATCGCGATGTCCACCCTGGAGCGCGGCCGGCTGACCCTCGGCGCCAATTGCCTGGGTTGCGCGCGCGAGGCCCATGCCCTTTCGGTGGCCTATGCGAATCAGCGCGAGGTGTTCGGCAAGCCACTGGCGCGCCAGCAAGCGATCCAGTGGATGCTCGCCGACAACGCCACGGAGCTGTTCGCCATGGAGAGCATGGTGTACCGCACTGCATTCGAGTGCGACCGCGGCAAGGCCTTCGGCCGCGAATCGGCCATGGTCAAGCTCTACTGCAGCGAGGCCCTCGGCCGAATCGTGGATCGCGCTGTGCAGATCCACGGGGGCATGGGGTACTCCGCCGAATTCGTGATCGAGAAGCTCTATCGCGACGCCCGGGTAACGCGGATCTACGAGGGCACGAGCGAGATCCAGCGCATCGTCATCGCCCGCGATGTGATTCAGCGCGGAGCCTGAGGGAGTGCCAAGGTCGCGCTGACACGCCGGGCCCAGGCCGCCCTGGCCGGGGTGAGGGGCGCGACACCCAGCGGGCCGCGGGTACGGTCCGCTCGCTCCGGGGACCTCCAACTGGCACGATGGGCCCATGTTCGCCAGCAGCCCCGAGGTCGTGCTCTTGCCCTTCGCGGGCTTCACGGGCGCCAAGATCCTGATGCTCATCATGGTCACCGCCCTGCCGCTGATCCTGGTGATCGGCTCTTGGATACGCCGGTCGCGATCGCGTTGACGCTTCAGAGGAGGATCCCGTATCCTCTTCGCCCCCGACCCTGGCCGAGGCCAACATGGTGCCCTGTCCGGGCCCTTCCGCAGGAGTCGAGCCCCCCAACGCCGCCACATGAATTCCAGGCCCGATACCGTCGTGATCCTGGCTGCCGGCCAGGGGACACGGATGAAGAGTGCGGCGGCGAAAGTGCTCGCGCCACTCTGCGGCCAGACCATGCTCGCCTGGGTGCTCGATCAGGCCCTGGCCCTCGGTCCCAAGCGCGTGATCGTGGTCGTCGGCCACCAGGCCGACGAGGTCCGCCGTGTCGTCGGGACCCACGCAGGAAAAGCACAAATCGAATGCGTCGTTCAGGAGCCCCAAAGCGGCACGGGTCACGCGCTTCAAGTCTGCCTGCCGGCACTGGGCGCGGATCCGGGACGCGTGGTGGTGCTCTACGGCGACATGCCGCTGCTCACCCACGCCGCCCTTGAGCGCCTTTGCGCCAGTCAGGCGGACAGCGGCGGCGGCGCGGCGCTGCTCACATGCGAGCCGCAGAATCCGCGCGGGTTTGGACGCATCGTTCGCTCGAAGTCAGGCGAAGTTGCGCGCATCGTCGAGGAGAAGGACGCGAGCGCTGAAATCAAGGCGCTGCGCGAGGTCAACCTCGGTGTGTACTGCTTCGCGGGCCCTGATCTCGTGGCGCTCCTGCCGGGATTGACCAACGACAACGTCCAGAGGGAGTTCTACTTGACCGACGTGGTCGAGAAGCTCGTCGCCAAGAGTCGGCGTGTGCTCGCCGTGTTGCTCGAGGACGAATCACAGGCCATCGGCGTCAACACTCTGGCGCACCTCGCCGAGGCGCGCAGGGCGCTGCAATTGCGCATTCTCGAACGCCACCTGCTCGCCGGCGTGTACATCGAGGATCCGCACACCACCTTCATCGATCACGATGTCGAAATCGGTGTCGGTACAACGATCCACCCCTGCTCGGTGATCCAGGCCGGCGTCAAGATCGGCGCGCGTTGCGAAATCGGCCCGTTTGCGATGTTGCGCGGTGGCTCGGTGCTCCACGACGGCGCGGCGATCGGCAATTTCGTCGAGGTCAATCGCTCGCGCATCGGTGCGAAGTCCAAGGCCAAGCACCTTGCCTACCTCGGCGACGCGACCCTGGGCGAGCGCGTCAACATCGGCGCCGGGACGATTTTCGCCAACTACGACGGCCAGACCAAGTCGCCCTGCGCGGTGGGTGACGGCGCCTTTGTAGGCTCGGGTTCGATCCTAGTGGCGCCCGTCACCGTCGGTCAGGGCGCGACCCTGGGCGCCGGGGCTGTCGTCACGCGCAACAGCGAAGTTCCGGCGGGCGAAGTTTGGGTGGGAGTGCCCGCCCGCGCCCTGCGATCCAAGTCCAACGGCCCCAAGCCCTGAGATTGCGAAGATGTACAACGGCGACCGCATCGTGCTCATCTCCGGCAGCGCTCACCCCGAACTGGGCCAGGCCATCTCGCGCGCGATCGACATCCCCCTGGCGAACGCGCACATCGGCCGTTTCCCGGACGGTGAAATCGATATCAAGGTCTACGACGACATCCGCGGCGCGGACGTTTTCCTGATCCAGCCCACCTGCCCGCCGGTCAACGAAAATTGGGTCGAGCTTCTGCTCCTGCTCGACACGCTGCGGCGCGCCTCCGCCGGCCGCATCACGGTGGTGATGCCGTACTACGGCTACGCGCGCAAGGATCGCAAGGACGAGGGCCGCGTGCCGATCAGCGCCAAGGTGGTCGCCAACACGATCACGGCCTGCGGCGCGGAGCGCTTGCTGTCCATGGACATGCACGCGGCGCAGATCCAGGGTTTCTTCGACATCCCTGTCGATCACCTGTTCGCCAAGCCCGTGCTGATGCGTGCCGTCAAGAACCTCGACATCGAAAATCCCGTCGTGGTCACGCCCGACGTCGGCGGAATCAAGATGGCGCGCGCCTGGGCCAAAGCCCTGCACGCGGATCTTGCGATCGTCGACAAACGCCGCATTTCCGGCTCTGAGATCGCCGTCGAGCACGTGATCGGCGATGTCAAAGGCCGCAACGTGATCATCGTCGACGACATGATCTCCACTGGCGGATCGATCAGCGAGGCGGCGCAAATTCTGCGCCGCGGCGGCGCGCTTAAGATCGTCATCGCCGTTTCCCACGCCGTGTTCTGCGGCCCCGCGGTCGAGCGGCTCGATGCTTGCCCCGCTGATAAGATCCTCATCACAGACACGATCCCGCGCCGCGAAAAAATGCCGCGCCAGGTCGAAGTGGTTTCCATCGCGGCCCTGTTCGGCCGCGCGATCCTCAACATCCACCGCGCTGAGTCGGTGAGCTCGCTCTTCGAGGAACTCTAGTGAGTTCCTGGGCAAGTCTCGCGCTCTGCGTCGGCGTTCTCTCTTAGGTACTCCCAAGAGCCATGACAACGAAACTGAAGACCGAAATCCGCGAATCCGTGGGCACCCGTTCCGCGCGCAAGCTGCGCGCCGAAGGCCGCATCCCCGCCAGCCTGCAAACGACCATCGATGCGGGGCACATCAACCTGTCGATCGACTCGGCTGAGTTCATGACCGCACGCCGCAGCCACGAGCACGTGTTTGAGCTGCTGCTCAGCGGCAAGGCGGAGGCGGCGCTGGTGAACGAGCTGCACTGGGACACGTTTGGCGAGTACATCCAGCACATCGAATTCCGCCGCGTTGACCTGACCAAGAAGACGCGCGTGGAAATTCCGCTGGAATTCGTCGGACACCCGAAGGGCGTCCTGAACCACCTCGTGACGCGCATCGCGGTCATGACCTTGCCGACGACCATCCCCGATTTGATCGAGTGCAGCGTCGCCGACCTCGAGATCGGCGCGACGGTTTTGGCCAAGCAACTTCACATGCCTGCGGGCTGCGAGCTTGCCGCGGAACCGGATCTGCTCCTCGCGCGCATCTCGGCCATCAAGGTCGAAGTCGAGGCTGCTCCCGCTGCCGACGCCCCTATCGCCGGTGCTTCCACCGTGGCTGCCCCGGTCAAGGCCGACGCGGCCGCCGGCGCTGCGGCTGGCGCCAAGCCGGACGCTGCCAAGAAGGACGCTCCGCCGGCCAAGAAGTAATCGACTCGCGCACCTACCCGGGCGCAGGTTCGCGGCGGGGGACCAGGGTCCCTCGCCGCACATGCCTTGCCTGGCCTTGCCTGAAACTGCGCCGTCGATATACTCCTCGACCCTCGAATGGAGGCTCAGAGGGCAAGGCTCCTCGTCGGCTTGGGCAACCCCGGTTCCCAGTACGACTGGACCCCACACAATCTGGGCTTCCACGTGCTCGACCACCTGGCCGCGCGCGAGGGATTGCTCTTTCTACCGGCCACCCGCCTGGAGCCCGATTCGGGCCTGAGGAATTTCGTGTTCGCGCGCTCCAAAAGCGCGCTGCTCGTGAAGCCCCAGACCTTCATGAATCTCTCCGGACGAGTCGTCGGTCCCTTGTGCCTGCGCTTGGGGCTCTCCCCGGCCGATCTCCTGGTCGTCTACGACGATCTGGACCTGCCTCTGGGTGACCTTCGAGTGCGCCCCCTCGGGGGTAGCGGCGGGCACAACGGAATGAAGTCGATCGCCGAAACCCTCGGCACCGATCGTTTCCCGCGCCTTCGCGTCGGGATCGGTAGGCCGAGGACCGATGCGGCGCGCTATGTGCTCGAACCGTTTCCTTCCCAGGGACGCGTCGAGGCTGAGATCGCGGTGGCGAAAGCCAGCGATTTCTGCCGCGACTGGATCCAAGGAGAGGAATTGGAGCGGGCCATGACGCGGTACCACAGCCGCTGGACCCAGGACGCGAGCGAATAGCTCCCACGTCCGCACTCGCAAAGAAGACTGAGCGTGAATCAATACGAAGGAATGTTCCTCCTGGACAACCAGGTCGTGCGTGCGGACTACAAGGCGGCCAAAACGGTCGTCCTCGACGTGCTCAAGAAGCACGGCGGGCAAGTGGTCACGGCGCGACGCTGGGACGAGCGCCGCCTCGCGTACCCGATCAAGGGTCGCTTGCGCGCCACCTACATCCTGACCCACTTCGAAGCGGGTCCTGACGCGATCACAGGCATTCGCCACGACGCGGAACTCGACGAGCGCATCCTGCGCTACCTGTTCCTGGCGGTCGAAGGCGTGCCGCCGACCGAAATCGAACTTTCCGCCGCCGAGGGCGACGACTTCGCGCCGCCGCCGCCGCCCGCGGACGACGCCGTGGATCGCGAAGAGTCGGTGGAGGGCGGGTTGCCCACCCAGGACGGCGACATTCCGGAGGAAGACTCCGTCGGTGAAGACGGTCCAGTGAATCTCGACGACGAGGAGGACGCATAACATGGCAATGAAATCAGCCAGCAAGCCCCGCGCACCGTTGGTGCCCATGGGCAAGAAGCGCTGCGACGATCCGCGCATCGACTACAAGGACCTGACGTACATCACCAAGTTCATGACGCCCCAAGCGCAGATCCAGAGTCGTCGTCGGACGAGCTTCTGCGCCCAGTGCCAACGGCAGCTCAAGCAAGCCGTGAAGCGCGCGCGTCACGTGGGCCTCTTGCCGTTCGTCGGCTGACCCGGAGGTTCAAACATCATGTCCAAGCAAATCGAAGTTCTGCTTCGCGACCATGTCCGGGCACTCGGAGAGTGCGGAGACGTTGTACGCGTGCGTTCGGGCTATGCCCGCAACTACCTGCTGCCCTACGGATTGGCCACCGAGGCCACGCCGGAGAACAAGCGCTTGATGGAGCGTCGGCGAGTCAAACTCGACGCGATCACCGTGGTCAAGAACGCCGAAATGGACGCCTGGATCGCCAAGCTCGCCAGCGTGGAGTTGTCCACCGCTGAACGCGCGGACGATCAGGGTCATCTTTTCGGTTCGGTCAATGCCGTTGCCATCGTCGCGCTGCTGGCCAAGGCCGGCCACGCGGTCGAGGAGAAGCATGTCAGGCTCGAAGCTCCGCTGAAAACGGTTGGCGTGCACTCGGTCAAGATCCACGTCCACGGCGAACGCTTCGCGGAAATCAAGGTCACGGTCACGGCCGGCGCCTGAACGCGGATCGTACGCAGGTTCTAAAGGCGCGCCCTCGCCTCGAAGTGAGTGCGCGCCGCTTTCCTGGACGCGATCCAGTGGATATCCTGCGCCCCGCGCCACAGTTGGCGCAGGACCAGATGACCGACGCAGAACATCCCGCGCGCGTCGCTCCGCACAACGAGGAGGCGGAGCAGTCGATCGTAGGCGCGTTGCTCCTTGCGCCGGATCGAATTCCCGAGGTCAGCGAGATCCTGCGCGCGGATGATTTTTACAGCAGACGCCATCGCGCGCTGTTCGACTCGTTGATGAGGCTTGCGGATCGCAACGCCGAGATCACTTTCGTCACCATTAGCGAGGACCTGCGCGCCTACGAGACGTTCCAACTCGTCGGCGGCACCGAGGCGTTGATCGATCTGTCAGGGCGAGTGGTCTCCGGCGCGCACCTCAGCCACCACGTGCGCATCGTGGTCGAACTTGGCGAACTGCGGCGCCTGATCGACTCCTCGACTGAGATCATCGAACAGGCTTACTCGACGCGGCCTGACGGCGAGAGCGTCAAGAAACTGCTCGACGAGGCCGAGCACCGGATCTTCCAGATCGCTCGCGAGCGCGGCGCCGAGGGCGCGGATCCGATCAAGACGGTGCTGACGGAAACGTTCAAGCGCATCGACTCCCAGTCGCACCGCACCGGCCTGACCGGGTTGGACACGGGCTTCTACGAGCTCAACGATCGCCTGTGCGGCCTCAACGGCGGCGACCTGATCATCATTGCCGCGCGACCTTCGATGGGTAAGACCGCCTTCGTGCTCAACCTGATCGAGCACGCCGCCCTGACGCGGCCGTCGTTCCTCGACGTGGATCCCGTGGTGCTCCTGTTTTCGCTGGAGATGGGCAAGCAGCAGATCGTCAGCCGCATGCTGTGCTGTCGCGCGCGCGTGGATGCGCACAAGCTGCGAACGGGCCGCCTGCCGCGTGAGGACTACCAGCAGCTCTCCGAGGCCGCCGGCGAGTTGTCTGGCGCGCGAATTTTCATCGACGACAGCCCCAACCTTTCCGTCATGGCCCTGCGCGGGCGTGCGCGGCGCATGAAGGCACAGCACGGGCTGCACATGGTCGTCGTTGACTACTTGCAGTTGATGACCCACCCCAAGGCCGAGAGCCGACAAATGGAGATCAGTTCGATCTCGCGTTCGTTGAAGGCCCTGGCCCGCGAACTCGACGTCCCGGTGATCGCACTGGCTCAGTTGTCGCGCGCCGTGGAATCCCGCGAGCCGCCGCGACCGATGCTGTCTGACCTGCGTGAATCCGGTTCGATCGAACAGGACGCAGACGTCGTCATGATGCTGTACCGGGCCGACTACTACCCGAAGTTCGCCACCGACGAGAACAAGGGGAAAGCCGAAGTGATCATCGGCAAGCATCGCAACGGTCCGACCGGCACCGTCACGCTGAATTTCTTCCCGCAGCACATGCGCTTCGAGAATCCGGAACCGTCCGTGGCTGAGCCGGTCTTCGCGTGAGACTTCGCGCCTTGGTTCTCGCGCTGGCGCTGACGCAGGGCGCGGCCATGGCCCAAGAAGTCAGTGCGCCGCCCGCTGCGGTCGCAGTACCGCAGGCAAGGCCAGGTCAGCCGACCAACATCGTCAAGACGATCCTGGTCGAAGGCGAGCAGCGCTACAGCGAGGCGCAGTTGATCAGCGTTCTCGGTCAGAGCGTCGGCGCGCCCCTGGATCAGGAGGCGATCAATCGCGGCATCCGCACCCTGTGGGTGAGTTTCCACGTGCGCGCGGAGGTGTTCCTCCGCGAGCTGCCGCCCGCGGGCGGTGACCTCGCAGGGCAGGTCGAACTCCTGCTGAAAGTGGTCGAGATGCCCTCCGATCGCGAGCCGCGTTTCCTCGGCAACGTGGATATCGATCTCAAGACGCTCAAGCGCTGGGGCTTGATCGAGGATCGCGTCGAGCTGTTCGAATACCAGGCCACACGTGTGCGCCAGCGCTTGCTGGAGGGCTACCGCCGCGAGGGCTACTTCTGGGTCGAGATCGAGGTGGCCAAGCGCGAGCTGTCCGCTGATCCACAGGCGCCAGGGCCCATGACGGATCTGATCTTCGAGATCCGCGAGGGTCCGAAAGTGCGCGTCAAGAAGATCGACGTCCGCGGCAACGAGTCGATGCCCGAGCGCGGATTCTTGTTTTGGGTCGAGGGTCTCTTGACGTACTCCAAGCCGCAGTTGTCCGACTGGGGCTTTTTCAATTGGTGGGGCAGTCCGTTCGTCCAGGAGACCCTGGACGCCGACGTGCTCGCGATGCGCAACGTCTACCGCGAGCGAGGTTGGCTAGACGCGGTTGTCGAAGTCGAGCGTATGGAATGGAGCGAGGATCGCTCGGAAGTGCGCATCTCGATTGTCATCGACGAAGGCAAGCCCTACATCGTCGACGACGTGCAGATCCAGTTCATGCGCTGGATGAAGGATGAGGACGGCGATTGGCGCGCGCTGCCCCTGGAACCCGGCGAGACGCCGGCGCGCTTCACGCCCGCTGAGTTGCTCGAGCAGTGCGAGCTGAAGTCTGGCGTGCGCTACGAGGAAATCCTGCGCAGCCGCGACCAGGCCACGCTACGCGAGTTCTATGGAACCCGCGGCCACCTTTCGGACCCTTCGCTGCCCAGCGACATGAAGTGGGATTTCCTCGAGCCCGAGCTGTTCACTCGGCCGATCGAGAACAAGGTGCGCGTCACGTATCGCATCGTCGAGGCGCAGCCACTGACTCTGCGCGAGATTTCATTCGCCGGAGCGCACCACACGCTTGACGAAGTTCTGCGGCGCGAGATCGGCGTATTCCCCGGAAGCAGGGCCGATCAGAAGGAGATCAACCGGGGCTTGGCCCGGATCCAAGGCACCGGGTACTTCTCGGACCAGTTCTCGCCGCAACTTCACGCAGAGCCGACCTATCGCTTCATCGAGGTCCCCGGTTCCAAGGAGCGCATCGATCTCGAATACGAAGTTCAGGAGGGCCGTGTCGTCGAATTCAACATCGCCGGCGGGGTCGATTCGAATGACGGCGCCTTCGGCCTGATTACCCTGTCACTCAAGAACTTCGACATCGCCGACGCCCCGAGCACTTGGACCCGCACGCTGTCGGAGTTGTTCCGCAAGGAGGCCTTCCACGGCGGCGGCCAGCGCGTGGACCTGGAACTGTCACCGGGCACGCGCGTCTCCCGTGCCCGCCTGCACTTTCTCGAGCCGGACATTTTCGGCCTGTACCTGGAGCCGATCAGTTTCGATTTCGACCTGCGCCGCCAGGTTCGCTTTTATCGGACGCATGACGAAGACCGCTTCGACAAGTCGGTGCGTTTTGCGCGCAAATTTGGTTTCGACCGCTCGATATCCGTCGGTGTGTTGCACTCCGATCTCGAGCTGACTGACTTGAACTCCAGCAGCGTGCCTGCCTCCATCCTGAGGCAAGAGGCCCTGGGGACGACCGTTCAGTCGGGATTCGGCATCGACTTCAGTGCCCGTGATCTGGACAACTACGTGGTTCCCCACGACGGTTGGAGGGCGACTTTGCGAAACACCCTCTTCACCTCGGCGCTGTCGAGTGACTTCGAATATTTCCAAAGTGTGTTCCAGGGCGACGCCTACTGGACCACGGGCCATAGGGCCGACGGAACGGCCCACGTGATGCACCTTGAGTTCGACGCCGGCGTCGACGCGACCTATGGAGACACCGATGAGGTGCCCTACACCGAGCGCTTCTTCACCGGCGGTTCGAGTTCGCTGCGCGGCTTCAGCAATCGCGGCGCCGGAGCCCGCGGCGTAGACGTGCTCGGGTGGCCCACGAGTTTTCCCGCAGGCGGCGAGACCTACCTTTCGGGTTCCCTGGAGTGGCTCTATCCGCTGTACTCGGTCACCCAGCCGGGAACTTACCGCAAGGTGGAATCCCTGCGCGGAGTCATCTTCTTTGACTGGGGCGTGCTCGGCCAGGAGGCGGGGAGTCTCGATTTCGAAGACACGCGCGCGAGCGTTGGCTTCGGCATCGGACTGGCCTACCCCCTGCCGATTCAGCTCAATTTCGGCTTCCCGATCCGCAGTTTCTCCGGCGACGAGCGCCAGACCTTCTCGTTCAGTATCGGGCTCAGCTTCTGAGGGCTCGGCTCTGGAAAGCCGGGCCGGAGTTTGACAGTTTTGGCCGGGTCGGCTAACCCTACCCATTCGCAACGCGACCCTCGCTCGGTAGGGGAGTCGCGGGACCCACCCATCTGGGTTCGCGTCCATGACTACACTCACCCTCCTCGAACTTGCTAACGCCTGCGGAGCCTCGCTTGAAGGCAACGCCGCGCTGAGGATCCGCGGACCGGCCAGTTTGCGCGACGCCGAGTCGGATGAAATTTCTTTCTGCGCCCACGCTCGTTTTCGAACTGAGCTGGACAGCACGCGCGCCGGAGCGGTCCTTGTGTCGCGCGAGATGGAAGTCCAGCGCAAGGACCTCGCGCTCTTGCGCTGCAACCACCCCAGCCGGGCCTTTGGTGTGCTCGTCGAATTGTTCGCGCCTCCGCCGGAGCGCCCCGCCCCGGGAGTTCACGCAAGCGCCATCGTCGATCCCACGGCACTTCTGGGCGAAGGAGTCAGCATCGGGCCCTTGTGCCACATCGCAAGTGGCGCGCGAATCGGGGCGCGCACGGTGTTGCGCGCGCGAGTGGAGATCGGCGCGGATTCCGTGGTCGGGGAGGACAGCGAGCTGTTCCCCGGAGTGGTGCTCTACTCCCGGGTCCAGATCGGGTCGCGCTGCACGCTGCATGCGGGCTCCGTTTTCGGCTCCGACGGTCACGGCTTCGAGCCCAGCGCCCAGGGCTGGGTCAAGATCCGCCAGTGCGGCACGGTCGTGGTCGAGGACGACGTCGAGGTCGGCGCCAACTGCACCGTGGACCGCGCCAGATTCGGCGTGACGCGCATCGGCCGAGGAACGAAAATCGACAATCTGGTCCACATCGGACACAACGTAGTCATCGGCGCGAGTTCAATGATCGTCGCTCAGGTCGGTATCGCCGGCTCGACGCGCCTTGGCAGCCGCGTCGTGCTCGGGGGCCAGGCCGGAGTCTCGGGGCACCTCGAACTGGGCGACGGCGTCCAAGTCGGCGGAGGCAGCGCAGTCACTAGCAGTTGGCACGAGCCCGTGGAACTTTGGGGCTATCCAGCGCGGCCGCTGAAAGAGACATTGCGTGGCATGGCGTTCGTAGCTCGCGGCGAAATACTCACTAAGCGGGTCCGCGAACTCGAGCAGCGGCTCGATGCGCTGACGCAGCAGGCACCGAATTCGAATCAGGAGAGCCGATGACCCGACTCCAGCGCACGATCCGCACTCCGATCGAGTTTTCGGGAGTCGGGCTGCACTCCGGCGTGCTGGTCAAGGGCCGGATGTTGCCCGCGCCCCAGGACACCGGCGTGGAATTCGTGCGCACGGACTTGCCCGATGCCTCGCCCATTCCGGCGCGCATTTCGCACCGAGCGGCCATGGATCGACGCACACGCCTGGAGAAGGGCGCGGCTGGCGTGGATACGGTCGAGCACCTGTTGGCGGTCTGCAGCGGACTTGGGATCGACAATCTGCGTGTGGAACTCAGCGGCCAGGAAGTTCCCGGACTCGATGGCAGCGCGCTCAGTTTCGTCTCGCTGATCCAGCAGGCCGGACTCGTGGATCAGCGCGCCGAGGTCAAGGTCCTGCGCCTCACGCGGCCAATTTATGTGCGCGAAGGGCCGGTCACGCTGGTGGCCCTGCCCAGCGAAGGGCCGGGGCTCTCGGTCGAGTATTTCGCCTCCTTCGACGAGCCCGGCGTCGAGTCCGGATCGCTGTCGCTCGACGTCACGCCCGAGAGCTTCATCAAGGAGATCGCGCCCGCGCGGACATTCTGCCTGGCGTCCGAGGTGCCCAAGCTGCAGGCCGCCGGGTTCGGCAAGGGCGCCACGCGCGACAACACGCTGGTGCTCGGAGATCCCGCCACAAAGATGCGTCTCAGCGCCGAACCCGTGCGGCACAAGATGCTCGACCTGCTCGGGGATCTGTTTCTCCTGGGCGCGGACCTGCATGCCCACGTGATCGCCACGCGCTCGGGCCACGCCGCGAACGCCGAACTGGTCAAGCGGCTGTACGAAGTCCTGCAGGGCGAGGAGGTCGGTGGATTGGCGCGACGCGAATCGGGCCTCGACGTGCGCGAGGTCATGCGCATGTTGCCCCACCGCTATCCGTTCCTGATGATCGATCGCGTGCTCGAAGTCGAGGGCTACCACCGCGCGGTGGCGGTCAAGAACGTCTCGATCAACGAGCCCTTTTTCAACGGCCACTTCCCCGAGCAGCCGATCATGCCTGGCGTGCTCCAGTTGGAAGCCATGGCGCAACTCGCCGGCGTGCTGATGCTGCGCAAGCTCGAAAACACAGGCAAACTCGCCGTGCTCTGGTCGATCGACAAAGTGAAACTGCGCGGCGCCGTGGTCCCCGGCGATCAACTGCGCATCGAAGTCGAGACCGTGCGTTTGAAGGACCAGGTTGGCCAAGTTCGCGGCGTGGGGACCGTGGCTGGCCGTCTGGTCTGCGAAGCCGTGCTGACCTTCACCCTGATCGACGCCTGACGCTACCGCGAAATTCCATGGCAACAGAAGTACATCCCACTGCAGTCGTCCATCCAGACGCGGAACTCGGCGTGGACGTCACGATAGGGCCCTACAGCGTCATCGGCGCGAACGTGAAGCTCGGTGATCGCACACGCCTTGGCCCCCATGTCGTGATCGACGGCGTGACCACCCTCGGCGCGGACAACGTCGTCGTCGGCCAAGCCAACCTCGGCGGTCCACCCCAGGATCTCTCCTACAAGAACGAGCCGACGCAGCTCGAGATCGGTGACCGCAATACGGTGCGCGAGTTCGTCACGATCAACCGCGGTACCGTGAAGGGCGGCGGCATCACGCGGATCGCGAACGATTGCTTGTTCATGGCCTGTTCGCACGTGGCCCACGACTGCGACGTGCGCGACCGCGTGATCATGGCCAACTGCGTGCTTTTGGCGGGCCACTGCTACGTGGGCCAAGGGGCCAACCTTTCCGGCGCCGCGGCGGCGCATCACTTCGTCACCATTGGTGCCTACGCGTACATCGGCGGCATGACGCGCGTCAACCAGGACGTGCCCTCGTTCATGACCCTAGAGGGCCATCCTTCACGCGTCCGCGGCGTCAACGAGGTCGGCCTCGAGCGCGCGGGCAAGAGCGCGAGCGACATCGCCGCCCTGTGGAGCGCGTTCAAGTTGCTGTATCGCTCAGGCGACACGAAACGGCGCACAATCGACACTCTGAGGGCCGACCCGGCCATGCCGCAGCTCGTGCGCGAATTGCTCGACGATCTCGATCGCACTGAACAGGGCCAAAAAGGCCGCTATCGCGAGAGCCTGCGCGCTGAATTTCGCCGTGCCGGCGAGGAGCTGATCCTCGGCGGAGTGCGCGCGTGACCAAGGAAAGATTGCGCGTTGCAGTCATCGGCGTCGGGCACCTGGGCCGCTTCCACGCCAAGATCTACTCCGAGAATCCGCTGGCGGAACTGGTCGGAGTCGTCGACGCATCCAAGGAGCGCGCTGAGCTGGTGGCCGTCGAGGCCAAGACCCAGGCCTTCACGCGGGTCGAGGACCTGCCCAGGGACATCGATTGCGTTTCAATCGCGGTGCCCACCGTGCACCACGCGGACGTCGCAGTGCCGCAGCTCTTGCTTGGTCGCTCGTGCCTGATCGAAAAGCCCCTAGCGGGCACCTTGGCCGACGCCGACCGGATCCTCGACGCTGCGAAACGCGGCAAGGCCCAGGTGGCCGTGGGGCACGTCGAGCGCTTCCAGCCCGGGCTCAAGCGGGTACGCGAACTGGGCCTGCGCCCGAAGTTCATCGAGTGCCACCGACTGGCACCGTTCTCCTTCCGCAGCATGGACATCGGCGTGGTCCACGACCTGATGATCCACGACCTCGATCTGGTGCTCGACCTGGTTGACAGCGAAGTCACTTCTCTCGACGCGGCCGGAGGCGCGATCCTGACCGAGAGCGAGGACGTGGCCAGCGTGCGCCTGGTCTTCGCCAACGGCGCGCGCGCAAACGTCACCGCCAGCCGCGCGTCGCTGCAGCCCATGCGGCGTTTCAGGATGTTTTCGCCGGAGAGCTACGTCAGCCTCGACTTCCAAAAGAACTACGGCCTATTGGTCAAGAAGGGGCCGCGCTGGGAAGAGGGGCGACTTGACCTGCGGCGAATGGACCCCGCTGAGCTCGCCAAGCGGCCGGATTTCCTGACCAAGGATCTCCTGGAGGTGATCGAGCTCGAGTTGTCGGCCGAGCAGCGTCCGCTGCAGGCCGAACTGGATTCCTTCCTGCGCGCGATTCAGTCCGGCCGCGAGGTCGAGGTCACCGGCGAGGACGGACGCCGCGCGCTCGCGCTGGCGGACCGCATCGCGGCGGAAATCCACTCTCAGGCGTGGTAGAACCGTGCGCACGATGAGTGCGCATGGAGAGATCGTGAAGAGGTACGACCCGCTGCCGACCAAGCTGGCGGCGGCGCCGGCGCAGGCTGAGGAGGAGGTCCTGGCCCATTGGGGCTCCGAGCGCACCTTCGAGAAACTTCAGGAAACGCGGCGTGCTGCACCGGCCTTCGTGTTCTGGGAGGGCCCGCCGACCGCCAACGGCCGTCCGGGCATTCACCACGTGCTCGCCCGAACGCTCAAGGACACCGTCTGCCGTTTCCAATCGATGCTCGGCAAGCGCGTGGAGCGCAAGGCCGGCTGGGACACCCATGGACTGCCGGTGGAACTTGAGGTTGAGAAAGCGCTCTCGATCTCCGGCAAGCCGCAGATCGAAGAATTCGGCGTTGCGCAGTTCAATGCCAAGTGTCGCGAATCGGTGTGGAAGTACCGCGAGGAATGGGAGCGCCTGTCCGCGCGCATCGGCTACTGGCTCGACTACGAACAGCCCTACGTCACCTACGCCCCCGAGTACGTGGACTCGGTCTGGTACCTGCTGGCGAATTTTCATCGCCACGGCCTGGTGTACCGCGGGAAGCGCGTACTGCCCTTTTGCGGCCGCTGCGGCACCGGGCTCTCGTCCCACGAACTCGGTCAGCCGGGCGTCTACCGCGACTTGCTCGACCCCAGCGTCCACGTGCGCTTTCCACTGCGCGAAGGTTCCAGCGAAGAACGCGAGAGTTTCCTCGCCTGGACCACCACGCCCTGGACCTTACCGTCGAACGTCGCCCTGGCCGTGCATCCGGCGCGCGAGTACATCCGCGCGCGGATTGCCCTTCCCGTGGCCAAGGGCGAGGCCGCGGGTTCCGCGGGACATGAAATCGTTTGGCTCGCGGCCGAGCGAGCGTCGGCGGTTCTTGGAAAAGAGTTCGAAGAGCTGGAGCGCGTGCGCGGCGCCGCACTCGCCGGACGACGCTACTGGGCGCCGTATTCTGCCCAGACGCCCGCCGTCCACGGACTCCACGCCGCGCGGCCTTGGACGCCGCCCGCGGTCGATCCGGGCGCGTGGAAGCCGGACGATGGGGCCGCCTTCCGCGTGGCGCTTGCGGACTACGTGACCGTCGAGGACGGCACGGGCATCGTGCACCAGGCGCCTGCCTACGGCGCGGACGATTGGGCCACGGCCCAGCGCGAAAAATTGCCGGTGTTCTGCGTGGTCGGCAGCGAAGGCAAGTTCGTATGCGACGTGCAGACGGTTCCTGCGGGCACCTCGTTCAAGGACGCGGACGACGCCTTGATGGAGGACCTCAAGGCGCGCGGCTTCCTGCTGCGCAAGTCGCGCGAGACTCACAGTTATCCGCACTGCTGGCGCTGCAGCACGGCGCTGTTCTATTTCGCAGCGCCGGCCTGGTACATCCGCACCACGGCCCAGAAGGACGCGATGCTGGCAAAGAACCGCGCGATCAATTGGGTGCCGCCGGACGTGGGGACCAAGCGTTTTGGCGAGTGGCTGGCAAACAACGTCGACTGGAACATCTCGCGCGATCGCTATTGGGGCACGCCCCTGCCGTTTTGGGTTTGCGAAGGCTGCGCCCACGAGCGCGCCGTGGGCAGCGCCGCTGAACTTGCGACCCTGGCTGGACCGCTCGCCGCGGACTTCGACCACCACCGCCCGTCGATCGACGCGGTCGTGTTTCCCTGCGAAAAATGCGCCAAACCGATGCGCCGCACGGGCGCCGTGCTCGACTGTTGGTTCGATTCCGGCGCCATGCCTTTCGCACAGCACGGCTGGCCCCACGTCCCCGGCAGCGCGGAGAAATTGCGCGAGCAGTTCCCCGCGGATTTCATCTGCGAGGGCCTCGACCAGACGCGCGGCTGGTTCTACACGCTGCACGCCATCGGCACCCTGGCCTCATCGTTGCCGGAATTCGACATCGCGGCACCGAGCATCTACAGGAACTGCCTGGTCAATGGCCTGGTCCTCGACAAGGACGGGGTCAAGATGTCCAAGCGCCTGGGCAATGCGATCGATCCCTGGAAAGTGATCGAAGAGCACGGCGCCGACGCAGTGCGCTGGTACTTGATCGCTTCGGCGGCGCCCTGGCTGGCGAAGAAATTCGATCCCGCGGGACTCGCGGACGCGCGCCGGAGGTTCTTCGGAACGCTGCTCAATTCCTACGGATTCCTGCGGGACTACGCGCGGGTGGATCGCTTCGATCCGACGGACAAACAGATCCCGGGTCTAGGCGAGCGCCCGGCCATCGACCGCTGGTTGGTGAGCCGCTCCCACTCGCTGATTGCCGAAGTTCGCGCCGGAGCCGAGGCTTTCGACCTGACGCGCGCCGCGCGCGCGATCGAAGCGTTTGTCGTCGACGAGTTGTCGAACTGGTACATCCGCCGCAACCGGCGTCGTTTCTGGAAGAGCGAGGCGGGCGCTGACAAGCTCGCGGCCTTCGCGACTCTGCACGAGGCCTTGCGCAACGTGGCACTTTTGTGCGCGCCGATCGCGCCGTTCTTCGCCGAGATGCTCTGGCGCCGACTGGAGCCCGATGCCGGATCTGTCCACGGACAACTGCTGCCCGCCACCGACAGCTCGCGGATCGATCTCGAGCTCGAGGCCAGCATGGAAATCGTGCAGCAAGTCGTTGTCATGGGCCGTGCCCTGCGCGAGCGAGCCAGCCTGCGCGTGCGCCAGCCCTTGCGCGCCATTCACGTGCGCTCCTCGCGCCCCCGGGACTTGGAGCTCCTGGGGACGAAGTTCGCCTCCGAGCAGATACTCGATGAACTCAACGTCAAGTCCTTCGGCAGCCTCGGAGCGGACGATGGCAAATTGTGTCGCCTGTCGGCCAAGGCCAACTTCAAGCTGCTCGGCAAGCGCCTGGGCCCGCGCATGAAAGCCGCAGCGGCAGTGATCGAGAAGCTCTCGGGAGCCGAGCTGAGCCGTCTGCGCGCTGGCGAGAGCATCACGATTGCTCTCGAGGGCGAGGAACTCCCTCTGCTCCCCGAGGAAGTGCTCGTGTCGGTCGAAACACAGGCCGATTTCGAGGTCGAGACGGATGGCCGCTTCGTGGTTTGGCTCCACACCGAACTCGACGCCGAACTGCTTGCCGAGGGCCTGGCGCGCGAGGTGGTCAACCGGGTCAACGGACTTCGCAAGGACCGCGGACTCCGGATCGAGGATCGCATCCGGCTTGGCCTCTACCATGGTGGCGACGGCCTGCTCACTCGCGCCCTGGAGCAGCATGGCGCCTTCATCGCGGTTGAGACCTTGGCTCTGGCCGTGGAACTCGCCGTGGCCGCCGAGGACGGGGCCAGCGTCGAGAGCTTCGACCTCGGTGAGGGCCGCACGCTAAGCGTGCTGTTGGGACGCGCCTGATCAACTCGGCCCCCTGACGTCGACGGGCGGAATCTAACCGGCTTGCGCATGGCGATCGCGACGCCCGAGTGCTAGCGTCGGCCCCGAGGGATGACCCTGGACCTGTAGGTGTCCCGTCTCCAACCCCCGGGCCCTACAAGCAACCAACGGGCCCTGTTCGACCGTCGCCATGCGCGGCGTGTTGGGCCCCCCTGAACCTTTGGGTTCCGGGTCTGAGTCGGCACGACAGGACTGGGGCTCCCTCGCTTCGCTCCACTCGCCTGCGTGGAACGGAGCACGAAGGCGCGCACGTTTCTCCGCGTCGGTTGCAGTTCTGCAGCGCGATTTTCGCTGTGGAAGTCCCCGCGCGATTGATCGCAGTCGGTCGTTCCTGCTGCTAGGATCGCCGCGCGCCGGTGAACGCTCGCGAAATCCGGCGCGCAGCACGTCGTTCAGGAGGTGCGCAGCTTTTTTTCGCGACGCCTGGTTTGTGGGGGATGGCGACATGAGGCTCATGTGGGTACTGGCATTCGCGCTGACAGTGGCGCTCGGATTGTGGATCGGGCTGCCGCGGACCAACGAGGCCCAGGGCAAGGAAAGCGCTGGTTTTCTCGATGCTTCCGCATCAGTCGGCGCCTCGCTCTCAGCTGCGGGTGCTCCCACTCCGAGTGCGCCCACGATTGTCGCGCAACCCGCGCCACCGCTCGCTGTCCCACCGACTACGGCGCCTGAAAAAGCCGTCGTCACACCGGTCACCTCGGTGCGCCCTGCGGAGGCCGAGATCGCCGCGCTCGTGCTGCACAGGCCGTGGACTGAGGTCAGCGTGCGGCTGGAACAGGCGCAACTGCCCGAGGCGCGCAAGAACATGTACCGCGCGTTCAGCGCCGCGCTCGCGGGCGACCGCGAGCGCGCGCAGCAGTTCTCCAAGGGTCTCGACAAGTCCGACGACCTTGACATCCGCGAACGCGCGCTCCTGGCTTCAGCCCTCCAGGGTGCCCCGGTAGCCGCTGTTCCTGCCGCCAGCGGGGCTGATTCCATCGGCGCCGTGGCCATGGCGCTGGCACTCAGGGCTCGCGACGCGGACCTAGCCCTGGCTAAGGGCCAAGCTCCTCTGGCCGCCGCCGCCTACTCCGAAGTGCTTCTCGCGGACGCCACTGCGGAATGGCCTTCGGATCGCACGGCCCTGCAGCGCTGGACTGACGGGCTGACCCAGGCCCAGGCGGGACACCGCTGGAATGCTAAGGGCACCTGGCCGTCGATCCAGGTCACCGTCAAGTCGGGCGACAGCCTGACCCTGATCCGGCAGCGGACGATCAAGGAGAATCCAGGCATGATCCTGTGCACGGGCCTGATCGGGCGCGCAAATCAGCTGCGCAACGAGCGCGATCTACACCCCGGGGACGTGCTGCGCATTCCGACTGAGCGCGTGCACATGCTGGTGGACATCTCGACCCGCTGGGTGCTGTACATGATCGGCGATGAGGTCGTTGCCGCCTGGGAGGGTGGTGTGGGCAAGCCCGGCAATGACACTATTCCGGGGACCTACAAGATTGGGTTGAAGCAGAAAAATCCCACCTGGTTTCGCCCTGGGGCTGCGCCGGTGCCTTTCGGAGACCCACAGAATCTGCTGGGAACGCGCTGGCTTTCTTGGCAATCGGGTGGGGTCGAGTCGCATCTTGGGTTCCACGGCACCACAGATCCGAACACCGTCGGAGGAGCCGTGAGCTCCGGCTGTGTCCGCATGCGGAATTCCGACGTCGAGGTTCTGTTCGAGATCTTGCCGGAGAAGTCGGAAGTCGTCGTTCGGCCCTGAAGACCTGGGCTTAGGCGACGACGCCAGCCATCGGGGCTGGTGTCCCGCACCTACCAGCCCGTTGAAAGAGTGCCCTGCTGCGGCTTCGCGCGCTTCGCCGTTGCGTCGTCACGCTCATCGGGCAGTGCTCAGCGAGCAGGAAGGCCGCCTCCGCCGTCGTCCCCCGGCGTGCCTTCGGCGTCCCTTCGGCGCGTTCCTGGCCACGGCGATGATCGCTTCGCCTCGCGACGGGGCTTTTTCAGCGGGCTTGTAGTGGTCATCGACCCAGTCGGCGCGAAGGACTCTTCCTCGGTGGGTGGGCACTCAGGCGAGGGTTGTCGAAGTACGCCCACGAGCGCTGATGCGGATGCCGCATAGCTCGGAAGTCGGGACGCTGGTCGCCTGTGGATCGATGGATCCCACTCCGGCCGAGGCGGCCGCCGAAAGTACCTAGAGCTCGACTGCGCATGCTTGGGCCCCGGCGTCGCGCCGAGACTGCCGTGCTTCGCGGCCAGTAGGGCCGCACCACGCTGCGCGGGCGCCGCGGAAGCCCTCGGCATGGGCGACTATCGATTGGCGCTACACCGGGCGCGCCCATCGACCGCGACGCCCTTCGCGTTCATAGATCCCTGCCCCGCAGCCAGGATCGACCTTCAAAATGGCCTGTGCCACAGCCAGGCCGAGGGGCATCCAAGGACAACCCTTCGGCCTCACTGGCCTGCCAATTCACGACCGAAAATTCGTGTGGGGGCGGAGCGGAAAGTCGCGGTTGTCCAGGGCGCCAAGCGAGCAGGAAACTCCAAGAAAACGAGCCCCAATCGAGTCCAGGGCTCCCATCGCCAAGCAGCGCGGGCGCAGGACTCGAATGGCCCCCTAGCAGCCCGTTGAAAAAGTCCCGTCGCGAGGCGAAGCGATCTTCGTCGTGGCTAGGAACGCGACGGAGGGACGGCGGAGGCGGCCTTCCTGGCCGCTGAGCACGGCCCGACGAGCGTGACGACGCCACGGCGAAGAGCGCGAAGCCGCAGCAGGGCACTTTTTC
>CANKOY010000060.1 GCA_947484275.1 Planctomycetota bacterium | reverse complement strand
TCGGAAAGTCGTGCTCAGCGGCCAGGAAGGCCGCACCCCACTGCGAAGGCTCCGCAGGAGCCTTCACTACGAGCGCTTCGCGCTCTAACGCGGGGACACCTGCGCAACTTTCTGTCGCGCTCCTTGCTCCGCCTTCGCACGCCTTGCCTCGCGACGGGACTCTTTCAACGGACTGCTAGCCCTTCGCCTTCGGCACGTGTTGGTCCACGAGGATCGGGTTGCCGTCGGGATCGACGAGCATGAAGTGCGCCGGTCCCGCGGTAGCCTCGTCGGCCTCGGGATTCAGCGTAATGCCGCGCGCTTTCAGCGTGCGCTGCAGCTCGCGCACGTCCTGGAATTCCTTCAGCGCTTCCTTGTTTGAATCCCAGCCCGGATTGAAGGTCAGCATGTTCTTCTCGAACATCCCCTTGAACAGACCAATCGTCGTTGTGCCGTTCTGCAGAACCACCCAGTTCTGTTCGAGCTTCCCGCCCACCTGCTTGAAGTCGAGTTTCTCGTAGAAGGCTTTCGAGGCCTTGAGGTCCTTCACGTTGAGGCTGACGGAGAAGTTGCCGAGCTGCATGGCCGCGTCCTTCTTCGGAGCCTTGTCCTGAAAAAAGCCGATGGTCAGGACCGCGGTGGCCAGGCTGGCGAGGGTGAGCGTTGTGAGTGTGTTCATGTTCGATGTTCCTTCAATACGGCGTGACCCAAAGCGTGTGCGCTCGGAGCGCGGGGTGCTTGGGGATCCAACATACCCACGATCCCTAACCTCCGCCTAGCCCGACCGGCGCGGCGGCAGCGGGCCCTGGGTGCAGAGCCGCCCGTAGACCAGCGTGTCGAGGAAAGCGCCCTCGAAGTGGTGGTTCTGGATCATATGCGCCTCGCGCTTGAAACCCAGCGACTCAAGCAATCCAAAGGACGCCGCATTCGCCGGCGCGACGCAGGCCTCGATGCGATGGAATCGAAGCACATCAAAACCGTAGGCCACCACCGCGCGCGCGGCCTCGCTCGTCAGGCTCTGTCCCCAACAATCTGGCCGCAGCAGATAGCCAAGTTCGCCGCGATGGTGCAGCGCCTCGATGCGGTAGAAGCCGATCGTGCCGATCATCTCCGCGGCGCCGCGGCGCGCAATCGCCCAGGTGATCCCGGCCTTGGATTCCAGCGCGGCCCGCATGTCCGCCATGAGCTTCACTGCATCGTCAATCGACTTTGCCAGCGGTCGGCCGATGTGCTGCATGACGCGCGGATCGGAGCGCAACGCGAATAGCGCGTCAAGGTCGTCGGTTGCGATCGGCCGCAACAGGAGTCGCGCCGTGGAAAGCTGCGGCACTGGCGTGAGACTTAGTTCGAGCATGGATACCTTCGGAATGAAGGGTGTCCCATCAGACCGCCGAGCATCGGCAAGGGCAACGGGCTCGGTTCAAGAGCGCCAGGCCCTCAGAATCCAAAGCGCAGCGCCACCAGCGGTCCGGACAGGATCAACTCGATGTCTGAGCGGACGGAGCTGTCGTATTCGGCTTCGTACTCGATTCGCCGCCAACCGAGGATGGCCGAGGCGTTTGGCCCCAGTTTGATTTGGGAACCGAGGTCCACCGTCGTGACGCCCACTGAGCTCGTTACCGATCCGGCGCCGGGATTGACGCTGCCTTCGACGAAGAAGCGCAGGAGATCGATCGGCGCGTAGGACAGGCCCATGCCGAGAATCGGCCCGTAGCTCGTGTTCACGTCGCTGTCGGAGCTGCCCGGGCTGCTCAGCTCGATTTCCAACTCGCTCATCCCGACGCCGAAAAATCCGTCCACGCCGAAGCCGTTTGCGAAGCGATTCTCGGCGCGCAGCGCAAGGGACGTCCTGAACAGGTCGAAATCGACTTTGATGTCCTGGCCAGTGAACGTTGATCCACCGACGGAAATCACGTCACCTGGGAGTACGTCTTGCTTGAAGTCGCCGCTGCCTTGGAAAACGTCGAGGTCGAGCAACAAACGGAACTGATGGGGTTTGACCGGAGCTGGGGCGCTCGCTGCCGTCTCCGGCGCGGCACGGGACTTTCCGAACTGCGATAGGTCCAGGCTGACGCGCGCAGAGGGCAGAATGGTCGCACGGTCGCGGCCTTCGATTTTTTTCTCGGGTTGTCCCGCACCCCACGGCGGCGAAGCACAGCAACAAGGAGAGTCCCCAGGACGTCAAACGCGGGACCGCGGCCATGGACCGCGACAGAAGTCGGGGCCAGGCGGCGCACGCGCTGAATCTGTGGTTCATGCCGCGCAGCCTAGCGGAAACGGACAACTGCGCAGGCGAATCGTTCCTGCAGATCCCAGGGAGGGTCTCGGGCGCTGCGCGGGGACATCCTGCGGGGGATCAGCGCACAAACCGCGAGACCGGGAAATCCCTCGAGGCACTTCGGGGGGGGGCGCCGCAGGGCAACGCGACATTGTCAAACACCCGGCGCAACACCGTCCTGCTCGGACCGCGCCGAGACGGCGCTTCAGCCGCCGAGTTCCTGGGCGCGTCGATCCAATTCGCCGCGCACGCGCTTTGTGTCCTTCACCGGTACGCCGGTCGCTTTCGCGAACTCCTCGAAGCGCGCAATGGCCGCCCGTTGCTCGGCGACGAGGTGCGCGGGATCGTTAAGTCCGAAAATGCGGCCGACCTCGAGCAGATCGGCGAGGCGGATTCCCGCGGTCTTGTCCTGCACGCGCATCTGATGTTGCGCAGTGAAACCCTGTCCGCGCGCGAACGTCAAATCGTAGGCCGGCGCGAGGCTCCACTTGCCTGCGCGGTTCATGTGAAACGAGAGGTTCTTGACATGGTCGTCTTGGTTGACGGCGAGGACATTGAACAGCATGCGCCGATAGCCCTGCTCGACGCTGGCGTAGGGCATGCCGAGCAGGAGCACGCAGCGCATGTACTCCTCGTAGCTGCTGGCGCCGGGCGCGTTGAAGTCCACGTGAATCAACCCGCCGAGCGAATGCTGATGGAGTCGTTCCTCGCCGTCCGTGATGTCGAAGCGGTGCACGAGCAGATGCGCCAGTCCATCGACCTCGAGCAGCGTGATCCCCGTGGCCTCGACGCCCGCAGCCCGGGCCATCTCGGTGTAGGCGGCCTCGATCCGATTGAACGGCTGCGCTCGGCCCAGGGCATCGACGCTGGCTCCGTCGCCAACGCCGTCGAATTTCAGGATGCACGCTTGGTCGCCGGGCTCCACGGCTGCATTGCCCGAGCGAATCGTGCCGTTCGCGGGCTGATAGCGCACCAAGGCCTTGGGCCGCATGCCACCCGCCGATGCGCCGATGCGGTAGATCTCGGGGATCGCCACCTTGGAATCGCCTTGGATGATGCGCCGGGCGTCGCGCACGAGAGCAGCGATCTCCAGTGACTCGACCTCGGCGCGCCGCGCGGGCAGCTTCGTCGCCGGATGGAAACTGAGGGCCCCGAGGGCGCGCTCGCCCACGTACAGAAGTCGCTGCACGGGACTCAATGCGCGCTCGCCCTCGCCGCGCGACGCAAAGTAGGCGCGGATCACGCGATTGCCAAACGTGTCGGGCAGCGCGTCAGCGATCACGCCCGGCAATCCGTCGAACGCATTGCTGCGGCGCAGCTCGTCGAAAGCAACCGGACCGCTCCGGCTCGTCGGTAGGTGGATCGGGGAAATCTCCAGGCCGCGCACGCGGAAGCTCTCCGCGTACTCGAACAGCACACGGCCGTTGTCGAACTCCGCGAGCGCCCCGACGGTTTCGCCGAAAATGCGCACCTCGGCCTGTGCGCGGACCTCAGCCACGGGAGCGCTTCTTCGCGCGCTGCATCAGCGCCATGGGGGAGGCCTCCGCCTCCGGGGCCAGGTCCGCGAGGGCGTGGACGCGTCCGTAGAGTCGCAGCAGGCGCACGAGCGTCTCCAGCGTCGGATTCTGTCCCTGCTCCGCGCGATACAGCGTGCGCCGCGCGAGCCCCGTCTGCTGCGCAGCCTCGATCGAGGTCAGGCCGCGGGACTCCCGAAGCCCGCGCAGGCGCTGGCCAAGCTTGGCCATGACTTCAGTGTCTGTGGCGGTATTGAGACTTAGATTGCCCATGATTAGTGTCCGCTGGCCGTATCGGGCCTTCTGTGGCTCAGAATTAGCCTAACCTGGGCGAGGCCTCTAGGAAAGCAATCAGTGGAACGCATACAGCCCAATTGTGTCGAAAATGGCAACAATTGGGCCATATACGACACAGAGTAGGCGGGGCTCCTCCCCGGGGAGACTGGAGGCCGCCGCGACAGCGATCAGTCCGCTGCGCCGAGTTTTCGCGCCTCGCGCGCGGCGCTGTAGAGCTTCGAGCGCGTCGACCGCAAGGCATGTTCGGTCTCACGCTGGCTGATGGTCAGGCGATGGGCGGCGTGGGTCAGGAAACCGCGCTCGACGCGGCTGAGTGATCCGCGGTCCATGGCCAACTCCACCAGGGCTTTGAACCAAGCCTGGGCTTCCTCGCGGTCCGAGGCGTTGGGCCCGGAGCCGTCGAGGTGGTTTTCAAGCAGGTCGTTCGCGCGCTCCTCGCTGACGTCGAGGCGCTTCGCGAGCGCGTACACCGCGCGTCGCTCGCGCCCGTCGATCTCGCCGTCGGCGCGCACGAGAGCCGTGGCCCACTGCAACAGGCCCGCGGCCGACGCGGGGTTGGGCTTGAGTTGAGCAAGCACCTCGCGCACGGTCTCTGGGGCGCGTTCGATCCCCTTCAATTCCGCGAGCAAAGTATCCGCCTCACTGGTCCCGCGACCGACGATTTCGCTCACCAGCCACGTGCTTCCGTCGCCCGTGCGCGGCGCGCCGCAGAAGCTGCATTCCGGTGTGGTTCCGCCGGCGTCGTGGGCGCCGCAGTTGCGGCAAGTTGCCGTGGTAAACGTGTCCTCGATGCGTGTGGACTCGCCGACCTTGCGCGAAAAGACGAACAACGTACGGCGCAGGTGGCGCTCGGGCCCGAGGATCAGGCGTCCGTCTGCCGCAATGCTCGCGCTGCGGCCGTCAGAGACGACTTCGACCACCGCGCGATCCGTGGCGTCGCCCGCGAGCACGGCCAGGGTCTCCACCGATCCAACTGCGCAATCGGACCGAAACACGCGCGTCTCCCGGCTCTTGGAACGCAGCCGGTCTAAGTAGTGCTCGCACAGGTTCGGCGTGGCGATGCGCGACAGGGCACTGACTTCGCCGCTGCGGTCCGCGGCGCATTTGCGCCAAAAGGCGATCGAAGCGCGGTCCTCGAGCATTTGGGCGTCGAAACCAGGATCGCGATCGAGGTAGGCGGCCAGTCCTGGGATCGAGGCCCGCGGCGTCGCGCGCCACTCGCTCATCTGCGTGATCTCGGACAGCACCCAGTCGAATTGTCCCGAGCGAACCAGGCACTCGCATTGACCGCAGCGTGCCGACTGATTCATGGCGAGCGGTGCGCCGCAGTTGGGGCAAAAGCCCTCCATCAGGCCCTGCTTGGAAACGCTGCGCGTGCCGCGGCGGCGAACGAAACTCCAGCACTCGGAGAACGACGTGCGCGGAAGGACCGAGCCGCTGATCTGCTTCGCGCTCACGCGATCGATGCGATGGATTTCCGCTGCAAAGTCAATGCGTACGCTGACGGTTTCGAAGTGCGCACCGGAGTCGAAATGCACGAGGCAGGCAGGTTGCACGCGCAACTGGTCCATCCCTTGGCGCCAACCATCGAGTTTCTGCTCTTCGATTTGCAGCGAGAAGCGCTCGAACACGCCGTCGGAAACGAAGGGGCGCAGCGCCTCCAAGTCATGGGCGCACCATCCCGCCTGTGCCTTCCTGAATGCGCTCCTGACGCGTCCGAGGAACTGGCGCTCGTCGAACGTGGGGTCGATGGCGCGCAGTTGATCCGCCATGGTCGCGGAGGTCAGCGCGTGGCGCTGGGGTACGCTGCGGGCGATCGTGTGCTCCTGGACCTTCCACCAACCCTGGCGCGAGCCGACGATGGCGATCACGATCGCGATGATCAACAGCGGAACGCCGACGATCGGCACCTCGAGCGCGAGCCGTAGCAGCCAGTAGAAGATCCAGAAGAACCCATCGCCATCGCTGCTCCCGCCGCCGCCACCGCCATCGCCACCGCCGAAGCTCCCGCCGCCGCCGGCCTGGAAGGCTTCGAAGAGGAACAAGAGGGTGGGACTGGCGAGAATCATGTCCGTGCGTGGGGGAGGCCGAGCAGTGGTACTCCAGTGGGACGTGGGGTGCAACCGCGGCAAGAGCTCGCGAAGATCGGCGAGTACTGCGAGTGAGTCAGTTCATTCTGCGGCGATCGCCCGGTAGTGTTTCGGGGAGCGTATGTCGGTCGTCGAACTTTCGCTGGAAATCGCCGCGCCGATCGAAGTGGTCTTCGATCTCTCACGCAGCGTCGAAGTTCACCTCGAGTCTACGCGCGCATCGGGCGAGCGGGCCTTGAGCGGCGTCACCTCAGGCCTGTTGGAACTCGGCGATGAGGTCACCTGGCAGGCCACGCACTTTGGGATTCGCCAGCGACTGACCAGCCGGATCACCGCCTTCGATCGGCCGCGGCACTTTCGCGATTCGATGCAGTCTGGAGCATTCAAGCGCTTCGACCACGACCATTCGTTCACGCCCACGGCCGCTGGAACGCTGGTCCTCGATCGCTTCGATTTCACTGCGCCGCTCGGTCCGCTGGGGGCGGTGGCCGATTGGTTGTTCCTGCAGCGCTACATGCGCCGCTTCATCGAAGTGCGACTGCGCGCGATCCAAGCCATCGCAGTATCGGATCGCGCGCGCGAATTTCTCGGCTAGCGAAGCGCGCTGCTACCAGACCCGCGCACGCTCGGATCGCGGGCGCATCACCGGCGCATCGTCGGCAATGCCGAAGGCCGCCTGGAACGCATCGATGTTCGACAGTGGTCCGACCGCGCGGAAATTCGCAGGCGAATGGGGGTTGGTGTTGACCTGCAGTTTCAGGCGCGCGGGCGTGTAGTTGCAGCGCCAAGCGCGGGCCCAGGCCAGATAGAAACGCTGCGCCGGCGTGAAACCATCGATCGTCGGCTGGGCGCGCCCCTGCTGCGAAGCGAGCAGCGCGTCGTAGGAAATCGCCAGGCCCCCGAGGTCCGCCAGATTCTCTCCCAGGGTCAGCTTGCCGTTGACGTGCAGGTCGTCGATGGCAACGTAGCCCGAAAACTGGTCCTCGACGACTTTGATGCGCTGTTCGAACGCCGCGCGATCCTCGGGCGTCCACCAGTTGGCGAGGTTGCCATCGGCGTCGAACTGACTGCCGCTGTCGTCGAAGCCATGGGTCAATTCGTGGCCGATGACGCCGCCCATGGCGCCGTAATTGAGCGCGTCGTCGTAGCTCGCGCTGAAGAACGGCGGCTGCAGAATTCCTGCGGGAAACGTGATGTCGTTGTTGGTCGGGCTGTAGCTGGCGTTGACCAGGTAGGCAGGCATGCGGAACTCGGTCCGGTCCACCGGCTTGCCGATTTTCGCCAGGTCGTAGCGCCGGTTGAATTCGCGGGCGCGGAGGCGGTTGGTGACGTAGGCGTCGCGCTTGACCACCAATCCCGACCAATCGCGCCACGTGTCCGGGTAGCCGATCTTGGTCTTGATCGCGGCCAATTTCGCCAGTGCTTTGGCGCGGGTTTCGTCGCTCATCCACTCCAGTCGTTCGATCCGTCCGCGGAAGGCCGCGATCAGATTGTCGACCATCGTTTGGCAGCGCGCCTTGGCCTCGGGCGGGAAAGCCTCGGCGACGAAGGCTTGACTGAGCACCTCGCCCATGGCGCCGCCGGTAGCGTCGAGGACGCGAGCCCAGCGCGGGCGCTGCTCGGATGCGCCGGTCAGCGTGCGTCCGAAGAAGTCGAAGCGCGCCCACTGGAACACCTGGCTCAGGTACTCGGCGTTGTCGTTCAGCAGATGCCAGCGCAGGTAGACCTTCCACTCGTCGATCGAGCGGCTAGCGATCAACTCATCGACGCGCCGAAAGTAGTCCGGAGCCGTGAGGTTGATCGGCTGGGACGGATCGAGTCCGAGCGCCGTCAGGTAAGCCGTCCAATTGAAGTGCGGCGTCAGAGCTTGGGCTTCCGCAACGCTGATCTTGTTCAAGCGCTTCTTCGGATCGCGAAACTCCACGGCGCCGAAGGCGGCCTTGGCCAGCTCGGTCTCAATGGCAACCACGGTCATGGCGTCGGCCGTCGTCGCGGCGCCTGGCGTGCCGAGCAGCGCGAACATCGTCGTGATGTGATCTCGGTATTGCTCGCGCAACTTCACCGAATCCGGGTTCTCGCGCAGGTAGTAGTCCTTCTCCGGCAGACCCATCCCGTCCTGGGTGACGAAGGCGATGGTCATGCTCGTGTCGGTCAAGTCGGCGCCAGAGCGCAGGCTGAACAGGCCCGAGGAACTGCCTGTGTGCAACTTGGCGAGTAACTTCGGCAACTCGTCCACGCTCGCCAGTCCGTCGATCGACTCGAGAAACTTCGCCAAGGGGCGCGCGCCGTTGAACTCGATCAGCGCCTCGTCCATGCCCGAGGCGTAGAAGTCACCGAGCTTGCGATTCAGCTCATCCACCGGTGATGTCGAGGCAGACTCGAGGACTCTCCGCAGCACGAGCTCGTTGCGGTTGCGCACCTCGTTGAACACGCCCCACAGTGCTTCGTCCGCCGGTACCGGATTGGCGTCGAGCCATCCGCCGTTGGCGAAGCGATAGAAGTCCGTGGCTGGATTCGCGCTGCGATCCATATCCGCGATCAACAGGCCAGAAGCGTGCTGCTCGGACGCTAACGGTGATCCTGACGGCGTCGTCGGCGCCGAGGAGCAACCCGTGAGGAACAGTGTCAGGACCGAAAACGCGGCAGAGAGATTTTTCATTGTGAATCGCACGGGGCGTCGAAGCATCGCGCAACCGATGCACGGTGCATCCGGCTTCGGGCGCAATCCCCGGGCGACACAGCACAACGTCCCCTGGCCCTCGAATCAACCCTGCGGCTATCCGCGCGCAAGCAAAGACCCCGTGACTGTCTCGGGGTCAGGGCTCCATACCTCGCACATCGACGGCTGTCCGCGGCGAACATCCGCACAAATTTTTCCCGGCTCAAAAGAGCGCGGGCCGCGCCGTCGAGGTGACGGCGCGGCCCGCGCGTTCGATTTCAGTCGCTAGGACTAGTGAGCGTGCCCGCCGTTGCCGGCTGACTTCTTCTCTTCCTTCTCGGGCAGGTCGCTGACCAGCGCGTCCGTGGTGAGCAGCAGGCTCGCCACCGAAGCGGCGTTCTGCAGCGCGTGACGCGTGACCTTGACCGGGTCGATGACGCCGGCTTCGATCAGGTCCTCGTAGACGTCCGTGGCGGCGTTGTAGCCCCAGTTTTTGTTGCCGCTCTTGGCGCGCACGTTCTGCACGATCACGGCGCCGTCCTGTCCGGCGTTGGCCGCAATCTGGCGCAGGGGAGCTTCGAGGGCCCGGCGGATAATCATCGCGCCGACCTTCTCGTCACCCGTGAGCTTGAGCGCTTCCACGGCCGAGATCGCGCCGAGCAGCGCAACGCCGCCACCGGCGACGATGCCCTCTTCGACGGCTGCGCGCGTGGCGTGCAGGGCGTCCTCGACGCGGGCCTTCTTCTCTTTCATCTCGGCTTCGGTCGCCGCGCCGACGTTGATCTGCGCAACGCCGCCCGAGAGCTTGGCCAGACGTTCCTGAAGCTTCTCTTTGTCGTAGTCCGACTTGGTGACTTCGATTTCAGAGCGGATCTGTGCCACGCGGCCCGCGATCGCGTCCTTGGCGCCTGCGCCCTCGACGATCGTCGTGGTTTCCTTGGCGACGACGACTTTGCGCGCCGTGCCGAGGTCCTTGAGGGTCACGTTCTCGAGCGTCTTGCCCGTGGCCTCGAACACCGGCGTGGCGTTCGTGAGCACGGCGAGGTCCTCGAGCATCGCCTTGCGGCGATCACCAAAGCCCGGCGCCTTGACGGCGACGACTTGGAACGCGCCGCGCAGACGGTTGACGACCAACGTCGCCAATGCCTCGCCTTCGACATCTTCCGCGATGATCAGGAGCGCGCGACCCGATTGGGCAACTTGCTCGAGCAGCGGGATCATGTCCTTGATCGTCGAGATTTTCTTCTCGCAGATCAGGATGTAGGGCTTCTCGTAGGTCGCATCCATCGTCTTCGCGCTCGTGATGAAGTGCGGAGACAGGAAGCCCTTGTCGAACTGCATGCCCTCGACCCAGTCGACCTCGGTCTTGAGCGACTTGCCCTCTTCGACCGTGATCACGCCGTCCTTGCCGACCTGATCCATCGCCTTGGCGATCATCTGGCCGATTTCGAGATCGGAGTTGGCCGCGATCGAAGCGACTTGCGCCACTTCCTTCTGGCCCTTGACCGGCGTCGCGCGCTTCTTCAGGTCCTCGACCACCGCGGCGACGGCCTTGTCCAAGCCGCGCTTGAGCGCGACCGGGTTGGCGCCGGCGGTGACGTTCTTGAGGCCCTCTTCGAAGATCGCTTCGGCGAGCACCGTCGCGGTCGTCGTGCCGTCACCGGCGTTGTCCGACGTGCGCGAGGCGACTTCCTTGACGAGTTGGGCACCCATGTTCTCGTAGGGGTGCTCGAGTTCGATTTCCTTCGAGACCGTGACGCCGTCCTTGGTGACGGTCGGGGATCCGAAGGACTTTTGAATGATCACGTTGCGGCCGCGCGGGCCCAGGGTGACTTTGACGGCGCGGGCGAGGCGGCGCACACCGTTGCGAATGTGCTCGCGCGCTTCCGCGTCGTAACTGATCTGCTTGGCTGACATGTTTTTCTTGTTTGGTTAGTTGTGCGTGGAAGCAGTCTCAGCCCTCGATCACGCCGAGAATGTCCTTCTCGTCCATGATCAGGTACTCCTGGCCGCCGAACTTGATCTCGGTGCCGCCGTAGGAGGTGAACAGCACGCGATTGCCGACCTTTACAGAGAAGGTGGAGCGCTCGCCGTTGTCGAGCACGCGGCCGTCGCCCATGGCGATGATCTTGCCTTCGCGCGGTTTTTCCTTGGCGCTGTCGGGCAGAAGGATGCCGCCGGCGGTCTTCGACTCGGCTTCGGTGCGCATGACGAGCACGCGATCGCCGAGGGGACGGATGGAGCTCTTGGTGACGGGCTTGGAGGTCTTCGTGGACATTTTCGGTCTCGCAGGGATCAGAGGGTCTTGGGGATTGGGATGAATCGACCCGCGGCCTTGCGGGCCGCGGTTGGTTGCGTGGGGGAGGCGGACTAGGCCGCGCGCCCGGATTCGAGGGCCCGCAGCACTTCGCCGCGGAGGTGATCAGGACGAACCGGTTTCTTAAGGAAGCAGAAGGCGCCCATCTCGATTGCCCGGCGCTCGAGTTCCGGTTCGGCGCGGCCGGAGCAGAAAATGGTCGGCACCAACGGGTGGACCTCGTCCCGGCGGGCGGAGGGCAGCGACCCGACGCGCAGCTTGAGGGCGGTCAAGACCTCCAGGCCGCTGCAGCCGGGCATGTGCATGTCGAGCACCAGGAGATCCAGGGGATCGCGGGCGTGGCGGGCGAGCCAGTCCAGGACCTCGAGCCCTGACTCGGCCTGGAGGATCTCCAGCCCCAGGGGGGTCAAAAGCTCGGCAATGCCGGAGCGGACCTCCAGGTCATCGTCGGCAATCAGGACTCGGCGCGTAGAAAGCATGCGGGGCGATTCCGGAGATTCGCGTATGGCTGGAATTGCAAACCCTGTGCCGCTGGCCGCACCCGCAGGCGGACGAGCCTCCGTGCGCGACCAGGGGGGCCACCCTGGCCTCGCCACGGACCGGGCGCTGCCAAACTGGCACGCGGCTCCACCGCCCCGGGGTCGGTCTGTCAGGATGACAGTCGCGGCCATTTGGGTGCCGGAGTTGGGGTCGCAACGGGTGAGCATCCTTCGCGCCCGTCCCCATGGCCGATCCGCCGCTCCCAAACGCTAGCATCGCCGTCCAGATGGGATCCGCGCCCTCATTCCTTAGCGACCGGGCGTCAGCGCTCATCGCCGAATGTCCGGTCTTCGACGCCCACGCCGATTCGCTCCAGCGCTCGCTCGATCTGGGCCACGACCTCGGGGTCGAGGGTACGGGTCACCTGGACCTGGTCCGCGGCAAAAAAGGCGGGCTCGGCGCTCTGGTCTTTGTCTCCTGGGTCGATCCCAAATACATCGAGGCCGGTCCCCACGGGGCCCGTGACCGCACGCGCGGTCTCCTGCGTGAGTTCCATCGCCTGATCGAGCGCCATCCCGCGCGCGTGGAGTTCGCCGGCAACGGAGCGGCCGTCCTCGCCGCCCGAGCCCGCGGCGCTCTCGCAGGAATCCCGGGCATCGAAGGCGGCCACTCGATCGAAGGCCGCATCGACGAACTCGACTGGTTCTTCGAGCGCGGCGTGCGCGTCCTGACGCTGGTGTGGAACAACCACTTGCCGTGGATTCGTTCCTGTCAACCGGACGCCGGCGCAAACGTGCCCGAGGGGCTTTCCGAATTCGGCCGCGGCGTCGTGCGCCACATGAACCAACTCGGGATGTTGGTTGATCTCTCCCATGCGGGAGAGCGCTCGTTCTACGACAGCCTGGAAGTCAGCGCGAAGCCCGTGATCGCGAGCCACTCCGGCTGCAAAGCGATCTGCGATCACCAGCGCAATCTCACGGACGATCAACTGCGCGCCTTGGCCCAGCACGGGGGTGTCGTGGGGATCGTGTTCTGCACGCCGTTCCTTTCGATCGCCGCCGGTGCTGAGGATCGCAGACTGCGTGCGAGCGATGCCTACAAGGCGATTCGCGACCCCAACGAAACGCGCGAATTCGTGCTCCAGTCTGATTTCCTGCAGCGCGAAGCCGCGCCGCTTCCCGCCGACATCGTCGTGGATCACATCTGCCACGCCGTTGAGGTTGCGGGCATTGATCACGTGGGCCTGGGCTCGGACTTCGACGGCATCCAGCGCACGCCCCAGGGTCTGGAGAGCGCGGCCTGCTACGGGCTGATCGCGGAGCAGTTGCTGCGCCGCGGTTTCGACGTCTCGGACGTGCGCAAAGTGCTCGGGCTCAACATGCAGCGCGTATTTTCGGCCGCGACTGGCCCTGGGACCCACGCGGCGACGGCATCACTGATTTCCTTTTCGGATCAGGCCATCCGTTCGACATGATGTTGCGCGCGCTCGTTGTGGGCGCATCCACCCGCGGAGGAACCCCATGACTGATTTTGCCTCGAAATCACTGGACCGGCGCGCGGTCCTCGGCGGCGCGCTCGCTGGCACCGCGATCCTGGCGCTCGGCCCTCCGACGTTTTCCGCTGTGTCCTTGCCCGCGGGCGAGAGCGCGGCACCACCCCTCGATCCCCACTTCAAAGCCATGGCTCACGAACTTCCGCCCCTGCCCTACGCCGACAACGCGCTCGCGCCGACCATCTCCTCCAACACGATGGGCTTCCACTACGGCAAGCACCACAAGGCCTACGTTGACAATCTCAATGGCCTGTTGAAGGACGCGCCGGATCTCGCCGCGCTTTCGCTCGATGATCTGATCAAAAAGGTCGCCGGTGATGCGGGCAAAGCCGGCATCTTCAACAACGCCGCCCAGGTCTGGAACCACACGTTCTACTGGAAGAGCATGTCGCCCAAAGGCGGCGGTCAACCCACGGGCAAGTTGCTCGACCTGATCGGCACGTCCTTCGGCGGCTACGACAAGTTCAAGGACGCCTTCGCCACCGCGGGCAAGACCCAGTTCGGCTCCGGCTGGGCGTGGCTCGTGTTGGACAACGGCAAGCTCTCTGTTGAGAAGACCGCCAACGCCGACACACCGATGGCGCGCGGCAAGAAGTGCCTGCTGACGATGGATGTCTGGGAGCACGCCTACTACCTGGATTTCCAGAATCGCCGTCCGGACTACATCACGGCCTTCCTCGACAAGCTGGTGAACTGGGAATTCGCCGCCCAGAATCTGGGCTGAGCCTCCGCGCCCCCGCGGGCGTTTTCACAGAGCTTGCACGTCCTGCCCTTTCGGGTTCGGGTCCACGGGCGCACAATCAACAGGGTCCGCGACGAGAACGCTCTCGTCGCGGACCTCTCTCGTTCCCGAGGACTCCTCCCCTGGCACACGAACGCGCATTCGCACAGGCAATTGCACTGCAGTCAGGATCGCGCGGGAGTCGCGTGCTCGGCGCGAGCTTCTGTTCGGCGCTTCTTTGCGCAGTGGCCGGAGCCCAGTCGACCCAGGACCTGACGGGATTCAATCGGCTCATCGCGCGCCTCGGACCGGGGAATTTTCCCACGGGCGCCAACATTCCCGTGGCCCAGGTCGAGGCGCCCTCCGGCGGTGCCTACGTACCGGATGCGGGCAATTCTGAATTCGTCGGCAAGACGATCATCACGATGAGCGGTGCTCCGAACGGTTCGAGCGGACACGCGACCACCGTTGCGCAATTCTGGTTCGGCCTGCAGTCAAGCATCGCGCCGGGGATTTCGCTGATCGAGTCTTATGAAGCCAACAACTGGCTTGGACCGGGCTTTCTCAACGGCGGCGGCAGCGCCCCGGTGCTGGGCGCGGCTTCCAAGATATTCAGTCACAGTTGGATCGGCAGCGCTGGCGGCCCGAGCAACGCCTACCTGCGCAAACTGGATTCCGCGATCGAGGCCCAGGGCCTGGTTGTCTGCGCCGGAGTCAACAATGGCAGCGGTCCGCTGGACGTCCCACTGCTCAGTCACGCATTCAACTCGATCGCCGTGGGACGCAGCGACGGCATGCACCGCGCCGGCAACACGGGCATGGGCCTCGATGGAACTGGGCGCATGAAGCCGGAGTTGGTGGCGCCAGCCGGAGCGACGAGTTTTTCCACGCCGCTGGTGGCGGGCGCAGCGGCCTTGCTGGTGGAGACGGCATGGACCGATCCGAACACCGCCGGCAATCCGAACGCTGCGCGCCCTGAGGTAGTCAAGGCCGTCTTGATGGCGGGCGCGTTGCACCGCGGCGGCTGGTCCAATGGCGCCATCTCCAGCGGCGCACTGCGCGGCGCGACTTCGACGCCCCTGGATCCGATTTACGGCGCGGATCAAATCGATGTCGACGCGAGCCACTGGATCCTCTCCGCCGGCGAGCAGCCCGCGGCCCAGACCGCGCCCCTGGCCCTCGAGAGTCGTCCCGCGGGCTGGTCGGAAATCGACATCGGCTCTGGCCAGAGCCGCTGGCTGCGTTTTCAGATCGAAGCGACGAAGCCGAACGTCTCGATCATCGTCACCTGGGGACGCAGTGTGGGCGCCGACTTCCAGTCATGGTCGCTCGCCGATCTCGACCTCGAATTGTGGACAGTCGACCTGCTTGGGGCGCCGGCCTTGCTGCTCGGCACGCCGCCAGGAGTGTTCTTCGCCGGCGGGAACGTGCTCAGCGACAGCGCCGTGGACAACGTGGAGCACCTGTATCTGACTGGCCTCGAGGCGGGGGAGTACCTCCTGGAGTTGCGCCGCGCGCCAGACGCCCTGGCCAACGTGCGCGCGGCACTGGCGTGGCACTTCGCCTGTCCTGTGCCGATCGCCTACGGTGTGCCGAAGACGAATTCGATCGGCTTGCAGCCGCGATTGCGCTCGACCGGCGTGCCGTCCTTGTTCGGAGCGGACTTCGAATTGACAGTCAGCAGCGGCGTGCCGAACAAACTTGGTATGGCATTGTCGAGCTCCGCGCGCGCGAACATTCCCTTCGGCGGAGGGACGCTGCACCTGATGCCGCCGATCCAGCGCCTGCCCCCGGTGCAACTGGATGCCAACGGCGCGGCGACGATACCGATTGCGATCACGCCCGCCATGGTCGGCACGACGCTCGACTACCAATTCTGGTTCCGCGATCCGCTGCACGCGGACGGCACGGGAACCGGACTGTCGGACGCGCTCGAAGTGCAGTTCTGCCGCTGAGCTTCGGCGCGAGCGGGACAATTCTCGGAATCCGGGCCGCCAGGGCGACGTTGGCGAGTCGTAGGTGAGGACCGCCGCGGTTGCCTTCCGCGGGGTTGTTCGGAACTCCAACCCACGTCGCCCCATGCACTACGACTTCAGCCAGGTTCAGGACACTCAGTCGTTCATTTCGATTCCCGAGGGAGCCTACGACTGTCGCATCGCCGAGGTGCGCGAGGGTCTCGCGCGCGACGGCAGCGTGCGCTGGAGTCTGCGGCTCGAGGTGCTGCGCGGCGAATACGCCGGTCGAACCGCGGGCTGGGACGCCCTGACGTGGAGCGAGCGCGGCATTCCACGCGTCAAGCGCACTTTGGGAGCATTCGGCATGGACGTATCCGGCGAGATCGACCTCGAGCCGGGGGATCTGGTGGGCCTTGGGGCGCGGATCAGCTTCGAGGCCGAGGAGCGCGAGGATCCGGCCACCGGCAGACGCATCCTGCGCTTGCGCGTGCCCTACGCGGGCTACTCGGTCATCGACAGCGCCCAGCGCGAGGAGGCGCAGAATGGCGTGGGCCACGCTTCGAGGCGATCGCACGCGGGCTCGGCGGGGGAGGCGAACGAGTTCGACGATCCGCTGGACGTTGACGCTGCCCCTCCGGCGTGACGAAATGGCGCCATGCCCGATCCCGCCGCCAACCGACCGCAACCCAGCCCCGATGCGATCCAGGATCTGCTGCGCGTGGCCTTCGCCGCGGCTGAACTGGCTCACAGCCCCTACTCGAAGATCAAGGTCGGGGCTGCGTTGATGTCCACCGACGGTCAAGTGTTCGCCGGTTGCAACGTGGAGAATGCGAGCTACAGCCTGACTCTGTGCGCGGAGCGCGTGGCGGCGGTCAAGGCGATTTCCGCGGGCGTCACGCGCTTTGAATCGATCGCCATCGCGTCGAGCCTCGATTCGCCGATGATGCCCTGCGGAGCCTGCCGGCAATTCCTGACTGAGTTCGCGCCCGATTTGTTTGTCGTCGTGCAGGGCAAGTCTGGACCGCGTTTCCAGGCGCGCCTAGGCGGGCTTTTGCCCCACGCTTTCGGCCCGCGCGATTTGGATTGAGCGGTGGTCTCCAAGAAACAAGCCGCCGCTCGCATCGCGCAGTTGCGTAGCGAGTTGCTCCACCACGACAAGCTCTACTACGTCGAGGGCGCGCCCGTGTTGACGGACGCGGAGTACGACGCGCTGTTCAAGGAACTGTCCTCACTGGAGCGCGAGCATCCTGACCTCCTGACCGCGGACAGTCCGACGCAACGGGTCGGCGCGCCACTGCCAGAGGGCGCTGGATTCGCGCAGGTGCGCCACGACGCACCGATGCTGTCGATCGACAGTCTGTTCGACGAAGTCGAAGTGCGCGAATTCGTCGAGCGCATCGCGCGCTTCTTGAAACTGGAGACCACCGACGATCTGGATTGGGTCGTCGAACCCAAATTCGACGGCGTTTCCGCATCGCTCCTGTATGAGGACGGCCACTTCGTTCGGGGTCTGACACGCGGCGACGGAGTTCTCGGCGAGGATGTCACCGCGAATCTGCGCACGATCCGCAACTTGCCGTTGCGGCTTCTCGGCGATTCTGCGCCCAGGCGCTTGGAGGTGCGCGGCGAAGTGCTGATCGAGGGCGCGGCCTTCGCGCGCTTCAACTTGACGCGCGAGCGCGAGGGACGACCCCGGTTGGCCAATCCGCGCAACGCGACCGCGGGCGCGATTCGGCGCAACGATCCCGCTGAGGTCGCGCGCTATCCGCTGCAATTTCACCCTTGGTCGATCGTGCGCGCCGAGCCCGACGCGTATTCGTCGCACACGCAAGCCGCCGCCGCCTTGAAGCGCTTCGGTTTCGCCGACGCCGGTTTCGCGGCCAAGGCCCGCGGGCTCGAGGGGGTTTTTGCCTACCACGCGAAGATGGCTGCCCGGCGCGAGGATTTGCCTTTCGAAGTCGATGGCGTCGTGGCCAAGCTCGATCGCCTTGATCTGCGCGAGCGCCTCGGCTCGACGGCGCGCGCGACGCGCTGGCAGTTCGCCTACAAGTTCGCCGCCATCAGCGCCACGAGCCTTCTGCGCGCGATCGAGGTCCAAGTTGGCGCCAACGGGCGCATCACTCCGCGCGCACACGTCGATCCGGTGGAGATCGGCGGCGTCACCGTGCGCCACACGACGCTGCACAACGCCGACCACGTGGAGAAGTTGGGCCTGGCCATCGGCGCACTCGTGAACTTGCACCGCGCCGGCGACGTGATCCCCCAGGTGACCGGAGTCGCCGAGGCTCCCAAGGGTCGTGCGCCGAAGGACTGGGAGTCCAGTCTCCCAGCCGAGTTGCGCATCCAAGGTGATCCCACAGCCGCGGTCCGGCCCGGCGTGACTTGGCGTTTCGGCGAGAGCTTTCGCATGCCATCGGCCTGTCCAGCCTGCGAGACCGCGCTCGTGCCCGAGGGCAAGTACTGGCGTTGCCCGAACTTGTACGCGTGCGTGCCACAAATCGTCGGTCGCACGCTCCAACTCGCTGGCCGCAGTGCGTTCGAGATCGATCGCCTCGGTGAGAAGATGGTCGAACAGCTCGTCGCGCACGGTCTGCTCCGAGGACCGGCCGACTTGTTCCACTTGAAGCGCGAGCCCCTGCTCGAACTCGAGCGTTGGGGTGAAAAGACCGTCGTCAACTTGTTCAGCCAGATCGAGGAGCGCCGTCGCGTGCCCTTCGACCGCTTCCTGTGCTCGCTCTCGATCCCTGAAGTCGGGCCAGCGACAGCCAGGCTCCTGGCGCTGCACTTCAAAGGGCTCGACGATCTCGCGCAGGCGAGCGAGGAGGACCTGCGGGCCATCGGTGGCATCGGTCCGGAGATGGCCGGAGCGGTTCGCGATTGGTTCGCCGCTCCCGAGAGTCGCGCAATGTTGCAGCGACTCGCGGCCGGCGGCGTCGAAGTCCTGCCGCTTGCGAGCGCGGGCGTGGTCCAGGGGCCGCTGTCAGGTAAGACTCTGGTGTTCACCGGCACGCTCGAATCGATCGGCCGCGCCGAGGCCAAGCGCCTGGCGGAAGCCGCGGGCGCAAAGGTCTCGTCCTCGGTCAGCGCGAAGACGGATTTCCTGGTGGCCGGCGCCGACGCTGGTAGCAAAGCGAAGAAGGCGGCGGAGCTTGGGGTCGAGGTCCTGAGTGAAGCGCAGTTCATGGAATACTGCGGTCAGACGGGGCCTGCGGATCCCGCGGAGTAGCCCGCGGAGTCCGGGCTGTAGTTTGTACCGCCCACTCGGGCTACCTTGAGTGACGCACCCCATGTCCGCTCAAGATCCCACCCTCCCCAAAGGCGCTTCCCCCGAGGACGAGGCCTTTGCCCTGCCGCCCGGATTCGAGACGTCGGACACCGCCGAGCTCGTGCGCCGCGCCCAGAGTGGCGATGTCGACGCGCTCAACGATCTTTTCGCGCGCTACCACACGCAGATGGTCGAGATCGCGCGCCGCCGGATCGGTCCGAAATTGAGGCGCAAGGAAGACCCCGACGATTTGGCCCAGACGACTTTCCGCGAGGCCACAAGGGACTTCAAGAAGTACGAGTACCGCGGCGAGGGCTCCCTGGTGCGCTGGCTCGTGCACATCCTGCAGAACAAGATCCGCGACAAGGCGGAGTTCTACGCGGCGGGCAAGCGCAACACTTCGCTGGAGATGGCTCTCGACGCGCCGATCGACAGGCGCAACTCCGATTCGCGCGGCATGGAACCGGAGGCCACCGACCTGTCGGTCACGCGTCAAGTGCAGCGCGACGAGCGTTTCGAAATCCTGCGCAAAGCGCTGGTGGAGTTGTCGCCCGAGTACCGTGAGGCGATCACGCTGGTGTTCTTCCAGGGCCTGCCCCTGCGCGAGGCCGGCCAACGCATGGGCGGTCGCAGCGAAGACGCCCTGCGCATGCTTCTGCGCCGCGCCGAGGCCAAGCTGGGCGAAATCCTCAAGACTCCGCTCGGCAGAGATCCGCTCTAAGCGCCGGCGCGCCCACGAAAAAACTGCGCGCCGGGTTTTCGCCGGCGCGCAGTCGAGGGGGGTCGAAACACCTCACCGATCCGAGAGGTGAATCGAACCGGGCCATGCAGCCGGGTGTCCCGGGGCACCGAACGCGGTCTGCGGCGACAATTTTCGATTCTTCGCCGACGCGCTGTGGACAGGAGAGGTCGGGGGGCCGTCCGATGCGCGGCCCGGCGCGCCAATCTGGGCCCTCTGCGCGAGTCCCCGCCGGCACCCTCGCACCCTTGCCGCCTCCGCGCGCGCCCGCTACAGTCTCCGCCCCTTTGGGGCCGCTAACTCAATTGGCAGAGTGCCATGTTCACAGCGTGGAGGTTACTGGTTCGAGTCCAGTGCGGCCCACCAACTGAACCCTCGTGTTCGCCGGGACTTGTGTCGTCCGGCGCGGAGGGAGACTTCGCGCGCTTCCGACGCATTGCCAAGTTATTGCCAACTTTGGCGGGACCGAGCGACAGCCTGCTCACGGCGTTGCGCACATCGTCGGCCTGAAGGTGCGTGTAGATCTGCATCAAGACCGACAGCGTCTTGTGCCCGGTGAGGTAGGCCGCTTGCTGCAACGGCACACCCGCGCGCGCAAGTCGCGTCGCGAACGTGTGGCGCAACGCGTGCACGTTGACCACGTGTCCGTCCCCATCCTTTCGCGGGATCGATGCCAGGACGAGCATCTCGTCGAGCCAGTCGCGGAAGTTGTGCGATTGACCCCACGGATGTCCCCAGGGACTCTGGAATACCAGTGCGCTCGATCTCACCGGGCCCTCGCCGGAATGAGGAGCAATGCCTCGCAGCAGCTCTTCCAATTCGGGCCCGATCGGAATCACGCGCTCGGTGCGATTCTTCGTCGTCGCCGAGCGCAACCGGATCGACTTCTGAAGCCACAATACATCCGCCCAGGTCACCGCCGTCAGCTCGCTCCAACGCGCGCCCGTCTCCAGCAACGCGCGCAAGAGTAGGGGACGCGGCTTCGAGGCCCCGCCGCTTACGTCTTCGGCAACGTGTAGCAAGCGAAGACATTCTTCCTCGCTCAACGCTCGCGGCAGTTGCTTGCCTGTCCCGTTCACCGGCAGTCGGCGAAGCCGGGCGATCGGGTTGAGCGCGATCCGACCCTGCCGCACCGCGAAGTTCAGGCAGGCCTGAATCGCGAGCACGTCGTTGTTGATCGTTCGAGGTGCCCGCTTCTGTTCGATTCGCCTGCGCATGAACAACTGCACTACGGCTGGCGTCACGTCGCGCGTGAGACGCACGGCCATCGTTTTCACGAACAAGGCAAGGCTCTCTTTTCTAGTCCGGTGCGAAGCTTTCGTCGCGCGAAGCTCCACATCGAGGAGGTATTCGGCCACGAGCTCGACGAAGGCCACATCGAGACCTTGCTCGATCTTCATGCCCGCGAGTTCCAGGTCGCGGTCGCGAACCGCTTTCGTGAGCCGCCGCTCCGCGTCCTGCTTGCTGGGACCGAAGTTCTCGCGATGGCGCTTGCCAGCACCATCGATCCAGTCGGCCACGTAGCTCTTTGACCCGCCCCCGGTGATCGTACCAGTTCCTATGTTAGCGCCCAAGCCGGGTTTTGCGCCAGCAGAGCCGGCCGTAGCGTAGCGGAGGTCGGCTCTGCTGGCTGCACGGCCAGTGGTGCCGGCGGTCGGTACTCGAGCGAGCTGTGCG
>CANKOY010000059.1 GCA_947484275.1 Planctomycetota bacterium | reverse complement strand
GTCCTTGGTGTCGATGTGGACGCCGTCATTCATGCTGGAGCCGAGCCAGGCCACGGTCAGCGCGCCGGTCTGGGGGTCCACGGCGAGACTCGTCGCACCAATGGGCGTGTGCGTGAGACCGAAGGCACTGACGGGGGAGCCCTGGGCCGAGGCGAGGGCGGAGAGGGTCAGGGCGGCAATTGCGAAAATGGCTTGGCGGGCGAGGCAGGACTTCATGGCGGTGACTCCGGTGCGGGTTATGGGCCCGAGCCGTCCGGGAAGACACCCAGATCGCGACACGAGCTGCCCGCTCCCTGTCGCGCTCGGCCCTGGGGTGGACAGCGAATCCTGAAAAACCCAAGGAGCGCGGGACCGCGGTCCTCCCGTTCCAGGGCAGCCCGCCCAGGGGCGCCCAGTCCTAGCGCCCCGTCTCCTTGCCCTGGGCGCCCTTGGCCACTGCGCCGAACAACGCGCGCTCGCAATTGGGGTGCTCGAACATCTTCTCGTGGTCGTGGCCGACGCCGGGCGCTTCCACCAGGTCCCAGCCGAACTTCCAACCGCGCAGTGCGGCGAGCGTGCGTGCGTTCCAATACACCGCGATGCCGCGCTGGTGGCGACCGCCGCCCTGCTTCATCGCGTCAGCGCTCTCGTCAAAGTTGTCGTCCGGGCGATCGTCGTCGGTCCCCAGGTAGAGCGTCAGCGGCGCGGCGAGGTATTGCTTCAGGCGTTCGTCGCTGGAGAGCTCCGCGGGCAACTTTCCAAATCCGTAGCCGAACGGCTCATCGAGGGTTGGCAGCAGCACGCTGCCGGGGTTGGCCGCGATCATGCGCTCGGCGCCTGTGTCCTGGAACGCGCTCATGCGCATCACGAACTGGCCGCCCGCGGAGTGGCCGATGATCCAAAACGGAAGCGACGGCTTGCCCGTGGCGACGCGCATGCGCGCGGCGATTTTCGGGATCAGGGCGTAGGTCCACTCCGCTGCCGGCGCTGGCGTCCCATCCCCGCGCAGGATTCCGCCGCGCTGATAGGCGCGCGAGGGAAAGCGCTCTTCGTCGAAGAGCGGCGCGACCACGAGCGCGTCGAACCTGTCCCCCATGCCGATCGCATGGTCGCGGTAGACATCCGCGTTGCGCAGCACACCGTGCATCACGATCAGCATGCGCGCACCGGACCAATTCGCCGGCCGGTAAGTGAACGCCTGCAACTCGACGCCGTCGAGCGCCAGCGACATCTGCCCCTTGCCGAGCGGCGGGTCGAGCTTGATCGCTCCGTCAACATTGACTTGGGCGAGCGAGGACCCGCCGAGGGTCAAGCTCAGTGCGACGATCAGAGCAATGAAGTGGTTCATTCCGAAGCGCACCTCATCTCAGCGCTCGCTAGACGTGCGCCTTGTCGCGTGAATCGCAGCGCTCGCCGGCGATCGACTCCAGCATGTCCTTCGTGACGTCGCCGGTGGGATATTCGCCGGTGAAGCACGCGTTGCAGAAGCGCTCGACCCTGGGATTGCCGACGCGCGCGGCGGTGTTCATGCGCTCGCGATCCAAGTAGCACAGGTAATCCGCGCCCACGGCGCGCGTGATTTCCCCCAGGGTGCGGCCGTTGGCGACAAACTCGGTCTTGGTCGCCATGTCGATGCCGTAGGGACAGGGCGAGACCAGCGGCGGGCTGGTGATCGCCATGTAGACGCGCTTGGCGCCGGCGTCGCGCGCCATCTGCACGATGCGCCGCGAGGTGGTGCCGCGCACGATCGAATCGTCCACGAGCAGCACGTCTTTGCCGTCGAATTCGAGCGGAATCGTGTTCATCTTGCGGCGCACGCCGGTGGTGCGCGCGCTCTGGCTGGGCATGATGAACGTGCGGCCGATGTAGCGGTTCTTGACCAGGCCCTCGCGGTAGGGAAGTGACAAGGCCTCGGCCATGGCCATGGCCGCTTCGCGCGAACTGTCGGGAATCGGAATGATCACATCCGGCAGTGGAGCCTTGGTCTCGCGCCATTGCTCAGCCAAGGCTTCGCCGAAGCGACGGCGCGTCTTGTAGACGGAGATGTCGTCGAGCATCGAGTCGTGGCGCGCGAAGTAGACCAGCTCGAAAATGCAGGGACGGTGCGGCTTGTCCGCCAGCTTGCGCGTGAGGATCTTGCGGTCGGGGCCGATGTACACCGCTTCGCCCGCGCCGATGTCGAGGGTCTTCTGGTAGCCGATGACGTCGAGCACCACGCTCTCGCTGGCGCAGGCGTACCAGGTGCCGGCCTCCGTGCGCTTTTCGCCAAAACAGATCGGCTTGATGCCGAAGGGATCGCGGAAAGCGACCATCGCACCGTCGGCCAGGATGCACACCACCGAGTAGGCGCCCTTGACCTCCGCGTAGACTTTCTTGACAGCGAAGAAAACGTCCTCGGACGTCACGTGGCCGCCGGGCTTGATGCGCTCCTCGAGACCGCGCGCGAACACGTAGAGAATCACCTCCAGGTCGCAATTGCTGCCGATGCGCACGCCGGAGAGACCCAGGCGCGACTTCAGCTCGAGGAAATTCGTGACGTTGCCGTTGTGCGCCATGGCGACGCCGAAGGGGAACACCATGTGGAACGGCTGGACGTCCTCATCGGAGCCGGCGCCCACCGTGGGGTAGCGCACGTGGCCCACGCCGAGGGGGCCGCGAAGTCGCGGCATGTTGCGCTCGTTGAATACGTCGCGCACGAGGCCGAGGCCCTTCTTCACGTGAAACGAATCAGTGAAGGTGGTGATGCCCGCAGCATCCTGTCCGCGGTGTTGCACCGCGAGCAGACCCTCGTAGATTTCGAGCGCGACGTCGCTGCCTTCGGGCCCGTAAATGCCGATGAATCCGCACATGCTGTTGTAATGAGACTCGAGTGCCGCGGTGACCGCGCCGCAGGCTCGCGAGGCGGCCTTAGTCTATTCCTTCCCGTGCCGAAGTTCGCGTGGCCCGTCGACTATTCGAAGCCGCAGTCCTTCCAGCGCTTGGCCCACTCCCACATGCCAAATTGGACCTCCTTCGCCAGCGGCTGACCCAGTTCGCGCGCGAGCATGCAGATCTGGCCGCGGTGGTGCGCCTCGTGGGCGATGGCGTAGGCCAAGAATCCCACCACATCTGGACGGAAGTCCTTGACGCGGCCGTCCGGAGACTCGGCCGCGGCGCGGATCACGTCGACCATGCACTTGGAGCTCTTCTTGAGCGCGCTCTGAACCTGCTTCTTCGTGCACTTGTCGCGGTCTAGCTTGTCGGGCACGGTCACACCCGGCGCCGTGACCACCAGCCACATGTGGCGCACGTTGTGCATGTGCGCGGCGATTTGGGCGATGTTGCGTCCAGCGCCCGAGGGCGGCGGCGCGCGCCAGACCTTGCGGTCGAGGGCGTCGAACAGAAATTGATTGATGCGCTCGTTGGTAGCGAAGGCCTCGCTCAGCGAGCGCGAGGCCACGAACGCCCGTGCCTTGCTCGCCTTCGGGGGGCCTTTCTTGTCTTGGGGGTTCACTTGCAGTGCTTCGGGCTCGGCCATGGTTCGTGATGCGTGAATTCTCGCGGCGCCGGGTCGGCATCGTTCAGGGCCGCGTATCCTACGCCGCGCTAGGCCCCGTCTCTCCCTCGCGACCCCATCTACTATGAAGCGCAATCTGCTCCTGTCAGCCGTCCTGCTCCCGTCCCTGCTCCTCAGCGCCTGTCAATCCGGCGACAGTGGCGACGCGCACGCCACGCTCGCGGTTGCCCATTCCAACACCTCGCCCGGAAAAGCCGCTTCGCCTGGGGTCCCGATCAAATACCCCGAGGCCGTCCGCGGAGACTTGGTCGAGGACTACCACGGTACGAAGGTGGCCGATCCCTATCGCTGGCTCGAGGATCCCGACTCGGCCGCGACGCAGGCCTGGGTCGAGGCGGAGAACCAGACGACCGCTGCGTTCCTCGAGCGCATCCCGGCGCGCGCGGCGATCAAGAAACGTCTGACGGAACTCTGGAACTACGAGCGCTTCGGCCTGCCGCGCTCGGGAAAATCCCAGTACGTGTTCTCGCGCAACGACGGGCTGCAGGCCCAGGCGGTGGTCTACACCAGCGAAGGCCTGAACGGCACGCCGCGCGTGCTGCTCGATCCGAACACGCTGTCGAAGGACGGCACGGTCGCACTGGGTTCGAGCAATCTGTCGGATGACGGACGCTTCCTCGCCTACGGTGTCGCGGACGGTGGCTCGGACTGGAACATCTGGCGCATCCGCGACGTGGCCACGGGTGTGGACCTCGACGACACCCTGCGCTGGATCAAGTTCACCACACCGGCGTGGGACGCGAGCGCGTCCGGCTTCTACTACGGCCGCTACGCCGCACCGGCGGAGGGCCAGGAGCTGGCGGCGGTCAACTACGACCAGAAGCTCTACTACCACAAGCTGGGCACTTCGCAGGACGCGGACCAACTCGTCTACGAGCGACCGGACCACAAGGACTGGGCATTCGGGCCCACGGTCAGCGAGGACGGGCGTTTCCTGATGCTCGAGATCTCCCAGGGCACCGACCCGCGCAATCGCGTGTTCTATCGCGATCTGACGGCGCCCCAGGGAGCGGTGGTCGAGCTGTTGACCGATTTCGACGCGAACTACTCGTTCCTCGGCAACCAGGGCCCGGTGCTGTGGTTCTTCACGAATCTCGACGCGCCGCGCGGCCGGATCGTGGCGATCGACACGGAGAATCCTGCGCGCGCGAATTGGAGGGAGATCGTTGGCGAGGCCGCCGAAACGCTCTCTGGCGTGTCGATCGTCGGCGAACACTTCGTCGCCTCGTACCTCAAGGACGCGCGCTCGCTGATCAAAGTCTTCGCCCTCGACGGAAAGCTGGTGCGGGAAGTGAAGTTGCCCGGACTGGGCACTGCATCTGGCTTCGGCGGGCGGCGCGATTCACCCGAGACCTTCTACAACTTCTCCAGCTTCAACACGCCGCCGAGCATCTTCCGCTACGACGTCTCCAGCGGCGAGAGCACGCTCTTCAAGGGTCCGAAGCTTCTGTTCGATCCGAATGAGTACACGACCGAGCAAGTGTTCTTCAGGTCGAAGGACCTGACGCGCGTGCCGATGTTCCTGACCTACAAGAAGGGACTGAAGCAGGACGGCTCCAATCCGACGCTGCTCTACGGCTACGGCGGGTTCAATCAGTCGATGACCCCGGGTTTCAATCCCGCGCGCATCGCCTGGATGGAACGCGGCGGAATCTACGCCGTGGCCAACCTGCGCGGCGGCGGCGAGTACGGCGAGGAGTGGCACAAGGCCGGGACGAAATTGCAGAAGCAGAACGTGTTCGACGACTTCATCGGCGCCGCGGAGTGGCTGATCGCAAAGGGCTACACCTCGTCACCGAAACTCGCAATCCAAGGCGGTTCGAACGGTGGACTCCTGGTTGGCGCGGCGATCACCCAGCGACCCGATCTGTTCGGCGCGGCCCTGCCCGCGGTGGGCGTGATGGACATGTTGCGGTTCCACAAGTTCACGATCGGCTGGGCCTGGACCAGCGACTACGGTTCCTCGGACAACCCCGAGGAATTCGCTGCGCTCTACGCCTACTCGCCCTATCACCGCCTGCGCCCGGGCACGTGCTACCCGCCGACGCTGGTGACCACCGCCGACCACGACGACCGCGTCGTGCCGGGCCACAGCTTCAAGTTCGCCGCGCAACTTCAGTACGCCCAGGCATGTGACCGTCCTGTACTGATCCGCATCGACGTGCGCGCCGGTCACGGTGCCGGCAAGCCCACGGCCAAGTTGATCGAGCAGTACACCGACGAAATGGCCTTCACCCTTAGCGCGCTCGGCGAAGTCATCGCGCGCTGAATTCCTGGAATCCTGGCGGCGGGCCTGAAACCGGCCTGCCGCTTTCCGGCTAACAGGCGGGAGAGTTGAATAGAGTCTTCCGCGCGACAGTCGCGCTAGCCCCAGCCCCAGTCCCCGAACGAAAGCCCAACATGGCCCTCCGAGTCCCGCTGCGTCTTCTCGCCTGCTCTGCACTGATCATCACCGCCGCCAGCCTCGTGGCCTGGGCGACGCCCGCGACACAAACAGTGTCCGCGCTGCCCGCGGCACCCGATGGCGGCGACCTCGAGGAAGTGATGCACGACCTCGAGAAGCAGTTCGAAGCCGTGATCGCCGCGATCGAGAAGAAGGAAGCGAAGACCGCGCTCGACTTGATGACCAAGGTGCAGACGATCTGCATCGCCGCCAAGACGATGACGCCGCCGAAGATTCGCATCATCCCGGAAGCTGACAAAGCTGCCTTCGTCGCGGGCTATCGCAAGCAAATGATGGTGCTGCTCAAATCCGCAGCGGATCTGGAGATCTCCTTGATCGACGGCGACCTCGAGAAGGCCAAGAAGCTGACCGAGGAAATGGACGCGATGCAGAAGACCGGCCACGACGCGTACAAGAAGATGCCGAAGAAGAGCTAGGCCACGCGGCATGCGGCCTGCGGGGTCACGCGGGCCGAACCATGAGTGAGTTCCTGTACGGCACGTCGAGCTGGTCGGAGAAGAGCTGGGCCGGCGTGTTTTATCCGAGCGGCCTCGCGGCGGGCGATCAGCTCGCGCACTACGCCGCGCAGTTCCGCACGGTCGAAGCGGACGTGACCTACTATCGCGTTCCGGACGCGAAACTCGCCAGCGGCTGGGCGCGCAAGACGCCGCCAGGGTTCGTGCTTTCGGCGAAATTCCCGCGCAGCATCGTGCACGGCGGCGACGAGGCCGCGCCGAATCCCGAGCGTGTGATGCAACTGGAGCACGTGGGCGCGGACCTCGCACGTTTCCTGGCGTCGATGCGCCTGCTGGGAGAGAAGTGCGGGCCCCTGGTGCTGCAGTTTCCCTACTTCAACCAGCGCGCGTTCAAGAGCATCGATCCCTTCCTCGAGCGCCTCGACGCATTCCTCGGCGGATTGCCGACGGAATTTCGCTATGGGGTCGAGATTCGCAACAAGAACTGGATCGACGAGCCGCTGCTCGCGCTGCTGCGCCGCCACCGCGCGGCACTCGTGTTGGTGGACATCAACTACATGCCGCACCCCGCGGACCTCGCGGCGCGGCATGATTTGTTCACGACGGACTTCACCTACGCGCGGCTGATCGGCGACCGCAAAGCGATCGACGCGTTGACGGAGCGCTTCGACAAGATCGTCGTCGACCAGGGACCGCGCCTCGAGAAGTGGGCGGAGCTCCTGCGCGAAGCGACCAATCGCCTGCCCCGGGTGTTCGCCTACGCCAACAACCACTACGCCGGCTACGGCCCTGAGACGATTCGCGACCTGGCGGCACGCATGGCGTGAAGTTCCGGTACCAGGATCGACCTCCCCCACTGGCCGGCATTGGGCTGTTGCGCGCGGGTCGCCGTATGTCGAAGTCAATCCTGGTACCTGTGCCTCACGCCGACTGATTTCGCCCGCGGTGTAGGATGGAGCCCCCATGGGCGCCTCGAGTCTTCCGATGCACGCGCTGCAGCGCGCGGACAAGCGCCTGGGACCGATCGCATGCGCACTGCTGCAGCCCATGCGTTGGATGCGGCCCCTCCTGCGCCGGCGGGCAGCGCGCGTAGAGCGCGTGCTCATGGTGAAATTCTGGGGCATCGGAAGTTTGCAACTGTTGACGCCCTCGGTCGTGCATTTGCGGCGGCGCTACCCCGGCGCGGAATTGACACTTCTGACGCTCGGGGTCAATCGCTCGACCGCCGAGGCCTTTGGCACCTTTGACCGCGTGCTCTCCTTTGAAGTCGGACGCACCGGCTGGCTTGGAGTCGCGGCGCGAGTGGCGAAGCTCGTGCGCCAACTTCGGCGCGAGCACTTCGACGTTGTCTTCGACTTCGAGTTCTTCACGCGCTTCTCGTCACTGATCTCGCTCCTGACCGGCGCGCGCGATTCCCACGGCTTCGCCTCCACCAGCGTCTGGCGCGGCGGGTTTCACACCCACATCGTGCCGTTCAACCGCTATTGGCACGTGTCTCGCAATTTCCGCGCGCTGGCTGGCGGCGAAGACGGCGCTCAGGTGGCGGTCAGGGACCTGCATCCACACCGCTTCACCCCGAGCGACGGCGAGCGCGTCGATCGACTGCTCGTGGCGCGCGGGTTGGATCCTCGCGCGGGATTTGCCGTGCTCAATCCCAACGCCGGCGAACTCAATTTCGAGCGCCGCTGGCCGCGACCTTCGTTCGCGGAACTCGCGCGGCGGCTCGGGCGCGATGACGGTTTGCCGGTAATCCTGATCGGTTCGTCCGGCGAACGCGACTACACCGAGCGGGTGGCTGTCGCAGGCGCAGAAGGCAAAATCCCCGGGCCGTTCAATTTCGCCGGCGAACTCTCCACTGCGGAACTCGCCGCGCTGCTGTCGCGCTGCAGCGTGTTCGTGTCCAACGATTCGGGCCCGATGCACCTGGCCGCCGCCCTGGGCACGCCCACGGTTGGACTGTTCGGCCCGGAGACGCCTCTGATGTACGCGCCCCTGGGAAGCCGCGCGCGCGCGTTGTACCGGCCGCCGATTTGCTCGCCGTGCATCAACGTGCACGACAACAAGGTCTCAAGTTGCATCTGGGGCTTTCCCCAGTGCCTTGTGTCGCTTTCGATCGACGAGGTCCACCGGGCGGCGCAGGCATTTTTGCGCGGTGATGACCTGCGGCTGTACTCCATTGAGCCCCTGGGGCGCGAAAGCGCGACGCCCGCCGCCACGGACGCGAGCACCTGATGCGCGTCCTGTTGCTCAATCCGCCGGGTCGCCACACGTACATCCGCGACTACTTCTGTTCGAAGACGACGAAGTCGAACTACCTGTTCCATCCGATCGATCTAGTGGTGCTGTCCGGCACGCTGGCAGCTCGCCACGAGATCGAGGTACTGGACTGCATGGCCGAGGGCCTGAACATCGAGAGCGCGCTTCGACGCGTCGCGGCCTTCGATCCAGCGGTGATCGTGTCGCTAGTGGGCTCTGTGTCCTGGGATGAAGACCGCGTTTTCTTGGCGCAGGTTGCCTCGCGCGGACCGCGAATCATCGCGATCGGCGACGTGCTGCAGGAGGACAGCGAGAAACGGCTGGCCCAGGAGCCCTGGCTCGAAGCGGCACTGCACGTTTTTTCCAACCAGGACATCATTCACTACCTCGACGGCGACCAGCGCGCCCTGACTGAGATGACCGTGCGCCGCGGCGACGGTGCGATCGAACGCATTCGTGCACGCGGCAAGCAACGCGGCACCTACCGCGTTCCCCGGCCGCGCCACGAGTTGTTCAGCGAGCGCGGCTACCGGTTTTCGTTCGCGCGTGCGGCGCGCTTTGCCACGCTGCTAACCGACTACGGCTGTCCGTATCCGTGCACGTTCTGCGTCATCGGCTCGCTCGGCTTTCAAACGCGCCCCTTGGAGGATGTGCTCGAGGAAATCGACCACCTGCGCGCGCGTGGCGTACGCGAGTTGTTTTTCATGGACCAGACCTTTGGCGTCGCGGCCGCGCGCGCGCTTGAATTGTGCGCCGCGCTCGAGGCGCGCAAGGACCTGTCCTGGACCGCGTTCACGCGGCCGGACACCGCCACTGACGAATTGCTGGGGGCCATGAAGCGCGCGGGCTGTCACACGCTGATCCTCGGCGTCGAAAGCGCCGACGACAAGCTGCTTCGCCTGTACGAAAAAGGCTACGTGGCCGACGAGGTGCGCCTCGGTTTCGCGCGCGTCAGGCGCCATGGAATTCGCACTGTTGGCACGTTCATCATCGGTCTGCCCGAAGAGAGCGAGGCGAGCCTGGAGCGCACGCTGGCCATGGCCTTCGAGCTGAAACTCGACTTTCTGAGTTTGAACATGGCAGTGCCGCGCTTTGGCACGCCGTTTCGTGCGCGGATGCTGGAGCTTGGACTCGCGGGCGCGGACGATTTGGTTATGGACCAGGGCGGCGCCAGCGCCTTTCTGCCGACCCGGACGCTCGACCGGCGCGCCATGGAAGCGCTCAAACGGCGCATGGTTCGGCGTTTTTATCTGCGGCCGTCCTACCTCTGGCGGAGGCTCAGCTCCGCGCGCAACCTGCACGAACTCTCGTCCCAGGCGCGCGAGGGTCTGGCCCTCCTGGCGCGCAACTGGTAGCGCGTTTCAGCGCGCGAATTCGAGCTGCTGGGCCCCGCCGGGCGCGATCGTGATTCGCTGAGGTTGCCCGACGTTCGTCCACTGACCGCCCTGGCCAGTCTGCACGTACTTGCTCAAGGTCAGGGTGTATTCGCCGGGCAGCAAGAGCTCGAACTTGCACGTCTGGTACGGCGTGGACTCCACCTTGTTGGATAGCGTCAGGCGCTGATTGTCGCGCGCCCGCAGCAACAGTTGCATGTTCGATTCGAGCAACGACGGTTCGAGTCGCAGCGTGACTTCCAAGGCGCCCTGCTCGGGGATGTGAACGTCCTGATCGCCGTTCAGTGTGTCGATTGCGCGGCGGTACTCGCGCCGATTGACGGTAACGACGGCCAGCAGCTCCGCGCGCGGCAAGTTGCCGAAATCCCAGGCGTTGTCGTCCCGGCGCTGTCCCTGGAACGGACGCTCGCCAGCGGCCTCGAGCCACAGCCGGTCGGCACGAATGGGAGTTCCACGCTCGTCCACGACACGCAAGCTCAGGCGCAAGCCGCGCTCCATGCGGATGTCTGCGACGATTCCAGGTTGCGGAATGTGAAATTCGGACAGCGTCACAGGAGCAAACCCCGACTTGCGCAGACGCAGTGTGCCCACCGAGTTTCCAAGGCCCGAGAACGAAAAACGTCCGTCCGCGTCGCTGCGCGTCGAGACGTTTGCACGATTCGCATTGCCAACGTCCGCGAATTCGACGTTGACCTCGGCCAAGGCGAGCCCGACCTCGTCGCGCACGATCCCCGAGAAGGCCATGAGCGGCTTGGGAATCTCGATGTTGAGCTCGCGCCACTCCTCGGCTTCCAGAGCCGCCTTCTGGGTGCTCACGCTGACCCCCATGGCGTCGCGCACGACGATGATCAGCGGCACCGCGGGCGGCATGTCGCTGAAAGTCGCCCGCCCCTTCTCGTTCGTGCGTTGCTCGCGCGTGCGGTTGTTGCCGCGCCGACTCTGCGGCTGACCCGCAGGCGTCTGCGCTGTCAACTCCACCTTCACGTCGATCACTGGAGCAGCGTCCGGACCGACCACGGTCAGCGTCAGGCGATTGGTGCGCGAGAGCACGACGGTCAGAACCTCGGCGGGTTCCGCGGGCAATTCCGCGCGCCCGTCGCGATAGCCATCGAGCGAGACACTCAGCGGTTTCCGCACGCCGGGCGCGTAGGAGACCGTCGAGCTCCCGCTGGCGTCCGTGGGATCGCTGCGCTCGCCGTCGAGCCGGCCAATGGCCCCGGGGAGCGGACGATTCTCCGCGTCGAGCACGAGGAACGACAGGGTCAAGCCGCGTTCCAGCACCAGCTCGCCGAAGTCGAAGCCCTCCGCCACCGCGCCGGGGCCAAGCTCGAGCCTGCGACGCGGCACGTCGCTGCCGCCGTCGATCGTCAGTGACGCGCCGAGTAGCTCGGGCCAGCGCCCGCGGTCGGCATGGCCGTCGCCGTCGAATCCGTTGCGTCTGCGGATCGGCAGGGAGAAACGCCCGTCGGCGCCTGCGCGGCCCGTGAAATCGGCGCTGGGCTCTTCTTCGTCGTCGCCCGTGGCCGCGAAGGTCAGATTGCCGCTGACGCTCGCGTTCGCCACGCCGGGACCGCCCGAGGCCGTCACGATGTGGCCGCGAGCCATGGCGTACGGGGCGAGATCTAGCACCAGTTTGTCCGTGGGATCGTCGAGGCGCACAGATTCCGAGCCCTCGGACCAGGAGGCGCCGCTGACAGCCAGCAGTTCGTGGTTCTCGCCGACGCTGATCCGACCGCTCCAAGGCCAGCCCAGTCCGCTGAATTCAAAGTGCCCCTTGTCATCGGTGGACGTCACTAGGCGCAACTTGTCGCGGTCGTCGAGGTCCAAGGTGGCGCGCACGGCCTCAGGCCACTTCGATTCGTCCACCTGGGGTCGATCGGAGGTCAGCACCAGGCGCACGCCTTCGATCGAACTCTGATCCAGCATGCGCACGTGTCCGGAAACGGCGAGTCCGCGCTCGAGAGTCACGATCTGGCGACCGGCGCCCAGGGAGACCTCAAGCGTGCGCGCGGGAATCTCCCGAGTCGCGACGATCAGACTGGCGCGGCCCTCGCCCGCGTCAAAGCTCGCCACGCCCGAAGCGTCAGTGCGGCGCTTGCCGAGCAACTCCTCGCCGCGAAAGAGCACCGCGCGCGCGCCGGCCAGAGGAAGGTCGGAGCTCGAGTGCAATTCGAATTCGACCTGGGGCAGCGCGGGCGGAGCAATTCCATCCACGAGGGCCACGCGCGCGCCGCCCGCCGAGGAATCGCCCTCTGCATTCGCTGCGACGGGAAGTTCGGTCTTGGAGGCGACAAGTGAAGCCGCGTCCCCCGATTGCAAGTCCCCTTCCGCCCCCTTGGCCTCGAGACCATCCGTCGGCGACGACGAAAACAGCGCGACCACCACGATCGCGAGGCAGGCGATGAGCGCGCCGCCGAGGGCCAGCGGGAGTGCCTTGGACTTCACCGCGTCAATCTAGCAGTCGCCCCTCGATCCAGCCCGCGATCGCCTGCGCCGCGCCGCGGGGATCCGTGGCATCAAAGCGCTGCGCATGAACCCTGCCCTGCTCCGACCGGCGATAGAGCGGATCGTAGTAGTGCTCCAGAAGCACCTCCACGAGTTCCCGTTCCCGCCCGTCCTCCAACATGGCCGTCAGTCCGCCGCTGCCCAGAACACTGCCCATACGCTCTTCGATGAACGGCAGCTGGGCCGCGATCGCCGCCCGGTTCTCCGCTTTCGCAAGGTAGTCCTCGGTCAGGACCTCGATGCGCCGTGGGAGATCGGCGAAAAGTCCGAGGTGAACCCCGCCGCACAGCGCCGCCCAGACGTTTGGCGGCAGCACCGTGTTTCCGACCTTGCGGCTTTCGCCCTCGATGACGCACGGGCCGGGGAAGCCCCTTTCCAGCCGCGCGAACAGCCGCGACTCGAAGGTCTTCTGCGAACACGGTTCGAGCCCCACCATGCCCAGGATCGAACCGCGATGGCCCGCCAATCCCTCGAGGTCGAGGGTCCAGCCGGGGCGCAGGTGCTCCAGCTCCCGGAGCACCAGGGTTTTGCCGACGCCGGTCCAGCCACGCAGGACGAACACCTGAGGCGCGCGCCAGCCCGCGATCGTGCCGCGGACAAGTTCGCGATAGGCGCGGTAGCCGCCTTCGAGCGCCACGGCGCGCTCGAGCCCGAGCGCGCGCAGAAAACTGGTGACGCTGCGCGAGCGCAGTCCGCCGCGCCAACAGTGCAGGATCACCGGGCGCGCGGGCAACGTGGGACAGGGAATGGCCGCGAGCTCGCGGTCCAACACATCGATCCCCCCATCGGTCCACAGATCGAGGCGGCCCGCCAAATCCACCGCCGGTGGCTCCCAGCTCGCCAACTCAGCGATCTCGTTCACCAGGGCATCGATGCGCGCGCGGGCAAGGGCGCGGCCCTCGTTGAAGGCCGCGTCGGGTGAAGTCCTGCTGTAGAGCGTGCCGACAATCGCGCGCCCGGCGTCGTCGAACAGCGGCACGTTTCGCGCTCCCGGCAGGTGATCGTCGGCGAATTCCGCCGGCGAACGCAGGTCGATGACCAGCGCATCGCGCGCCGAAAGCACGGCGCGTGGCGGCACGCTGGGGACATGACTTGAGGCAGTGAGGGCCATGGGCGACCGCGCAGTCTACGGGCTGCGGGCCGGAGAATCGGCAGAACGGCCAAGGACCCGCGCCCCAGGGATCGCCAGGCACCGGATTTCAGTGCGCAGGTCAGGCAAGTCCAGCAAGACCGCGGCGAGCGCCTAGCAGCCTGTTGAAAAAGTCCCCTCGCGAGGCGAAGCGATCTTCGTCGTGGCTAGGAACGCGACGAAGGGACGACGGGGGGACGACGGAGAGACGGCGCAGGCGGCCTTCCTGGCCGCTGAGCACGGCCCGACGAGTGTGACGACGCCACGGCGAAGAGCGCGAAGCCGCTGCAGGGCACTTTTTCGGGCGGGCCGCTAGGCCTTGATCGACATGAACTCGTGCAGCTTGTCCCCGCGAGCGAAGGCCATGCCGACGGCGCCCGGATTCAGCCTGTCGTACAACTCGCGATCGACGGCGAATTCAGCGGCAGGCTCCGAGCCCGAGGCAAGAGTCGCGCAGTACCAAGTGCGGCGCCACTTGCCGCCCTCTGATTCTGCGCGCTTGTCCGCGATCACGGCGGAAAAGCGCGCGAGGGGCGCCAGTCGCCAACCGGGCGGATTTTGGATGAGGCGCACGACAAAGCTCACGCCGCCCACCAGCACCGCGATCGAAAACACGCCGCTGCGCAAGAAGTATGGACCCGGAATGCTCGTGAAGTAGGCCACGGCGAAAGTCCCGAAGAGTGCGATCCAGGGGATAAGGAACAGCACTCCTACGAGGATGATGCTCCGGCGGCTCGCGCGCGCAGGAACGCGATTCACGAGACTCTGAAACCTCGGGCTGCGCTCAACCGCCAGCACGCGAGCTTCTATGTCCGCAAGCGAAGCCCCCGTTGCGGGATCGCTCCGAACGCCGTCTCGGACGCGGATCAGGGCTTCACCGTCTTCCGCATGGTTCGGCCACGGTAGCACGGGGTGCGAATTCGGCGGAGTCGTACCGGGCTCAGTACGAACAGCGCTCCGCGGCGATTTTGACGAACCCGTCGGCGGCCCGACGCTGACACCATGACCGACGAGGGCGAAACGCGCGGGTGGCGGGCCAGGTACCGCAAGATCATCTTCGAAGCCGACACGACTGCGGGGAAGGCCTTCGATGTAGTTCTGATCGCGGCGATCCTGCTCAGCATCCTGACCGTGATGCTGGAGAGCATAGCCAGCGTGCGCGAGCGCTACGGCGATTGGTTGCTGGCCGCGGAATGGGGATTCACGATCCTGTTCACAGTCGAGTACGTCATGCGACTCTCCTGCTCCGAGAGGCCCGCGCGCTATGCCCGCAGTTTTTTCGGTGTGGTGGATCTGCTATCCGTTCTGCCGACGTACGCCAGCGTCCTGATTCCGGGCGCCCAAACGCTGCTCGTGATCCGCACGCTGCGGATTCTGCGCATATTCCGCGTGCTGAAGCTGGCGAATTACATGCGCGAATCGGAGACGCTGCTTCGCGCGCTGCAGGCCAGCCGGCGCAAAATTGCGGTCTTCGTTTTCGTGTTGTTCACGCTGGTGGTCGTGTTCGGTTCGCTGATGCACCTGATCGAAGGCCCGGAGCACGGATTCACGAGCATTCCGCGCGGCATCTACTGGGCGATCGTGACGCTCACCACTGTGGGCTACGGCGACATTGCGCCGCAGACCGACGCGGGTCAGGCGCTGGCCGCTGTGACCATGATCCTCGGCTACGGAATCGTCGCAGTGCCGACGGGGATCATCACCTCAGAACTGACCCATGCCGGCGAACGGGCGCAATTGTTGAAGGCTTGCAAGGGCTGCGCGGCCACGGGCCACGACGCGAACGCGACCCACTGCAATCGCTGCGGCGCGGGGTTGTAGCGCTGCCCTGAACACCCCCTCAGTCTGCGGACTTGCTGTGGATGCTGAGCCTGCGCGGCAACTCGGGCAGCGAACCGAGCGAATGACCTCGCAGCGTCACAGGGTCGGCACGCCCCTCAGTCGCGCCCCTCAGTCGCGCCACGGAGGTGGCGGACCACCGGGCGGCGGGCCCTCGGGCGGGCCATCTCGGGGACCATCGCGGCGGCGGCGGTCGCCGAACTCCTGGGGCGGATCGCCGATCACGTCGCGCACGGCCTCGAAGAACTCGCGCCCGCGGAGTGCCTCGAGCGCGGTTAGCTCCTCCGCCGTCACTTCCTTTTGCGCGCGCAAGACATCGAGGATGCGCGCGTGCGAGCGCTCCATCATCTCCGCGCGGCGCTCCTCGGGCGGCAGGTGTGCGAGATCTACGATCCACAGCGGATCGGGTCGCCCCGCGCGCTGGACCTGACGGTGTACATCTGGCGCGAGCTTGCTTTCGCGACGCGGACCACGCGGAGGACCGCCGGGCCCGTCGCCCGGGCGCGGGCCGCGCTCCCCTGGCCAACCCTCGGGCCCACTCTCGGGGCGCCCTTCGTGCCGTCCGCCGTCGCCGCGCTGATCGCGATCCATGGGCGGGCCACCGATGTCGTCGCGGAAGCCGCGCATGCCGTGGCGATGCATGCGGTCCATGAATTCCGGCGGTGGAAGTTCCTGCCAGCCGCGGAACTCCTGGGCGCCCACGCCGGGCGGCGGACCGCGGCGCTGCAACTCGCGTCGGCCAAGCTCTTCAACCGCGGCGAGTTGTTCCGGGCCAGGGAGCCCCTCCAGGCGCGCGACTTCCTCCGGAGGAAGTTCGAGCCGCCGGCCGAGGTACTTGATCGCGCGCGGCGCACAGCGCTCGCGCAATTCATCGCGGCGGCCGCGCAACAGGACTTCGCGCTCGGCCGGACTGGCGGACTGGAGTTTGGCCAGGAGCTCCGGCGACATTTTCTCGCGCAGGCGATCCGCGCGCTCGCCCATGGTGCTCTCGACGTACTCGCGCAGAACTTCGTGGCGCTGGTGCGGATCGAGCTGATCCAGTTTCGCGCGCATTTCATCGGGGATGCGGGCTTCGATCTCGCGCCGGGTCTGAGCCACGCGGCTCAGGTGTGCCGTGACACGCTCGCGCTCGGCCTCGGGCAAACCGCGGAATTCGTCGAAGCGCTGCTTGATGCGCCCGCGCTCCTCCACCGACATGCGCTCCCAGCGCGCTCGCGCCTGATCGAGTGCCGGCGCGCGTTCCTGGCCGGTGGCCACGGGTGCCAACGGGGCCACGGTCGCGAGGGCGACGAGCAGCAGCAGGCGATGGAACCAATGCAACATGGGAGCGTTTCTCAACCGTTTTTGCGGGGTGATTTCGGGTCAGGGTCGGCTGCGTCTGCGGGCGGCGCGCCGGAGGGCGCACCCTCGGTGGTCTGAGTCGCGGCCCCCTCGAAGTCGAGCAGGTACTCGTCGAGGGAATCAAACGTCGCCAGGGATGCGTCGATGCCGCCAGTGCCATCGGCGCTGGCGAGCAGATCCCAGGCCTCGAACAACTCCAACGAAGCCAGGAGCAATTCGTCCGGCTGGCCGCTCACTCCAGGGTCTGCGGGCATCTCAAGGCCCCCATCCGGCGCGAGCGATTCGCGCGGTCCATCCTGCGCGATCACCGGCGCGGGCGGCGCAGGCAAATCAAGCCAACTGCGGCGCACGCTCCAGGCTGCCCAGGCGCCAAATGTGGCCAGAGCAAAACCAGCGGCAACGCGCAGCGGAATCGAGCGACCGAGCGAGCGCGCGCGCGCCGGTTGGGCCGGCTCGATCGCTGCCCGCGTTCCGGTCCAAATCCTGGCCGAACGACGGGCGAGGGCCAGGCGCGCGAGAACCTGCTTCCCAAGATCCGCGGGCACGGTCTCCGCGGGAACGCTATCGAGCAATCGATCCAACCGTTGTTCGGCACGGACGCGCTCCAGCACACCCTGTGAGAGGCTCGCAGGCACAGGTCCGGTGATCGACAGCTCCAGCAATCGGTCGAGATCGACGCCGCGGCGGACGCTGTCGAGGCGCGACAGGACGCGCGCCGCCAATTCCTGGGGCAGGTGCGGCTGCGGCAGCGACCGCAACAGCTCGTCGAGGGCTTCCTCCTCAGCGAGCAGGTCACGGCAGGCGGCACAGTGAGTCACATGGCTGTGCCAGATCAGGGCCGCGGGCGCGCCCGGGCCTGGGGCCTGGCCGGCGGGCAGCGGTCCGCGCAGGGCGTCCGCCAGTCGCGTGCGGAAAAGTTGGCAGTCGGTTTTCATGCGAGTTCCCTCTCCAGGTACGGCTTCAAGCGCTCGCGCAAGCTCTCGCGCGCGCGATGAACCAGGGACTTGATCGCCTTCTCGCTGGAGCCGAGCACTTCGGCGATTTCAGCGAAGGAGAGCTCTTCGTACTTGGCGAGAATCAGGGCCATGCGCTGGGACTCCGGCAAGGAGGCAATCGCCTCGCGCACGGCGCGGACCACATCGTCGGTCTCGAGATGCCGTGCCGGATCGTCGTCCGGGGAGCTGGAGTTGGCCGAAATGGCGCTCTCAAATTCACTGGGTCCGCCCTCGGCGAGGCGTGCGTCCAGTGAGCGCTCACCGCGGTCGCGTTCGGTGTGGTTGACCGCCAAGTTGAACGCGACGCGGTACAGGTAGGTCGAAAAGCGCGCCGTAGGCACGTAGCGGTCGCGGGAGCGCAGCACGCGCAGGAAGACCTCCTGCACCATGTCCTCGCGCTCGGCGACCCGGCCGAGGAAGCGCGTGAACAGGGCGTAGACCTGACCGGAGTAGGCCTCCACTAGCCGGTCAAAGGCGGGCTCGGACCCGGCCTGAAAGGCCTTCATCAACTGCACGCCCGGGTCGTCTGAAAAAGCCTCGTCCATAGGTTGCGCCGTCACTCAAACCCGCCAGGGCGCGGTGGGTTCTGGCCAGGTGCCCAGACAAAGTACCGAACCGGATCGCCGCTGATCCCGCCGCGTGGCAGGCACCGGGTTCGGGGGCGTGCGCAGAGGTTGATTCATGGCGGGTAGTGCTACCTAACTAATTTCATGCTCTATAGTTATGGCAATGTCCATCGCTCCCTTGGGGTAGTGGCCCCTTTGATTGGGCCAACCTCGGAAGGAGCGTTCTAGGCGCACTATCCGAGTGGAAAGCCCCCCCCCGACACGGTCCCCGGCGCGCTTTCTGGTCATGGCCCAGCCATGGGGGGCAGTACCTCCTAGATGACTACTGCTCGGCAACCGAGAGCAGCGAGCGCAGACCGCCCAGGTGTCGCGCCGCCGAGAACGGCCACAGGACGCGGGTGGCGCGGCCCGCGAGCTCCACCAGGCGGATCGGCCCGAATTCCCGGCTGTCGCGCGAGTCGGCGGAGTTGTCGCCCAGGGCAAAGATCTCGTCTGGGCCCAGGGAGACCGGCGAACCGGTGCCGATGGGGCCCTGGACCGTGTAGTAGAAGTCGCGCACCACCAGCAAGCGCTCGATTCCGAGCTCGATCTCGGCGACCGCCAAGTGGACCCGGGGCTGAAGGTGGCGGTGGTCCTCGTCGACGACGCCCATCAATGGAGTGTTCGTCTCGTAGCTGGCGTGGAGGATCTGCCCTGCGACCTCGGCGATCAGGATGTTGTCCACGTTCTCGAGGCGCACGCTGCAGGGCTCGCCGGCGCGAGCTTGGCCGGGGCGATCGACGCTGGCCAGGACGGCCAGCTCCGCCATGCCGGACCGACGCTGGAGGCGCGCGGCAAGGACCACTCCGTCGCGCAGGTCCAGTTCGAGTTCGAAAGCATCGCCCTCCTCGCTCAACCTGAGGCTGAACTTGCCGCTGCCCTTGAAGACGAAGCGACCCTCGATTCCAAGATCGTTCACTTCGTGCCGACCGGGCACATGGATACCGTCGGAGGTGTAGCGATCGTCCCGGGCCCGGCGCGTGTAGGCCAGGTCTTCGCGGCGACCGCGGGCGTCCAGGCCCCAGCCGTCTGGCGCGGGCTCCATGGGCGTCGTCGGCGCGCTGAAGTTGCCTTCGAGTGGCTCGATCCGTGAGTCGAAGATGACCACCGGCATAGGACGCGGGACCTCGACGCCGAGCCTGCGGCCTTCGATCAAGAGGTCGCCGCCCGAGAGCAGCACCGACTCCCCCGGCAGACCCGCGGCGCGCTTGACCACTGCGCCGGAATCCGGAGCGGGAGCGCTGAACACGACTAGGTCGAAACGCCGCGGCGTGAAACCACGCTCGTAGCGCACGAACACGCGCTCGGGGGAAGCGTGCAACGTCGGCTCCATCGAGGTGCTCTGCACCGGATAGACGTCGCCGATGTACGTGCGCCCCACGGCCAAGGCCAACAGCACGGCGAGGGTCGCGAGCAACACGCGACGCAGGATGAGGGATGCGGGTCGAGCCACTGGAGGCCGCCGCGGGCAGCCTGGCGCAGCATACGGAATCGCGGTCTGTGGACCCGCACGGTCCTTGGGCCGGGAACCCCCGCAGCGGGACTCAAGCACCCGCGTCCAGCGGACGAACTGACTTCGATGCTCTGGAGGCGAACTTTCGCAGGGTCGGCGCGGCGCTGAGCGCGAGCCCGTGGTCCTGTCCATTCGACCGCCGGAGGCCGGCGCCGGGGAGCCCATGGCCACCGGCGATCCCGCCACCGTTTTTGATCGGCGCAACGTCCTGGCGCCGGCGGCGACACCGCGCACGCTGTTCTCCAGCGTTTCGCTGATCGCGTTTTCTCAGGTACTGCTTGGGGTTGTCGGCATCGCCAGCTTGCCGATCCTGGCCCGCAACCTCGGGCCCAGCGAGTACAAGGACTTCTCGCTATTCGTCATCCTGCTCGGCGTTGTCAGCTACCAGGACTTCGCGCGCTCGCTATTGGTCTCGGCCCTGTCGCGGAATGACGCGACCGAGGCCGAGGTGTCGGCGCTGGCGCGCGTCAGTCTGGTTTCCATCGCTCTCCTGGCCCTAGTTCTGGGCGCGGTCCTCCTGGAACCACAGAGCGCTGTCTCGCTCTTCATCGCGGCGGTTTTCTTCGGCCTGTCGTCGCGCAACTTCGCCGCAATGTCGGCCGCCGGTCGCGTGGCTAGCGCCAGCGCCCTGCGCAACTTCTCACACGCGCTGGCCTTCGGCGGCGCGGCCGTACTGTCGCTCTTCGCGGTCAACTCATGGATGTACACCGGGCCCTTCGTCCTGGCTCAGGTGGCGCTGTTCGTGGTCTACGGCCGCTGGGAACGGCGCGCGCCGGCTGTCGCGGTGCCCGTGGGCAGGTCGTGGCTCGCGCGCGTCACGGGACTCGGCGCCCTGCGCGCCTCCGCGGAGTGGCCGCGTTTTCGTCGCGACATGCTCGACATGTGGACCTTCAATTTGATGGCCAGTGCACTGATGGCCGTCGATCGGTTGTTCCTGCCGCGATTTTCCAGCGATGCGGTCGCGGGGCTTTACAACGCCCACTGCGACCTGGCGATCAAACTCAACATCCTCTCCAGCGCCATCGGTGGCGTGCTGCTGCCGATGCTCGCGCGCACATCGGTGACCACGGGCGAGAATGCCGCCGCACGCCGCCTGGTGCGCACGGCGAACTGGGCGGTGCCGACGGCGTTCGCCGCGGTGTTCGTTCTGATCCTGTTCCACGGCGAGCTCGTGGGCTGGATCCTCGGCGCTGACTTCTTGGAGGGCGCCCATCGCTACGCCTGGCTGTTGTGCGGGGTCTTCCTGCAGTTCTTCGGCTTCCTGGTGACGCCCTGGCAGCGGGCCCGCGGCGACTTCACGACCCAGCGCCGCGTGTACACGCGCACGGCAATCGCAACCCTCGCCGTTGGCGCGATCCTGATCCCGCGCTTTGGCGCGGACGGTGCGGTGGCGACGTTTCTCGTCGCGCGCCTGGCCGAGGTTCAACTGTTGGTGATCGAGTCTTGGCGCCTCGAGAGCTCGATCTTGCCGCGTTGGAAACCGATCCTTGCCTTGGGGCTGGCCCTGGCGCTCTTCGCTCTCGCCGCAGTCGAAACCCTGGGCTGAGGCCCGCCCACCGAGCGCGCGCCTGGCCGTGCTACGGCGGCCCCCGGGGCCGTGCGGTACAGTGCGCCGATGCCCCTCGATCCCGGCGCACGCCTCGGTCGCTATGAGATTCAGGCACTCCTCGGCGCCGGGAGCATGGGCGAGGTCTACCGCGCCAAGGACCAGCGCCTGGGCCGCGACGTGGCGATCAAGGTCCTGCTGGCCGAGTTCAGCTGCGACCCTGAGCGCCTGGGCCGCTTCGAACGCGAGGCACGTGCGGCATCGGCACTCAATCACCCGAACATCGTTTCGCTCTTTGACCTGCCCCCCATGGTCGTACCAAGTCCTATGTTAGCGCTCGAGCCGGCATTTGCGCCAGCAGAGCCGGCCGTAGCGTAGCGAAGGGCGGCTCTGCTGGCTGCACGGCCAGGGGTGCCGGCGGTCGGTAC
>CANKOY010000058.1 GCA_947484275.1 Planctomycetota bacterium | reverse complement strand
TGCTATTTGGGCGGGGCGTGGCCGGCCTCGGCGAGCCCCTTGATTTCGCCGAGCCCCCGCTCGAGCCTCGAGCCGATCGGCTTGTCCGCGAACAGTGCCACGTAGCCGCCGATCACGGGCACGTTCATCTCTCCGCGAATGCCCCACTCGAGCGTCACGGAACCGTCCGTTTGGGGCGCAAGCCGCATCCAACTGTGGCCCGGCGAATCGTGCTCGCCGTTGGTGAACACCAGGTCGTACTCGATGCCGACCTGCGGCTCGAAGACCGTGAAGGTCAGACGGCCGCGATTTTGGCCGCCGGTCCAACTCTGGCTCGCGCCGACGCCGGTGGTCAGCCCGCCGTAGGTCGTCACGGAACCCGGATCGTCCCTCAGAAAGGGCTCCCATTGGGGCCAATTCCGCAACTCGGCGATCAACGGGAAGATCGCCTCGGCCGGAGCCTGAATCTGGACAGTGCGGGATGTCGCGTAGCGTTGGGGCAAGACCAGACCCACGAGGATCAAGAGCGCAAGAATCGCAAGGACCGTGAACAGAACGCGCTTTATCATGGAAGTGGACCGCCGAGAATGGCGCGGTCTAGTTTAGCGGCCCGGACCGCCGCGCTTCCAGGCGCGGGGTGGGCCGCGGGTCCCGGGACGGAGGCAAGGCGATGAGACTCATGCTGGCCTGTTGGTTGACGGTGTTGCTGGGTTGTGCTGCGCCGACCTCACTGGCTGCGCGCGCTGAGATCGACCCCGCCCAAATGGACTTCGCGGAATCCAGCCCCGCTGAGTCTCCCAAGGACCGCAGCTCGTCCCCGCAAGGGAATGAGGCTTCCGCGCCGCAGGAGCCAGCCCCCCTGCGCGCCGATCGCCAGGTGGTCTATTCCGCGAGTCTGCGCCTCGTGGTCGTCTCGGCTTCGGAATCCATGGCCCAGGTGCAGCGCTTCACGGAAGAGGTCGGCGGCCATTTGAGCGAGAGCCATTTACGATCGATCACCGTCCGCGTGCCCGCGAAGGACTTCGATACGACACTGGCGCGCATCTCACGTCTGGGCGAGGTCGTCGATCGCCAAGTTCGGGCCGCGGACGTGACCGAGGAGATGCTGGACCTGAACATTCGCCTCGAGAATGCGCGGCGCACGCGCGAGCGCCTGCTGGAGCACCTCTCGAAAAGCACGGAGATCAACAGCACCCTGAAGATCGAGGCCGAACTCTCGCGCGTCAGCGGTGAAATCGAGCAAATGGAGGGCAAGCTGCGCTTGCTGCAGTCGCAGATTGCCATGAGCACGATCAAGGTCGAATTCAACGTGCTCGCGCCCGGCCGAGCGGGCTCCGACCGCGGCCTGGGACTGCCCTTCAAGTGGATCGAGGCCCTGGGCGATGGACTGGTCGCCGGGAACGTCGAGAAGCTGCCGCGCAAGTCCGGATGGCTTTTTTTCGGGCCGAAGTTCGATCCGCCCGCTGATTTCATCCGCTACTACCAGACCGACACGCAGGTGGAGGCGATGAATGCCGGCGGAATCCGAATCAAGATCCGTGAGCAAGAGAATTTCGACGAAGGCGCGCTGAGTTTCTGGAGCAAGCTCGCGCGCAAGGCTCTCGTCGAATCGCGCGCGATGTCGGTGGGCGAGGAACGGGATCTCGGGGAGGACCGCGCTCTGATCGCGGGCACGCGCGAGGTCGCGGGACAAGACCAGGGATATATGTTGATGCTCGCGCGAACTTCAAAGCAGGTCTACAGCTTCGAAGCCTGGGGGCCCAAGTCCGCCTTCGACGCCCAATACGAGTCCTTGGTCAAGAGCGCGAAGTCCCTGCGGCGCTGAATCCTGCCCTCAGCGCGCGAGTCGGACCCCGCGGTGCACGGACACGGCCGATCCGTCGGCCAGGAATGCTGAACAAGGCCTCGCCGCGAGCGCCTCGGTGAATTCGGCGCCGTAGAGTTCGCCTGCGTTGCAGCAAAGCTCTGCGGAGCGCGCAACGCGGATGTTCCAGCGCGGGTGCTCGACCTGATATTCCAACGTCGCGCCGTCGCGCTGGCGCGTGTAGCCCCAGAAGTGCTCGGCGACGAATTCCTCCTCGCTGCCGTCTGCGATGGGCGCGGGCTCGCCTTCGACCGCAACGCGCAGGAACTGGTCGCTCCCGCGGTGGCGCCAGGTGTATCTCGCGCTGAAACTCGGGCCGCTTTGCTCGAAGCCGTGACCCATGGGGAGCGCGAGGTACGGCTCGTTGTAGAGCGCGCGAGCCACCCGCGCGATCGCAAACCGCGGGACGAGTTCCCTGACGAACACCACGCCGCGCCTCCAGCCGTCCGGGGCGAGACGGCGCACGTAGAAGCGCAAGTTGACCTCTTCGAAGGTGCGGTGGAATGGAATCGGGAGCCCGAAAATGCGCGTGTCCTCGAACAGGAAGCCCACGACACTGATCAGTGTCCGTCCATCCCAGGAGTCGAGCTCCGTCCCGGCCGGCACGCGCGGGACGAGCCTGGCGGGATCGATCTCGTAGTTGAGCATCGCCAACTCGCTCCAGCGCGCTGTAAGCAGGGGCTGGCGCGTCTCGCTCATGACGCTGCAGGATAGCGCGCACAGCCTCCAGCCTGCAAACACCACACCCACCTTGCCCGGCGCCCCCCGGTGACCTAACTTGGTCGCCCGAACGCGCGTTTGCGTTCCCATTCGCTCGACCCTGCGCACCGGGAAGCCGGTGCCAGCGGAATCACGCACGATCACATTCCACTCGCACAGACCCCACAACGGAGAACATTACATGGCCCAACTCAAGGGATCGAAGACCCACGGCAACCTCAAGGCCGCTTTCGCTGGCGAGAGCCAGGCCAATCGGCGCTACCTCTACTTCGCCAAGCAGGCCGACATCGAGGGCTACCCTGAAGTCGCCGGCAACTTCCGCGACACCGCCGAGGGCGAGACCGGCCATGCCCACGGCCACCTCGACTTCCTCAAGAAGGCCGGCGATCCGGCGACCGACCTGCCCATCGGCGATTCGGTCCTGAATCTGAAGGCCGCGATCCACGGCGAGACGCACGAGTACACCGACATGTACCCGGGCATGGCCAAGACCGCGCGCGAAGAGGGCTTCAGCGAGATCGCGGATTGGTTCGAGACCCTGGCCAAGGCCGAGAAGTCCCACGCGGGCAAGTTCACGCAGATGCTCAAGAGCATCAGCTGACCTGATTGCGATCGTTCGCGGTCGGTTCAACAAGCGCCGGAGATTCGGGCAGCGTGCCCGGGGCTCCGGCGCGACCGTTGGTTGTGCGAGACTGACACCTCCATGATCGAGCCCACGGATTCACCTCCACCGCCCCCGCGCAAGTTTTGGCTGGTGCGCATGCTCAGCCCGCGGCCCGCCGAGACCTTCTGGCAGCAGTTCCGCGAAGTGATCCGGCGCACGGCCTGGCTCCTGCCCTGCGAGGTCGCGCTGTTGCTGCTGCTGGCGCTCGTGGGGCTCAGCGCGGGCAACGTTGGCGCCGAGGAGGTCAGTGAATGGCAGGATCAAGGGCCCCTGCGTTTCCTGGCCATGGGCGCGATCCTCGCCCCCGTGGCCGAGGAGGTGATTTTTCGCGGCCTGCCATCGCTGCTCTCCGATCTGGTGCTGAGACGACAAGCGGGCCAGCGCTGGGTGCTGGGCTTCATCATGGCGCTGCTCTTCGCTGCCGTGCACAACCTCTCGAACCACGGGTCGGAGGTGCCTGCGACCGCGATCGCACTCGGGGGCTCGTGGTACCTAGACACCTCGATGCTGCCCGCTTCGCAGTTCCTCTTCGGGCTCCTGTTGTGGGACCTGGTGCGCCGCTATGGACTGTGGGCCAGCGCGTTCTCGCACATGTTCCACAACCTTGTGTTCTTGTCCTTGTCCCTGCTGCAACCCACAAACACATGAGCGAATTCATCCCCTTCGCGCCGAGCGCAGGACTCTCCTACGATCCGGCCGAGCCCAAGTACTGGGAGCCGGCAATGCTGGCCCTGGAGGTCACGCGGGTTTTCGAGATCTGTCAGGGGTGCCGCATGTGCTTCAAGTATTGCGACAGCTTCCCGACGCTCTTCAAGGCAATCGACGAAGTGCACGACGGCGACGTGCACAAGATCACGCCCGAAGAGACGACGAAGGTCATGGACGGGTGCTTTCAGTGCAAGTTGTGCGAGGTGCAGTGCCCCTACACGCCGCGCGACAAGCACGAATTCCAATTGGACTTCCCCAAGCTCGTGCACCGTTTTCGCGCAGTGAAGACGCGTCGCGAGGGTGTCAAGCTGCGCGATCGGGTACTCGGCGATCCCGATCTCGCGGGCAAGCTCGCGCGCGCCAGTTTCGGCATGGCGAACACGATGAATCGCGTGGGCGCGCACCGCTGGTTCATGGAGAAAGTCCTGGGCGTGCACCGCGACAAGCTCCTTCCCGAATTTGCCGCGAGCACGTTCGAAAGCTGGGCGGCTGAGAATGGGAAGCTGCGCGAGAAACCTGGCGGCGAGGCCGTGCTCTTCCAGACCTGCTACGTGCAAAACAACGAGCCGCAGATCGGCCGCGACACGCTCGAAGTTCTTGAAAAGAACCAGGTGGACGTCGGCTGCGTGCGCGGCCTCGAATGCTGCGGCATGCCGGCCTGGGAACACGGCGATCTGAAAACGCTTCAGGCCCACGCGAAGCAAAACCTGGATCGCTTGCTGCCCCATGTCGAAGCCGGGTCGAAGGTGCTCGCGATCAATCCCACATGTTCAATGATGATGCGCCGCGAGTATCCCGAGCTCGTGGCGCCAGAGGATCGCGCGCGGGCGCAGCAACTGAGCGCGGCCGTGATGGACCCCAGCGAATTTCTGTGGTCCTTGCGCAACGAGCCGCGCTTCAACACGGACTTCAAGTCAACGCCGGGCGACAGTGTCGCCTATCACGCGCCCTGTCACCTGCGCGCTCAGGGCGTCGGCTTCAAGGGCCGCGACCTGCTGCGCAAGATCCCGGGCGTCACCCCCACCAGCGTGCAGGAGTGCTGCGGACACGACGGCACGTTTGCGATGACTGTTGAGGGCTTCGAACCCTCCCAGCGCGTGGGCAAGGCCGCGTTCGAAGGCGTGAAGGCCGCCGACGCGCAGATCTGGTCAACGGATTGCCCCCTGGCGGCGATCCAGTTCGCCCAGCACGCAGGCAAAAAGCCGCTGCACCCGATGACGATCCTCGCGCGCGCCTACCGCACCGACGGATTTCCGACGCCGGTGAAGCCCGAGGAAACTACGTAGGAGCGAAGGGTTAGAGTCCAGGGCAATGTCGTTGTTGGCGCTGACCCTGGTGATGCTCACGAGCGCGGCTCAGGAGCTGGAGCTCCCTTCGGCGGCCGAGCAACGCGCCGGCGAATTGGAGCGGCTGGTGGACGCGCCTACGCCAGAAGCGCGCCGCGCTCTGGCTGCGAGCATGGCGCGCGCGCGCGGCGGCAATCCCGTGGAGTGGGCCGCGGCCATGGCCGGGTTCGGGCGCTTCGACGCGGCGAGCGCGGGCAACCACAGCGAGACGATTGAACTGGTCGTGCTCGGAAAGCGCGTGGCCACCGAACTGTGGATCTACGTGCCGGCGAAGTACGCGCCGGCGAAACCCGCGCCGCTGATGCTCTCGTTCCACGGCACCGGGGGCAGCGGCCAGGGCATGCACTCGCACTGGCAGCGGACCGCAGACGATCTTGGAATGCTCGTGCTCGCCCCCAGCGAGCCCGGCGAGAACACGGGCTACCGCTTCGACGATCGCGAGCGCGCCGCGGCCCTGGCGGCCCTGCGTTGGATGCGCCGCAAGTACAACGTGGACGAGAATCGCGTGTACGCCAGCGGCATCAGTCGCGGCGGACACCTGACCTGGGATCTCGCACTGCGTTACCCGGACCGGTTCGCGGCGGTGGCGCCCATGATCGGCAGCCCGCGCATCACGATGGCCGATGGTCAGAACAACATGCGGCTGCTGGAAAACGTCGCACAACTCCCGATCCGCGACCTCCAGGGATCCAAAGACGATGCGGGCCTGGTCTACAGCGTGCGCCTTGCCTTTGATCTCCTGGGGAAGTTCGCGCCGCGCGACGCGCAGCTGATCGAATTCCCCGACCTCGGACACAGCTTCGACATGACCGCGGTGGACTGGCCCACTTGGCTGGGATCGAATTCGCGCAACCCGTTGCCGGAGCGCATCGTGCGCTGCACGGCCACCAAGGACGAGGGCCGCGCCCATTGGCTCGAGATCCGCGCCGTGGACAAGGATGTGCGCGAGGACTTTCGCCCTGAAATTCCAGAGGGCGAGTGGTCGCGCCTGAGCGAGGACGGTCAGCGCCGGCGCTACGTTGCCGAAGTGATCAAGCGCAACGCGCGCGCTGTGGCGCGGCGCAATGGGCCGGGTTCCTACACCCTGGATCTGGACGGCGCCACGAAAGTACGCCTGTACCTGCGCGCCGAGGACCTGGACGAAAACGGCGGCGTCCGGATCTCCTTGGCCGGGAAGTACCTCGCTCGCAAGGTCCAAGCAGACGTCAAGTCGATGCTCGAGGAGTTCGCCGAGCGCTTCGACCGCAGTTTCATTCCCGTGGGCTACGTCGATGTGCCCTGAAGCACGCCGGGCGTTGAAGCGCCTCGCCTAAGCGGACTTGTGGATCTCGGCAATGATCGCGGTCGCGTAGCAACCTGAGGGCAAGACAAAGCGCAACTGCGTGAAATCGCCGTGATCGTCGGCGCCTGATTCCACTTCGAGGTCGGCGATTCGAAACCGAAGGGGCCGACGTCCGCCGGTGGGCGCGAAGGGACCGGACTCGAAAGCCTCTGACGTTTCGCCCGCGCGCTCCAGGGCCGCGGCTTCGATGCGCGCGGGCTCGCCAGCCGTGGCGCTCATGCGGCCGCCGTACAGGGGCCCCGTGGGCGAGATTTCAAAGCGCGCGGCGCGCGGCGCTTCGAGCACTGCGTCCTCAACCAGAAAAATCGCGCCGTTGTCTTCCTTGTGCGCGAGGTCGCCGTCGAGGACGCGATCGAAGTTGGGCAAGCGTTCCGCCAACACGGCATTGAACAGGTGCGATTGGTAGGAACCCACCAGGAAGCGCAACTGATTGCGGTCGATGGCACGGACCGCGCGCCGCGGATCGTCCGTGCGCCCCATGACCGACACGGCGCGCAAGCTGTCGCGAAAACCCCGCGGCCAGGCCTTGGCGGCGCGCGCGTACTCGCCGGCATCGAAAAGTTGTCGCGCCTTGAGCACCGCACCCGAGTCGTGTTCGCTCGCGCGCCCCGCGAAGACCGCCAGCGCCTCGGCGAAATCGCCGTGCATCAGCGCGCGACCCACGGACCAGGAATCGCCGCGCATGCCAAAGCGCTGCGGCCCGAAGTAATTGGGAACGCCGCGCAGGGTCAAGCGCTCGAGGACCGCGTGCAAATCGTGTTCTCGGTCGGGGGACAACCCGCGCAACTTCACTCGAAAGCGATTGCCCGCCAGGTGCCCGAGCTTGAGCTTGTTTCCGTGGCGCTCGATCCCGAGCACGCGCAGGCGGCCGTGGCGGATGGCCTCGATGCGCGCCGGATCGACGTGCTCCACCGAGATTCGCTGGCGCGTGACACCGACGGCATCCTTCTGCCCCGCGTAACCGATCGCCCGGGGCGCCTGACCCAGTTGGCGCGCGATGTCGCGGATCGCATCTTGGGTCGTCAGCCCGCGCTTCTCGATGGTGACGAACAGGTGCGTGCCCTCGCCGCTCGCGGGGTAGAGCGGAAGCTCCTCCACCTCGAAGTCCTCGGGCCGCTGCTTGATCTGGAGCGGGATCGGCGCGATGTCGCCGGTGAGGTAGGGCCAGGGCCAGTGCATGGAAGGCGGGGCCGAGCAGTCTATCGGGGACGGCGAGCGTCCTGGACGGCAAACTCTTCGGCCATGAACCTGTGGTCGATCCTCGAGCGCGCCGCGCGCTCCCATCCGCGAAAGCTCGCCGCCAGCGAGGGCGAGGAGCACTTGACCTACGCCGAGCTGCGCGAGCGCTGCCTGCGCCTGGCCGCGGGTCTGCGGGCCGCCGGAGTCGCGCGCGCAGATCGCCTGGCGGTCCTCGAGCCCAATTCGCTCGCCTACCTGGAGCTGTACTGGGCCGCCGCGGCATTGGGCGCGATCCTGGTGCCGCTCAACACTCGACTTGGGCCGCGGGAGTTGTCTGGGATCCTGCGCCATTCCGGGGCGCGCGCGCTCGTGGCCCATGGATCCTTCGCCGGAGTCCTTGGCGACGTGATTGAGAGCGGTGCCGCGGTGGACCTGTTGATCTGGACCCGTGAGCGGCCGGCGACGTTTGCTCGCGCGGGGTTGGACCTCGCGGATCTCCTGCAGCACCCGGCGGGCGAGTTCCGGGCAGAGGAGCTCGCGGAAAGTGAAATCGCGCAGCTCTACTACACCAGCGGCACCACCGGCGAACCCAAGGGCGTGATGCTGACCCATGGCAACGTCACCTGGCACGCCCTCGGAGCACGGGCGGAGTTCAAGCTCGCGGACAGCGACGTGTGGATCCACGTGGCGCCGATGTTCCACTTGGCGGACGCCTGGGCGAGCTTCGCGATCGCCTGGGCCGGCGGCACGCAAGTTTTTTCGCCGCGCTTCGACGAGGCCGCGGTGCTCGATGCCTTCGCGCGCCACGGCGTGACCTTGACCAACCTCGTGCCGACCATGCTGCTGCGCCTGATCGACTTCGATGGCGCGGCCGCGCGCGAGTACCCAAGCCTGCGCATGATCCTCTCTGGCGGCGCGCCGATCGCTCCCGCTGTCGTGCGCCGCATCATCGAGACCTTTCGGTGTGAGTACGTGCAGACGTACGGCATGACCGAGACCAGTCCGTTCTTGACGCTGTCGCTCTTGAAGTCGCATCTGTTGCTCGCAGCGCCGCAAGTGCAGTTCGCATACCGCGCCAAGACCGGCCGCGCCTTTGCCACGGTGGAACTCGAAGTGATCGGCGAGGATGGTCAACCCGTGGCGCCCGACGGTGTCGCCGTGGGAGAAATCCGCGCCCGCGGCCACACGGTCACACCGGGGTATTGGAACGATCCCGCGGCCAGCGCGCGCGCCTTCGCCGAGGGTTGGCTGTGCACCGGGGACCTGGCGACGATCGACTCCGAAGGCTACCTGCAAATCGTCGATCGCAAGAAGGACATGATCATCTCAGGCGGCGAGAAGATCTATTCCACCGAGGTCGAGAGCGTGCTCTACGCCCACGGCGCCGTGGCGGAGTGCGCGGTGTACGGCGTGGCGGATCCCCTGTGGGGCGAGCGCGTCGAGGCGGCGGTCGTGGTGCGTGCAGGGGCCCCCGCCGACGCAGATGCACTTCTATTACACGCGCGCCAACATCTGGCAGGCTTCAAGGTCCCGCGCAGAATTCGATTCGTGGCGGAACTGCCGAAAACGGGCACGGGCAAGATATCGAAGCGCGAGTTGCGCGACCGCAGCGCGCTCGGTCAATAGAATCCAGCGGGCGAGGTCCATGGGGAACTCAGGCTGAGGCACTTCACTATGTGGTACGCACTGTTCACGCTGCTTGTCCCCGTTGCCGCGGCGCAAACGCCTGCGGAGAACAAGGTCGACTTCGCCGCACTGGGCAAGGCCTTCGTTGCGGAGCACTGCCCGCCCAAGACCAGCGCGCCCTGCGCGCAGGAGGAAGTCCTCAGCGCAAACTTCGTGCAGCTGACGCTCGGCCCGTTTGATCTGCAGATCCCGCACTCGATGCTGGCGAACAAGGCGGGCATCGACAACCTGCGCAACATCGCACTGGCCCTGTCGCTGCAGGTCAACGAGTGGGTCAGATGGCAAGGCGCACAGACCGCGTTTGACCTGGACATGCTCATGGCCGTTCCGGGATGGATGGCCCACTGGAAACCGATCAACGAAGCGCAGATCAAGAAAGCCAAGTCGCGCGATTTGCTCGACATCATGGCGGCCTCGGACAGCGAGCGCGCGGCCATGAAGACGATCGAAACCCTGTGCGACGACGGCGAGAAGCTCGCCCTGCGCATTCCTGAGGGTCGCCAACTGCAAGTGATCCTGGCGCCGGCGCGCTTGGACTTCATGCGCTGGATCGGCTACGGCGGTCTGGTTGATGAAACGTCCAAGGCAAACAACTGGTTCGACGACGCCGCCCAATGGACGCAATGTTGGCTGGGCTGGAAGCTCGTGCTCGCTCTCGAATACGCGTCCTGGGAGGGCTTCGATCCGACCTTCAAGGCCTCGCAGCCCATGAAAAAAGTCGGCGACGGCATCATGGCCCAGCACGTTGTGCAGCAGGCGACCTATGGGCTCCTGCGCGCCTGTCGGCCCACGGTTCCCGAGAGCCGCTACGACAGTGCGCTCGCGATGCTGATGACGATCGACGCCTGCGGCGAGATCAACACGATCGAAGGCGCGGGCGGGGTCAGCGCCAGCGGCGGCAAGACCAAGCCCTATTCGAAATTCGTTCCCGGCGGCAACCCCAAGGGCGGGACCCTTCCCGGCCGCAGCGCGCGCGGGCTCTCAGTGATCACCGAGAGCCGCTGGCGCAAGGGTCACGGAGCGGACGGCTTCAGCGCGCCGATCAAGAATGGTCAAGTCGAGGGGCTCAAAGCCGCGAAGGGCCTCGACAAGGTGGATCCGGTGGCAACATTCGTGATGCGCCAGGAAGACAACTCGGGCAAGCACATCGTGCGCGCGCCGTTCTTCGGTCCCCACGCGGACGAACAGGAGTATCCGCCTGGCGAGTACCTCGTGGACTACGCGGAGTTCTATCGCGCCTACAAGGCTGCGTTCTTTCACTGGCTCGAGCACACGGGCATCGATTCAAAAAGTCACGCAGCCCAGTGGAGCGAGTTGATGCGTGCTTTGCCGACGATTGGCGACAAACTGGATTTCGACGGACTGGTCGCCCAGGTCTACGGGCTTCCGATCAGCGCCAAGGATGGCTCGACCGACAGCCTGGAGTGGCGCTTCCTGCGCTCGATCTCCAAAGCGAAGTAGGACTGCGCAACGCGCCCGAGCATCCCGGTGGCACAGAGACACTCGGGTGGATCGCCCTGCGACGCGGGCACGCCGCGATTGCCCGCGCGCTTTCGGCCCTGTTTCGCGAAGTTTGCACAGCGCACGCTCGTCCGCACGTTTGACGTGCGCTGAGAACGCTGGAGCCGTCAGCAAATTGGGTTCGTGCCCATCGCGGGTTCGGCCGGCGGCGGCGGAAGCGCGATTTCCCATGGCCCCCACTGCGGCGCGTAGCTCGCCGGTGGAGAACTGCGCGGGCGCTGGATGGAGACCTGGGGCGCGAGCGGCCAGTGCGCCGACTCAGACCGCTGCGTGTTCCGCGCGCAACCAGGCCAGCAAGTCGGCCATGTCCGCGTGCAGGGGCGCCTCGAACACTAACGGCTCATCGCTCACCGGATGCGCGAATTCCAGTCGCGCCGCGTGCAACGCTTGACGTCCAAGGGCGGGCGCCGACTTGGACAGGGGCACGCGCAGGGGGCCGTGGTGCTTGTACATGCGGTCGCCGACGATCGGCAGACCGATGTGATGCAAGTGGACGCGGATCTGGTGCGTGCGACCGGTCTTCGGCTGGCAATCCAGCACCGCGAAGCCGCGCAGGCGCTCGCTCACGCGGTAGAAGGTCGCGGCGCTGCGCCCCTCGCCCTCGGCGGCCACGCGTCGCTTTTGCGGCGCCTTGGGATTGCGCTCCAAGCCGGATTCGATCCAGTCCGAATCGAAGCGCGGAGCGTTGTGCACGATCGCGGTGTAAGTCTTGACGACGGTGCGCGCGCGGAACTGTCGCAGGAGGCCCTCGAAGGCCTCTTCGGTACGCGCGAGGACCATGACGCCGCTCGTGCCGGCGTCCAGTCGATGGACGATGCCGGGGCGATCGCGTCCCTGAGGACTGGGCAAATCCCCAAACTCGCGCACGGCCAATTCGCTGACCGTCGCGCCGCGCAAAGTCGGCGTCGGGTGCGCGAGCATTCCGGCGGGTTTGTCGATGACGATCAGATGCTCGTCGACGAACAGCTTCGGCAACTCCACCGAGGCGCTGTCCTCCACGCGCCGCTCGTCCACTTCGCGGATCTCAACCTCGACTTGCTCGCCGCCGCGGACCGCAGTTCCGACCTTCGCCGGCAATTGACCGTCAAGGCGCACGGCTCCGGCACCGATCCAGGCCTGGATCCGCGTACGTGACACGCCTGGCATCAAGTCGGCGAGGCAGCGATCTAGGCGCGCACCCTGGTGCTCCGGGGGCACCTCGAAGCGCAGGACATTGGGTTCGGGCGGGTCGGAGAGGGACATTTGGACCCCGAGGATCGCAGACCGCGCCCCCCAGCGGGAGCGGAGACTCGGATCTGCCGCTCAAATCGGCCCAGGCACCCGGTAGTCGGGAGTTCCCGGACCCGTTACCGTTTGCAGCCCCCGCGCTAGTCCGACCGAGTTTCAGCCCCGGCCCCCTCGGGCGGACCGCCGCTGTGACGCGGCCAGGCTGGGGCTTCTGTCGACTGCGTTCGCACCCCTTTGAACAAGATTGGCCGTGATGATTTTCGCTACCGCTTCGCTCGCCCTGCTCGCCCTGCCCCAGGCCCAAAAGCAGATACAGCCCCCCGGCATGGTCCTGATCCCCGGTGGCAACACCTGGATCGGTACCGACCGCGCGGAAGTCGAACGCGCCGCCGAGGAGGCCGCTTCGCGTTTCATGAACATGGCGAATGAAACGCCGCAGCATCAGCGCAACGTCGAATCGTTTTTCCTGGGCGTGACCGAAGTCACCAACGAACAATTCGCCGAGTTCGTCCGGGCCACCAAGGGACGCCCGCCGGACTCCTGGGGGATCAAGGCCATCGAAAAGGCGGGACAGGCCTACGCGCTGGATATTGGGACGAAGCGCAACGCCGCCCGGGAGTCGGGCCAGCCGATCCCGACCTTCCCCGCCTTCAATCAAGTCCAGTGGTGGAACGACCATTGGCGCGAGGCGGAGTGGGAACTGCCTGCCGGTCACGAGACCGCGCCCGCAGGCTACATGGATTTCTACGAGGCCCAGGCCTACGCGCGTTGGGCCGGTGTGCGCCTGATGACCGAGTTCGAGTTTCAACGTGCCGCCCGAGGCTCCACTAAGAACACCTATCCATGGGGCGACAAGTGGGATCCCCTGCTCTGCGCCAACGCAGGCATCCCGCTCAAGGGCGCCATGCCTGCAGGCAGCTACCCGGGTGGCGCGTCGGCACAGGGCGTTGTCGATCTCTCTGGAAACGTCTGGGAGTGGACTTCGAGTGTCTACGAGGCCTACCCCGGCTTTAAGGTGATGCAGGTACGCCGCAAGGGTCAGGTGCTCGACGCCCTGGTGGACTGGAGCTCGCGTCGTCGCGTGGCAGTCGGTGGGGCCTATGTTGCGGATCCCATCGCAGCGCGCTCCTCCACGCGCCGCCCGACGGATCCGGGTCAATCGGCTGAGGCCCTCGGATTTCGCATCGCCGCCAGCGCGACCCCGGGGGTGGACATCGCCGCGTCGCTGCTCGCCCGTGGCGCGGATCGTTTTCCAACCGACGTGCAGTACGACGCGACGAAATCCGTGACCTGCGACAGCTGGCGCTCCGCTCCGGGCACGAGCAAGGTTGCGGGCTACGGCGTGATCACCGGGTACGACTACGTGATGTTCGTGCCTGCCGTGGGGCTCGAATTCACTTCGCTGAAGCAGTTGGAGCAGTTCTCCTCCGAGAAGGCGCCGGTGCACGTCGGCGTGATCTCGACCACCAAGGCGATGCTCGATCCCGCGTTGCCCGCAGGCACCTACGCCGTGGCCTTGCGCGGCGCCGGGCTCCTGAGGCCCAACGAGTCGATTCGCACCGCGGACGCCTTGGTGGAACCGCCGATGGATCAAAAGCAGGGCATGCAGGAGAAGGAGGACCCCAAGGCCAAGCCCTTGGTGCAGACCTTCGCCTATCCGATCGGATTCAATCCCGAACTTCGCAACCTGCTTTTCTTCGACCAGGACATGGTAATCGTCGGCAGCATCCCGCTTTCGACGGGGGAGTTCGGCAACCCGGGGCGCACGTCGGCCGCGATTGCGGATCGCGAAATGGACGTCTTCGGCTCGGGCAAACCCACCAAGCTCGCAGTGACCGGCGTGACCCTGAGCGTCTGCTCGTGGCTCAAGACTGCAAACCGAGGACTGCTCTTCGCGATTCCGCTCGCCTTTGCCAAGGGTGAACTGAGCGGCGACTGGCGCCACTAGTTTCCCACACGGGCCGAAATTTCACGGGGCGGCGAGCTTCGCTTCGCGCCCCGTTCACATTCCTGCGAGGTTGCGGGCGATCAGGTCGTTCTCGAGTTGAAGTTCGGCGCGCCGGCTGCGCTCCGCGGCGACGATCGCCGGATCAGCCTTTTCGACGAACGCCGCGTTGGCGAGCTTGCGATCGATCGCCTCGAGGCCTGCTTTGCCCTTGACCAGGCGCTTTTCGAGCACGTCGCGCAATTTGGTCAGGTCCACGTCGCTGGTGAGTTGAACGACAACCTCGATAGCGCCAGCAACGGCCACGGCCGAACCCGGAGTGCGCGCTGCGGACTCTGCGACGGTGATGTCCGAGAGGAAGGCGATCGTGGCGGCGGTGCGCTGGTGCTGCACGAGCATCGCCCGATCGGTGGGGCGCTTGGCGACGACCGTGGCGGACAGCGGTGTGCGCTCGCCGAGCATCGTCAACGCGCGCACGTTGCGCACGGCGCGCACCACGGACTGAATCGTCTCCATGGCTTGCATCCACGGTCCGTCTAGGGGGTCCCCTGCACTCGCTGGCCAGCGCGTGTTCATCAGCATTGGCCGCGTGCGACCCAGTTGCTCGTTCAAGGCCGACCACATGGCCTCGGTGATGAACGGCATGAACGGATGCAGCATCTGCAGCGTGTCGGACAATACGGAGGCCAGCACGCCGCGCGCGGTGCCCGCGCCAGGAGCATCCACCGCCGTGAAACGCCCCTTGGCCAGTTCCAGGTACCAATCGCAGAAGTCGTTCCAGATGAACGCGTACAGCTCGGTCGCCGCGTCGTTGAATCGATATTCGTCCAGTGCCTTGGAGACACTCGCCAACGTCACGTTTCGACGCGTGACGATCCACTGATCCTCGAGCGCCTCGAACTGCGCCGGATCCCGTGAGACTTCGATCGTCGCTGCGTCGAGATTGGCGAGCACGAAGCGCGTGGCATTCCAGACCTTGTTGCCGAAGCGATAGCCCTGGTCGAAGCGATCCAAGGCCAACTTGACATCCTGGCCTTCGTTCGTGAGCAGGATCAGCGACAGGCGCACCGCATCGGCGCCGTACTTCTCGATCATCTCGATCGGATCGATGCCGTTGCCGAGCGACTTCGACATGCGTCGACCCTGGGCGTCGAGCACCGTGGCGTGGATGTTGACCACGCTGAAAGGGCAGCGCGGATCGCGCGAATCGGTGCTTGCGGCGTTTGCGCGCACCGCCTTCGGATCGACGAATTCATAGCCGGCCATCACCATGCGCGCGACCCACAGATAGATGATGTCGCGCGCGGTGGACAGGAACTGCGTCGGATAGAAACGCGCGAGGTCCGCGCTGGAATTCGGCCAACCAAGTGTGGCAAAGGGCCACAGGTAGGAACTGGCCCAAGTGTCGAGCACGTCCTCGTCCTGGCGCACGATCGGCTTGCCGCTCACAGGGTGCGCCGAACCGATGGCGAGGTCTGTGGTCGACGCGAAGGGCACGTCGTCGGCGTCATACCAAACCGGTATGCGATGGCCCCACCACAACTGGCGCGAGATGCACCAGTCGCGCACGTTGTGGAGCCAATCGAGGTAGACCTTGGTCCAGCGCTCGGGCACGAAGCGCAATTGGCCGCTGTTCACGGCTTCGATCGCCGGTCCCGCGAGCGGTTCCATTTTCACGAACCACTGCTCGGACACGATCGGCTCGATGATGCTCTTCGAGCGATCGGAAATCGGCACGTTGTGCTCGAGATCCTCGGACTTCTCCAAGAGCCCGAGTTCCTCCAGGGCGGCGAGGATCGCCACGCGCGCTTTCTCACGGGGCAGGCCCGCGAAGGGGCCGCCTTCGGAGTTGAGCTTGCCGTCCTTGGTCAGGACGCTGACGATCGGCAAATGAAAGCGCTGGCCGCGCTCGTAGTCCGCCGGGTCGTGCCCGGGCGTGATCTTGACCGCGCCCGTGCCGAAGTTCGGATCCACCGTCTCGTCGGCCACAACCGGCACGCGCCGACCGATCAACGGCAGCACCAGATGTTTGCCGATCAGATCGCGGTAGCGCGGATCCTCGGGGTGCACGGCGACGCCGGTGTCCCCCACCATGGTTTCAGGCCGTGTGGTGGCGACGGTGACCGTGCGCGCCCCATCGCCTTCAACGGGATAGCGCAGGTAGTGGAGTTTGTCCTTGCGCGTCACCATCTCGATCTCGTCGTCCGAGACGGCGGTTTCGAGCACGCAATCCCAGTTCACAAGTCGCGCGCCGCGGTAGATCAGTCCCTTCTGCCACAGGCGCACGAAACTCTCGCGCACTGCGCGCGACATGTCGTCCTCGAGCGTGAAGCGCGTGCGCGACCAATCGCAAGAGGCCCCCAGACGCCGCAATTGTTCGAGGATCGCGGTGCCGTGCTCTTCCTTCCACTTCCAGATTTCCGCGACGAAAGCTTCGCGGCCTAGGGCCTCGCGCTTCTTGCCCTGCTCCTTGAGCAGTTTCTTCTCGACCACCGCCTGGGTCGCGATGCCCGCGTGGTCGGTGCCCGGCAGCCACAGGGCCTCGAAGCCCTGCATGCGCCGGTGACGGATCACGATGTCCTGGATCGTGTTGTTCAGGGCGTGGCCCATGTGCAACACGCCAGTCACGTTCGGCGGCGGGATCATGATCGTGAACGGGCCGCGCGTGTCCGGACCGCTCTCGCGCGGCTTGAAGCCGCCGCTCTTGTCCCAGGCCGCGTAGATCGCGGCCTCGTGCTGCTTGGGATCGAAGGACTTGCCGAGTTCCATGGTGATTCCTGAAAGGGCCGCGTAGCCTACGCTGCAGGGGCCAAAGGAGCCACAGCGCGCCGCGAGGTCAGGTGGAACCGTCCTCGAGTCCCACCAAGATCGTTGTCAGGAAACTTCGCGCGCGTGCGCTGTTCAGCGCCACATCCGCCGGTCGCAAGTGTTCCAGGCCCGAGCCTTGACGGGTCGAGCGCGCGATGCACTTTCGAGCCTGGTCCGCGCGCAAACCGCGCTGGCGCAGGGCGCGCAGGCCCAGCTCGTAACGCGACATGCGCTCGGGTCCGGCCACGTGAAGCGGGCCGCACGCCTCGCTCTGGACCAGTTCGAGAAGTGCGCGGGCGGCCGAGCGCACATCCAAGGGCGTGCGCCACTCATCCTCGAACAGCGCCGGCGTTTCACCGCGTTCGACCGCGGCCCCAACACTGTCCGAGGCCCCTAGACCGCGACCGTGGGACGGACCGAGCAACAGTGGCAAGCGCACGATCAAAGCGCGCGGATCGGCGCGGGCCACGGCGAGTTCGCTGTCCCATTTCGAAGCGCCGTAGACGGAGATCGGACCCGGACGATCGTCCTCGCTGAAGCCCCCCTGAGGCGCAGCATTCGCGCCGAAGACCAGATCCGTGGACACATGCACAAAGCGCGCGCCCCGCGCAGCGCAAAGTCCAGCCAGGATCCGCGATCCATCGACATTGACGCGGCGCGCCGCGGCAGGATCGCGCTCGCAGTCCGCCATGCGCGACATCGCGGCGGCGTGGATCACGGCCGACGGCTGAGCCGATTCGATCGCGCGTTCGAGCGCGTCCCCATCGCAGAGATCGGCCGCGACCATCCGCGTGCGCGCCGGCCAGGGTACGGGCATGTCCGAGCGATGGCGCAGGCCGACGACGTCCCACCCCGCTGCCGAGGCCGTGGCGACCAGATGGGCGCCGAGGAACCCGCTCGCTCCGCTGACCAGCAGTGTCTCGCCCTCGGCCATGGCCTGCGATCCTACGCCGCGGCCCCGGGCTTTCGACGCTGTCCCCGCGCCGATTTCCCCGGTGCTCAGCGTAGGATCCGCGCTGCACATGGCCGACGCGATCCCTGCCCCCCACGAGAGCAAACGCGTGCTCGTGATCGCCAACCCGATCGCCGGGGCGGGCCGCGGTCGGTCCGTGGCCGAAGCCCTGGGACGTGAGCTCACGCGTGCCGGAATGGAGGTCGAAATCCGACTCACATCCGCGCGCGGCGACGCACAGGCGTTTGCCGCGAATGCTCGCGCGCAAGTCGTCGTCTCGGTCGGGGGCGACGGCACGTTGAACGAGGTCCTGCGCGGCATGGCCGACACTTCCGTGCCGATAGGCATCGTGCCTCTGGGCACGGCGAACGTTCTCGCACGCGACTTGCGCCTCAGCGCGGACCCGATCGTCGCCGCGCGCACGATCCTCGCGGGGCACACGGTTGGCCTGGACACCGCGATCGTCGCTGGACAACTTTCTTTCCTCGTGGTCGGCGTTGGGTTCGACGCCGAGGCGGTGCGGCGCGTGGAGGCGGCGCGTCGCGGGCCGATTCACTTCACTAACTACGTGCGCGCCGGGTTTGGGGCCCTGTGGAGCCAGCGCGAGCCGCGCCTTGAGGTCGAGATCGACGGCGCGCGACTGCCCGGCACCTTTGGATGGGTGCTGGTGAGCAATGTGATCCACTACGGCGGTCTGTTCCGCCTCGCCGCGGACCGCGAGCTCGACGACGGTCTGTGGGAGGTCTACCTGTTCAGGCGCGGAACCCGGCGGCACATGGTCGCGCACCTGCTGCGCGGCCTGTTCGGAAGACTGCCCTGCAAGGACGTCGAGCGCCTGCGCGCCCGCCGTGTGCGCATCCAAAGTGCCGAACCCGTCGCGGTCCAGGTCGACGGCGACGGGCACGGCGCCACGCCCGTGGAACTTGAAATCTCGGGCCCGCGCTTTCGGATTCTGTGCCCGAAGTCTCTTCTTCGCTGAGCACGGGCGCACCTCGCCGCGCCGGTGTCACCGACCGGTTGCGCTCAGCTACATTAGTTGCCGGATCCCAGGGGCGTGTCCCGATCGTTCGCACTCCCTCCCCCACATTATCCCGCTACTAGGAAGTCGCATTCCATGAGCGCCCTTCCCTCGCCCAAGTTGCGTCCCCTGGCCCAGTCGATCCGACGCGCGCGCCACTGGCCCCTGTGCGTGGGTCTGACGCTGGCAGTCGCCTCCCTGCAACTTGCCGGCTGCGGCTCGAACCATGCAGCGAGTTCCATCACTGCCATCTCGTCGCCGACTCAGGGCGGCGTGGGCGGTGATGCGACCATTGTGATCGAAGCCCACCAGGGCGGCGAGGCGCGAGCACTGGGGCTGCGCGGAGTTTTCGCCGGTCGGCTGGTGGACGTCTACGACTTCGATGCTTCCACGGGCAAGTCGACGCGGCGCTGCCAGGATTTCGCCATCGGCGCGGACTTCGTCGCCGACGGCGTCGACTGTGTGCTCGAGAGTGATTGGATCACGGAGACGGACAACCTGACCATCCGTCACCGCGCGGACTCAGCGGCCTTCGCGGGCGTGCTCGGCCGAATGGACCGCAGCTTGGAGCTCCTCGAGAATCATGCTCAGGGCTCCTTTGGGCCCTTCAGCGCGGTGGCGCGGCACGCGACGCTGGTGCTGGCCTTCGATGACTTGCTCGATGCGCAAACGATCTGCGCCGAGAACATCCGCGTGTTCCTGGGGGATCCCGCCCTGTTGCCCTACGGCGCCCGCATCCTGCCGGACTCGAGCCACGGCGCCCTGCTCGATCCTGAGGGCGACGGCGCCGCGCAGTTCTACACCACGCGCGTGCTGCTGGACCTCAGCGTCAATTCTATGGAGGCAATGCAGGCTTCGCGGCCTCTGGAAGTCCAACCGCTGGGCGTGCCGATTTTCGAGACCGGCGAGCGCGCCAACTTGGTCGTGCGAATTCCTACTCGGGCGGTCCCGGCCGTGGGGCAGCCCGCAGTGCTCAGCAATCTCGCGGGCCGTGGACTTTCAGGGGCGGGCAACGAGCCCCTCGACGATCAGTCGCCGACACGTGACGTCGTGCGCGCGCTGCTGGCGACAGCAGGTGGCGCAAGCCTGCCCGACGGTTCCTCCCGGTCCATGATGGCGCCGCCGCGGGTGCTCGGCGTCCAGGACATCACATTGACAAGTGTGACGTCGGTCGGCGGTCAGAGCTTTGCGATCGACGCCCTGTTCGCTGTCAGCCTGTGCGCTCCGCAACCGCGCGTTGGTGACGCGATTCGCGTCAGCCCGACGACCGTGGCCTCCGTGGTGCAGGCGGGCAATCCGCCGGTCGCGGGAGTGATCAGCGGCGTCCTGGTGACGCTGCTGCGGGGCTCCCCCGCCAGTTTCGTACCCGGCCCGGCCCAGTACGAAATGCCCTACGACCCGACAGTCGCTGTGCCGCCGGCTTGCTTCGTTCAGTTCTCGCCGCCACCGGCCGTGGCCCCCGACCAGGGTGTCTCGCCCCAGGCGACGGTCCGCGTGCGCTTCGATCGAATGATGGATCCGCGCAGCGTGTCGGGGATGGACACCTTCCTTATCACGCGCGTTACGAACGCCGCAGCGCTCTGGCAGTTTGGAAACACGATCACGGCAACGGTCCAGGTATCGCCGAACCTGCGCGAGTACACACTGGTGCCGCAACTGCCGCTGGCCCACAACGCCCTTCTGTTTCCGGCGGGCGAGGAGTACGACCTCACTTTGGTGGGCGGTGCCAACGGAGTACTCGGCCGCACGGGCCTACCGCTGGTCAGCAGTTTCCCGCCCCTGCGCTTTCGCCTCGATCCCGCGGCGCCCACGGTGCAATCGAAGACCATTGCCCTGAGGTTCAACTCCACGGACGAGGACGGCAACGGCGCGCCCGAGTTGCGCGGGCAGTTCCTGTTCGATCTCTCCAAGGGCACGATTCGAGGCCGCCCCGTAGCGCGCTTCGCGGGAGTTGCCGACGCCTCCCAGCCGGTGGTCGGCCTGCAAATCCCATTCACCGCGCCGATTCAGACGCCCTTGTCGAATTTGGGCAGTCGCATGCTGAGCGTGTACCGCTACCACGACCTTGGTTTTGGCGTGGCCGATGATTCGACCTTGAACCTCGATCTCGAGCACCTGTCCTGGGCGCCCTTCGCAACCCCCGTGGTCGATTCGTTCGCGCAATTCCAAATGGCATTCGCGCACTCGAAGTTTCTGCCTGACGAGCACCTCAACACCACGACGCTGCTGCCGAACTTCCCCTTCTCTGGTTTGGTGAGCGTCTTCAACGACAACCTGTTGGATCCCCTGACGGATCCCGCGACGGTGACACACGCCAAACAGTTGGGCTACAGCGTCCAGCCGTCGGATGCCTTCGTTTCCGGAACGGGCACTTTGATGATGCCCTACCCGATGAACCGCGGCCTGCCGCTCTCGCAGTTCACCCGCTACACGTTCCGCGACACGGGGATCCTGGCCGTCGGCGGACCATTCGGCGCAGGCGTGAAAACGAACATCGAGGGCGTCGCCACCGGCTCGCCGGCGGTCAAGCACTACCTCACCGACAAGGTCCCGACGATCGGGCTGCCGCTGTTGATGGAGTTCCGCTGCTATGCCGACGCCGGTGCCTTCGGTTTGAACGGCTTCAAGGTCAACCTCGCGCTGAATTCCTCGGCGCGTCCGGCCTTCCGAGCCTTTTCCACCGGCGGTGTTACCGCGGGCGGCAGCGTGGTCTCCGTCGATCCCGACAATGAACCGACGGCGCGCGGCGACCTCGGCGCTCCCGCGGGAACGAGCTTGCCGATCGACAACCTGTTCTACATCGGTCAGGCGGATTTCGTGGTGCGCGTCAACCGTGTGCACACGATCTGGATCGACACCCTGACATTCACGGGCCAGTACCAAATGCCGGTGGTCCATCCGCCGAGCAATTTCCTGCCGCCAGGAACCCAAGTGCTCGTCCATTTGCGTTGCGTACAGAATCTCACCAACGGACAGCCGATTCCGGGGATGCCCATATTGCGCAACAATGCGAACTCGTACGACCCCTACGGCGAACCCAAGGCGTCGATCTTGGTCGGTGGCGCCAACTTCCAGGTCTTCTATCCCCTGGGACCCAACGGGCTGCCGGACAACACTTGGAAGTCCAACCCCGCCCTGCTCGCCAACCTGCGCTTCGTGCAGGCGCGCATCACGCTGATCAGCAATCCTGTGACCCTGGGTGTGCCGGAGATCTCCGCCGTGGGCTGGAGCCTGACGCACTGAGCTGATCGCGA
>CANKOY010000057.1 GCA_947484275.1 Planctomycetota bacterium | reverse complement strand
CGCCTTGGAACGCCACTGCCGCTTGACCTGCGTCCGTGTAGAGCAGCAAGCCAGGCTTGTTGTTGATCACGTTCGAACCGGTGACTGCGAAGCCTGAAAGCGCCGTGGCGCTCGAGGCGCCCGTTGCGCCGATCGCCGGCGTGCAGCCGAGCGAATTTGTCTTCGCGGTGCAGTAAGTGGTCGTCGCCGAGCCGCCTTCCGCGCGCAACATCCAAGCGGTTGCGAAATTGATTGCGACCATGTCGAACAGGCCGATGCTGCCTGTCACCGGTGCGCCGGTATAGGAACCTGCGACTCCGTTGCCGGTCACATAGGCTACGGCCGCGCCAGGGAGAGTCGTCTGGTCCATGCTCGACGGGAACTCGCCCGCGATCTGGTTGACGGAGGCGCCGACGAAGAAGATGCCGCTGACCACTCCAGCCGGAACGGTGTAGACGTCAAACACGTCGTTGTCGACGTTCGTGACGACGCCAGCGCCTTGGGTGACGATAACGCCGTCAACCGGATTGCCGTCCTGGTTCGGGTCGCTCCAGACGAAGACCTTGACAGCTGCACCCACGGTGACGTTGCCACCCGGAAATGCGGGGCTGCCCCAGGCTGCCTTGATCTTGGTGATCGTGTCCGTGCCGCCGACAGCCGTGAATTTGTGGATCGAGACGAGCTCGCCGCCATTGGTCAGCCCAAGGGAGTTGTTCGAGATGCCGTTGTCGATCTGATAGTTGTTGATCGCGCTGTAGCTGCCGCCGGGCATCGCAACTGAAACGCGGGGCTTGTAGTTGCTGACGGGGTTCCGGGTCGAGAACTGCGCGCTGGCGGGCACCGTGAGCGCACAGGCCACCGCTGCTGTAAGGAGCGTGAATTTCATTGGTCGAATAGTCCTGATGTAGGGTCCGAAACTGAGGTAAGGGTGACAGTAAGCGAGCCGACTCTCGAGCCGAGCCGCCTACCCCTTGAGAATCATACCCCAAAATTGCATCCCTGCGGAGGGGGAGGAATTTCAGCATTCTGCACAATAATTGCGTAAAGCAGGGAACCCAGCACGCTCCGTCGGCGTCAGCCTCCACCCCTCAGGGGCGATCATGGGGCGGATTCAATGGGCCGCACAATTGCTCCTCATCCGCCTGTGTGACGACGCCAGGCCCCTAGGCTCCGGTTGCGTGCGGCGCACCGAATCCGCGCGCCATGGCATGCGCACAGCGCGCTGGCGCGCGCAGGGGCCTACTGAAAAGTTAGAGCAACCTCTGCAGTTTCACCGGCCGAAATTGTTGCGCTGCCCTCGGCCGTACGCCCCGAACTGTCGCGCGCTATGACGCGACAATTCCCCGTCGGCAGCGCGCCGCTAGTCTCGCCATTGCGCAGCGGACGATTCGACGTCAGTGGACGACCCGCGGAATCGACGACCGTCGCGGTGGCCGGCACGACTTGTCCCTGACTGTCTACCGCGGAGAATTTGACGAAGCCGCCCGGCCGCAGGCGCACGAGGGCCGTGGTTGTTTCCGAGGCGATGATGTTGACGCGCTCTGGTTCTGGAGAGACTTGGCCGGAGACTTCGACCCGCACCTCATACACGCCCGGCTCAAGGTCCTCGCGCGTGATTTCGCCATTCCCAAAGTAGCGGTCGTCCGGCAGGCCACTGCCGCCGTCGGTGCGGCGCACGCTCATCCGACCGCTGCCCGCGGCCGAGCCGTCGGCCATCAGGACGCTCACCTTCAGCGTGCCGGCTGCCTCGAGTCGAATGACCACGTCGCTCTTGTCCTGGCCCTCCGCGAGCGCGACCTGGTGCTTGACCTTGCCGTATTGGCGTTGCTCAAACGTGCGCCGATTCCAGCTGGAGCCGCTGACTTCGATCGAGAAGTCGCCCGCTGGCAGGTCCCCGAATTCGAACTGCCCCTCGGGGTCTGTCTGGGCGCTCCCTCCGGTCCACTTGGAGCCCTTGTCGTCGCCGCCCGCAGTGCGCGCAATCTGAAGCCTGACCCAGCCCAGGTCCTCGCCGTCCGGTCCCATCACTTTGCCTGCGATCCGGCCGCTCGCCAGGGCGAAATCGACGTCGCCCAGCCCGGCCGCGGGCACTTCCACATGGGATCCCAGCGTCGTGCCACCGCGCCCTGCGGGAGTGACTTGGATCTGGTATTTCCCCGGCTCGTCCACGGTGAGTTCGTAGCGACCGGCGTCGTCGGTTCGCGAGACCTTGCGGCGCTCCCAGCTGCGGTCGCCCTCGCCTTGCGCAACGACGCGTAGACCGGCCACACCTGCGCCGGCCCGGTGCACGCGACCGGAGACCACAACCGGGGCCACAGGCGGAGCGCCGAGCACCACGTGGGCTGTGCCGCCATCGCTGACCGTGGCGCGGCCGCGTTTCTTGGTCAACTCGGTCAACTCCCAGTCGTTCCCCCGTCGCCCCGAGGGATCGCGCAGGCGGTCGAGCTCAGTGGCCGCGGCATCGCCCGCGACCGAATACTCCCCTGGCGCGAGTGCTTTGAACTCGAACTTCCCCCCGCGGTCGGTGGTCGTTTCGCTGTCGTCGCCGCCGTTGCCCTGGGAGGCAGTCACTTTCCGGCCATCGACACGTTCGCCGGGGCGCGAGGGCAGCACTTCACCTGTGATTCGTCCACCGGTGCGCAGCATCAGCCGCAGGTTGGTCAGCGACTCACCACCGGTAAGTTCTGCCTCGTAGGGCGCGCTCGGCGCGAATCCATCGAGGCTGGCTGTGATCGTGATTTTTCCCGTCTGCGCGGCCTTGATCTCGAACCTGCCGTTGTTGTCCGCCTTGTCATCGCCGCCGTCGGACCAGCGGCCCTCGCTCCCGACGACTTCGACCTCGGCGCGGATCGCAGGACTGCCGTCTGGTCGCGTGACCGAGCCGGAGATCAGGGCGCGGCGCGGTGCGACGAAGGTATAGGTGGCACCGTCGTTCGGCACCGTGATGTCGAGCTCTTTGGGATCGTCATGCCCAGGGACGTTCAAGCGCAGCGTGTAGCCGCCCTCGAGCAGTCCGCCCAATTCGAAGCGTCCGTCATCGGGCTTGAACATGCCCGAGACCATCCGCGCGATGTTGAACGAGCGCTTGCCCGGGTCGTTGGCCGTGGCCACGACGCCGAACATTGTCACGGGCGCGCCGATGTCGTCCACCACCAGGCCTTCGACCGAGTAGCCCGCCACCAGTTCGATTTCCAAGCCCGTTGTGTCGGCCGCGACGCCCTCAAGCCGCGCTTTCCAGGTCTGACCGCGGCGCCGCGTCTGACCCTCGCCTACGGGCGCCTTGCCCTGGACCATCAGGCCGTAAGGGCCAGCATTCAGTCCGCTGATCTGAAACTCGCCGTTGGCGTTCGTGCGCACTGAGAAGCGAGTGTCGAATGGAGTGAACGGGTCGTTGTCGCTGCCTCCACCCATGGCGATGACCTGGGCCTCCACCGCAGGGCTCTTGTCGGGCCAGACCACCCGGCCTGACACGAAATTCCCCATGCCCAGCACCAATTCCACTCCTTCACGGTCAGTGCCGTTCTCGAGCATCCCCAGTTCCAGCTTGAACGTGACGCGCTGAGGGGCCGATGCCGTCAGTGTCAATTCACCCGGCGTCAGTCCGCGCAGGTCAAAGGTGCCGTTGTCGGCGACTTTCCCGGTGTCGCGGCCGGCATTCATGCCTCCGCCTTTGGGGCCCTTGACGCGCACTTCCAATTGCGTGTTCTTGGGCAAGGATCCGTCCGAAGAGCGCACGCGTCCCCGCACGCGGACCCCCAGCTCGAGATCGAACGTGCGTTCGATCGTCTCGCCCGCCGGCGCGCGCACGTCCGGCACCGAGAGTTTGGTCACGACGTTGGAATCGAATTCGAGTGTGAGCCCCAGTTCAGGCGGCAGGCCGCGCAAGACGAACCGTAGGTCCTCACCGACAGTCGCGGTCCGCAGGACATTGTCGTTCCAGCGACCCGACCAACCGCTGGCGCGTACGGTCTTGCCGACGAGCTCCGGCGCCAGGCCTGCCGCGCGCTGTGCGAGCTTCAACTCACCGCGCAGGGCGCCACCCAGGAACGGCTCAATCACTGCGTTCTTGATCGCAGAGGCATCGCTCAGGTTGATGTTCTGCGGCTTGTCCAGAAACAGGTGCATCGCATCGACATCCAGCCTCCCGGTTTTCGTGCCGGGGGCGAACGCCACGCGAAATCTGCCGTCGGACTCGACCTTCACGCGGTGCATCTCGCGCGTCTTGAACTTGCGTCCCAGGGCGATCACTTCGACGAGTTCGCCCCGCGGCGTGTCCTGGGGGAAAACCACACGCCCTTCGACCCACAGTGCCTCGCGCAATTCCAATTCCGAGGCGCTGGCCTGCTGGCGGCGCGCGCTCTCGTCCTGGGCACTCGTGGACTTGACCTTGGGATTGGGGTCGGAGGCGTTGGTCTCCGGCGTCAGGGCTCCCAGCTCCGCTCCCGGGACGCTATCAGGGAGGCTCAGCTCGGGTGCCGTGGCGAAATCTGCGCTCTCGTTCGGCGAGGTCCGAAGGAAGAACCATGCGGACACCCCGACTCCGAGGGCGAGCACCGCGAGCAACGTGGGCAGGAGCTTCGAGGATCGACGTGACAAAGGCGGTCTTCCTTAGATTCAGGGTGCACCGGGGACGGCGCGACGGGCAGCGAGCCTACTGTAGCGGAGCCCGGCTGGAACTTCCGGGGGAGGTCCACGGAGTGGAAGCGGACGCTACTTCCGGGGAGTGTCGGCATTCGAGCTCGGTGGTTGGCGATACGGGATCTGGTGGCGAGTGCTGAGCTCAGGTTCCATCCGCCCTTCCGGCCTCGCGCCCGTGCGCTGACACAATCCGTACACGGCGCCCCTTTGCAGGCTCGATCCCGGCGACTACCGTGGTCGTACTACCGCGGTAGTTGTCCGATTACCCGCAGACTTTGGACGGAGGCAGTAGATGGACCGATCCCAGCACTTGGGCGAACTGCAGTACGCGATCATGCGCGTCCTGTGGGAGGAAGGCGAGGCAACCGTGGCGCGCGTGGTCGATCGTCTGCCGCGGGCCCAGCGGCGGGCGCTGACGACGATCGCAACCATGCTGACCAAGCTGGAAAAGAAGGGTGTCGTCGACCATCGGGTCGAGGGGCGCCAGTTCATCTACATCCCCAAGGTCCGCGAGAGCGACGTGCACCGCAGCATGGTCGCGGAGTTGACCGAGCGCCTGTTCAAGGGCGATGTCGGCGCGCTGGTGAATCACTTGATTTCCGAACAGGAAATCGATCGCGGTGAATTGGCTCGGCTGAAGAGTCTGATCGCGGATCGCCAGCGCAAGGAGAAGCCCAATGGCCGCTAGCACGTTCGCATGCACGTTTGCCGCCCTGGATCCCCTCAACGTCGAAGGGCCCTGGAGCACCGGTTTGTCGGTGCTCGCGCTGGCCGGCCTGGCCTGGCTCCTCACGTACGCCCTGCACTCTACCGTACTCCTCTGCGCCGCCTGGATCGCCACGCGTCGCATCCCCAATTCACAAAGCGGTCTGCGGGAACGCCTGTGGAAATTCGCAGTGCTCGGGTCATTCGCAACAGCGAGTCTGCAGGTTGGCCTTGGATTCGAGCCCCTCGGCGGACGCCTGCCGCTGAGTCGCGCAACTTCTGGCCTCGACTTTCAGGCGGAGGCTCCGCCGCCCAGCGCAATTCCCGCCAAACCCGAGCAGGAATTCGCTGTTCCCGCGCCATGGCTGGAGCTGGTGATCGCCGACGTGCTCGCGCAGGTTCAACAGCAGCCAGAGCCTGCTGCGAACTCACTGAGCGCCGAACTCGCCCGCGTTCCGGCCGATCAATCCGCGCACGCTGATCCTGCGTCGAACGCGATTCCCATGGACTCCGCCACGCCGGGCCTTGGGAGTCTGATGACCCTCAACCCGACCCACAGCGGCAGCTGGACACGCTGGGCCTTCGCGGTCTGCGTGCTCGGTGCCGGCGCTGGTCTGCTGCTGTTCGCCCTCCTTTGGTTCAGGCTCAATGGCTGCCTGCGCGACCGGGTGGCGCTTGAGCACGGTGAGTTGGCGGACATGCTGCGCGTTCTGTGCGCGCGCGCGGGGATCAAGCGCCGTGTGAGGCTATCGGTTGCGCCGGCGCTCGGAGCTCCGATCAGCATGGGGCTCATACGCGCGGAGATTTGCGTGCCGCCGCGCGTCCTGCTCGAGCTCAGCGTTGAGGAGCGCGAGGCACTGCTGGCCCACGAACTGGCGCACGTCGTGCGCCGCGATCCGCTGTGGCTCGCCCTGTGTCGGCTGTGCGAAGGCGTGTTCTTTTTCCAACCGCTGAATCGCGTGGCGCGCCGCGAAATCGAGGACTGCGCCGAGTTTCTCAGCGATGCCTGGGCCGTTCGCCAGACCGGCCTGCGCGTGTCTTTGGCCAGCTGTCTCACCCGAATCGCAGAGTGGATCGTGGGGGACCGGCGCGCATTGCCCGCGCCGGCAATGGCCCAAGGACGCTCACGCTTGCGACACCGAGTCGAGCTCTTGCTGGACGAGACAGGCCCCGAAGACGTCGATCGCCGACCCAGCTGGTTGGGGAGCGCTTGCGTGGGATTCGGGGCGACCTTGATCGCGGTCTTGCCCTGCGTCAGTGCGACGGAGGCCAATCACGACCGCGGCGATAGTGGCGGGCTCGCGTTCTTGCCTGAGCGCGATTCCGGACACGCCGCGAAGGCCTTGGACGAATCTGAGAGCGAACCGATCGATTGGCCTGCGCCGGACGAAGCGGAATCCCAAATTCTAATCATGGACGCGCTGAGCGCCCCGACGTTGAGCGCGTTCGAAGAGCTGACTCTCGAACTCGATGCACTCGCGCTCGAGGCCCTTTCGCTTCGCACCGAAGTACTGGCGCTCGACCTGCGCGGCGAGACCGGGCGGGAGCTCGCCAGCGAACTGAAATTGCTCGAAATTAAATTGGCGCGACTTCGCGAACTAGCCCAACGCCTTCTGAGCTTGAGTCGATCGGCAGAGGCCAACGACGCGAGCGCGCAGGCGCCGATTCACGAGAGGGACGCCGTCTCGCTCGACACAACCACAAACCACACAACTTCGACACCGCCGAGAACCTCCGAGGAAATCACGAAATGAAGCGCACGATTTTCATGCTCATCACCGCGCTTGGCGCGGCAGTTCCGCTCGCCATGGCCTTCGATCCCTGCGACCACAAGGCCGGTTGTCCGCACTCGACCACCAAGGCCGCCTCGGGCTGCAAGACACCAACGGTGGCCGCGATCACATCCTGCGGCGCGAGCGCGCACGCCGTGTCTGCCCAGGTTGCGCAGCCGACCACTGGCAAGACATGCTCGAGCTCTACGCCCAGCGCCGTTGTCAGTATCAGTCCGAGCATTGCGGTCGTGGCTAAGTCGCCGCTTCCCATGGCGAGCTATTCAACTCAGTCCACTGCGCCGGAACTGCATCTGCTCGATTACTTCAAAGCTTCGGACAGCGGCGCAAGCGCGGCGGACGACAAACAGCAGGCCCAAGATCTTCGTGAATTCGAGAGCGAGATCGCGGAAGCATTCGCGGAAGCGCAGCGCGAGGCGCACGAGCGCATTCGCGAAGCACATGAGCGCATTAGCGAAGCTCAGCGCGAGATGGCCGAGGAGTTCCGCGAGGCCTTGGCCGAGGCCCAGGAGTCCAAGCAGGAGGCGCAGCGAGAAATGCACCATGCCTTTGAACGGCGGCTCGAGGCACAGCGCGCTTCGACGGCGGACGCGCGCGAGGCCCGTCGCGAGGAATTGCGCCAGATGAGCGAAGAATCGGTGGCCCGTGGGGGCGCGTTCGAGCCCGCGGTCCGGTACGCGCTCGAAGCCCAGGAGTACCTCGCCGCAGCAAATGCGCGCCAGAAGTCTCGGTCGGCCGAACGCGGCGGCTCGCGTGCGAAGGACGAGTACACGCGCGATCTCGAGCGTCGAGTGGCGGATCTCGAGGGGCAACTCGATGAGCTGCGCAGTCGCGCGCCGCGCCAGGCGCCGAAGCCGATCACGCGCGCATTCAAGTTCCGGACCGATGGCCGCGCGGAGGAAATCGATGTCGAAGTTGCGCCATTCCACTTGGACATCGGCGGCGGTGACGTGGAGGAAGCCCAGTGCGAGAGCATTGAACTCGACGTCGACGTCGACGTTGCGCCATTCGAATTGGAATTCAGCGGCCCTGACGCGCCGGATGCCCCGTGCGAGAGCCTTGACCTCAAAGCAGGCGAGAGCCACGGATTCAGTTGGACCGCGCCCGCAGTCCCGCCGCAGGTCAAGGCGCCCAAGCACAAGTCCAAGGCGCCCAAGAGCCCGAAGCCGCCGCGTGCGCCGAAGCCCCCCGTGCCGTCCATGGAGCCCATGGAGCCCATGGAGCCGATGGAGCCGATGGAGCCGATGGAGCCGATGGAGCCGATGGAGCCGATGGAGCCGATGGCCCCGATGGCCCCGATGGCCCCGATGGCCTCAGTTTTGCCTTTCGCTCCGGTTTCTCCCGCGCCCACCGCTCCTCCCTCGGGCATTCCCGAAATGCCGCCTTTGGCGCAACTTGCTGCCTGGCCCCAGGGCTTCGGAGCAGCGGAGGGATTCGATCCCTTTGTTGCCTCGGGCACGAACGAGGGCACGGATTCCGCCGACGCGCCGGCACCCGCTCAATCCTGGCGAAAGGCGCCGGAGGGCGTCGAGCACAGCCTCGAACTCGAGCAGGCCATGCGCGAGTTGCGCGACGAAGTGCGCGCCCTGCGCGAGAGTATGCAGGGCCTCCGCGAGCGCATTCGCTCGCAGTCGCCCGATTCGAGCCTGCGCTAGTGAACCGCGCGGCCGGCCCTCAGGCCCACAGGACGAGATCCTGTTCCCTGGAGCCGGCCGACGCGGCCAGACGAGCGCGCACGCGCACACCGTAGCCGAAAGTGCCGGAGCGCAACACGCGCTGACTGCCCTCGAAGCTCCACGGTGAGTCGGAGCTCCCGCGGCCCTGATGGATGGGAGTCAGGCGCACGATCAGCATGTTGTGCAGGTCGTTGGCGGCCTTCGAGTGGCCGAGCACCAGCTCCACCAGCACATCGTCGGGGGACAAGCGACCCAAGTCGACCTCGACTCGCGCCTCGACGGTGTCGCCCACGCGCAAGTTGGTCAACTCCGACAGACGCAGCGCCCTAATGGAAATCGCCCGGAAGTCCTGGGCCATGCGCTCGGAATCACTGGCGCGCTGCTTGGCCAAAGCGAAGGAGTTGGCGGTCAGGGCGAAGTGCGAGCGCGCGAGGGGGCCATAGGCTTGATCGCGATATTCGGCAACCATCCGATCGGTGTCGAACACCGGCGGAATCGTCGCCAAGTTGTGGCGCACGCGCTCGAGCCAGTTGCTCGGAAGTCCGGCTCCGTCGCGCTGGAAGTAAAGCGGAACGACTTCTTCTTCCAGCAGACTGTAGAGCACCGAGCTGTCGAGCTCGTCCTGCAGTTCTTGGGCCTCGTAGGTGCGGTTCTCGCCGATGGCCCAGCCGTTGCGGCCGTTGTAGCCCTCGCACCACCAGCCGTCGAGCACGGAGAGATTCAATCCTCCGTTGGCCGACACCTTCATTCCCGAGGTTCCGCTGGCCTCCAGGGAACGCACAGGCGTGTTGAGCCACACATCGACCCCCTGAACCATGGCGCGCGCGATGTCGATGCCGTAGTCCTCGATGAAAATTACCTTGCCGAGGAATTCCTCGGAGCGCGAGAGTTCGACCACGCTCTTGAGCAAGTCCTTTCCCATCTGGTCGCGGGGGTGCGCTTTGCCCGAGATCAAAATGCGCACGGGCCGCTCACGATTGGAGAGCAAGGCCGCCAGGCGCTCGCGATCTTGGAACAGAAGTTGCGCGCGCTTGTAGGGCGCGAACCGGCGGGCGAATCCAATCACGAGCGCGCGCTCGTCGAGTCCTGCCAGCATGCGCGCTAGGACGGCCGGACGATCGTGACGTTCGGTGAAGCAGCGCTCTAGATCAGCGCGCACTTTGGCGAACAGGCGGCGCTTGAGCTCGCGCTTGACCTCGAACAGCGCTTCCAACGGCACGGACATGGCGCGTTCAGCGAAGTGCTTGCCGCGGACCGGCCCGCCCGCCGGCTCGATCAGCGCGGAAATCGCGGGGTGCGTCCAACTCGGCAAATGGACACCGTTGGTGATCGCGGAGATCGGCAACTCGCCGCGCAATAGCTTGGGCCAGTAGGGCCCGAGCAGGTCCTTCGACACCTCGCCGTGCAGCTTGGACACGCCGTTCACGAACTGGCAGAAGGACAGCGCGAGATAGGTCATGTTGAAGGACACGCGCTCGTCGTCGCTGTGTCCCAGGGCAATGAAGCGCTCCCACGGAACGCCGACCCAGTTCGCGGCGTCCGAGAAATAACGCCGCATCAAGTCCTCTCCGAAGCGGTCGTGGCCCGCGGGAACCGGAGTGTGAGTCGTGAACGCGGTCGTGGCCGAAACCACCTCGCGCGCTTCATCGAACGTCAATCCGCTGTCGCGAATCAAGCGACCGATGCGCTCAAGCGCCAGAAACGCGGCGTGGCCCTCATTGATGTGGAACACGCTGGGCTCGATCTTCAGGCGTTCCAAGAGGCGCGCGCCACCGCGACCGAGCACGATTTCCTGGCGAATGCGGGCCTCTTGATCTCCGCCATAGAGGCGCGCGGTGATGTCGCGATCCTCTGGCCGGTTCTTCTCGACATTCGAATCCAGCAGATAGAGCGTGACCCTTCCGACCTGGACCGACCAAGCGTGCAGCGTCAGCGACGAACTCGGCAGCCCCAGTGTCAGCTCAAGGATGGCGCCGTTTTCGTCGCGCACCTGATCCATAGGCAGGCGGCGCGGATCGTTGTCGACATCGTTGGCGATCTGCTCGCCAGCGGAGGACATGCGCTGGCGCATGTACCCGCGGCTGTAGAACAGTCCAACCGCAACCAGGGGCAGATTGATGTCGCTTGCGGACTTGAGGTGATCGCCCGAGAGAATCCCCAGACCACCTGAGTAGATGCGCAGTGACTCGTGGATGCCGAACTCGGCGCAGAAGTACGCCACCGGGTGGCGCGGCGTGATTTTCATCCCATTGCCGAGGTCCACCTCGTGCCCTGGGCGCCTCATGTATTCGTCGAAACGCCGCAAGACGCGCGCGAGCTTCTCGCCAAACTGCGGGTCCGCCGCCTTCTCGTCGAGATCCTCCGGGAACACCTGGGCCAGGGTGCCCACGGGATTGTGGTTGGTCGCGGCCCAGGCGTGCGGCGAGAGATCGGCGAACAACCCCATGGCCTCGGGATCCCAGGACCACCAGTAGTTGCGCGACAGACGCTCGAGTCCCGCGAGCACCGCCGGCAACGTCGCAGAGACTTCAAAGGTCGACAGGTGCGGACGGCGACCCTCGGGTACCGGAGCCACGGGCATCGCGACCCGCGGCCGGTAGCTCGGGGTGCGCGACCTGGGCGTGCGAGCGTGAGCGGCGTCCAGCGCGCGCTGGAAGGCCACGTCATAGTGGGCGATCAGATCCGACCAGGCGGTGCGCAGGGCCGTGCGCCTGCAAGTCGCCACGGTCTGCTGTCGATCGCGCGGCGTCGCAAAGAACGCTTCGATCAGCTGCGCCAGCTCGGCGGCGGACTGTTCGTCGGTCTTGCCGACGCGATCCAGCACTTGGACGCCGTCGGCCGCCGTCAGCTCCTGTGACTTCGCCCAACGACCGAAACCGGCGTAGTCGCTGGTGATCGTCGGCACCCCAACGGCCAGTGACTCCTCGGGCGTGTAGCCCCATGGCTCATAGAACGAGGGGAAGGCCGACAGGTCTGCAGCGCTGAGAACCGCCTCGTAGGGCAGATTGAGCAGACCGTCGCGCTCATGCAAATAGATCGGCACCTGCAGGATCTTGATCCGCGCGCTCCGCGCGTTGTCCAGTCCCAAGGAGCGCGTTGCGTTGTGGATCGGATCTGTGGATGCGTCGAAGAGATTGTGCGTCGAAATGCCGATGGGGCCGTCGCCCGGCTCGAGCCCGGATCGCAGACGCTGGGCCAGGGCGTGGCACACGCCTGAGTGTCCGGCGGGGACGGTCAGCAGCGTGACGATCGGCTTGCCGGGGCGCTGAGCCAACTGCGCCAGAGCCAGCAACAGGATGTCGATGCCCTTGTTGTGGAATTCGTAGCGCCCCGAGATGATCAGGTAGTTCGCATTGGACAAGTCTTCTGCGAAGAAACGCTCGGTCAAGTTGATCAGCGCCGCGCGCGCCTCGGCAAAACTCACGCCCGCGCACAGTTCGTCGATGACGCTGAGGTCGATGCCGTTCGGCAGAAGCGGGTCGGGTTCGCGGCGGTGAACCAGGGTTGCCTCGGCTGCGGTAATCGTGCTAACGGTCGTGAACACATCGGCCGTGCGCGCGCAGATGCCCTCGAGCGAGTGCTTCGAGCGCACGCCAAGGGCCTCGGCCACGGACTCGCTGGTGCGATTGCCGAGCCCTTCTTCCGGCGAGCGGCCCGTTGCTGAAAGCGCGCGCCCCAACATTGTGGCGTGGGTCGTGAACACCGTGCCGATCGACGGGATGCGCGATTCCAGGAGCAAAAGGCCCGAGCCGGTCATCCATTCGTGGAATTGGGCCACTGCCTTGCCGTGGATCGGCGCGATGAAATCCTGCCACCAGCGCTCGATCACCAGTCCGGCGGCCCAGCCAAAGAGCACAGGTTCGACGTAGTCCCAGCCGCCAGTGAGCGAATCGACCTGATGGCGATCCCACAGGCCGGCGAGGATCGGATCCTTCTGCGTGAACAGCGCCGAGAATTCCACCAGGATCACGCGCGGCCGTCCCGGGATCTTCCAGCGCCCGACGCGGATCGGCACGCCGAGGGCGCGGCAACTGTCGGCGAAGTTCTCGAAGCCCGTCTCGGCTTCGAAGGCCTCCTCCTGGCGCTCGTTCGACAACAGCCACGGCCCGATGGCGATGTAGTTGTCGCCGTAGCGCTCCACCAGTGTGCGGGCTTTGGTGGAGACGACCGTGTGAATTCCGCCGACCTTGTTGGCGACTTCCCAGCTGACTTCGAAAAGACTCGAGCTCAAAGCAATTCTTTCTCTGCGCGTGCGCGTTGGAGGAGTGCGGCAGGTGCCACGGGATCGACAGGTGTCTCTACGCTCGCCGCAGGGGCCGCGGCCAGGGCGCGGCGCGCCAGGTCGTCGAGCACGTTCATGAACGTAATGAACGCATCGTGCGGACTGGCATAGGGACTGAAGTACTTGTGCACATCACCGTCGGCAAACCACTTCGTGCACATGTAGTAGACGTGGTCGGAAGTCGAGAGCTTGCGCCAATGTTCCAAGATGTCGCCTCGCCCGGCCTTGGCCGCGAGGCGGACCGAGGGCAAGAGCGCATAGAGCGCGTCGTGGGCCGCCCGCTGCATCTGGTTGCCAAGCCAGGCGGTCAGGTCGCGCTCTGCGTCCGCCCAGGAGACGGGGTAGGGCACGTCGAGGCGCGCCACGGCGTCCTGGGAACGGATGACTTGGCTAGGGGTCTCGAAGCGCACGCGCCCATTGCGAAGCAGCGCGCCCGGCAGGTGCTCCATGAAGTCGAAAATGCCGGTTTCGCGCCACTGGTGCTCACCGAACGTCTCGTAGTCCATGAACAGCCCGACCAGCGAGTCCTCGCTGGGCAGACCGTCGACCCACTCGGCGAAGCGCTCAGAGCGCAGGGGCCACTCGGACCATCCGCGGTTCGAGAAACGGAAGGCTATGTCGTCGGAGAGCTTGTAGGAGCGCAGCAAAATTTTCAGCCGCTCGCAGCTCTCCGGCCGGTACACGCGGTGCGGACTGCGCCAGCCCAGGAGGTGGTCGGCGCCTTCGCCCAGAATCGCGGAGAATCCCAGGCCCTCGGCGCGCTTGGCCACATCGTTGGAGACCACGAGCTCTGTGTTGCGAAACGTCGTCGGTCGCGCGCCGAACAGGCGTTCGACGCGGGCGGCCTGATCGAGAACCTGGGCGTCGAATTCCTCGTAGTCGCCGAGGAACGCCAGGGAGTGGTGCGACGTCTCTCCCAGAAATTCCACGCAGCCCGTGCGCGCCAGACGTCGAAAACTCTCAAGGGCATCAGGCGCGTACTCCTCCATCTGTGAGAGCGCCGTGCCCGAGACCGAAAACGCGCAGCGAAACTTGCCTTGGTGTCGCTCGATCTGCTGCAGGAGCAAATCGTTCATCGGCTGGTAGCACTTCTCCGCCACCCGGCGCACGATGCGCGCGTTCTCGACATCGTCGAAGTACTTGTCGTGAACGCCGATGTCGAAAAAGCTGTAGCGGCGCAGGCGGTAGGGCTGGTGCACCTGGAAGTAGAAAACGACAGACGTCATCGCAGGGCCTCCTCGTAAACCTGAATCACGGAGCGCGCACGCTCTTCCCAGCGCAGGCGCCGAACTTCCTGACGGCCTTCGCTGGAGAGCTGCTCGCGCAGCGCGGGGTAGCAGAGCAACGCCAGGATCTTGTTGGCCATCTCCTGCACGTCCCAGAAATCGACCTTGAGTGCGTTGGTCAGAACCTCGGACACGCCGCTCTGGCGTGAAACGATCACAGGCACATCGAGTGCCATGGCCTCCAGGGGCGAAATGCCGAAGGGTTCGGAAACCGACGGCATGACGTAGATGTCGGCCAAGGCGTACATGCGCTCCACGTCGGTGCCGCGCAGGAAACCGGTGAAGTGCACGTGTCGCGCGAGACCAAGGCGCGCGGCGCGTTCGATCATCTTGGGCAGCATGTCGCCCGAGCCGGAGATCACGAACTTGACGTTCGGTTCGATCTTGATCACGCGCGCGGCAGCTTCGAGGAAATAGTCCGGCCCCTTCTGGAACGTGACGCGACCAAGGAACAGGACAATCGGCTCGGGGATGGCCTTTTCGGCGTGCACCACGGCGACTTGTTCCTTGTGCGTGACAGCATTGTGAACCACGCGCAGTTTCGCGCGGTCCACGCGATAGCGCGTGCGCAACATCTTGGCCGTGTAGTGCGAGACGCAGATGATGCGTCGTGCGCCGTCAAAGCCCATTTGCTCCATATCGCGGATGCGCACATTGATGTGCTCGCCGCTGCGGTCGTATTCGCAGGCGTGCATGTGCGCCACCAGCGGCTTGCCCGTCAAGCGCGACGCGACGATTCCCGCGGGGTAGGTCATCCAATCATGGGCGTGGATCACGTCGAACTGCTCGCGCTTGGCGGCTTCGCCGACAGCCAGGGCGAAACGCGCCACCTCGCCCATCAAGTCCGATCCGTAGGCGCCGCTGAAGTGCAGCGTGCGACCGCCGGTCAAATTGCGGCGCAGATCCTCGACTTGCGCGGCGATCTGCTCCAGGCTCGGCGCTTCGCGCAGCGTGCGCGCCAAGGTCTCGACGGCCTCGCGCGATTGCCAGCGCAATTGATCGACGTCTTGGCGTGCCGCGGAAACTCCGGCGGATTCCAAGAGGCGCAGGCGCTGCACGTAGGCCTCGTCGTCCTGGTAGGGGAGCAGGGAACTGTCGATCGCAATCGTGCGCAGCAGTTCGATCAGCTCGCCATTTTCATCCGCTGGTTCCACGGCGGCACCCGCTGTGGCCGGCGCGCATTCGGACACCAGAGTCCTCAACCGTCGTCGCCGTTCTTCGACCAACACGCGCTCGACACCGGGCAGCAGGCGCGTTTCGAGCGACTCGCGCAAGCGCGGCTCCATGTCCAGTCCGTGAACAGGAACCTGATTCGCACCGAGGATGCGCACGTGGCGCGTGTCCTCATCTCCGTAGGCGCGCGGTACGACGAACAGAACTTCGACTCCGGCCCGCGAAAGACCCTGGGTCAGACCAAAGCAGGCGGTGCCGAGGCCGCCGGAAATGTGCGGTGGGAATTCCCACCCCAGCATCAGGACTTTCACGACCCGCCGTCCTCGATCAGTGCAAAGGCGCGCAGCAGTTCAGCGCTGCTCCAGGCCTGCGCCACGGTTCCACCCGGTCGGTGGGGCGGATCGCCGTCGAAGAGTTCGGACACATGCCCGAGGCCGTGGGTGTCCACGTGCGTCGTGAACCCGTCGAGCAATTCTCGCATCAGGCCGACGCGGTAGGGCGTCGATCCGTAGGCGCGCAAATACGCCTCGCAGTAGAAGCCCAGGAGCCAGGGCCAAACCGTGCCTTGGTGGCACGCGGCGTCGCGATTTTCGGGCCCGCCCTGGTACACGCCGATGTAGTCCTTCTCGAACGGCGCCAGGCTCCGCAATCCAGCGGGTGTCAGGAGTTCCGCCCGCGCGTGGCGCACGATGTCCGTGCGCTTCCCGCGTGAAAGCGGCGAGAATTCCAGGGCCGCGGCGATCACCATGTTGGGCCGCAGGCTTCGATCGACCCCGTCCGGCGTCCAGACATCGGCCAGGCGACCCTCACCCTCGAGCCAGAAGCGGCGCAGGAAAGAGCGCGTGCACAGGCGCTTCTGAGTTTCCCAGGTACGCGCGCGAGCCAGGTCGCCGTCCTCGCGCGCGATGTGCTCGAGATAGGCCAGCAGGAAGTACCACAGGGCGTTGATCTCGACCGCCGCACCGTGCCGCGGAGTCACCGGACCGCTGGAGGTGCGCGCGTCCATCCAGGTGAGATTTGTCGAAGAATCGCCCGCGAACAGCGTGCCTTTGTCGTCCACGTGCATGCCCAGCCGCGTGCCGTTCATGTATGCGTTCGCGATGCGCTCCAGGGCGGGCCAAAGCGAATCCCGCAGGCGAGCCTTCGAGCCGCCGGCGCGCTGGTACAGTCGCGTCGCGCGCGCGAACCAGAGTGCGGCATCCGCCGATCCGTAGTTGGACGCTTCAACTGAGTCGCCAAAGGTGTTTGGCAGCAGACCGTCGCGCAGGTAGGCGACGGCGCCCTGCAGGGCTTCGCCGCATTCTTCGACCTTTCCGCGCGAAAGGAGCAGGCCCGGCAGGGACACGAACGAGTCGCGGCCCCACTCTCCGAACCACGGGTAGCCCGCGATCACCGCTCGACGGCCGGTGGTCGTGCGAATCAGGAAATTGTCAGCCGTGAGGGCGAGGCGGCTGCGCAGATCGCCGCCACAGACGAACATCGCTCGCGTGCGTTCGGCGCTCTCGAGCTCCCACAGGCCCGCGGGATCCGTGATCGGTTCGCCGATGGTCGCCGCAAGCGTCACGGGGCTTTGGGGAAGGAGCGGCAGGTGGAAAAAACCCGGCGAGAACTGATCCTCGTGAGCGTCGTAGCCGCGTTCCTGGTCCTGGGTGAACTCGACGCTGCGGTACCAGACCGGGTCGGGCTCGAACTCGGTGCGCTTCCCCGAGTGTGTGATCGCAATTGCCGGGAGTGCTGCGTAAGGGCGCGCCGTGATGCCCGCAACCAAACGCGAGATGCGCGGATCGAGATCGATGTTCTCGCGCGTCAGGTGGTCCGCGTCGCGATAGGGCAGGAGCGGCCGCAGCCGGAGTTCAAGCTCGGGCACGTCGCCCTCAATCGAGTAGCGCGACAGTACGGCGCGCTTCGAGCGCGCCATCAACACCTCGCGCACAATGCGCGCGCCGCCGATACGAAAGCTCGCGCGCGGCCAGGGGCAAAGCTCAAACGATTCGATGTATTGATGGCCGTGGGGCGCCCAACGGCCCGGGTAGCGGGCCATGGAAATCGCGAACGCGCGGCCACCCACGTGCAGGCTCTCGTCGAAGCGCGACAGGAACACGTGTCGGCGCTCCATCCCGGGCGGCTCGGCCACCAGCAGTCCGTGGTAGCGGCGCGTGTTAACGAAAAGGGGCGTTGAGCTCGCGAATCCGCCGCGGCCATCGGTCTCCAGCCACTCACGGGTGAGGACCAGCTCGAGTTTGTGGCAGGTTTCGCGGTCAATGCGCACGAGCGCGCCTTGCGATGTCGGGGGTGTCACATCGATAGGATAGTCAAAGGCCCCTTCGCACTCTATGGGCGCGCTTTCGATCCGCGTGCGGAACCGAGAAATTGCTCGAGGTTCAGGCGATCAGCGCAGGGAACAGCTCGCCCGCCACGTCCGTCAGGCGAAAGTCGCGGCCCTGCGAGCGATAGGTGAGCTGCGTGTGCTCCACTCCAAGCTGGTGCAGCAAGGTCGCGTGCAGGTCGTTGATCGACAGTGGATCACGGACGACCCGGTAGCCGATCTCGTCCGTTTCTCCGATGGTGACGCCGCCGCGGATCCCGCCGCCGGCAAACCACATGCTGAAGGCGCGCGGGTGGTGATCGCGACCCAGGAACGTGGAACCATTGCGGCGCTCATTCATGGGCGTGCGCCCGAATTCCCCGCCCCAAACCACCAAGGTGGTGTCCAGGAGCCCGCGCGCTTTCAAATCCGAGATCAGCGCCGCGGCCGCCCGATCGGTCTGGCTGCACAGGGCCGGGAGCGAATGCACGATGTCGTCGCTCTCCGCCGTGCCGTGGTGGTCCCAGCCGCGGTGGTAGAGCTGCACGAAACGCACGCCGCGTTCCACAAGACGGCGCGCCAGGAGGCAGTTGTTCGCGAAAGCCACTTCGCCCGGGCGCGCGCCGTAGGCCTCCAGGGTCGCGGGGGACTCCGCGTGGATGTCCATCAATTCCGGAACGCTGGACTGCATGCGAAAGGCCAGCTCGTAAGCCGCCATCCGCGCGGTGATCTCCGGATCGCGAACACGCTCGAAATGCCGCGCGTTGAGGGCATTCAAGGCGTCAAGGGATGCGCGCCGAGTCGCGCGATCCATGCCCGCCGGGTTCTCGACGAAGAGGACCGGATCGCCTTGGGAGCGCAGCTGCACGCCCTGGTGTTCGCTGGGAAGAAAGCCACTGGACCAGCAGGCACTGCCCCCGCTGGGCTGGCCGCCGCCGGAGAGCAGGACCACGAAGGCCGGCAGGTCCTGGTTCTCGCTGCCCAGTCCATAGGAGAGCCACGAGCCCATGCTCGGACGCCCCACGCGGTCGGAACCGGAGTTGATGAACAACTCGGCCGGCGCGTGGTTGAAGGCCTCGCCGACCACGGAGCGAACGATGGCAACGTCTGAGGCGATGCTGGGAAAGTGGGGCAGCAACTCCGAAACCTCAGCCCCGCTCGCGCCGTGGCGCGCGAACTTGTACGGAGACTTGAGGATCTTTGGCGTGCCCTTGATGAAGGCGAAGCGCTCGCCCTGGGTGAACGACTCGGGCACCGGCTGGCCGTCCAGTCGCTCGAGTTCGGGCTTTGGATCGAACAGATCCAACTGCGAGGGTCCACCGTTCATGAAGAGCCAAATGATGCTCTTCGCCTTGGGCGCCAGGGGCAGCGCGCGAATCAAGGGGCTGGCTCCGAGATCGCGCGCCAGCAGCGAGCCAAGCGCCAAGCCTCCGATGCCCGCGCCCGCTCCCCGCAGGAAATTTCGCCGGGCAATCGTGCGCGCCAGTTCGCGCGCTGCGTTCCATTCGGGATCCCTTGCCATGGTCATTCCTGAGTGAGCACTTCGTCGAGATTGAGCAGCACGTTCGCTACCACGGTCCAGGTCGCCACGCGCACCGAGTCCTCGCCGGCCCCAGGCGCTTGAGATCCGTGCGTCACCAGTGCGGACGCGTCAGCAGGATGCGCGGCGAAATGCGCCTGCCGATCGCGCACGAGGCGCAGCAGGGTCTCGATCTCCTCCGCACTCGGTCGGCGCGAGAGGCACAGCCCATAGCCGCGCTCGATCGCGACTGATTCGACGCCCCCGCTTTCGCGCAGCATGCGCCGCGCCAGCTCCACCGCGCACTCGACGAACTGCGGATCATTGAGCGAGACCAAGGACTGCAAGGGCGTGTTCGTGCGCGAGCGCCGTGGACAGCTGAGCTCGCGACTGGGGGCGTCGAAAATGGCGCTCGTGGGGTAGGGCGCCGTGCGGCGGGCAAATGTGTACAGCGCGCGGCGATAGCGATCGGCGCCGACACTGTCGACCCATTTGTCGCTGGAGTAGATCATGGTCCAGATGCCGGCCGGCTGCGGCGGGAACACACTGGGCCCGCCAATGCGCCGATCCAACAGTCCGCTGGCGCACAGGGCCACATCGCGCAGCATCTCCGCCTCCATTCGAAAGCGCGGCCCGCGCGCGAGCATGCGGTTGTGCGGATCGAGTTCAGCGACACCGGCCTCCCGCCGCGAGTCCTGCAAAAACGTCTGCGACGTGACGATCAGGCGCTGAAGGGCCTTGATGTCGAAGCCGCTGCTCGCGAAATGCAGCGCCAGCCAGTCAAGCAACTCCCGGTGCGACGGTGTCTCGCCCTGGGTGCCGAAATCATCGACGCTGGCCACCAGTCCGCGGCCGAAATTCAACTCCCAGAGGTGGTTGACGAACACGCGCGCGAACAGCGGATTGTCCGGCGACGCAATCCAGCGCGCGAGGCCCAGTCGGTCGCGCGGAAAACCCCCGGGCAGCTCGCCGAAGACCAGAGGCAGCGCAGGCTCCACGGGCTCGCCGGGCTCGAGGAAATTGCCCTTCCTGTGCACACGCGTGATCCGCGGCGTTTTCGCGCGCTCGAGCACCAGGCTGCTGGTCGTGGGGATCGCCGCCAGGGCGCGCGTGGCCTTTGCAAGTTGCGCGCGTGTCCCGCGCATTTCCCCTGAACGTGCGGCAAATTGCGCCGAAATTGCCTCGCGATCTTCCGGCGTGCGTTCGGGCTCGGGCTTGGCGAGCAGCGCGTCGATCTCGGAGGTCAAGGGCGCCAGGCGCGCGAGATTCGGCTCCGCGCTCGCCGACAGACGCAGGCGCGCAAGCGTGTGGTCCGAGCCGTACAACTGCTTCAGGGTGACGCGCAGGGTCGCCATGGGCAGCGCGGCAATCGGCTGCCCGATTTCGAGCACCAATTCGTGGCCCATCGATCCCAAGGGCGCCACGGCCCAGCCACTTTTCGGATCGCCGTCGATGGCGCCGCGTGCGGGCCAGGCTTCAGCGCCGTTGCGCTGCTCGTGGTCGGCGAAGGCCGCCGAGAATGCCCTCGCTAATCCCTGACCGCCGTCGGGGATCAACTCCATCTCAATCTCCGATAGGACGAAGTTGCCGCTCGACGTGCGGCCGACCCCGGGGGTTGCGTGTTGAGGATCCGGCAGCACCTCCAAGCGCAATGCACTCAACTCGAACTCTGGCACTGCGAACTCGAGAACATAAGTGTCGATCGGCGCCTGCGCCCCGTCGACCACGACTACGCCATTGTCGCGAACAGTCAAGCTTGCGCCGGACTCCGCGCGCGCAAGACTCGGAGTGAGCGTCGTCCACGATGCGCCGGCGATTCGACGCTCGCGCATCCAAATCTCCTGGGCAGCAAGCAGCTCGGGTGTGCGACGCTCGAGTTCTCCTAGCGCGGCGTCGCGCGCCAGCCTGTGCTGGCCGTAGGCTTCGGCGTGCTCGCGCGGCGGAATCTCGACCCGTGATCCGCCTGCGCGCTGTTCGCTCGGTCCGACGACATCCGTATCGGCACGGTCTCCGTCGAAGAACGCGAAAACGCCGTAGTAATCCTCGATACTGAAGGGATCGAACTTGTGGTCGTGGCATTGGGCGCAAGCCAGGGTCGACCCGAGCCAGACGCTGGCGGTCGTGCTCACACGATCGTGGACGGCGGCCACGCGGAATTCCTCAGGATCCGTTCCGCCCTCCTCATTGGTCATCGTGTTGCGATGGAAACCCGTGGCCAGCCGCGTGCGCACGGAGGCGTCCTCCACGAGATCGCCCGCGAGTTGCAGGATCGTGAAACGATCGAAGGGCATGTTCTCGTTGAACGCGTCGATCACCCAATCGCGCCAGGGCCACATCGTCCTGCGATCGTCCTTCTCGTAGCCGTTCGTGTCCGCGTAGCGCGCGAGATCAAGCCACATGCGCGCCATGCGTTCGCCGTAGTGCGGCGAGCGCAACAGCCCGTCGACGTAGCGCTCCACGGCATCGGGTTTTGTGTCCGCGACGAAGGCTGCCGCATCGACGGGCTCCGGCAGGAGACCTGTGATTGCGAGCGACAGGCGCCGCGCCAGGTTCTCTGCGCTGGCCCGCGGTGCGTGGACCAACCCCTCGCGATCGAGCGCCGCGATCACGAAGCGATCGATCGGATTCTCGGCCCACTGACGGTCCGTCGTCGGTGGGGGAGTCTGCTGCGTTGGAGCGCCATAGGCCCAATGCCACGGCCTGCCTCTCAGGGATTCCGCCGCCTTGGAATAGGGCGCGCCGTCGGCAATCCACTGGCGCAGAATTTCGATCTCGCTCGCCGAAAGCGCATCACCGCGCGGAGGCATGAGCAATTCACCGTCGGATCCGTCCACGACGGCGATCAAGCGGCTCTCCTCAGGCTTGCCCGGAACCAGGGTCGCCTCGCGCGACCTCCCGCCTCGCAGGCCGTTGTCGCGACTCAGCAAATCCAAGCGCCCCTTGGCATTCGGTCCCGAATGGCAGTTCAGGCACTTGGGTCCCAGGATCGCGAGCACGTCGAGATCGAAATCGACGTTTTGCTGCGCCCGCGGCTTTTGGGCACTGTCCTGCAACGCAAACGCGCTGCACAGAAACAGCGCCGCGGCGCCAGCGAGCACTCGGGTAATTGACATGGGGGGACCGGCGCACGGCCGGCCCCCAAGGTAGCAAGGCCGTGGGCTCCCTCGCAGCCCGTTGAAACAGTCCCTACTACGGCAAGACGTGCTTCGGCGCTGCGTCGTTGCGCTCGGAAAGTCGTGCTCAGCGGCCAGGAAGGCCGCACCCCACTGCGAAGGCTCCGCAGGAGCCTTCACTACGAGCGCTTCGCGCTCTAACGCGGGGACCCCTGCCCAACTTTCTGTCGCGCTCCTTGCTCCGCCT
>CANKOY010000056.1 GCA_947484275.1 Planctomycetota bacterium | reverse complement strand
GAGGTCGGGCACGGGACCTCCCCTGCGTGTTTTCAAGGGCTACCATGCTCGCCATGGAACTTCGACCGCGCTCGAGCGCCGACGCGTCCGACCGCCGCTGGCCGCAGATTTGCGAGGCGGTGGAACGCCTCAGGGGCACCGTGAAGCGCACGGCGCTTGTGCCTTTCGACTCCGGCGACGGGCGCGTGGAGCTGCGCCTGAAGCTCGAGTGCCAGCAAGTTACGGGCTCCTTCAAGGCCCGCGGCGCCTGGAATCAGATCGTTCAGTTGAGCGACGCGGAACGCGCCCGCGGCGTCGTGACCGTCAGCTCGGGCAACCATGGCAAGGCTCTGGCCTGGGCGGCGGAGCGCGCCAAGGTGCGCGCCTGCGTGGTGATGCCCGCGAGTTCCTATCCGAACAAGATTCAGGCCTGCCGCGACCACGGCGCCGAGGTGGTGCTCGCCCACGACCGCGACCATTGCGAGGAGTTGCTGGCCGAACTCGTGGCTGCGGGCGCGACCTTGGTGCACCCCTACGACGCCGAGCGCACCCTCCAGGGCGCGGGCACAGTGGGCTGGGAGATCGCCGAGGACTGGCCCGAAGTCGAACTGGTTTGCGTCTGCGTCGGCGGCGGCGGACTGGTGGCCGGCAGTTTGCTCGCGCTGCGGCAGCGGCTTGGCGGCGCGGTGCGCGTGATCGGCGTCGAGCCCGAGGGCGCGCCAAATCTGACGCGCGCGCTCGAGGCCGGGAAGCCCGTGTTCCTGCGCGACATGCCCACCAAGGTACAGGGCCTTTGCCCGCCGTACGCCGGAGCGGTCAACACGAAGATCTGCGCTGAATTCCTAGACGGCACGCTGTTGCTTTCTGCCGCGGAAATTTTCGAGGCTCAGCGCGACCTTGTGCAGCGCGGTAACTTCGTGGTGGAGCCCGCGGGCGCAGCCGCTTTCGCCGCCGTGCGCTCGCAGAAGCTCCCGCCGCAACTCCTCGCCGGCCGCACGCAGAAAAATCCGTTGCGCGTCGCCGTGACGATTTCTGGCGGCAATCCCGATCCGGCCCAACTGGCGGCGCTGCGCTGATCACGCAAAATCGGCGCCGAATCCGCGCCCGGCGGCCGAGGCGCCTCGAAGCCCGCGAGCGCGTTGTAGAATCCGCCGACAATGGGAACCGAGGTCAGGTCCGGGGAGCGTCCGTGAAGCGCGTGGTTCTCGTGCGCACGATCGGCCCGCGCAATGTGGGCTCGGTGATGCGCGCCTGCGCCAACTTCGGCGTCGAGGATCTCGTGCTCGTGGCGCCGCAAAAGGCCTCGATGCTCGTGCATCCGGAGTTCGAGCAGATGGCCCATGGCGTGCAGGACCTGCGCGCCAAGATTCGCGTCGTGAAGACCCTCGAGGCTGCCCTCGAGGGCACTGCGCGCTCCGTCGGTTTCACTGCGCGCTCCCGCGGCCAGCGCAAGCGCAAGGACTGGCGCGCAGTGTCGGCCGACTGGGCCGAGATTTGCGCCGAGCCGAAGCATTGCGTGGCCCTGGTCTTTGGGTCGGAGGAAAATGGCCTGACGGTCGAGGAGACCGACTTGCTCGGCGACCTGTGTTCCCTGCCCACGTCCGTGGAGCACACCTCACTGAATCTGTCCCTGGCGGTCGGCGTGGTCCTGTACACGTTGTTTCGCGGGAAGGGCGTCCACATCCGCGAGAAGGGGCCGGTGCTGGCCGAGCGCGAGTCGGCGGAATTGCTCAAGGCGCGACTGAAGGACGTGCTCTCGCGCGCGGCACTCAGCGCCGCCGCCGGCGAGCAGATTCAGGCTTCGATCGAGCGCATTTTCACCCGCGCTCCGATCGAAAGCCGGGACGCGCGAGCCTGGCACAAGATCCTGCGCGCCATCGACGGCCACAGGCATCCGCGCGAACTTGGCGTGACGCCCACGCCGCGCGCGGCTCGCCGACAGCGCGCCCTCGACGCCAATCGATCCAAGCAAACAGACACGGACCCGATCGCGGACCGCTGAAGGAAACACACCACCATGGTTCGACTCAATCGCATCTACACGCGCACCGGCGACGACGGCACCACGGGACTTGGCGACGGCTCGCGCCTGCCCAAGCACCATCTGCGCATCGCAGCCTTTGGGACGATCGACGAGCTTTCCAGCGTGCTGGGGTTGGCCCTTGCGGGCGTAGGCGAAGCCTTGCCCGAGGCCATGCAGTCAGAATTGCGCGCGATCCAGAACGACCTGTTCGACGTCGGCGCGGATCTGTGCGTGCCAGGAGTCGCCGGCGAGCGACTGAGAATTCAGCCCCTGTACACCGAGCGCCTCGAGCGCTGGATCGATCGCTACAACGCACACCTCAAGCCCCTGGAGTCCTTCATTCTTCCCGGTGGAAAGCACGGCGCGGCGTGGCTGCATCTGGCGCGCACGGTCTGCCGACGCGGGGAGCGTCTGGTGACCGAACTGGCGGCACTGCCCGACGAGGGCGAGCGAGTAAACCCCGAGGTGGTGCGCTATCTGAACCGACTCTCAGACCTGCTGTTCGTGCTCGCGCGCGCGGCGAACGATCAGGGCGCCCTCGACATTCTGTGGAAGCCCGGCCTGGGCCAGCAGCAGCAGGGCTGAGGAAAACAGTGGAGGCCGGCCACCCGCGAAGGGCAGCCGGCCTCTGTGTGTTGGATCTGGCTGGAACGAATCCAGCCATCAACTCGAACTCAGATCCCGACCGTGTACTGCAGGCCGTCCGTCAAGGTCGTGTTGTTCGGGGCAGCGAAGCCGTTGTCGCGACCCCAGAACTGTGTGTTCACAACCTGGCCAGGCGTGAGCAGGTAAGCTGCCGGTGTCCCGCCCAGGCCGCCGACTGCGAAGGCGTTCATGTCGATCGAGTAGACGCCCGAGCAGTCGTTCGGCGGAGGATTGCCGCCCGAGTTCAGCGCGACCGAGCGCTTGAGCGGGGTGGCGACGCAGCGCAACCCTCCCGAGAAGGCAACCGCCGCTTGACCTGCGTCCGTGTAGAGCAGCAGTCCAGGCTTGTTGTTGAGGACGTTCGAGCCCGTGACCGCGAAGCCTGAGACCGCGCTGGCGCTGGAGGTGCCGATGGAGCCGATCGTCGGGGTGCAGCCGAGCGAGTTGGTCTTTGCCGTGCAATAGACCACCGGCACCGCGGTGCAGCCTTGATTCACGCCGGGCGTGGTCAGGGCCAGCATCAGGGCGATGCGGCCCGGATCCAGGTTGATGCAATCCTCCAGGGCGTCGGAGCCCGGGATGATCCAATCTGCCGGGTTGAAGATCCCGCCATTGGAAGTCAGGCCACAGCGGTAGACGAAGCTGTCCTCGTAGTCCCACAGCGGCGCGGCGCCGCAGACTGAGAGGACCGGTGCGATCGAGCACCCGCTTCCCCCGGTCATGATCGGATCGCAGCCAATCTGCCCCCACGAATCGACCGGGAAGCCAGGAGCAGTTGCGAATTCGATCGCGATCGCGTCGTCACCGTTGTGTCCCCCGAAGGTCGAGACTTGATCCTCCGCGAACCCGTAGACCGTCAAGAAGTTTGCCGAGCCGGCCGCGCCGCCGGTCACGACAACCCAAGAGTCGCCTGCCGCCAGCATCCCGGCGGGCGTCAGAGCTATCGTGCCGCCGGCCGTGGGCGTGCCAGAGCCGTTGTTGTAGTAGGTGAGTGTGTACAGCGACATGTCGATCGGCGCGCCGCTGGTGTTCGTGATCTCGACGAACTTCGGCGTGCCGCCTGAGAGCGTGCCATCGACGACTTCGGAAATGACGAGTTGTGCCTGGGCGGAGGCGGAGCACAGGGCCAGTGCAGCCGCTGCTCCAAGAAGCTTCAAAGACGATTTCATAGATGGGGTAATCCTTCTCGTTCACGCGCCGCGAGGTGTGGCGCGTTGTATCGACTCCCACGCTTCCGACCCGGAAAAGCGAGTCGGTCCTGATTCCCCGGGGATAGGTCCGGGAGCGGCAGGGAGCTGCCTCAAGGATATCTGAGGCTTGCGCTGCGCGGGGTCACCGAGGGCCGGACTTTTGAATCAACTATCGATAAATGTGCCCCGGAGGGCGTTCCGGCCTGCTCTGGAGCTTCTGGCCTAAGAGCCTGTCAAATAATGCCTTATGCCTGCTCCTGCTGCGGCAAGCCGGGAGTCTTACTCCGCGGGTCGCGCGCGCGGATCCTGACTGGGGCGAGTTTTTTCCCGGTCGCGCCGTCCTTCGCTCTGGAAGGTAGGCGGCGCGACCTGCGAAGAATGCGTCGTCCTCTCGATCGACCCGACTGGGTCAGCGGATCTCGATCGTGGCCTGGGCGGCCAGCGCTTTCTCACCCTGCCATGAGACCGTGGCCTGTCCGGTGCCGCGCACGAACCAGCGCACGCGAACCTCGGAGCGCCCGCCGATTCCGCGCTCGGAAACGAGCCGAGCGGGCTCGCGATCGGCCAGTTCGATGACCTCAGGCCGGAAGCGGTCGGTGCGCATGCCGCCCGCCAGGACTTCGAGACCTGCACCTGCGCCCGTACCTTCAATAGTGAAGAGGTCGGGCTTGCCGATTTTCGAGCCTGCGGCGCGGGCCGTGCGCGTGGGAATTGCCCGCAGGTTCTCGAACACGACGTCCACCGCGCGCACGCCGCCGCCGAGATCCGTGACCTCGGTCTTCGCGATGCGCACGATTGGCATGGCTTCGGCGTGCTTCAGGCAGAACAGCGCATTCCTGTGCACCATTTCCTCGATCAGGAACGTCGGCGGAACACGGCCCACGTCCTTCTTGAAGCCGCCGATCTCGACCGCGCCGTATAGCGGATGCTCGTACTGATGCCAGTCGACGAAACCCGCGCCCATGAGCAGTGCGTCGTCGAAGAAGTGATCGCCCTTGCGCCCCGTGGGCACGATCGACTCCTTTGAGGAGTCAGGGTACTGCTGGGCGTCATTCCACAGTTCGTTGGTGAATGAAATCACGCCCAGTCCCTCGTAGCCCCAGGTGGCGAAGCCGCCGAAGACTGAGTACAGGTCCTTCCAGATGATCATGTAGCGGTAGAACGGCAGCATGCGCTCGCCGTCCCTGCCGAGCTCGTCGAAGACGCGCAGGTCCTCCCTCGCGTACTCGCCGAATGCCTCCGCCCCCGGACCGCGCAGGATCATGCCGCCGGAATTGTGGAAGGACTGCAGCGCGGCGAGGTTCGGTTTGGTCAGCAGGAACTCCGCGATCGCGCGCGTTTCCGGCCAATACAACGGGTATGGCCCCGCGCCACCCTGAACGTGCTCCGGCATCCACATCGAAGGATCCGAGCGGTTCATGTCGTAGCCGCCGACTCCGTCCTCGTTGGCTCGACCATCGCCGTCGTTGTCGAAGCCTTCCTGGCCGAGCATGGTCCAGTCGCCCTTGATGCCCTTGTCGTTCTGCGGCACCGGAATCATCAGGCGCGGATCGTCGGGATCGAGGCGCAGAGTGCCCTCCCCCGGCGTGTACTTGCGAAGTTGGACGATGTGGCCATCGCCGTCGAGGTCGTCGGAAGGATCCTCGTCGAACAGCCCGTCGCCGTCGTCGTCCATGGGCTGACGTCCCGTGCGACTCGAACTGGCGTTGTTCGCGTCGCGGAACCAGGCCGCCCGGCTGTCGGGGTTGACACTGGGCATCAGGTAGAACGCGCGCTGATCCACGAGCTCGTCGACGCGCGGGTTGTGGCCGTAGTTTTCTAGCAAGTACCACGCCGTGTAGAGCACTGCCTCACTGCCCTGCACTTCATTGCCGTGCACGTTGGCATCGATCCACATCGCGGGCTTCTCGGTGTCCGCGCCCTTCTTCGTGTTGGTCAGGATGTAGACGCGCAGTTCGCGACTCTCCGTCGAGTGGCCGATCACCTGCTTCTTCAGCAACGTGGGGTACTGGGCCTCGAGCTTGTCGAAGAGCGCGTACAGCTGATCGGTGTCGTACAGCCGGTTCCAGGCGATCTCGACCTTGGGCGTGTGATTCGCGGGCAGGCCCGGGAAACCTCCGTCGGTTGCCTTCGTCGCGACGGGAGTTTGCAGGAGCAAGGCGAGCGTCAAAGTTAGTTGGAGCATCACTTCACCTCCACCATGGCTGTGGCCGCGCCGGCATTGTCGCTGTCCAGTTTGAGTCCAATCTGAGTCGGCTGGTCGCAGACCACGAGCCAGTGCATCTCTCTTCGCGATTTTCCGCCTAGGTCGCGGATCAACGTCTGCTTCGCGCCGCTGGCGATCGACGCGCCCTCGGGCAGGACGAGCACACACTTAAGCGGACGTGAGGACTCCGTGCGCTGTCCTGACTTGCTCGCCAGGGGCAGGAGCGCGCCGTTGTAGATCGCCGCGTTGACCTCGATCAGTCCCGGTGAGAGGCGTTTCGCGCTGAATTCTTCGATGGAAACGCGCGGCAAGTCCGCGCCGAGGGTCAGCAGGAAATCCAATTCGCGCTTGGCGATCTTTGGCCAGTCCGCGGTCGGCGGTTCAGTGCGCGCGAAGGGCGCGAACCCGCCGATCTCCACCGCGCCCAGTTCCGGATGGGCGAAGGATTTCCATGGAACGAAGCGCGCCGCTTCGTTCGAGGCATCGATCCACTCCAGGCGCGCGAGGTCCTCGCTGGGCTTCGCCTCGTCCTTTTTCTCAGACTTGCCGCGCGCCTTGGGCGCGTCGTCTTGCTTCGCGGCATCACCGCCCGCGGGATTGTCCTCCGCAGTTTTGTCCCCGGAGGCTGGCTCCTTTTTCTTGGCCTCGGTGGGGATGTCAAAGAGCGGGATCGCGAGACTCCACAGGCCGCGATGTTGATAGACCCAAGCCTGGAAAGAGCCACTATCGCTGCCGCGGCCCTTGGTCTTGTTCGTAGTCAGTTCCCCGTAGCGCTTCGAGAGTTCCGCAAGGAGCGCAGCATCCGATTCGAGCCAGCCTGCCGCTGGTATGCGCTTCTGGGCCGCTGCGCCGTCGGCCACTGACTTCGGCTTCTCAACGAGCGTGTCGAGGGCGCCGTAGGTCACCACCATCGCGATCTCTTTGTGCTGCAGCATGAATTCCGCCAGGGCCCGCGCCTCGGGTTCGTCCATGGGGAAGCGCCCCGCGGCGGCGCCGTGCTCCTGCCAATCTTGGGGGAAGTTCTGGTTGAGGATCGCGTCGTTGGTGCCGTCCTCGCTCGGGGTTTCGTCGCGGTCGAGGTCGCGACCTTCGAGCGCGAGCATGTATTCACCGCGCTGTCCCTTCTTGGGGTCGGCCTTGAGCATGGCTCGCGGATCCTTGGGATCGAGAATCCACTGGCCCTCGGGGTCCTTCCAACGCATCCAGGCCACAACGCCGTCGCCGTCGACGTCGCTCGGAGGATCTTCGCCGTCGCGGCGATCGCGGTCGTTGTCGACGCCTGTTCCCGTGGCTTCGAGCTCGAACCGCGGCATCGCGAAGCGCGCCTCGGCGGCGTCGGGATTGGCGCGCGGCACGATGTACACCGTGGTCTTGGCGAGGAAGTCTTGGACGAGCTTGTCGTTCGCGAAACCATCCGCCAACGCTTGGGCGTGGGTGAGGGCCACCGCGGAAGAAAAAGCCTGGGGACCGTCGATGTTCGCGACCACAAGAATCGCGGGCTGAGCCACGGCTGGCTCTCCCGCGGAGAAACGCAGCGCGTCGATCCTGCGCCGAGCACGCGAGAATCCCACCGGCACCAGCGCGGCACACTCGGGGTGCGCGCCGGCGATGGCGCCCATGCGCGCGGAGAGCGCGGCGTGGTCCAGTAATTCCGGCGCAGGCGGAGTCGGCGCGTCCTGGGCGGCGATCGCCAACACAGACGCCAATGCGCAACACACGCTCAGGAAAGCGGCCATCGAATCCTCACGGGCTGGGACAGGGGCGCGGAGACTGCGTTCAGGGTTTTTCCGCGCGCCGAGAATGGGGGACGCGAATCCTAGCGTCCGCTGTGGCCCGGCTTCGTTCGAACTGCGTTTCGGCGGCGGGAGGCGTCAGAGCCGCCAAAAACCAGTGCGGTTCAGGCCCTCTTGCTCTTCGCCCCCAAGGAATGCCTCGATGTCGCCCATGCGCGCTTCGGCGTCGGCGCGGCCGAGCTCCAAGAGCCGGTTCACATACTCAGGTTCGAACAGCACCATCGACAGCGAGTCCGGCGTCTTCGACTCGCGCGTGCCCAGGCCGCGCAGCAGGAAGCGGAAGGAGCGCGGCAAGCGGATTTCGTGCTCGCCAGCGATTTTCGCCAGGTCGCGGGTTGGGCGCACGATCAACAGATCCACGGGTCGCAGTCCCATGCGTTGATTCTCCGGCAGGTGCTCCATCAACCGGTTCAACCGGTCGAGGTTCAGTGCATCGTGGTCGAAGTTGTCGAGGAAGATCGCGCTCATCAGCACGCCGAGCACGTGTGCTGGCGCGGGATAGGCGCGCGTCACGGCGTTCAGCGGCTCAGGCTGCGTGCGCTGGAAGCGCGTCGAAATCGCCAGGATGCGCGTCGCCCCCAAATGCAGTGCGGGAGAGAGCGGTGTGGTCAAGCGAATGCCGCCGTCACCGTGCCACTCATCGTTGATGTTGACCGCCGGGAAGAACAGGGGCAGCGCGGACGACGCCATGATGTGATCCACGCGCAGCGTCGTCGCGACGCTCATGCGCATCGGGCGGTTCCACATCGGAACGTTGCGACCCTGGACCCAAGTCACGGACTTCGAGTCCGCATAGTTCGTCGAGGTGATCGCCGCCGCGCGCACGCGGCCCTTGCGCAGATTTTCGGCTATGCCCGAGAGCGCTCCGTCGGGACCCGCGCCGAGGGTCGCGCTCAGGTGCGCACGCAGGGGCGAGGTGTCCACCATGCCGTGGGGCCGTGGAGCCACGGGGCTGCCCCCAGAAACCAGCCGCATGCCCCAGCGCAGGACCATGGATCCAAGGGACGCGGAACTGGCGTCGAATACCGACTGCGTGCGCAGGCCGCTCCACAACTCGCACAGTTTCTCGGCCCGCGCTTCGAAACCGGCGGGGTGGTTGGCCAGAAAGGCGGTGTTGATCGCGCCGGCGGAGACTCCCGTCAGGATCGGGATGTTGAGGGACGGGAAGCGGCGACCAACGGCGTGCAGGAATCCCGCCTGGTAGGCCGCGCGTGCGCCGCCACCGCCCAGCGCGAGAGCGAGATCCCCTTCGGGGTTGACCTTGTCGACCTGTGTTTCTTCCGCTTCGCTCATCGCCGCGCTCGAGCTTCGAGCGACATGTGGCGATCAGAATCAATGGTCAGGCTCACGTCCACAAGGCCCGCTTCGCGCGCCAGGGTTCGCAGCTCATCAGGCTCGAACGCCGCGTGTAGCGATGCCAGGAGCAAATCCCGTTGCGCGGGCTCGGCGTTGGCCGCGTGCGTGCGCACCAGTTCTTCGGCCCGCTCCGCCGTGGGCGGGCGGAACAGATCGCGGATCAGGAATGCGCCGCCCGGTCGCAGGACACGCCAAGCCTCGGCGAGGAACTCACGCGGGTCGCCGATGTGGTGCAGGATCGTGTTCGAGGCCACGACGTCGAAGCTGCCGCTTTCGAAGGGCAGCCGTTTCGCATCGGCCAGTCGGAACTGAACCCGCGCGGCGTGAGGCGAGCTTTGACGTTTCAACTCCGCGCGCTGGAGCATGTGCGCAGAGAGGTCGATCCCGACCACCGTGACGTCATTTAGGCGCTCCACGAGGAGCATGGGGATGTGCCCAGGCCCCGTCCCCAGATCAAGAATCCGCCCGTGGGCTCCCAGGGTCACCAGGCGCTCGAGGAATGCGCGGTTGGGACCCGAGTGGTCCATCAGGTCGTAGGCGAGGGCCTCTTCGGCGCTGTCCATGACCTCGGGCTCGAGCGTGCGTTGCACGGCGATAGCCTAACTGGTTGCTCGAGAGAGAATTACGCCGATTCCATGACAATTGAGATCCGTTGGAGCGAATCGGCGGTGGTCAAACGGAGGTTTCAAACGATAGAATCAAACGCGCGTTTCAATGGAAAAGGAACTTCTCGCCAAGTCCGACCAGGACACCAGAAGGCGCCTCATGGAGGCTGCCGGGCCGATTTTTGGACGTCGCGGCTTCAAGGCGGCCACGGTGCGGGAGATCTGTCGCAGCGCGGGGGTCAATCTCGCGGCGGTCAACTACCACTTCGGCGACAAGCTGGAGCTGTACTCCATGACCCTGAGCCGTTGCATGCAGGGCGGGCTAGCACGCCACCCGATCGACGGTGGCCTGTCGCTCACGGCGACCGGGGCGGAACGGCTTTACGCGTTCGTGCATTCCTTCCTGCAGCGGATCCTCGGCGACGGCAATCCGGATTGGCAGGGCCAACTTCTGGCGCGCGAGATGATGGAGCCCACCGCCGCCCTCGACCGGCTGGTGGAGGACTTGATCCGTCCGATGTTCAAGCAGCTGTGCTCGATCGTCTCCGAGCTCCTCGGGGCGCGGGCCAAGCCGGCCCTGGTGATCCTGTGCGCGCGCTCCGTCGTGAGTCAGTGCGTTTTCTATCACCACTCTCGCCCGGTGCTGCAGCGTCTGTCACCTCAAGAACGCATCGAGAGCCAGCAGGTGCAGCGCCTGGCCCGGCACATCACGGACTTTTCCCTGGCGGCCCTCGCGGGCATTGGCAGTGAGGAGCGAGGGTGAACTTCATCGCACTCAAGATGCTGATGGGCGATCGAGCCAAGTACATCGGCATCATCATCGGGCTGACCTTCGCGTCGCTCTTGATAACGCAACAGGCCTCGGTGTTCGTGGGCCTGATGACGCGCACCTTCGGCGCGATCTCGGACCTGGGTCAGGCGGAGATCTGGGTCATGGATCCGAAGGTGCAGTTCGTCGACGACGTCAAGCCGATGAAGGACACGAAACTGCTCAACGTTCGCGGCATCGAAGGCGTCCAATGGGCCGTCCCGATCTTCAAGGGCCTGCTCAAGGCGCGCTTGGAGAACGGGAACTTCCAAACCTGCATCGTGTTCGGCCTCGACGACGCGACGCTCATGGGCGGGCCGCCGACCATGGTCGAGGGCCGGCTCGAGGATCTGCGGCGCGCCGAGGCCGTGATCGTCGATGTGAACGGGGCCCGCGGCAAGTTGGCTCGACCGCCCACGGAGCCCGGCGGCGAGCGCCGGCCGCTCGAAATTGGCGACACGCTGGAACTCAACGATCACCGCGCCGTGGTTGTCGGCCTGTGCAACGTCTCGCGCACGTTTCAGTCGCAGCCCACGATCTACACAACCTACTCCCGGGCGACGCAGTTCGCGCCGCGCGAGAGGCGCTTGCTCTCCTTCATCCTGGTCAAGGCCAAGCCCGGTGAGGATCCGGAGCAAGTCCGCGAGCGCATTCAGAAAGAAACCGGGTTGCTCGCGCTGACCAGCGCGGAGTTCAAGTGGACCACGGTGAAGTACTTCATGAAGTACACCGGCATCCCGATCAATTTCGGCATTGCGGTTCTGCTGGGCTTTCTGGTGGGCACCGCGATCGCGGGTCAGACCTTCTACAACTTCACGCTCGACAACATCAAACAGTTCGGCGCGCTCAAGGCGATGGGGGCGTCGAACATGACCCTGCTGCGAATGATCCTGCTCCAAGCCCTGACCGCGGGCGGGATCGGCTACGGCCTCGGTGTAGGCCTGGCGTCCTTGTTCGGGCGGGCCGTGCGAGGCAGCGAACTTGCGTTTCGCATGATGCCGCAGATTCTCCTGATCAGCGCCGGCGCCGTCCTGTTCATCTGCATGCTCTCCGCGCTGTTCTCGATTCGCAAAGTGATGAAGCTCGAACCCGCGATCGTCTTCAAGAGCTGAATCGCGATGCACACGGAACAGACAATGGCGGTCAGTTGTCGCGGTGTGACAAAGGTCTACACCAGTGGCGGCACGAAAACGCATGCGTTGCGCGGCGTAGACCTAGACGTGTATCCGAGCGAGCTCTTGATGCTCGTGGGCCCCTCGGGCTGCGGGAAGACTACGTTGATCTCCGTGATCGCCGGAATCCTCGATCAGGACGAGGGAGAGGCGCTCGTTTTCGGCCGAAATTTCAAGCAGATGAGCCAGCGCCAGAAGACGGCCTGGCGCGGAGTTCACGTGGGCTTCGTGTTCCAGGCGTTCAACTTGCTCCCGGCGCTTACAGCGCGCGAGAACATCGCCGTGCCGCTGTTGATCCTCGGCGAACCCAAGCGCCGCGCACTGGAGCGAGCCCAGGCGGTGCTCGAGAAGGTGGACCTAGGAGGCCGAGGAGATTCGCTGCCCAGCCAACTCTCGGGCGGCCAGCAACAGCGCGTGGCCATCGGTCGCGCCCTGGTGCACGGCCCGCGACTGATTGTCTGTGACGAACCCACCAGCTCGCTCGACCATGAGACGGGCAAGACCGTGATCGAGCTTCTGAAACGCACCGCTGTCGGGCCGGATCGCGCCCTGGTCATTGTCACGCACGACCCGCGGATTTTTGGCTACGCCGATCGCATCGCGCGCATGGACGACGGCCGCATCACACGCATTGAGACGCAGGCACTTCCCCAATGATCCAGAGAATCATCATCCCTATCCTCGCGGTCCTCGGATTGATCTTCGCCCTGTACACCGTGGCCTTGGGGGAGCGCCCGACACCCGTGGCGCCGCCGGCATCGCTGCCGGCCTTGGCACCGTTTCGTCAGACGATTGCCGGGGCTGGAATCGTCGAATCTGCGAGCCAGAACATCGCGATCGGCACGCCGATCTCGGGCCTCGTGGCAAGCGTAAGTGTCGTGCAGAATCAAAGCGTCAAGGCTGGCGACGTCCTTTTCCAGCTCGACCAGCGCGAATTCGCAGCCGAAGCGCGCGTGCGCCGCGCGAGTCTCGACGCATCGCGCTCCACACTGGCGCGGCTCGAGGCTCTGCCGCGTGCGGAGGATTTGCCGCCCCTGAAGGCGCGCATGGACTCGGCCGAAGCGTGGTGGAAGGACGCGCAGGCGCAGTTGACTCGCGCCCAGGCGATCGAAGATCGGCGCGCGATTTCAGCCGAAGAACTGTCGCGCCGCGCGGCCAGTGAACGCGCTGCTCACGCGGCGCTCGCGGAAGTCAGGTCCGAATTCGACAAGCTCAGCGCCGGAGCCTGGGCTCCGGACCTCGCGGTGGCCGAGGCGGAGGTCTCGCGCACCGAGGCGCTCGTTGCGCAGATCGAAACGCAGTTGGAGCGTCTGATCGTGCGCGCGCCTATCGACGGCGTCGTGCTGCAGGTCAACGTGCGTCCCGGCGAGTTCGCCCAGAGTGGCGTCCTGCGCGATCCTCTCATTCTCTTCGGGAGTCTCGCGCGCATGCACGTGCGCGTAGACATCGACGAAAGCGAGGCATGGCGCCTGCGAGTCGGCGCGCCAGCCAGTGCCACGGTGCGCGGCAATCGCGACCTGAACACGGCGCTGGAATTCGTGCGCGTGGATCCGTTCGTCGTGCCCAAGCGCTCCCTGACCGGTGACACGAGCGAGCGCGTGGACACGCGCGTGCTGCAAGTGATCTACGCCTTCGACCCGAGCGCTCTGCCGGTGTACGTCGGACAACAGATGGACGTGTTCATCGACGCGAGCCCGGCTGGAGAGGGGACCAAGTGATGCTGCGCCGTGGGATTGCAAGCGCGCTGCTCGCCTGGGCGAGCCTCGCGGCCGGCTGTAGGGTCACGGACGACTATGTCGAGCCGGAGTTAGCCCTTGGCGCGGACTTTTCTGGGCCCCATGCGACTCGCTCGGGCCCGCGTTCGAGCGAGGATGTGGAATGGTGGCAAGAGTTCCAGGATCCGATCCTCACCCGGCTGATCCTTGGTGGAGGCGACAACCTCGACTTCCAGATTGCTCGAGCCCGGCTGCAGGAGGCCCGCGCGATCTACGATCGAACGCGGGGCGGCAGCGGACCGCAGCTGAACGCTAACGCCGGTTACGCTTGGCGCGAATCGAGCACGAATCTCGGGATGGGCCCCTTTGCGGACAGCAATCCCACCGAGCTTTACCAGGCCGGCTTCGATGCAAGCTGGGAGCTTGATCTGTTCGGTCGCAACGCGCGCGCCATCGAGGCCGCCCGCGCAGGCGTGGACGCGGCGTACCTCGGCACCCTGGACGCGGAAGTCACGATCGTCGCCGAGATCGGGCGCAGTTACGTCGAGTTGCGCGCGGCACAGCAGGCCATCGACTTGACTCGGGCCAACCTCGAGGCCCAGGAGGAGACGCTCGAACTCGTCCGCGTTCGCGCGCGAGCCGAACTCGCCAGCGATCTCGACGTGGCGCGCGCCGAGGGACAGGCCGCAACGACCCGCGCGCTTCTGCCGCAATTGGAAATGCGACAGAGCGAGGCGCTCCATCGGCTCGCCGTGCTCCAGGGAAATTCCCCGAGCGATCGCGACGGGGCACTGGCGACGCGCGCGGCAATTCCCAAGGCCCCAATCTTGATCCACACCGGGACTCCCGCGGACTTGATCCGCCGGCGCCCCGACGTGCGACGCGCCGAACGGGAACTCGCGCGAGCGGCGGCCCTGAGCGCCCAGGCCACAGCTGAGCTGTTTCCCTCCATCTCGCTCACCGCTGCGATCGGACTGCAGGCGAACACGTTCGCCAAACTACTCGATGGCGACAGCACAACCTTCTCCGTCGGTCCGAGCTTGACGGCGCCGATCTTCCACTCAGGGGCCCTGCGCGCCAATGTGCGTGCCCAGGGCGCGCGTCAGCAGCAAGCCATGGATGCATACGAGCTCGCGGCCCTGAACGCGCTGCGCGAAGTGGAGGATGCTCTGGTCGGCGTGGACCGCGAGCGCGTGCGCATGGATTCCCTGGGCGCCGCGGTTGTGGCCGGTCAGCGCGCCCTGGAGCTTGCGCGCCTCTTGAATCGCGAGGGCCTCGCGGATTTCTTCGACGTGCTCGACGCCCAGCGCACGGTGCTCGCGGCGCAGCTCGCGCTGTCCGAGAGCGAAGCGCGACACTGCACTGCCGCGATCGCCCTCTACAAAGCCAGCGGAGTCGGCTGGCGGAAGTGGGGGCCCTGAGGGTCGAGCGTCCGCGGACTCTGTCGCAACGCGGTCGCTCGGGGTCGTGATTTCACCGGCCGCACCTCGATCCAAAGCCATGGACGGGCATTGACGGCGGCCGCGGCCCCACTAGATTCGGCTCCGTGTTGTTCCACGAGGTCACACTGGAGCTCGGGCACGAGCCGCGCTTCCCGTCACGTTGCATCGCTTGCGAAAACGTCGAACCCGACTCGTTCTACGTGCTGCGCGGAAAGGCCGGCCGTTGGATCGGAGCTCGCAAGCGCGTCGAAGTGCGCGCTCCAGCCTGCTGGTCGTGCTGCGGGAGCCTGCGCCTGCAGCGCTGGGGGCGCATCGGAGTGATCGCGCTGTTCGCGGGCCTGGGCCTCGTCCTTGCAATGTGGCTGTCGCCCGACGCAGGGGGCTTCGGGCGCTGGTTCGCCAAGGGCGGCCTTTTCGTCGGCGCTTTCGTTGGCGCGCTTATCTACGTATTTTTTCCTCTGATCTTCGACATCACCGTTCACCCCGACCGTGTGGATTACGAATTTCGCTCGCGCTCCACAGCCGAGGAATTCGCGCGCCTCAACAACGCGGCCGTGAAGTGACCTCCGGAGGCGAGCGCGCCGCGGGTCAGCGCGGCTCTCGGCGCAGGACGTTGCGCGCGTAGAGCAATTCAAATCCCTGGCGCTGCGCGTTTTGCTGGGACTTGGACCCGGGCTGCGTGGTGACCACGGCAATTTCGCAGCCAGCGCGGGTTGCCTCGATCAATCGCTGATCGAGCAGCGCGCTCTGAACGCCCCGGCGTCGATGCTGCTGCAGCGTTGCCGCGCCGCACAGTTGCGCAATGCCCGCGAAGATGCGCATCGTGGCCGCGCCGACCGGTGTTCCCTCGGACATGGCCGTGTAGCGCAGAACGCCATCAGCCTGGGCGAAGTCGCGGACCACGTTGCGAAGAACGGCGCGATCGTACTCCTCGTGCGCCGCGACACCCTGCACGTCTGGAACAGCGAAACCGGCGACGATCAGCTCCAACCAAGCGTTCAATTCGCCCAGGGACGAATGCGAAATGTCCAAGGAACCGGCGGCCGAATTGCGAGCAGGTGCTGGCAACTTAAGCCCCAGGACATTTTCCACGCCGACCAGTTCGTAGCCACGGCCCGTCAACCATTTGGCGATGCGTGGTTCAGCCAACGTCGCCAATTCCACCTGAATTGCCGCGCCACGGGCCTGGTGGGCCTCTTCGACTCCCACGAACTCCTTTTCATCGAAGGTCGCGCCGGTTCCAAGTCCGGTGACTTTGTTCAGGGGCGAACCCGGCTCCGTAAAGGCCGCGAATCCGCCGCAGATTTCCCTCGCGAACACGTCAGCGACCCGGTGCGCGACATTCGCGCATGCGTCCTTCAAGAGCTGGCACTCAGCGGCCTCGATGCGCATGGCCAGCGCGCTGTCACAGAAGATCATCCGCGCAGTCTACACCCGCTGGCCCAGGCTGTTGATCTGGGGTGTTCGGTCACAGCGTGCTGCCGAGCCTCGCCGCCCAAGCGGATCCCAGTGTGCCTGACGACGGCAGCTTAGTCAGCGGCGTGGGGCAGCCGAGGTCTTGGAGAATCGAACTCCTCAGGGCGCGCGAACCTCGATACGGTCGTCGCCGCCGGTCGCTTCCCATCGCACGACCAAACCGCCGCGAGATCCCTCGAATGGAATCCACTGGGCACACCACAGATCGCGACCCGTTTCGAGCACCCGGCCATTGATCCGCACCTCCGCAGGTCGCCTTTCGCAGCCGATCAATGCGCTGGAATTTTGGCCGCCATAGAAGCGCGCTCCAAACTCCAGGGAATCCGCCGCGTCCCGCGTTTCGAGAATCAGGGCGCGTGTGGCGATGTGAGTCCAGGGCGAGCAACTCAAGCGCGTGTACTGCAGGTTGTCGACGTAGGGCACGCCCAGCACGCGATAGGCGTATTCGACGATTCGATCGGGAACGATGTAGGGCTGGCGCGACGAGCCCAGGGCCATGTCCCAACTGTCCGGCAACGTCCCGGCGAGATAGCCCTTGTCGGCCTGCTGATTCGCGGCGGATCTAAACAGGCCGTCGGCGATCTTGACCAGGTGCGGCACCGGGCGCACCTCGTCCAACTCGCGGATCGCGTTGCCCCAGGCGAGGCCGCACCACTGCACCGGAATCCCAAACCAGGGCACGGCGAACCAGCTCGTGCCGAACACGGGTATGGACGCGTAGGGGCTGACTTGGCGTCCAACGTCGGCGTAGAACAGACTCGGATCGCGCGCCGTAAGTTCGCTGCCTTCGCCGAGGGCGTCTTGAACCTGGACTGAATGCAACTGCGCCGCCTCGGGTGGCTCCCAGGCGTAGAAGAACGGCAGACCGGTCCGAGCCCAGCGCAGCGCCTCGTCGAGATAGCGCTCATCCCCGCTGATGCGATGGCCCCAGAGATTGACTCGCACCCCGAAGGCCGATGCGAGCACATCGGGGGTCTGCATGTGGATCTCCCAGGTCTGCGATCCGCGCGGGACCGTGAACGAGTTGACCTTCTTCAGCGCGCGTTCAGCCGCGGCCACGTAGATCGGATCGCGCGACACTGCGGCGTATTCCAGGAGCGGCATGATCGCGCTGGCCGTCAGGCCCGGATTCGTCGCGCCCGGGGTGCCGAAGGGACTGTAGGGCAGCTCATGGAATTCGCTGAACGCCTCGATCTTCTCCTGCATCTTTTCGGTCAGTTCGTAGAGCACGCCTCCGTCCATGCCCATGCGTCCCAGGGCGGCGGTAGCAGCTCGACGTGCCTCGACGCCGACCAGTGCGCTGGCGCTGGGCGTCATTTCCTCGAGCTGCGCGCCGGATGGCGATTCAATTGCATCGAGATACTCCTGCCTCGCGCTGCGCAGAGACTCGGACAAAACCACCGCGCGCATCGTCTTGCGCTCCGAGTAGGACTCGCTGATGGCGATGTGCGACTTCCAGCCCTTTGACGTCGGGTCATACAGCGACTGCGTGTAGGCGCGCATGGAGATCTCGAGGATCTTCTCGATCGCGGCGCGCGAGCCCGGGCCATCTTTGGGCAGTTCCGGATTGCGCGCGTCGTCGGCCGTCCAGGCCAGGGTGGGGCCCGGCGGCGGATCAACACGCCAGAACTCCTCGTAGGCGCTTTCGATCGTGCCGACGTGCAGTCGATATTCCGTCTGCAGATCCAGCGCTGTGCCCGCCTCCAGGCTCAGTGGACGACTTGCGTAGCGCAGATTCGCGTCGGCGTCTGGTCGCGTCGGCAAGACCGCCGTCGCGTAGGAAGGGCCCGCGCGAGTGGACCTGAACTCGACCGAGGGCGCGGCCGTGGATTGTCCGCGGTGATTGTCGATGTCCCAGAGCAGGGCCGCGACCCACGGAGAGGATCGGCGCGATTCGGCATGCGTCGACGCCGCGAGGTTCGCGTTCGCTTCCGTGCTGGCGACCACTGGCGCCGCAACCTCAGCCGATGCCACACCCGGCTCGGGATCCGGTCTGTCGTACTCGACGGCGATCATCGGCACCGTGATCCTGGAGCGCTCGGGCGACATGCGCTTCGCGTACGCGGGCCCGACCCAAGCTTCCTTAGAGGACTCCTCGCCGGGCCCGAGGTACTCGAGCCCGGGGAAAATCGCGTGGGTGTGTGGGCGCGACTGCAGCATTCGCGGCCCCTCGAAGCGCAGCACTTCAACAGGGATCGAGCTCATGAACGTGGTGTTCACGCGCGTGCCCTCGATCACGCTCGCGCAGAGCATCTGCCCCATCAGCGGATCGACAATCAGCTCCTCGCAGTGCAGGGGCTCAAGGCCCACGGGCGAGCTGTCGCGGATCGGTCGCGGCGCGAATTCGTAGTACGTGCACGCCTTTTCGGGTCCGCGCAGAGTCATGCTCGCCAGGGGCGCCAGCCGCACGGACTGATCCGCGATCCCGCGCGTCAACATCGCCATGGCCGTCCCGGGGACGATGCGCGCGTCGAGGGTTCGATCGCGCCAGTCTGCGCGCGGCGGTTCCACGGGTTTGCACATGCGCCCGCGCCAGATCCGCGTTCCGGCGAGGGTGGCCTCGAGCCAAAACGTGGCGGGAAATCGACTGGCATCGATCTCGACGCCGGCCTCGCCGGGACTGGAGAGCGCTGGAATCGTGCCGACGAGCTTGCCACGCACGCGCAGCTCTACGGGCGCAACCGAATCCTGCCCGCCGCGATTTTCGAATCCGATTCTCAGGCGCTCGCCGTCGATCCAGTGGGGGAGTGTGGCTTCGAGTTGTGCGGGCGTCTGGTACAGCGCAATCCAGTCGATCTCCGTGCTCGCTCCGATTTCCGCATCTCCGTTGACCGGGTCAAGGCGCAGATCGAGCAGCGGCCCGCGCCAATTGATGACCGACCGAAGATCGATCTGGTGGAAGTGCCACTGGCCGTCTCCAGGCATCGGGATGCTCAGCATCCGCGCGGCATCGAAGGCCTTGGAACTGGGAGTGTTGTAGAAAATCTGCGTCAACCCCGGGGCGCTCGAGCGGGCGCGGATGCCGATGAACTGGAATTTCGTCGCATCGGCATTCAACGCCGGACCGAAAATGTGCGGATCGACTCCCAGGTTTTGGAGCAACAACCGGCCCTGAGCGACCTCCAGGGGCGCAACGTTTTCTCCCATCCGCCAACCCTCGCTGTCGCCGTCGGCATCGAAGCGCCAGATCCGCGCGAGCTTCACACCCTCGATGTCCGCAGGCAGGGCGGTCTCGGGGTCCTGCGTCAGCATCGCGCAGTTGGGCAGCGTCAGGAGCAGTGCCGCCGCCCGCAGTAGTCCGCCTCGACAGGGAGCGAGACAGTTCGAAAAGTGGTTCATTCGAAGGCGTCCGGCCCCAACGGGATCGCGGAGAAACCGCGCGCCGGTCCGGGGCTCGTCGACAGCATACGCAGGCGGGGAACCCCGCGCAGCACGGCATTCGTGGCCGGGTGCCGGTCGGGTCCAGCGTGCGCTACATCGGCAGGACGTTCGAGACCTTGAGCACCACGATCAACACTCCCATCAGACTCTCGCCGGCAATGAAACCGGAGGCGATCGGAACAATGAAACTAGCGGCAAAACGCGGCTTCCAGCGTCGCAACGCTTCTGCCGAGAGCCCGCCGAAGAACATGGCGAGCACGTTGCTGCCGGGGATCACCATGGAGAGCCCCAGCCCCGAGGGCGAGGGAATGAAGGGCTTCGCGCGGCTCGGACCGAAGCGCTCGGCCAGGGACAACAGTACCCCGAGCGTCAGTCCAATCAGGATCGCGAGCTTCGCTTCTGAGCCCAGGGCGTCGAGGCCGTTGGCGAAGGCCTCGGACACGCCTGCCCACACCACGCAGGACGGCGCAGGCCATTCTTCCGAACCGAGCTTCGACGGATCAGGAATCAGGAGGCCGAGGGCCGGCACGATGACCAGCGCCCCGACCACGACGCCGACGAGTTGTGCGCGAAACTGCGCCCTCGGACTGCCCCCCAAAAGCCAGCCGGTCTTCAGGGTCGTCAGCAAATCGGCGGAATGCAGGCCGACGCCGCCGGTGACATTGGCGGCCATGATATTGCCGGAGAGATTTCCTGGCGTCAGCACGCCGAACACCAGCTGTGTGACTGGCCCTAGGGCCTTGGTCGGAGTGACGTCGGTCTCGCCGGTGACGCGCGAGGCGATGAAACCCATGATCACCGACAGAGGCAGTGCGATCATTCCTGCCCAGATCGGGATCTGGAACAGCCAGACCATCAGGATCACGATCAGCGGCGAAATCACCATGAAACCGGCTGGAAACCACCACGCCGGGCACTCGACCTTCTCGATCGCGGGCTCGACCGCCGCGGCATCTTTTTTGCGGAAAATTTGCGCCAACCCCGAGAACGAGCGCGCGATGCTGCGCCAATCCAGGGCGAAGGAGGTCAGGCCCGCGGCCACGAGCAACGAAGCTCCGGGCCAGACCGTCCAACCGACGATCGCCTTGTAGCTGACCGTCGAAATCAAGCCGCGCTCGAGCAGCGATGGCGCCAGGAAGCCGTAGGTCAGAATTCCGCCGAGCAGGAGCGACCACGCGGTGCGAAAACTCATCAATGCACCTGCGCCGACCAACACGACTTCGGTCTTGATCGCCAGCGTCCACTCGGCGGCTGAGCGGCCGGCGATGGTCCACGGCAGTGCGATCGTCCCGGGCACGTTGTAGGGCAGCATCCAGGCGAGCTTCGCCTCGCGAAACCAGCTCAGCACCGCGGCGAACAGGCCGCTGATCAGCAGCGCGCGCGCCTGCTTCCCGCCCTCGCCGCCTTCCGCGCCCGCGGAGTGGATAGAGCGAATCGTCTCCGCCGTGGCAGTGCCCGTCGGGAACGCGAGCTCCTCCTGATTGATCAACTGGCGCTTGATCGGAATCGCGACGAACACGCCCAGTGCGGCGATCAAGGCAAACCAAATCACCAGCGGTATCGTGTCCGGCCGGACGCTCGTCACCATTAACAAGGCGCCGATGGCCGCCATGTTGCCGCCACCTGTCATGTAGCCCGCGCCGGAGGCCACGGTGGTCAGCACGTTGTTCTCAAGCGCGCTCAGTGGCGTCCGCGTGACGCGCAGGGACTCCAGCACCCGGAACGACGTGAACGCCAGGATCGCCGCCGTGATCGTCACGCCCATGGACCAGCCCGTCTTGAAGAAGACGTACAGGTTCGACAGGCACATCACGACGCCGATCAGCATCCCGACCAGAACGGCGCGCAGGGTGAACTGCCGCTCGCCGGGTCGATAGACATGGGCGATCCAATGCGCTTCGCGATCGTTGCTGTCGGTCATGATCGAGCTCCTGGCGAGGGTTGAGCCACGGATCGTCACGGCTGGCACGCCGCAGAGCAAGGGTGGAGTATCAGTACCTGGGCGCTCCTCTGCGGTCGCAACCGGGGCAGCTCGAGTGGAAGCAGCGCGAGATGCGGTGTTTCCGGCGACCTAACTCGCCGTGTGCGGGAATTCGCCGGCGTGGTGTTGCTGCTATTGGCGACTGGCCCTCACCCAGGTGCTGGTCGAGTTCCGGTTCGGCCCTGGAGGGCGGGATCCACCTGATGATGCCCACGCCGGAGGATCGGCGGGGGGGCCGTGCGCCAGGGGGCCATCGAGCGTGGAGTGCCGCCCGGCGAGCGCGACACCCTTTGGCGCTAGAGCCGAGCGGCTCGAGCTCGTGGTTCACATCGACCCGCCGACCAGTGGACCGACTTCATCCTGCTCGCCAAGCAGCCGCAGGTCCTCAAGCTCATCCCGCGCCGTTCGCAAGCGCGCGCGCTGTGGCGAGATGCGCCAGGCTCGCGCGCAGAAATTCCTCTCGTGAGCGCAATTCGGATTCGCGAATTCGCTGCGCGATGAAGATCGCCGAGGCGAGCAACAGCGCCGTCAGTCCCACATAGAACCCTGCGACCATCTCGGGCCGATCGCGCGAGATCCAAGCGAAAAACACGCACTGCAGGGCGCTGAAGGCCAACACGATCGCCGCAACACGACCGCGATCGACGATCAAATGCACGCTGCCGAGCCGCGCCAGCCTCAACGCGACGAAGAACCAAGTCGCGCCCATGGCCGCGAGCACGCCGAGGATTGCGCGCGTCGCTGGCGGAGTGGTGTCCGGCTCCGTCAGCGCAAGACTGCCGAGGCCCAGTGCCACGACGGCCCCCGTGGCGGACAGCAGCACATAGCGCAGTCGCTCGAAACGCGAGAGCCGGCGTTCGAACAATTCGCCGAGCTTCCGCTCGTAGTCCGCGCGCGCAGTGCCCAGCGGCGGATCCAATTGCAGCAGACGTTCGCGTTGCGAAGGTGATTCAGCGTTCATCACGGGCCTCCATTTGGGTCAGGATTTGTTCCAGAGCGCGGCGCGCGTGGTGCAGGCGCGACTTCACCGTGCCCAAGGGGATGTTCAACACCAGCGCGACCTCCTGCGTACTGAGGTCTTCGAGGAAGTAGAGCACCATCAACTCCCGCTGTTCGATCGTCAGGCGTTCCAGGCCGAGGTGAATGCGTTCGGCGTCGTGCTCCACGGTCGCGAGCGAAGCCTCATCGGGCATTTCATCGAGGTCGGCGGGCACGCGGCGATCCCTAGAGCACGTCCTAATACCTGGCAGGCCGCTTGGGCGATTCCAGGCCGCCAGCCGCGAGGCGCAGCGACGACGCGTATTCGCCTGCAATACTCGGAGGAGCTGCAACGTCGCGATGGCGAGCCTGGAATTGGCCTAGCGGCCAGCCAGGT
>CANKOY010000055.1 GCA_947484275.1 Planctomycetota bacterium | reverse complement strand
TTCTCGTCGCCGTGGCCGAGGGCGGACTGTCGAACGGTGCGCTTGTGTTCGCTTCCCGGCTCGCGGCGGAGGCGGGAGCGGAGTTGGTCTTACTTCACGGCCTCGCGGTGCCGACGCTGCTTGGACTTCGACTCAAGGACAGCGAGACCGAGGCGCTGACGAGCGAGCGCAAAGCACGTCTCTCGGGCGAGGTCGATGCTCTCGCGGCCCGGCTCGACGTCAAGGGTTTCGACACACGGCGTCTCACCGAACAACTGCGAGTGATCGCAGGGCACCCGGCCAAGGTCGTGATTGAACACGCGCGAGCAATGGGCGCGGACCTGATCGTGCTCGGCACCAGCGGCAAGTCCAAGGAACTGGATTTCGGCGGCGTGGCGCGCGCTGTGCTCTCACAAGCAAACTGCCCCGTACTGATCGTGCCCAGTGAACCCCGGCCCGTGAAGCGCATCCTGGTGCCGGTGGACCTGTCGCCTGCGAGCCTTGCGGCGCTCGCGGTCGCGCGCGACTGGGCGGCGCTGTTCAAGGCGCGGCTCCTGGCGATCCACTGTTTCAGCGTTCCGGAACTCGTCGCCTACGGCATTCCCGAGGCGCCACTGGCGCCGATCGATTTTGGCCTCGACGACCTGCGAGCGGCTGCGAAGGAACGTTTCGAACGCGAGATGCGCGAGTTCGATTGGGCCGGCGTTCCCTGGGACGCGCGGCTCTACGACGACTCGCCCGAAGAGACGATCCTCGAGATCCAGGCCAAGCACGACCTGCTCGTCATGTCCACCCACGGGCACACCGGGATTGCGGCTGCGCTGCTGGGGTCGGTCGCGTACAACGTCCTGCGGCGCCTACAAACCCCAGCCCTCGCCTGCCCGATCCGCGATTGAACTCCATGGAACTCGACACTGCCTTTCTCGACGGCCACGACCTGGCCGTGTACAGCGCCACCTGGTGTCCCGATTGCACGCGGCTCAAGCGCTGGACCGCGAAGCTGGGCCTCACCACGCGCGAAGTCAACATCGACAGCGTCGTCGGTGCGGCAGAGAAGCTGGAAGAGGAAACCGGCAAGCGCGCGATCCCGTTCGTGCTCGTGAACCAGCGGACCTGGGTGCGCGGCTACCACAAGGAACTGCCTGGGCGCTTCGATCCGGCGTTGTTCCTGACCGAACTGCGCGCCGCGGTTGCCCAGGGTCCAAAAGCCTGATGGGCGCGGTGTACTGCGCGGTGTTGATGTGTGCGGCGCAGGCGCCCACCCCGGAAGTAGTTGCTGCGGCGAATTTGATCGCGCCACCGGGTTTCGCGGTGGACCTCGTCGACAGCGCGCCGAACCTGCGCTGGCCCTCGGCCGTGCATTGTCGCGCCGACGGCTCGCTGCTGGTGGCCGAGGATCCCATGGACATGCCCGGGCCCACCGATCAGCCGCTCGATCGCATCTGGCTCTACCGTTGGAAAGAGGACGGCAGTTTCACGCGCACGCTCTTCGCGGAGAACCTGTTCGCCTGCTTCGGACTCGAGGAGATCGGGGACGCCGTGTACGTCATGAACATGCCGCACTTGACAGTGCTGCGCGACAAAGACGGCGACGGTGTGGCGGAGGAGCGGCGTGAATTGCTGACTGACCTCGGCCCCGACGCGCCCGGTCATCCTGGCGGATTCAACGACCACATCGTCTCGGGTCTGCGTTACGGCATGGACGGTTGGCTGTACGTTTCCGTGGGGGACAAGGGCGTGCCCCTGGCTCACGGGACCGATGGCTCGACGCTGTCCTTGCGCGGCGGGGGAGTGATTCGCCTGCAGCCCGATGGTTCAAGGCTCGAAGTCGTCGCGAGCGGATTGCGCAACACGCTCGACGTCGCGATCGACGCGAACGGTGAGATGTTCACTTACGACAACACCGACGACGGGATCGGCTGGTGGACGCGGCTCACGCACATCGTGCCAGGCGGTTTCTACGGCTATCCCTGGGACTACCACGACGAACCGCGGCGCTATCTCGCGCCCATGGCCGAGTACGGCGGCGGTTCTCCGACCGGTGGACTGGTCAAGCGCGAAGGTGGCTGGCCGGTTCCCTACGAAGGCAGCCTTTTCTTTTGCGAGTGGGGCGATCAGAGCCTGCGGCGGTTTCAACTCGAGCGCGACGGCGGCACGTTCAAGGTCGCTGCGATGGAGGAGTTTCTGCAGCCAGGCAAGGTCGAAAATTTTCGACCCACGGATGTCTGCGAGTCTCCGGACGGACGCTTTCTGTACGTGAGCGACTGGGGCCACGGCGGCTGGGTCTCGAAGGAAGTCACCGGTCGGCTCTGGCGCGTGCGCCGCAGCGACGATGACGGTCGCGGGCCGGGCGGAGTCGATGCGCGCATAGGGGGGGACTCGATTGTGGAGCGCCTCGGGAGCGAGAGTTGGCGCACGCGCTTGCTCGCCCAGGCGGAGCTCGTCCACGCTCCGGGAGCGCTGACGCTCGGACGAGCGTTCGAAGCCAGTGCAGCCGCAGCACTGCACGCGTTGCCTGCGCTGCGAGAGGTGTGGACCGCGACGAACTACGTTGGCAGTCCGCTTGAAGGCGGCCTCGACAAGAGGTTGCTTGCGCGAACAGTCGAAAATCCCCTGCTGCGCCGAGCCCTGATGGTCAGTCTGACCACGGCCGCGACCCAGCCCTCGGACCATCGGGAAGCAAAGCGGTGGATCGATCCACAGCTGGTCTTTGCTACGCGCGGTCTCGCTGATGCGGATCCTTCCGTGCGCCATGCGGCCGTGCAGTTGTTGGTGGACCACGCGGATGAGGTGTGGTTCTCGACGCAGGAGAATCGCAACGCAATCTGGAAGGTCGCCTCCGAGGGCGCCATCCCTCGACACGGGTGGCGACGCCTAGCTTCGAGCGCGCTGGAGCCTGGCGCATTCGCGAGTTTCTTCGAAGACGGTGAACCCCAAGCCCTCGAACTGCTCGACGCCATCGAGGACGTGGCCGTTCGCCGTGGCGAGACGCGCCGCGGTGCGCTCGAGGACAATCCGCCGCGCGGACCGTTCGAGGATCTCGAAGCCTCGGGCATCTGCGCGCTCGCGCGCGGCGAGAATGCGGGCGCGAACCCGCGCATCCGCGCCGCTGCGTTGCACACCCTCGCTGTGCTCGCGCGCGTTTGTGAACCCTGGGACGGCAAGTGGTGGAGCATCGCCCCGGCGAAGACCCCGCGGCCCGCGCGCACGCTCGACTGGAAGGGCACGACCTTGGCCAACGCCACGATTTCGGCCGCGCTCATCGCTGAGGACGCCGGCGCGCGCGCTGCTGCCATCGACGCGATCCTCGCGGCCCGCGACGAGCGCTTTGCCCAGCCGCTTCGCGATCAAATCGTCCTCGAAGCAGACGCCGATTTGCGCGGCAGCATGCTCGAGGCATTGGGTGAGGTCGGCAGCGCCGCCGACGTTGAGTTGTTCGGGGACGTTGCACGCCGCTCGAAGGACACCGCGGAGCGCCTGCGTGCCCTGCGTGTGGGCGCGCGACTCGATCTGAAGGCGATCGTGGGCACGGCCTCCACGTTGGCGGCCGAGGACTCCACTCCGCCGGAGGTCATGGCAGAGTGCCTGAGCCTGATGGCGCGAGCCGGACGCGAAGAACTGGCCGAGTTGACCGGTGCGTTCGATTTGGCTGTGAAGCGCAGCAGGGACACCTCGCCCCTCGTGCGACGAGCGTCCTGTGGCGTGCTGGTGGAGGCGGATCGCGAACGCGCCCTGGCGGTTCTCCCGGTGTTGCTTCGCGACAGCGACGTGCACGCGGCAGCCTTCGAGGCCCTGGCAAGCCTCGACAATCCGCGCGCCGCGCGCGCCTACGCCACTGGCCTAGATGACGCCGACCCGCAAGTTCGCAGCCTCGCGCGTCGGACCGTTTCACGCCTGCGGCAAGAATTGCGCGAAGCGCTCGAAGGCATGGTGTCGCGCCAAGAATTCAACGGAGCGATCGTGCGCGAGCTGCGCGCAATCTACGCCGGATATCACCCGATCCTGGAGTGGGAGTTGCACGGGCCATTCGCAACCAAGACGGTCGAGGGCCAGTTGGAATTTACGGCGGCTCATTCCGCGGCATCGAGGGCCAGGCTTTCTGGCGAAAGTTCACAGCGCGCGAGTTCGAGTCGCCCGGACGGGCTGATCGACTTGCGCGCGCTGCTCGGCGACAAGCAGAACCAGACCGCCTACGCCTCTGGCGTGATCGAGCGCAGGCAGGCCGGAGAAACCGTGCTGCACGCCGGCAGTGACGATCAACTCATGGTCTGGATCAACGGCGTGCTCATGCACGAGTTCACCGGCGCCCGCGGGTTCACGGCCGAGCAAGACTCGTTCCCCGCGCGACTCGAAGCGGGCGCAAACCAGATCGTTCTGCGCGTTGGGCAGGTCGGCGGCGACTGGAGTTTTGCGGTCACGGTCCCGGAGGAGGGCAGCGGACCGATTTTCGAGACCGAGCTGCCGACGCGGCCCAGCGCGGCCGAATATGCCGCCTTCGCTGAGCACAATGCTGGCGACGCCGCGCGCGGTGAGCATGTCGTGCGCGACGTCAATCGTAGCCTGTGCCTGCGTTGTCACACGATCGACGGTGTCGGCGAAAAAGTTGGGCCGGAACTAACGGGACTCGGAGCGCGTTACTCCCGTGCCGAGATCATGCTTTCGATCCTGCAGCCGTCCCAGCGCATCCTCGACGGCTACGGAGCGGTGTCCGTGCTGACGAAGGACGATCGGATGCACTTCGGCCAGATCAAACGCGACGATGCGACGGGGATCACCCTGATCGACACCACCGGCACGCCGATCGAGATCGAGCGCGAGGAAGTCGAAGAACTGCGGCCATCGAAGCAATCCGTGATGCCCGACGGACTGTGCCAGGCGCTGACACTGCAGGAGTTCGCGGACATGCTCGCCTGGCTGTGTCGACGCTAGTACGCGACGTACAAGCGCCAGCGCTTCAGGACGAGCGCCGGATCGCCATCGAGAGCGCCGCTCCGCTGGTCTTGCCAGCGCACCAGACTGCGTGGAGCGCTGTGCGCCGATGTCCGTGGTTCGGCAGCACAATTGCGTCGCCGGCTTGCAGGCGCCAGAAATGGCCTGCGTCGGCGAGCAGACCGAGGAACTCGGGCGAATAGTTAGCCAGGCTCGCAAAGGCGCCGCAGCCTGGAGATGTGAGTTCTGAGGCGATCCATCCCGGAGTGCGCGCCCGACGCGCGAGCTTCGCGAAGGCCCGCGGTCCGCCGAAGTGCTCGTCCACCATCCACGGCGCTCCGCCGTCCTCGAGTGCGGCCAGCACGTCGGCCGAATGACGCGCGAGGTCCGCGGTGCACAGTGCGAGCCACAGCGTCGACCCGCTGAGTTGCACGTAGCAAACGCCGCGCTGGCGCTTGCGCATAGGCTCGTGAAACGCATCGTGGTGAAGCAAGGCACCGCCCTCGGGCGCGTTCCAGTAGGCGATGTGTTGGGTCAGCAGGATCTTAGCGCCCGCGAGGCGCTCCAACGTTGCCGCGTGGGAGCGAGAACGGGCCAGGCGGTTCGCGAGCGGCAGGCAATTGCGCGCCATGGCGCTGACGTTTCGGTGCGCGCCTAGATCGGAACTCGAGTCGTCGTCGCCTTCCTCACCAAAGGAAAACCGAATCCGGCCCGAGGTGTTCGAGCCCGGCGAGGTCAGGGTCGCGCTCTTGACCCACATTCGGCCCGCTGGGCCCTCGTCGCCGACGAAGTACTTCTCAAGATCCCGTTCGGTGTCGTCCAGGGGCGTGGCGCGTTCGACTTGAATGGAGTTCGCCCCCAGGAAACGCCTGAGCGTACGTGGCTTGCGCAGATCCCGCAGGACGCGGGACATGCGCGCGATCGAGTCCTTTTCGTCCGCCACCAAGCGCGCGGCCCAACCAGGAAGAACGATCGGCCGCGCCGCGCGCCAACGGCGCAAGTGAATCGCGCGCGCTTCGGCGGCAAGCACGGGCGCGGCATCGAACTCGGCCACGGAAAGGAGCGGACGTCCGAAGCGCGAAACGAGCTCGATGCGCCGCGCAGTGCTCCTCAGGAATTCGAGATACGGCTCGTCGTCGCCCTCGCGCAGGGCCACGAGTTCGCGCGCGCCCGGCGAACGATCGCGGTCCTTGGCGGAGAGAATCGCGCGCAGGGTCCCGCGCGCCGGATCACTTGTCGCCGAATTGAGGCGCTTCATAGACGGCGCTGGGATCGACGCGCTTGGCGTACTCGGAATTCCAAGTGGATTCGAAGTACAAGTCGAGCTGGCTGCCGATGAGTTTGCCTTCGACGATCAGTCCCAGGTTCCGACTGTTCGCAAAGTAGTCGCGCTCCCAATTGCTGGTTCCGATCCAGGCGCGCTCGCCGTCCACCACCATGTATTTTGCGTGGGAAACCCGGGCGAAAGACACATATCCGCCGGACCATTGGGGGATCGTGGTCATGCGAACCTCGATGTTCGCCAGAGGCTCCAGGCTCTGCAGGCCTTCAATCGTGCCGGCGCGCTTCGACCAGTCGGCGCACAGGAGCTCGACCTTCACTCCGCGTGCGGCCGCGCGACGCAGTGGAGCTTCGAGCGTGTCGAAGTACAGCTTGTCGCGCCCCAAGGTCTTGTAGGTCATGACCTGCACGCGCACGCTCGTGCGCGCCGTATCGATCAGCTCCGCGAGCTTCGGGAGTTCCCAGAGCGTGGGCTCCGGCTGCAGCGTCTTGGGGCTGAAGACCGGCGTGACCTTGAGCATCTCAGGCCCGGTGCCGATGTGCGCCGGGAAAACATAGCCGTTTGGCGCGAGAGTGCGCGGATCGACGTGCTCGCCACCAGCGAGACTCCAGTCGAGAGTGAAGACATCGTTGACGGCCTTGGCGACGTCAGCTTGGGCCACGCGCACGCCGAGCTCCTGAATGTGCTCGAGCGAGCGCCAGTCGAAGTTATGGCTGCCGATGTAGACCTCTTCGCGATCGACGATGAAGTACTTGGCGTGCAGGATGCCGCGCGTGGATTTCGACAGGTCTAGCACGCGCAGTTCCAGCCCGCCGATGGACCTCAGGCGCTCGACCATCTCCGGGTACGTGGCCGTGAATTTCAGGTCGAGCAGGAAGCGCACGCTCACTCCGCGGGCAGCGGCCGTTTCGAGCGCGGCGACGACTTTCTCCAGCTTGCTGCCGGGCGCCGAGCTGGCGTAGAACTCGGCGAAGTCCAGGGTGCGCGCCGCGCTCTGGATCATCTCGATCCAGACCACGTCAGCGTTGCGGATCTCCGGGTTGTCGAGAGTCGTCTCCACCGGCGCGCTCTCGACCAACTCGAAAACGGGCGGGTGGAGCGTCGCCGGCGCCGCGGGGGCCTGTGGCGCCGGCGCTTGAAAAGCCCACAGCGCACAGGCCAGGGCACAGGGAGTGGCTTCGAGACATCGCATCGGCGAGGAGCCTACGTTCCCCACCGCGATCCAAGCCAGGAACACCTGGTCAATCCGCGGACCTCGGCCTCTCGTTTGCCGGTGGTCCTCGGGCGGGGAGTAAGCCGGCGCGAGCGCGCTGATCCGCGAAGCAAGTGGGCGTTTCCAGGCGTATTTGCAGCGATTCACGCCCGTTTGGCCGTCTTGGCCGCCGGCGTCTGCCGCGCTGAGCCGCCCCCAGGAAGGAACTTGCTCGGGCCCGAGCCCCGACAGAATAAAAATTCACTATTGCACTCCTGCCGCGAGTAACTATTCTTCGCACTTCCATGGCCACCACCGCCGAACGCCGCAATGTCCTGCGCGACTTGATCGAGAACGGACAGTTCCCGAGTCAGTCGGAACTGCACCAGGCTCTCGCCCGGCGCGGCTACCTGGCTTCGCAGCCTGCGCTCTCGCGCGACCTGCGCGCGCTGAAGGCCGCCAAGCAGGACGGCGTGTACACCATGGTTCCCGAGGAACGCGTGACGCCCCTCGACGCCCTGCGCGCGCTCGTGCGCGGCCATGCCGCGGCGTCGCACTTCACCCTCGTGCGCACGGAGCCCGGCGCAGCGTCCGCGGTGGCGCGCGCGATCGAAGCCGACGGCCTGCCCGGGATCACCGGGACGATTGCCGGCGACGACACGGTGCTCGTTGCAGCTTCTTCACAGGCGGCGGCGCGGCGTGTGCGCGCGCGCGTCGAGCTGTTGCTTTCCTGATCCGGCCCTCACAAGGAAATCCGATGCGCGTTTTGCTCGCCTATTCCGGTGGACTCGACACTTCCTACCTCGTCGCGTGGCTGATCCGCGAGCAGGGAGCCCAGGTCAGTGCGCTGACCGTGGACTGCGGCGGATTCAGTGCGGCGGAGAAAATCTCCTTGCGCGAGCGTGCCCTGGCCCTCGGCGCCACGGAACACCGCTTCGTGGACGCGCGCGCGGAGATGTTCGAGCGCGTGTTGCGCTGGCTCGTGGCCGCCAATGTGCGCCGCGGAGGCGTGTATCCGCTTTCGGTGGGCGCTGAGCGCGGCCTGCAGGCCGAAGTCCTCGCGCGCGAGGCACTGGCAGGCGGCTTCGACGCCGTTGCGCACGGTTGCACGGCAGCGGGCAACGATCAGGTGCGCTTCGAGGCGGCTCTGACCACGATCGCGCCGGGATTGAAGGTGCTCGCTCCCGTGCGCGACCTCGCGCCCAGTCGCGATGACCAGCGCGCGTGGCTGTCGAAGCACAACCTGCCGATTCCGCCCGCGGGGGGCCGCTACTCGGTCAACGCTGGGCTGTGGGGCCTGACCATCGGCGGCGCAGAGATGGGCGACAGCACTCAGGCGCTTCCCGATGCGGCCTGGCAGTGGACGCGCGGAGGCTCGGGTGAGGCGCGCCTGAAGCTCGACTTCGAGAACGGCGTGCCCGTGGCCCTCGACGGCGTGCGCATGTCGCCGATCGACCTGATCGAGCGGCTCAATCACGACGGCGGACGCCTGGGCGTCGGTCGCGGCTACCACCTCGGCGACACCGTGCTCGGCATCAAGGGGCGCATCGCCTTCGAAGCGCCCGCGGCGGAGATCCTGCTCGACGCGCACCGCGAATTGGAAAAACTCGTGCTCACGGAAGAGCAGCGCTTCTGGAAGGACCACCTCGGCGACATTTACGGCCGCCGACTGCACCAGGGGCTGTTCCACGACCCCTTCCAGCGCGACCTCGAAGCGTTCTTCGCCTCGAGCCAAGTGCGGGTGCAGGGCAGCGCCTTCGTGCGGCTCGCAGGCGGCGCCGTGCAGGTGGAGGGCGTCAGTTCGCCCTACAGTTTGCTGGCAGCCAGCGACGCGCGCTATGGCGAGCGGCCTGCCACCGGATCCGATCCCGCGGGCGCCGTCGGTCTCGCGCGAGTAATGGCCGAGCCTGCTCGGTTGCATCGCCGCGCCGGTGAAGCCGCAGCGAAGGAGGCAGCGCGATGAGGCGCGTTCAATTGGACAAGATCGCGTCGGTGACGATGCGACTGGAACTCGATCGCAACGCCGTGCTCGGCGAAGAGATTCCGGCGCGCGCCGGAACAGTGATCGCGGCGCGCGTGCTCAACGCGAAGACCTCCTACAACACACTGGAGGACGTTCACGGTCGAATGGTGGCCTTGCATCCCGGCGACATTATCGCCGGCGCATTGGGCCATCGCGACGCGCTGTACGGCTATTCCGGTCGCGTGCCCGAACGCGTCGCAGTTGGCGATCGCCTGCAACTGCTCAACATCGGCGGCGTGATCGGCATTGGGGCCGAGGCGGTCCCCGGTCTCGGCGAGCCCTTCAGCATCGAAGTGCTCGGTTCCGTGCTGGAATTCCCGTACCTCGGCACGCGCGTGGGCGTGCCCACGAACATCGAGAGTGCGGCACTGCCCCAGGCGCCGCTGCCGAGCGACTTGCCGCCGATCATCGCCCTCGTCGGTACGTGCATGGACGCCGGCAAAACCACCGCGGCGGCTGTGATCATCGGCGAATTGTCGCGCAAAGGCATGCGCATCGCAGCCGGAAAACTCACGGGCGTTTCCCTGCGCCGCGATGTGTTGCAGATGGCCGACTGTGGCGCAGCGCCCACGGCGATCTTCACCGACTTTGGTGTCGTGACCACCAGCGAGCAGACCGCAAAGGCAGCGGCCCATTCGCTCGTCAACTACCTCGCCGATTCCGAGCCCGACTTGATCGTGCTCGAGATGGGCGACGGTTTGCTGGGCACCTATGGCGTGCACGCGCTGCTCAGCGACGATGCACTGCGCAATGCGCTGACGGCCACCGTGTTGTGCGCCCAGGATCCCGTGGGGGCTTGGGGCGGACAGCGCTTGCTCGATGAGCGCTACGGCATGTCGATCGTCGCCGTCTCCGGTCGCGTCACCGACTCGGCGGTGGGCGTGCGTTTTTGTACCGAGAAACTCAAGGTCGCCGCGTGGAATGCGCTGCGCGACGGACACAAGTTGGCTGAAGAGCTGCTCCCGTACGTTCAGCGCACGAGGGTCGGGGTATGAAGTCCTCCGCTGAATCCAGCGTGGCGAACGCGGCAAGCCTCGCGCGTGCCAGGGCGCTCCAAGCGCAGGACAATGGAACCCCGACGTTCCTGTGGGGCGCCGGCGGCATGCTCGCGGGCGAGTTCCTGCGCCTGTGCGAGTTGCACCCGGCTCTGAATCTGCGCGCGGCCGTGGTGCGCAGCAAGACGCCGCTTTCGGAATCCCAACCGCATCTCGCGGACGCTCGAGCCACGGTTTCTTCCGAGGAGGCCGAAAGCGCGCTCGCGGATTCCCTCGCGGGCGGTGCCCGCGCAGCCGTGGTGCTGGCCCTCCCGCACGGCGAGTCCTCAGGATTGTGGAAGCGCCTGCGCGCCAAGCTTGGCAGTGACGCCGAGCGCGCGATCGTCGTTGATCTCGCGGCGGACTATCGAATTTCCGATCCGCGACTGTACGCCTCCGCCTACGGTGCGGCGCACGCGGACATGGGCGAAGCCGAGAACTTCGTTTACGGACTGCCCGAATACCAACGCGAGGCGCTCCAGGGGGCGACGCGCTGCGCTGCTCCTGGGTGCTTCGCCACCGCAATCCAACTGGCAACGCTGCCGGCGGCCTACGCGGGCCTGCTCGACAGCGAGCGTCCTTGGATTCTGAACGGAATCACTGGTTCGAGCGGCAGCGGCAATGCGCCGAAGCCGGGCACGCACCATCCACACCGCCATGGGAATTTGTGGGCGTACTCTCTCGACGGTCATCGCCACGAAGCGGAGTTGACCCAGGCACTCGCCTGGCGCGGACAGGTGGCGAGCCTGCACATGGTGGCGCACTCGGGACCTTTCGCACGTGGGATTCACTTGACGGCAGCACTGCCCTTGAACCGCAGCATTGACGCGCTGGAGGTGCGCGCGATTTATGCCGAGGCCTACGGGACTGAGCCCTTCGTCGAGGTGCTCGAAACCGGAGCGCCGGACATTCGCCGTGTCGCCGGATCCAACCGCGCATCGCTGGCGGTGTCCGTGCGCGGCGAGGTGCTGACGGTTGCACTGACACTCGACAACATGGTCAAAGGCGGCGCCGGGCAGGCGCTGCAGTGCCTAAATCTCATGCTCGATTACCCCGAAACCTGGGGCCTTGCGCGCGCAGGGCTGGGAGTTTGCTGATGGCACTCACGGAATGGCCGGCGTACAAGCGCATTGCGATCGACATTGTCTCGGCCCAGGGCAGTGAACTCATCTGTCGCGACGGAAGACGCGTGCTCGATCTCTACGGCGGTCACTGCGTCAACACACTTGGCGCCGGCGATCCGGCCCTGGGCGCGGTGCTCGCGCGCCAGTGGAACAACTGGTCGTTCGCGACAAACCTACTGGATCACGGACCGCGCCGGGAGTTCCTCACGGCGTTCGAGCCGCTGCTCCCGTCCGGCGATTGGAGCGTATTCGTCACCAACTCCGGCGCAGAGGCCAATGAGAACGCGCTCAAGTCCGCCTTGGCGATCACGGGCCGCAGGAAGGTGATTGGTTTCACCGGCGCCTTTCACGGCCGCACGGCCGCGGCAGCGCGCGTCAGCGACACGAAGCGCCCGGCATATCCGGCTTCGCCGTTCGAGAGTCTGCGCTTGCCCTGGAGCGATCTTGCCGCCGCCGAGCGCGCGATCGACTCGAGCGTCGGCGCCGTGATCCTGGAGCCGATCCAATCACTGGCAGGTGTCCAGGAACCGAGCGCGGGTTTCCTCGCGGGCCTGCGCCGCCTGTGCAGCGCCAGCGGCGCGCTGCTGATCTTTGATGAAGTCCAAACGGGCAATGGCCGTCTGGGATCGTTCTGGGCCTCGCAGCACTATGGCGTGCTTCCCGACATGTTCACGACCGCGAAGGGCGCGGCGGGCGGGTTCCCGATTGGCTTGACCGTGGCGCGGGCTGAGCTCGCGGCCGCAACGCCCGAAGGCCTGATGGGCACGACTTTCGGCGGCGGCCCTTTGGCCCTTGCGGCGGCAACCGAGGTCTCGCGGCGCATCGCCGCGCCGGGATTCCTCGAGCACGTTCGCGACGTGGCGACAAGGTTCCGCGCCATTTGTGTGCGCGGGCCGGTGCAATCGATGCGTGGCGAGGGATTGCTCCTGGGTCTCGTGCTTCATCCGGGTGTCAAGGCGGCGAGCGTGCGCGATCAATTGCTCGCCCAGGGCGTGCTGGTTGGCACCTGCGACGATCCGAGCGTGCTGCGCCTTTCGCCCGCGCTCAACTTGCCCGCGGATTCACCCGCGCGGCTCTCGGCAGCACTGGACGTCGTGTCGAGCGCGAGTTCGACGCGCGAGCACGTCTCTAGCGGAGCGCGACCGTGAACGGTTTCTATCACCTCGGAGAACTTGCGACGCGCGATATCGACCGACTCGTGTCGCGCGCGCTTTCACTGCGCGAGCGCGCGAAGCCGATTCGTTTCGAGGGCCGCGCGCTGGGCCTCTTGTTCTTCTCGCCTTCGCTGCGCACACAGGCGTCCTTCCAGCGCGCGGCTGGCCTGCTCGGCATCGATCTCGTGCAGCTTCAGGCCGGCGGCGGCGGTGTGTGGGGCATCGAATGCGGCGATGGTGCGGTGATGGACGGCGCCAACGCCGAACACGTGCGCGAAGCGGCTGCGGTGCTCGGTCGCTTCACGGACGTGCTCGCCGTGCGCGCGTTTCCGCGCGGCGTTTCGCGTGCCGAGGACGCTGGCGATCCGATGTTGAACGGCTTTCGACGCTTCTCGGGCGTTCCGGTGATCAACATGGAAAGCTCGAAGTGGCATCCGTGTCAGGCCCTGGCCGACTGGACCACACTGGACATGCTGCGCGTTCCGCGCGATGGAAAGCTGGTCCTGTCCTGGGCCTGGCATCCGAAAGCGCTGCCCCAGGCCGTGCCGAATTCCACGCTGACCATGGCCGCACAGCGCGGCATGCGCGTCGTCGTGCACCGGCCGCGCGGTTTTGAGTTGGCGCGCGACGTCATGGACGAAGCGCGCGCTCTGGCGGACAACTCCGGCGGCAGCGTGGCCGAGAGCGACGATCTCGCGTCCTTCGACGGCGCCCACGTCGTCTATGCGAAGTCCTGGGGCAGCCTCGAGCACTACGGCGACGCCAGCGCGGAAGCCGCGGCGCGCGCCGACCTGCGCCATTGGTGCGTCACCAATGCCTGGATGGCGCGCGCGCGTCCGGATGCGCACTTCATGCACTGCCTGCCGGTGCGCCGCAACGTGGTCGTCGCCGACGAGGTGCTCGACGGACCGCATTCGCGCGTGATCGACCAGGCCGAGAATCGATTGCACGCGCAGACCGCGCTGCTCGAGGCGTTGTTTTCCTGCTTGCCCCTGGAGCGCTCGCGTCCTTCGACGCGCGCGATCCAGGATGCGCCGACATCTGCTATGGAGATGCAACCATGATCGACCTGTTCCGTGCCGCTCCCCACATTCGACTGCACCGCGGCGCCACCATGGTGATCAAGGTTGGCGGTGGAGCCCTGTCCCGGCCCGCCAACGTGCGCCAGTTCGCGAAGCAGGTGGCAATCCTTCAGTCGCTCGGCGCGCGCGTCGTCGTCGTCCACGGCGGCGGTCCGCAGACCGACACGGTGCAGCGTTTGCTTGGCGAAGAGCCGCGCATGGTCGACGGCCGGCGCGTCACCAGCGCCGTGGGCCTGCGCGCCCTGCGCATGGCCACCGTCGGTGAGCTGAATTCCGAAATCGTCGCGGCTTTGACGGCCGAGGGCGCCCAGGCGGTCGGGTTGTGCGGCGTCAGCGGGCGCGTGCTCGAAGCCGCGCGGCGCAAGCCCGTCGTCACCAGCGAGGGCATGGTGGATTTCGGAGAGGTCGGCGACCTGCATTCCGTGCACGGCGAGTTGCTCTCGGCGTTGATCGAGAAGGGCTTCGTGCCCGTGGTGGCTCCGCCCGCAGGCGACGGCCGCGGCGGCTTCCTCAACGTCAACGCCGACTTGGCGGCAGCGGCCATCGCCGTCGAAATGAAGGCGCGCAAGCTGATCCTCGCCACGGGCGCGCCGGGAATCCTGCGCGACATGAACGACGCACACTCCCTGGTTTCGGCACTGACGTTGGCTGACCTGATTGCGATGGAAGCGGCGGGCGTCTTGCAGGCGGGAATGAAAGTCAAAGCCAAGGCAATCCGCACGGCGCTCGAGGGCGGTGTCGCCCGCGTCCACGTCGTCTCCGGCGCGGATCCGGAGGCCGTGTTGGTGGAGCTGTACACCACCCAGGGCGCAGGGACTTTGGTGACGCTCGAGCCGGAACGCGCGCCTGAGCCCGCGTTGAGCGGAGCAAGCGCGTGACGAACGTCTCGGAACTGCTGCGCGACCTAGTCGCGATCCAGAGCATCTCCGGAAACGAGGGGCCGATCGCTGACTTCGTGTGCGCATTTCTCGCGGCGAACGGTATCGACAGCGAGCGCGCGGGCCACACGGTCCTCGCGCGATTGGAGCGCGGTAGCGGCGCGCGTTTTCTGATGAATTCGCACCTGGACACCGTGCCGGTTGGCAACGGCTGGACGCGGGAGCCATTCGCCGAGGATTGGAGCGACGGCCGCCTGTACGGCCGCGGATCGAACGACGCCAAGGCCAGTGTCGCGTCGATGTTGACTGCGCTCGTGGCACTGAAGTCCTCGCGCGCATGGAGCGGAAAGGTGGAGTTGGCCCTTACGGCGTGCGAGGAGACGACCAACGCCGGCATGGGTGACGCCATCGCGCGTCTTGGACTTCCCGACGGGGCCGTGACCGGTGAACCCACCGGACTCGGCGTCGTGCGTGCGCAATCTGGCCTCGCTGTCCTCACCGCTGAATGGCACGGTCGCGCCTGTCACGCAGCGCATGTTGCGCGCGTGGATCACGACAACGCGTTGCTCGCCGCTGGACGCGAGCTGCAGGCCACGGCGCCCTACGTCGAAGTCGGCCGCGAACATGCGCTGCTTGGGAAAAGCACACTGGTCGCTACCGTGTTCGAATCCGGACAGCGGCACAACGTCGTACCCGATCGCGCGTTGGCCGTGTTCGATGGGCGCATCGCCCCGCCCTTCGGCGCGCAGGATGGCGTGCTCGCCCTGGAGGCGCGCCTGCCCAACGCAAAGATAAGCGTGCGCTCAGCGCGTTTGCGGCCGATTGAAACCGCGGAGGATCATCCGTTGGTGCGCGCTGCACTGAGCGCTAGCGGGCAGAGCAGGGCCGTGGGCTCCTCGACACTCTCAGACATGGCGCTCCTGCAGGGCGTGCCGTGCGTGAAGTGCGGTCCGGGAGAGACCGCGCGTTCTCACACGCCCGATGAGTTCATCCTGCGCACCGAGCTCGAAGCCGGATCCGCGTTCTACATTCGTTTCGTTCCATTGGCGCTCGAGGCCTTATCCCCGAAGGCGGTGATGCGATGAGTGCAGCGGAGGCTCCGCGGCCGATCTGGGATCGCGGCGATGCGATCGACGCCGAGATGTTGTCCTTCACGATCGGTGACGATCCGCTGATGGACCGACGATTGGTGGAGCACGATCTGCAGGGCTCCCGCGTCCACGCGCAGGGCCTGGCGCAAGTCGGGCTGATCAGCGCGGAGGATCTGCGTGCGATCGAGAGCGGACTCGAGGACCTGCGGACCGCGCATCGCGCCGGAGAGTGGGATGTGGAGCCGGGCGACGAAGACGTTCACTCCGCGGTGGAGCGACGCTTGATCGAGCGCATCGGCGACCCTGGCAAAAAATTGCATACCGCGCGCAGTCGCAATGAACAGGTGGCCCTCGATGTGCGCCTGTGGCTTCGGGAAGCACTGGATGCGACGCGCGCGAAGACCGAGGTCCTGATCGCGGCCTGTGGCGAATTGGCGCGGCGTTCGGCAGGGATCGCCTTGCCGGGATACACGCACTTGCGACCGGCGATGCCGTCCAGTGTTTCGGATTGGGCCCTGGCCCACGGGCGCGCCCTCGAGGACGATCTCGCTTCCTTCGCCGACGCGCGCCTGCGAATCGCGGAGTGCCCGCTGGGCTCCGGTGCGGGCTACGGCTTGCCAGTGCGACTTGCGCGCGAGTTCGTCGCCGAGCGTCTGGGTTTCGAGCGAGCCGTGGAGCCGGTGACACTGGTGCAACACTCGCGCGGTCGCGCCGAGCTCGCCTACGTCACCGCGCTCGAAGCGCTCGCGCTCGATCTGGGAAAAATCGCAGCGGACCTGTGGCTCTACTCCTCCAAGGAATTCGGCTTCGTGCGCCTGCCGATCGAGTTGACCACCGGCTCTTCGTTGATGCCGCAGAAGCGCAATCCAGACCTGATCGAACTGCTGCGCGCCCACGGGCGGCAGGTGATCTGCGATCGCGCCGCGCTGCTCGATGTCGTGCGCGATTTGCCCTCGGGCTACCACCGCGATTTTCAGTTGCTCAAGGGCCCGCTGTTCCGTGCCCACGATCGCATGGCGGTGATGTTGCCGCTGTGCACGAAGCTCCTCGGGCGCATTGAGTTCGACAGCGCGGCGATCGCGAGCGTGCTTGCGGACCCCGGTCTTTCAGCCACCGCGCGCACCCTGGAGCAAGTCAAGGCCGGCGTGCCCTTTCGCGACGCCTACCGCCAGGAGAGCGCGCGAACGGAATCAGGTACCTGACTCCGCAGGCGGACGTTCCATGGGGCACACGATTCAACTGGCGGACAACCTCGACGTGCTGCGCGCGATGCCGGACGGTGCGGTGGATCTGATTTACATCGATCCGCCGTTCAACACGGGCAAGATGCAGCAGCGCACGCAGCTGCGCAGTGTCCAGGCCGAGAGCGGCAAACACGTTGGCTTTCAGGGCAAGCGCTACCAGAACAAGGCCCTCAGCACGCGTCGATTCAACGATCGCTTCGACGACTACCTGGCCTTTCTCGAGCCGCGTCTGATCGAAGCCCAGCGCGTGCTCGCAGCCGACGGATCGCTGTACTTCCACGTCGATTTTCGCGAGGTCCACTACTGCAAGGTGTTGCTCGACGAGATCTTCGGCCGCGCCTCGTTCATCAACGAGATCATTTGGGCCTACGATTACGGCGGCCGGTCCCGGGATCGCTGGCCGGCGAAGCACGACAACATTCTGCTCTACGCGAAAAATCCGCTCGACTACGTGTTTGATTTCGAGGCGATCGAGCGCATCCCGTACATGGCGCCCGGTCTGGTGAGCCCAGAAAAGGCCGCGCGCGGCAAAGTGCCGACGGACACTTGGTGGCACACGATCGTGCCGACGAACGGCGCCGAAAAAACCGGCTACCCGACCCAGAAACCCCTGGGAATCCTGCGCAGAATCGTCCAAGCCTCTTCGCGCCCGGGCGGACGAGTGCTTGACTTTTTCGCCGGCAGCGGAACCACGGGGCAGGCTGCGCTGGAATTGGGGCGTTCGTTCATGCTCGTGGATTCCAATCCTGCTGCGCTGAAAGTCATGGCGCGGCGTTTCGCTGGAGTGGACGACCTGCGCTGGGTCGGATTCAATCCGCCGGCGGCCCGAACACGCAAGCCGAGAGCCGCGAAGCCCCGCGTTCGCGCTTGAGCTTGGCTTCCGCGCGCTGGGCCGCGCTGCGATCGTCAAAGGGGCCGTGGACGCGGGCGCAGACCCAGGGCCGACCCGAGCGCGTCCGGCGCGCGCCGCCGCGCTCCAGTCCATTGTGCTGGCGCAGGCGCCGCTCGGCATCGCGCGTCGTGCCCACGTAGGTGGACGAGCTCCCGTGCGAAACGAGCACATAGACCCACCATCCGCCGAGTGCGCGCGTTGCCATCTAGGCCGCGAGGCTACAATCGCGTCCACCGCCGAAGCGAGCAGGATGTTCCTGGATGTTCATTAGCGCCTTGAAGCTCCTCGTGATGCCGCCCCTTTGCCTGTTCGTTTGCGCGGCTGTGGGTCTGTTGCTCTGGCGCCGCGCGCCGCGCACCGCACGCTGGATGATCGGCCTGTCGTCGGCTCTCCTGGTGCTGCTCTCGATTCCGGCGATTGCTGCGGCGCTGTTGATCGGGCTGCAGAACTCACCTCCGGGCGCTGAACTGGATCCCGCAGACGCGCAGGCCATCGTTGTGCTCGGCGCCGACGCAAATGTCTTTGCCCCTGAGTACAACAAAGCGAGCGTCGGTCCCCTGACGCTCGAGCGCCTGCGCTACGCCGCGAGGATCGGCCGGCAATCGCGACTGCCGCTGCTTGTTTCCGCCGGCCCACCGCGCCGGGGAGCACCCGCTCTCGCCCTTGCCATGGCGTCGGTCCTGGAGGATGAGTTCCTCGTCCCGGTTCGTTGGAAAGAGACGCGCGCGATGGACACGCGGCAGAACGCTCAGTTCTCAGCGGAACTCCTGCGCGCCGAGGGCATCGAGCGCGTCCTGGTCGTGACCCACGCCTGGCACGGACCCCGCGCCCTGGCGGAATTTCGAGGGGCGGGGCTGTCCGCGCGCCTCGCGGGCACGGGCTGGCGCGAGTCGCGCCCTGGCGACCTCCGCAGCTGGGTGCCTTCGGCGCGCGGCTTGCGCGATTCGAGTTGGGCCCTGCACGAGTGGATCGGACGGGCTTGGTACGCCCTGGTCTGAGATCCCGGGCCGTTGACCTGTCTCTTACGACACTTCCCTCAAGACTCGCTCCGCCGGCCGACGATCCGCGCTCTGGCGCTTCGAAGAATCTTCGGAGTGCCTCCGCCAGCCTGGGGGAACCCGGGGGTGGGCGTCAGGAGTCGAAGGGGCGAAAATCAGCAGGGGGCAAGCGTGGCAATCAAAGGAACTGGACGCGATGGCGCAGCGGATCGGCGCCGGGCGGTGGATCGATCGCGGGGCGAGGGTTGGGACCTGAGCATCGTGATTCCGACTTCGGACGATGCACAGCGCATCGCGATGACCCTGAAGCGCGTTGCGTCATTCCTCAGCCGCTCCAAAATGTCGGCGGAGGTCCTGATCGTGGACGACGGAAGCCACGACGCAATTGCGGAGGTCATTGGGCCGTGGACTCATTCGTTCAAGCGCTTGCGGCTGGTGCGCAGCGAGGTGCGAAAAGGCCTCGGCGCCGCGGCGCGCTCGGGACTGCTGCTGGCAGAAGGTCGCTACGTCCTGCTGGCCGAGGTGGGCCTCGCGGCGCCGATCGAGGACGCCGCCGTGCTGCTCGACAGCCTCCAGGCCGGCGCGGACATAGCGATCGCATCGCGCAAGCTCGACGGAGCGTTCGTGCGCTCGCAGCGGCCCGCTGGGCGACGGGCCGCGGAGGCCATGTACGGCATGGCGGCGCGCATGATGGTGCCCCTGGCAGCGCGCGATCTCTTCTGCGGTCTGCTCGGATTCCAGCAAGGCGCCGCACGCCGCATCGCGGAGCGCGCGAAGCTCGAGCGCACCACGTTCGCCGTCGAGTGGATCGCCTTGGCCGAGCGCATGGGCCTGCAGATGATCGAGTGCCCCGTGCGCTTCTCACACAACGCGGGCTCGAAGGATTCGCTGACTTGGACGGACTTCGTGCGCCTCGACGATCTGTGGAAAGTGCGCAGTCTGATCAATGACGCGCGCACGCCCATGCCCCAGCCGCCGGCGAAGTTGCTGGAGGAGACCAGTTTCGTGCGCCTGGATCGGCCCGCGTTCACAGCGGGCAAGTGCGGGGTCGGCGCGCGCTGAGTTTCGCTCGAAGGAGCGACAAAATCCCGCTGACGGGGTGCCAGCAACGGCTGCTAGACTCTCTGCCCACATGATGGAGCAGCACAGAGAGCACTTGTTGTCGTTCTTCGAGATGGCGATCGACAAAATCCGCGAGCACCCCTCCTACGGGCCGAAAGTCGCCCAAGCCGCGGAAGAGCAGCGCGAGTTGGTGCTCAACTACCACACCCACGGGAAGGGGCAGGGCTACTGCGCGTCGATCTGCGTCGTCGAAGGCGGTGTGCCGTTGATCGGGCTCCCCGGAGAGCTTGTGGAGCTTGCCCACCTGCGTGGAATCGCGCGCGAGCTGGAAGACTGCGATCCGTACATGGACGCCTTCGCCGAGCGCCTGGTCGAGCGCTACCGATTGACCCAGCGCCCGATCGCCTGGATCGACGGCAAGCCGAGGTCCGCGTGAGCGCCGCGCAATTGCTGAAGACCGTCGAACTCGAGCCCCAGGTTCCCCAGCGCGCCAGCGTGATTTGGCTGCACGGCCTGGGGGCCGACGGCAACGACTTCGTGCCGATCGTCCCGGCCCTGGGGCTCGATCCGAAGCTCGGCGTGCGCTTCGTGTTTCCCCACGCTCCGAAGATCCCGGTGTCGATCAACAACGGCTTCGTCATGCCGGCCTGGTACGACATCGGGGACATCGATCTGAACCGCCGCCACGACCAGGTGGGCGTGCGCCGCTCGGCAGCAGCGGTGACGCGTTTGATCGAGCGCGAGATCGAGCGCGGCGTGCCGTGTTCGCGAATCGTGATCGCCGGATTTTCCCAGGGCGGTGCGATCTCATTGTTCACCGCCCTGCGCCATCCCGAGCGCCTCGCCGGCGTGATCGGGCTTTCCACCTACATGGTCCTCGGCGATTCGCTTGCCGACGAAGCCAGCGAAGCCAACCGCGATCTGCCGATCCTGATGTGTCACGGCACCCTCGATCCCATGGTGGGGATCTCCCGGGGCCGCAGTTCCCGCGACGCCCTGACGGCGGCGGGCTTCACGGTGGATTGGCACGAGTACCGCATGCAGCACGAGGTCGTGATGGAGGAAATCACCTTGGTGGGGGAGTTCCTGACCTCGGTGCTCGGCTGACCTGACGGCTGCGTTGATCGCCAAGCCGGTCGGAAGGGGATCCGCCGTTGATCCTCGCGCCCCGAGGCGTTCTGGCCACGGGGGACATGTCGCCGACGCCGCGCAAAGTTGGTGTGCCATTGGATTTAGCGCCGATCCGGATCTTCGGCGCTAGGGACCCATTGACAGCCATCGCCGCCTCGCTATTTTATTAGTTGGTCACCCAACTACCATCCTATGGCAACTACCCCCGACAGCCGCGAGAGACTGATCGAAGCCGCCATGGAGCTGTTCGTGTTCCAGGGCTACCGGAACACCGGCCTGGCCCAGATCGCGCGCAAGGCTGGGGTCCTGCCCGGGTCGCTCTACTACTTCTTCCCCACCAAGGAAGACCTGCTGCACGCGACGCTCGAGGCGCGCAAACGACTGCTGTACCCCGAGGTCCTCGCGCCGATTTGGGAGGCCATCGACGATCCGATCGAGCGCGTGTTCGGCCTGCTAGCTGGCTATCGCCGCATGCTGGAGATGACCGAGTTCAAGCATGGTTGCCCGATCGGAAACCTGGTGCTCGAGGTCGCGGAAACCCACCCACAGGCGCGCGCCCTGCTCACGCAGAACTTCGAGGGCTGGCTCGCGGCCGTGGAGGAGTGCTTCGAAAGCGCCCGCGGCAAATTGCCGGACCGCGCGACGCCGCGTGAGCTGGCTGTGTTCGTGCTGACCACGATGGAAGGCGCCGTGATGCTGGCGCGCAGCTATCGCAACTTCGAAGCCTACGACACCGCGGTCGTGCAGCTGCGCGACTACGTCGAACGACTGCTCGCCGAAACCCCGCGCTCCGCGCGCTCCACAGGATCCCACGATGAAGATCAATCCCGTCGACTCGCCTGATGTGACCGACGCTTCCTGCAAGGAAGCGACCCAAAGAACCCTGAAGCAGTGGTTTGCGGAACTGGACCAGTTCGGCGGACTCGAGCAGGGCCGGCGCGAGCTCGTCAATCACGTCCACGAGGCCACGGCGAAGAACGCATGGTGGGCGACGACGATCGCGGTCGAGTACGAGCGCGCCAAAGGACAGAAGGAAAAGGACGGCAAGCCGACCGGGTACTCGATCTGCTCGACGAAGACGATCGCAGCGCCGTTGAATCAGGTCTTCGCGGCTTTCGCCGAGGCGCAGCAGATGGACCGCTGGCTGGGCGCGAAGACTCGCGTGGACTTCAAGGACGGCGGCTCGTTCGCCAACGGCGACGGCGACCAAGGCACGTACAAACGCATTCGCACGGACAAGGACCTGCGCTTCAGTTGGGACCATCCGAAATTGGCCGCGGGCAGCGCCGTGGAAGTCATGTTCGCTGACAAGGGCAAAGGCAAGACCGGTATCACGCTGAACCACACGCGAATCCAGTCGCGGCGCGAGGCGGATGAAGTGCGCGACGGCTGGGGGAATGCGCTCGAGACTTTGAAGATCGTGTTGGAGAAGGCCTGAGCCATGTGGAGCCTGATTCTCACCCTCGGGTTGCAGTCCGCCCCTGGAATCGAGCACGAGTTGTACCGCACACAAATCGCCGCGGCGGAGTCGGCGATTCGTCTCTCGGAATTGGCGGTGGCGCGCGCGTGGCTCGATCGGACCGATCCCAAAATGCGCGGCTTCGAATGGCGCGTTCACGACGCGGCGCTCGATGAGTGCTTGAGCAGCATTCCCACGGGCTCCGCGAAGGTGGCGGCGCTCGCCGCGAGTTCCGACGGCGCGACGCTTGCGTTCGGGTTCTCGGACGGCGCGGTGGCGTTGCATCGGGCGAGCGATGGCGCGCTGATCGCGGCGCTCGGCTCCCACAAGGAGAGCGTGACCTACGCGCGCTTTGACGCAGATGGCTCGCGACTCGTCACGACCTCCTACGATCGAACCGTCAAGATCTGGAACGTCGCCGAGCGCAAGCTGGATGTCGATTTCAAGGGCCACGGCTACCCGGTCGGCGGCGCGGACTTCAGTCCCGACGGCGTGCTCGCCGCTTCCTGCGCCTATGAGCGCCCGCCCGAGCGAATGGTGGTCGGTACCGTCCACCTCTGGAATTCAAAGGACGGCACGCTTGTTCGTTCCCTGGAGGGCGGGCGCAAGCCGCTGGTGGGCCTCGCGTTTTCTCCCGATGGCACGCGAATCGCCGCGGGTTCCTGGGACTTTTGCGTCTTCGTCTGGGACGCGGCCGGCGGCGAGCCACTGAAGTGCGCGGTGCCGGACGAGGGCATCTACAACGCCGTGGACGACGTCGCCTGGACCGCGGACGGCAAGTTCGTGATCGGCGCCTCCAAGGACAAGACCGCGCGCGTGTGGAACGCGACCAGCGGCGAACTCGTCGCCACCCTGCGCGGACACACGGACTACGTCGTCAAGCTCGCACTGACACGGGACGGTGCGACGCTCGCCACGGCTTCCGACGACGGCACGCTGCGCCTGTGGAACACAGCGGATTGGAGTCCGAGGGCGACACTGATCGGTCACGGAGACGACTTGACCAGCGCAGCTTTCGCTCCGGACGGATCGCGCCTGTTCAGCAGTTCCACCGATGGCAGCATGCGCATCTGGGACGCGCGAGCCGAACACTACGGCGGCGCGAAGTTGACGGCGAGCGCTGCCGCTTATGTAGCCTGCTACAGTCCCGACTGCGGCCGCATGGCGATCGCCAGCTTCGACGGACGCATCGAGATTCGCGACGGGAACACGCTTGAGCCGCTGCACACCTGGCAAGCGCACCCCAAAGGGAAGTCGTGCCACGCCCTGGCCTGGACACCTGACGGGAAAGCACTGGTCTCCGGAAGCTGGGAGCCGGTCGTGCGC